>JBDZVR010000040.1:0-19867 GCA_040255785.1 Sphingomonadales bacterium
CCGGCCCGCCGCCGCGCGCCTGATTTCGTCGCCGCCGGCCGCGATGCCGGCAAGGGCGCGGCGCCCGCGCGCGCCGCCGAACGATCCTCAGGGACTCTCAAATCATGGCCACCCTGCTGCGCGCGCTCGCCGTCACCGGCGCGCTCGCCGCCCCGAACGCGGCCTCCGCCAAGGCCGATCCCGCCGCGCCGCCGATCAT
This sequence comes from Sphingomonadales bacterium, assembly GCA_040255785.1. Taxonomy (GTDB): domain Bacteria; phylum Pseudomonadota; class Alphaproteobacteria; order Sphingomonadales; family Sphingomonadaceae; genus Allosphingosinicella. Next base: position 200 of record JBDZVR010000040.1, read on the forward strand.
CGTCACCGGCGCGCGCACCGCCGAAGCCGGAGCCGAAGCCGAAGTGGCGAGCCGCCCCGGCGGCGCCGACCTGGTCGACGCGGCCGCCTATCAGGACCGGCTGGCGGTGTCGCTGCGCGACGCCCTCGCCTTCTCGCCGGGCGTCTATGCCCAGCCGCGCTTCGCCCAGGAGGTGCGCCTGTCGATCCGCGGCTCGGGCATCGGCCGCAGCTACCACATGCGCGGGATCACGCTGCTGCAGGACGGGGTGCCGATCAACCTCGCCGACGGCAATGGCGACTTCCAGGAGCTCGACCCGGCCGTGCTCGCCCATCTCGAGGTCTATCGCGGCGCGAGCGGCCTCGGGCTCGGCAACGCGACGCTGGGCGGCGCGATCAACGGCGTCACGCCGACCGGGCGCGACGCGCCGGGGCTGGCGATCCGGCTCGACGGCGGCAGCGACGAGACGCTGCGCGCGCTCGCCGCCTGGGGCGTCGCCGACGCGACCGGCGATGCCTGGCTGGCGCTGTCGGGCGACCGATCGGCGGGCGCGCGCGCCCACGGCCGGCGCCGCGCGCTGCGCTTCAACGGCAATGTCGGGCTGCGCCTCGGCGCGGCGATCGAGACCCGCTTCCACGCGAGCGCGCAGCACCTGCGGCAGCAGCTGCCCGGCGCGCTCACCCTCGCCGATGCGGTTCGCCACCCGCGCCGGGGCAGCTTCGCCGGCGACCAGCAGCGCAACATCGATTCGCTGCGGCTCCAGAACCGGACGCGGATCGCGTGGGCCAACGTCACGCTGGAGCTTGGCGGCTTCGCGAACCTCAAGGCGCTCGACCATCCGATCTACCAGGTGATCGACCAGCGCTCGACCGACTGGGGCCTGTTCGCGCGGCTCGACGCGGCGCGCGGGCCCTGGACGCTGACGCTGGGCGCGACCGGGCGGTTCGGGACGATGGCCTCGCGGCGCTTCGTCAATGACGACGGGCGGCGCGGCGCGCGCACCTTCGAGGCCGGCCTTTCGGCCGCGACGATCGACCTTTACGGCGAGGCGCGCTACGCGATCGGCGCGCTACGCCTGATCGCGGGCGGCGTCTTCACCCACGGCACGCGGCGCCAGGCGCAATCCTTCCCGACGCCGGCGATCGGGCGCTTCGCCGACGATGAGCTCTCGCCGCGCCTCGGGCTGATCTGGGCGCCGCGCGCGGACCTGCAGCTCTATGCGAACATCAGCCGCTCGCACGAATTGCCGGGCTTCATCGAGCTGGCGCAGACCGCCGCCTTCGTGCCGCTGGCGAGCCAGCGCGCCTGGACGGCGGAGGCGGGCGCACGCGGCCGGATCGGTATCGCGCGCTTCGACGTCAGCCTCTACCGCGCGACGCTGAAGGGCGAACTGCTCCAGTTCGATGTCGGGCCGGGCGTGCCCGCGGCGACCTTCAATGCCGGGCGGACCAGGCATCAGGGAATCGAGGCCGGGCTCACGCTCGACCTCGCGCCCCGGGTGCGGCTGCGACAGGTGTGGCAGTATAACGACTTCCGCTTCCTCGGCGACGCGCACTATGGCGACAACCGGCTGCCGGTGGTGCCGAGGCAGCTCTACCGGGCCGAGCTGCGGCTGGGGAGCGCGGCGCAACACGTGACGCCGATCCTCGAATGGGTGCCGCGAGGCGCCTTCGCCGATTATGCCAACACGCTCAGGGTCGGCGGCTATGCGACGCTGGGGCTGAGCGCCGCGGCCGAGCTGGGCGAGGGCATGAGCGCCTTCATCGACGCGCGCAACCTCACCGGCACGCGCGCGGTGGGCGACATTTCGGCGGCGGTACGGGCGACGCCGGGGGCGGTGATCTTCTATCCGGTCGAGCCACCGGCGGTCCACGCCGGCGTGCGGGCGCGCTTCTGATGGCGACGCGGGCGCACGCGGGCGTGGGCGCGGGCGGGGGCGCGACGCGCGGCGCGCTCTACCGGGCGGCGTGGCGCTGGCACTTCTATGCCGGCCTCGTCGTGCTGCCGCTGCTCGCCTGGATGGCGGCGACCGGGGCGCTCTATCTCTACAAGGACGGGATCGAGCGGCTGCTCTATCGCGACTGGATCGAGGCGCCGGCGATCGCGCCGCCGCTGCCGGCGTCGGAGCTGGTCGAGCGGGTCGAGGCGCAGCTCGATGGCCGCGTCACGCAGATCGTCCGGCCGGCGGGCGCGGGCGAGAGCTGGCGCCTCGCCTATGCGACGCCGGACGGCGGCGAGCGCATGGCCTTCGTGCGCCCCGACGTGGGGCTGGTGCTCGGCACCGCGCGGGCGGGCGGGCCGATGGCGACGCTGAAGGAGCTGCACAGCCTCGCCCGGCTCGGCCCGACCGCCAATGCGCTGACCGAGATCGCCGCCGGCTGGGCGATCGTGCTCGTCCTGACCGGCCTCTATCTGTGGTGGCCGCGCGGCGGCGGCCGGGCGCTTTCGCTCGCCGGGCGGGTGGGGGAGCGGCGCTTCTGGCGCAACCTCCACGCCTCGACCGGCGCAATCGCCGGCGCGGCGATCCTGTTCCTCGCGCTGACCGGAATGCCCTGGACCCAGGTCTGGGGCGGCGCCTTCCACCGGCTGGTGGCGGCGAGCGGGGCCGGCGTGCCGCCGCCGCCGGGAGCGACGGGCGGCGCGACCCATCGCCACGACGCCGCGCTGCCCTGGACGCTGCGCGGCCGCGCCGAGCCGCGCGGCGGAACCGGCGGCGACATCGGCCCCGACCGGGCGATGGCGATCGCGATGGCGCGCGGCCTCGCGCCGCCCTTCGCGCTCGACCTGCCGCGCGCGCCCGGCGAGCCCTACCGGATCGCCGCGACCACCGAGCGCACCGGCGCGGTGCGGGTGATCCATGTCGATCCTGCCAGCGGGCGGACCTTGCAGGACCTGCGCTTCGCCGATTTCGGGATCGGCGCGCGGGCATTTGAATGGGGCATCTTCACCCATCAGGGCGGGCAATATGGCGCGGCCAACCGGCTGGTGATGCTGGCCGCGTGCCTCGCCATGCTGGTGCTCGCGGCGAGCGCGCCCGTGATGTGGTGGAAGCGCCGCCGCGGCCGGGGCCTCGCCGCGCCGCCGCCACCCGACGACCCGCGCCAGGCGCGCGGGCTCGCGCTGCTGATGACGGCGCTCGGCCTGTGCTTCCCGCTCACCGGCGCGACGATGCTCGCCGCCTGGCTGGGCGAGCTCGCATGGCGATGGCTGACGAACCATATGGGTAAAAAGCGCTTGACAGCGCAACGCTGATCTGGCACAAGGCGGGCAAGCTCGACAAATGTGGCCGATGCGGGGCGGCGGCGCGACACGAAGGCGCCGCCGCCCCTTGTCCCTGCCCTGGCGCTCGCCGCGCGTGCGGCGCGCCAGCGCGGGGACGGCCGCGCCAAATCACGAGGGACGGAGAGGATGGGCGATGGAGCGAACGGCGCGCGGCCGGGCGGGGCGGGCGACTTGCCGCCGCCCAGGCGGCTGCGGCTGTGCTGGACGAAACGGCGCAAGCGGCGGTTCCTGACGCGGCTCGCCGAGACCTACGACATGGACGCGGCCTGCGCCGCGGCGGGGCTGGACTGGGCGACGATCTGCCGGCTGCGCGCCGCCGACCCCGCCTTCGCGGCGGAATGGGCGGCGGTGATCGCGGCCGGCTACGACCGGCTCGAGGTGCTGCTGCTGCGCCGCGCGGGGGCGGCAAGGGCGGCGGATTCCCGCGCCGGCGAGGACGGGATCGACGCCGCGCTCGCCCGCGAGCTGCTGAAGCAGCGCGCCGGCCGCAAGGGCGACGCGCCGGCCATGCCGGCCCGTCCGGCGGCCGACCCGAGGCCGCGCCACGAGCGGATCGAGGCGCTGATGCGCAAGCTCACCCAGCCGGTGACCCCGGCGAGCTGGCCCAGACACCGGAAGGACCGATCGAATGAAGCTGCCCATGTGGCGCGAATGGCGCGAGACGCTGAGCCGGCTGGATCCGGCTGAGCTCGGCCGGCGGATGCGGCGGCTGGAGCAGGAGGAGATCGCGCTGCTCGAGCCCGCCTGGGCGGCGCGCGCGCGCGGCGGGCAGCTTCCGCCCGGGGGCGACTGGCGCGTCTGGCTGCTGCTCGCCGGGCGCGGCTACGGCAAGACCCGCGCCGGGGCAGAGTGGGTGAGCGCCCTCGCCAGGGCGAATGCGGGCCTGCGCATCGCCCTCGTCGGCGCGACGATCGACGAGGTCGCGCGGGTGATGATCGAGGGCAGGAGCGGGCTGATCGCGGTCGCGGCGGCGGAGGAGGACGTGATCTGGCGGCCGACCGCCGGCGTGCTCACCTTCGCCTCCGGCGCGCAGGCCTTCGCCTATTCGGGCGCCAACCCCGACGGGCTGCGCGGCCCGGAGCATCACGTCGCCTGGTGCGACGAGCTGGCGAAATGGGCGCGCCCGCGCGAGACCTGGGACAATCTGGTGCTGGGCCTCCGGCTGGGGCGATGCCCGCGGGTGCTGGTGACGACGACGCCGCGACCGATCCCCCTGCTGCGCGAGCTGATCGTTGATGCGGCGGTGACGCGCGGGCGCACCGCCGACAATCCCGACCTGCCGGCGGCGTTCGTCGAGAGCGTCACCGCCCGCTACGGCGGCACCCGGTTCGGCCGGCAGGAGCTGGACGGCGAGCTGATCGAGGAGGTCGAGGGAGCGCTGTGGACGCGCGCGCTGGTCGAGCGGTGCCGGGTCCGTGGCCCGGGCCCGCGCGCGGGCGAGCAAGGCGGGCTCGCGCGCGTCGTCGTCGGCGTCGATCCGCCGGCCTCGGCAGAGGGAGACGCGTGCGGAATCGTGGTGTGCGGCGCCGCGGCGGACGGGACGCTGCTCGTGCTCGACGACCGTTCGGCGCACGGCCTGGGGCCGGAAGGCTGGGCGCGCGCCGTCGCCGCCGCGGCGGCGGACTGGGGCGCGGAGCGGATCGTCGCCGAAAGCAACCAGGGCGGCGAGATGGTCGCCGCGATGCTGCGCGGTGTCGACGCGGCGCTGCCGGTGAAGGCGGTGCGCGCGCGCTACGGCAAGGCACAGCGGGCCGAGCCGGTCGCCAACTGGTTCGAGACCGGCAAGGCGGCGTTTGCCGGCGCCTTTCCGGAGCTGGAGGACGAGCTTTGCGGGATGCTGCGCGGCGGCGGCTACGAGGGCCCCGGACGCAGCCCCGACCGCGCCGACGCGATGGTCTGGGCGATGACCGAGCTGATGAGCCCGGCCCCGCCCGCGCCGCGGCTGCGGGGGCTTTAGGGCGTTTGAGGGCGTTTGCAATTTGCGAAGGTTCTCACCATTAGAACCCTGACGGCGCCTCGTGCCGCCGATTGCGAAAGGAAGGGCGATGACCCGCCGAATTGTCGACATCGCGGTGCTCGTCCGGGCCGAGTGGGACCCGGAGGCCGGAGTCTGGGTGGCGACGAGCGAGGACGTGCCCGGGCTTGTCGCCGAACACGCCGATTTCCGTCGCCTTCAGGAGATGGTGCTGGAACTGGTGCCGATCCTGCTCGAGGAGAACGGGCGGCTGCCCGCCGGGCATGGCGCGTTCGACGTGCCGGTGCATATCGCCGCGCAGGCCATTTCGAAAGGCCACGCGCGAGTGGCCGCCTAGAGTAACTGGTTGTGGATATCCCACATTACAGGCAAGGATCGAGTTGATCTTTTCGGGTCTTGAGGCGAGATGACCTTACCCCTGTGCCGGGGGGCCGCCGGCACCGAGTAACTCCTGTTCCATTGCAGGTGTTTCTATTGTCCGTCTCGGACCCTGAAGGGCGAATGCGTGGCTGACTATCGCCGCAAGCTCATCAAACTGCTCGAAAAGCATGGCTGCACGTTCGTTCGACACGCGAACGGCAGCCACGACCTCTGGCAGAGTCCGATCTCAAAGGCGCGATTCGTGGTTCAGCGCGATCTGTCGTCCAAGGTCGCGGCGAACAATGTTCTGAAGCAGGCGGGGATCGACGAGCGGCTGTAGGCGCTTTCGTCCCGATTGGAGAGCAAGCATGAAATGGTTCGGCCGGAAGGCCGCCCGGGAGGCCGGGCGGCCTTTTCTGTTTTCGGGGCTGGCGGGGCGGTTCGCGGGCGAGCCGTGGCCGCGAAGCTACGAGGCGCAGGTGCGCGAGGCGGTGGTCGGCAACGCGGTCGCGCAGCGCGCGATGCGGCTGGTCGCGGAAAGCGTCGCCGGCGTCACGCTGGTGGCGGAAGGGGTCGCGCAGGCGTCCGCCGCCGCGCGATCGCCCTCGCGGTTCCGGGAAGGGCTGGCGTCGCCGGCGCTGCTCGAGACGGTGGCGATCCACCTGCTGCTGCACGGCAACGCCTTCGTGCGGGTGATCGAGGATGGCGAGGGCGTGCCGGCCGAGCTGTTCGCGCTGCGGCCGGAGCGGGTGACGATCGAGGCGGACGCGCGCGGATGGCCGGCGGCCTATGTCTATCGCGCGGGCGAGACGCGGGCGCGCATCGCCGCGCGCGACGGCCTCGGGCGGCCGGGCGTCATGCACCTCAAGGCGGCGCATCCAACCGACGACCATTATGGGCTCGGCTGCCTCGCCGCGGCGGCGCCGGCGGTGGCGATCCACAACGCCTCCGCCCGCTGGCACAAGGCGCTGCTCGACAATGCCGCGCGGCCGAGCGGCGCGCTGGTCTATGAGCCAGGCGACGACGCCGCGCTTTCGGCCGAGCAATATGAGCGGCTGAAGGCCGAGATGGAGTCGCTGTTCCAGGGCAGCGCCAATGCCGGGCGGCCGCTGCTGCTCGAGGGCGGGCTCAAGTGGCAGGCGATGAGCCTCAGCCCCGCCGACATGGACTTCGTCGCGCTGAAGGCCGCGGCGGCGCGCGAGATCGCGCTCGCCTTCGGCGTGCCGCCGATGCTGCTCGGCCTGCCGGGCGACAATACCTACGCCAATTATCGCGAGGCGAACCGGGCGCTGTGGCGGCTCACGGTGCTGCCGATGGCGACGCGGATCCTGGGCGGGCTCGGCGAGGGGCTGGCGGCCTGGTGGCCGGGCCTGACGCTCGCCGTGGACCTGGACCAGGTGAGCGCGCTGCACGAGGAGCGCGAGGCGCTGTGGCGGGCGGTGACGGCGGCGGACTTCCTGACCGTGGAGGAAAAGCGCGAGATGCTCGGCTTTTCCTCGCCCGCCCGAAGCTGACGCTTCGGCCACCCCTCGCTCCGGTCCGGGGGGAGGGCATATGGAGAGACGAGGATGACCAACCAGGCTTCGATGCTGGCGCTGCTGGCCCAGCAGGCGGAAGGGCAGGGGGCGGATCTCGTCACCCTGCGCGCGCTGATCGAGGAGGCGAGCGGGCTCGGCGCGGAGCGGGCGCTGGCCGCGCTCGGCCTCAGGGACGAGAGCGCGCGGCGCGACATGGACGAGCTGCGCGAGCTGCTGCGCGCCTGGCGCGACGCGAAGAAATCGGCGCTGAGCGCGGCGGCGGGCTGGGCGGTGCGGATCGCGCTCGCGCTGCTGCTGGCCGGCATCGCGCTCAAGGTCGGGCTGCCGCAGGCGATCCGGCCATGAGGTTCGCCGGCTATGCGGCGGTCTTCGGGCGGGTCGACCGCGGCGGCGACCTGATCCGCGCGGGGGCGTTCGCGCGCTCGCTGAAGCGGGGCGCGGTGCCGCTCCTGTGGCAGCACGATCCGGCGCGGCCGATCGGGCGGATCGAATATCTGAAGGAGGACCGGCGCGGGCTGCGCGTGATCGGCCGGCTGGTCGACCGGCGCGCGGCGGCGCTGGTGAAGGAGCGCGCGGTGAGCGGGCTGAGCTTCGGCTACCGCGTGCGCAAGGCCGAGGGCGAGGCGCCGCGCGAGCTCATCGACCTCGACCTCATCGAGGTGAGCCTGGTGACGCTGCCGATGCAGCCGAGGGCGCGGGTGCATGCGGTGGAGGGGTGACGCCGACCCCGGCCGGCGCCCAGGCGACGTTGCCCCGGCCCGACCGGGATCTTCCGACCCCGCTGCCCGCCGTTCATCGGGCACTGTTCATTGGGCGGCAAGCTTTCCGGGCTAGGAACCCGCACGATTGCGCGCCGTTGACAGCATAACCATTTTTGACCCATGCACCGCTGGCCAATGAGGGGACAACGATGACTTTCCACGACACGCGCCTCCAGGGTGCTGTTCGCGGCGTCACGAACCGTCGCCGATGCAAGGTCATGCTGAAGGGCGCGGCCAGGATCAACATTTGGCAGACTTTGGGCTCTCCCAAGGCCGGCTCCGTCGCTGACGACTGGAAGGCGGTCGGGAAAGACCTGAAAGCTGCGATGACGGTCGCCGCCAAAGAGTAAAGCGGGTGTCCAGGAACCCCGGCTCAGAGGACGAAGCTTCCTTCGAGCAGCCGGCGCGCGAGCTCGTCGAAAAGCTGAAACCTGTTCTACGGCCCGAGCGAAAGCAGGAAGCCGAACGCGTCATCGGTATGATGATGCAGAAGTTCCATCAAGGACCGCTGCCCGCGCCTGAGGATCTTGCGCACTACGAGCAAATCTGTCCAGGCAGCGCCGAGCGCATCATCGCCATGGCGGAGCGCAATCAGATTCATCGTCACGAACTGGAAGCCGAATCGCTCAAATGTGAATACCGGCTCCAAAGTCGTGGCCAATGGCTGGCGATTTCCGCGCTTGCGGCGATGTTGTTGCTGATCGGTTTCACCTTCTGGCTTGGCCAGCCGATCGCGGGCTCGATCCTTGGCGGCGGCGTGCTGGTCGCGATCGTGGGGATGTTCCTCACGCGCGGGCGCTCGGCTGACGAGGACCAGGACCGGCGTCGGTCCGGGCCGGATCAAAAGCAACGCCAGGCGCCGTCCAAGCGCCGGAAGCAGGTCGGCTAGCTAGCCGGCCAATCGACTACCAACGAAGCGATCGCGGCCCTCCCGTGCGCACGGGAGGGCCTTTTTGTTTCTGCAAGCAGGAGAGTGTGGAATGATCGAGGTGAAGGCGGATGCGCTGGAGGCGTCGTTCGAGGCGATCGAGCGGGCGGACGAGGATGTCGCGGCGCTGCGCGACGAGGTGGCGGCGCTGCGGGCGCGGCTGGACGCCGAGGCGGTGGCCGGCGCGCGGCCGGCGCTGTCCGGCGCGAAGGGCGAAGGCTCGCCCTTCGTCGAGCGCTACCTGAGGAAGGGGCTCGAGGCCGGGGTCGAGCTCAAGGCCGCCTCCGGCGCCAGCGACGGCGCGGGCGGCTATGCGCTGCCCGAGGAGATCGACGAGCGGATCGAGCGGACGCTGGCCAGCATCTCGCCGATCCGCGCGATCGCGAACGTCGTGAAGGTCGGCAGCGCCGGCTATCGCAAGCTGGTGACGAGCGGCGGCACGCCCTCGGGCTGGGCGGCGGAGACCGGCGCGCGGGCCGAGACCGCGACCCCCGGCTTCCACGAAATCGCGCCGCCCTTCGGCGACCTCTACGCCAACCCGGCGGCGAGCCAGGCGATGCTGGACGACGCCGCCTTCGACGTCGAGGCCTGGCTGGCCGACGAGATCGCGGCCGAATTCGCGCGCGCGGAGGGCGCCGCCTTCGTCTCCGGCAACGGCGTGAACCGGCCGAAGGGCTTCCTCGCCGCGCCGACCAGCGATGCCGCCGACGACAGCCGCCCGTTCGGCACGCTGCAATATATCGAGACCGGCGTCGCCGGCGGCTTCCCCGCGGCCGATCCCGAGGACGTGCTGATCGACCTCGTCCAGGCGCTGCGGCCGCCCTACCGCCAGGGCGCCGTGTTCGTGATGAACTCGGCGACCGCGACGCGCATCCGCAAGTTCAAGACCGGCGACGGCGCGTTCCTGTGGCAGCCCGGCCTCGCCGCCGGGCGGCCGGACACGCTGCTCGGCCATCCGGTGATCGAGGCCGAGGACATGCCCGACATCGCCGAGGACGCGCTCGCCATCGCCTTCGGCAATTTCCGCGCCGGCTATCTGATCGCCGAGCGCGGCGAGACGCGGATCCTGCGCGATCCCTTCACCAACAAGCCGTTCGTCCATTTCTACGCGACCCGGCGCGTCGGCGGCCAGGTGATGAACTCCGAGGCGATCAAGCTGTTGAAGTTCGGGGCCTGAGCCCGGCCCGCGACGGGGCGGGCGACCGCCCCCGAGCGTTGTCGCGGGCGAAGGCATCGCGCCGCCAGCGGCCTTCGGCCGACCCGCGCCCGCCCTGGGCGGGCCGGGAGCCTGGCGGCGAGCAGAACCGGGAGGGTGCGCCCTCCTCATGCGCCGGGCGGGTCCCCTTTCCCGTCCGGCGCACCCGCACTTTCGACCTGTCCGGCCAAGCCCGGACGGAACAATTTCAGACGGAAAGGCCGAGCATGGCTTTGTTCTTCGCGGACCTGGTGCGCGAGGCGAGCTGGGGCACCGGCGCGGGCGACCTGCCGCTGGGCGGGGCGCTGCCCGGCCACCGCCGCTTCGCCGACGCCGTGCCACCGGGCGCGCGCTTCCATTATGCGATCCTGGGCGTCACCCATCCCGGCGAATGGGAGACGGGCGAGGGCGAGATCGGCGCCGACGGCGCGCTGTCACGCGCGCCGCTCGCCTCATCCGCCGGCGGCGCGGCGGTCGACTTCTCGCCGGGCCTCAAGACGGTCGCGCTCACCGTCGCGGCCGCATGGTTCGCCGCGCGCGACGCCGCGGCGGGCAGCGTCAACAACTCGAATTGGTCGGGCGCGGACTTGGCTATTGAGAACGGCGGCACGGGTGCGTCTACCGCCGCAGCCGCGCGGGCCAATCTCGGCCTCGGCAGCCTCGCGACCCAGGCGGCGGGCGCGGTCGACATCACCGGCGGCGCGATCACCGGCACGACGCTGGGGACGATCAGCCTGCCGCACGGCACCGACCTCAACACCGTCCTGACCAGCGGCTTCTACCGGATCAACAACATGCCGGCGAACGCGCCGGCGGGCGCGTCGTTCAACCAGATGATCGTCTGCCGGGGCTCCGACACGGCGCTCCAGCTCGTCGGCCGCTACGCGACCAGCGACCTTTATTTCCGCGCCGGCGCGACCGAGGCGGGCCATCCCAGCTTCATCGGCGGCAAGGCGTGGAACACTCTCTGGAACAGCGGCAATGACGGCGCCGGCTCGGGGCTCGACGCCGACCTGCTGGACGGGAAGGAGGGCAGCCATTACGCGCCGATCGCCTCGCCCGACTTCGCCGGCACCGCGCGATATGGCGGGCTGGAGATCGGCTGGCGCGACCTGCCGCGCACCACCGCCGGCGCCGAGCGCGGCAAGTGCCTCGCGGCCAGCGGCGACGTCACCATCGCGGCCGGGCCGGGCGCGGGCAGCCTGCTCACCATCTACAATGACAGCGGCGCGCCGATCACGCTGGCGCAGGGCAGCGGGCTGACGCTGCGGCTCGCCGGCACCGGGTCGACCGGCGACCGCACGCTCGCGGCGCGCGGCATGTGCACGATCTGGTTCAACAGCACGAGCGAGGCAATCGCGAGCGGGAGCGGGCTGTCGTGACCGGGCGCGCGATCGCGAGCGAGGCGATCGCCGCGGCGACGCTGCGCGCGCTCGCCTGCGAATATGGCGGGCCGCGCCCGGCCGGCACGCGCGACGCCGACCCGGTGCCGGCGCGGACCGCGACGGCGCGGGCGACGCGGCCCTGAACGCACCATCAGCGAGGATGCGGGGATGAGCTTCTATCTCAAGGATCCGCACGGGCGGATCGACTACGCGATCGACTGGTCCGGCTATCTCGACGGGCAGACGATCGCGGCCAGCGAATGGGCGGTCGACCCCGACGAGCCCGGCGGCATCGCGGTCGAGCAGGCGAGCTTCGACCTCAATCGCGCCGCCGCGCGGCTTTCGGGCGGCGTGCCGGGCCGGGCCTATGCGGTCGCCAACCGGGTGACGCTTTCGGACGGCAGCGTCGACGAGCGCTCGATCACCCTGCGCGTGGAGGACAGGTGATGGCGGTCGAGACGATCGCGCCGGGGGCGCTCGCCGCGCCGCTCGCCGAGATCAAGGCGCTGCTGCGCGTCGAGACGAGCGGCGAGGACGCGCTGATCGCCGGCTTCGCGCGCGCCGCGACGGACCTGTGCGAGCGCTTCACCGGCCGGCTGCTCATCGCCCGCGGCGTGACCGAGATCGTGGCGCGCTCCGCCTCCTGGCAACGGCTCGCGCACATGCCGGTGCGCGCGATCGAGGCGGTCGCGGCGATCGGGGCGGACGGATCGGCGACGCCGCTGCCGCCCGGCGACCAGGCGATCGATATCGACGCCGCCGGCCACGGCTGGGTGCGCTTCCCCGGCGGCGGCGGCGGGCGCGCGCGCGTGACCTATGTCGCCGGCATGGCGGGCGCGCCGGCGGACCTGCCCGAGGGGCTGCGCCAGGGCGTGATCCGCATGGCCGCGCATCTCTACCTGCGCCGCGACGGCGAGGGCGCGGGCGAGCCGCCGGCGGCGGTGAGCGCGCTCTGGCGGCCGTGGCGACGGCTGCGGATCGGTTGAGGAGGGCCGCGATGGAGACCGGACCGGCGACCGCGCCGGCAGCGGCGCTGGCCGAGGCGCTGATCGCGGCGCTGCGCGGCCTGGAGGGCCTGAACGGCTGCTACGACGGCGCCGCGACGCAGGCGGCCTTTCCCCATGGCGTGCTCGAAATGGGCGCGGAGCTGGACTGGGGGCACAAGACCGGCGCGGGGCGCGAAATCACCTTCAGCCTGGTGCTGCGCGACGAGGGCGAGGCGCCCGCGCGCCTGCGCCGGATCGAGGCGAGGGCGCGCGACATCGTGACGGGGCTCGGCGGCGTCGCGGGATGGGACGTCGTCACGCTGATCGTGCTGCGCGGCCGGATCGCGGGCGAGGGCCGCCGGAGGTGGATCGCGCGCACCGACTATCGGGCGCGGATGCTGGCGCGCTGAATCAGCCGCCGCTCGGCGTCGAGGCGCCTTCGAACTGGTCGCGCACATTGGCGCGCGCGTCCTCTATCTCCTCGTTCGCCGCCTGCTCGGCGTCGGCGGCGGTGGAGCCGAAGGCGCGTTCGCGCTGCAGGATCGCGGCGCGATAGGCGGCCTCCTCGCTCGCGCATTGCCGCGGGAAGGCCGAATTGAAGGCGTCCGCGGCCATGCGGTCCTCGATGCTGCGATCGAGGAACTGGCGCAGGCACTGGTTGAACGCTTCGCGGCTCGCGCGGGTCGTGTCGGCCTGCATGCCGGCACCGGCGAGCGCGAGCGCGAGGACGGTCGAGATCATCTCACGTCTCCCGAGTCATTCACAAGAAGCAATGGAAGGAGATTGCGGCATGGGTGCCGAAAAGGGAAGCGCGTTCTTGCTGAAGGTCGGCGACGGCGGCGCGCCGCCGGCCTATGCGACCGTCGCCGGCATGCGGACCACGCAGATGTCGGTCAACGGCGAGGCGGTGAACGTCACCAGCAAGGAGAGCGGCGGCTGGCGCGAGCTGCTCTCCGGCGCCGGCGTGCGCTCGGTCTCGGTCGCGGCGAGCGGCATCTTCACCGCCTCGGCGGCCGAAGCGCGGATCAGGGCCAGCGCGCTCGCCGGCACGCTCGACGACTACGAGCTTTCCTTCGAGAGCGGGGAGCGGCTGCGCGGCCGCTTCCTGGTGACCCGGCTCGACTATGCCGGCGACTATAATGGCGAGCGCACCTATGCGCTCGCGCTCGAAAGCTCGGGCGAGGTGGCGGCGGCATGAGCGGCGCGGCGAATCCGGCGCGCGGCGAGGCGAGCCTGACCATCGGCGGCGAGACGGTGCTGCTCCGCCCGACCTTCGCGGCGCTGGTCGAAGCGGAGGAGGCGCTGGGGCCACTGCTCGCGCTGGTCGAGCGCGCGGCCGAGGGCAGGCTGACGCTGGCCGAGACGGCGCGGCTCGTGTGGCACTGCATCGCCGCGCCGGGCGCGAGGCCGACCGTCGAGACGGTCGGCGAGGCGCTGACCGAGCTCGGGCTCGCGAAGACCGCGCCGATCCTCAAGACCCTGCTCGGCCAGATCGTGCACGGCGATGTTTAGCGACACGGCCGCGCGGCTCGCGGGAATCGCCGGCGCCTGGCTCGGCTGGCGGCCGGACGAGTTCTGGCACGCGACGCCGGCGGAACTGGCGCTGGTGCTGCGCGCGCTGGCGCCCGCGCCGCCGACAGCGGTGACGAGGGACGACCTCAGCCGGCTGATGGAGATGTATCCCGATGCTTGACGAGAGCGACGGCGCGCTGATCGGCGCGCGCGCCGACACCGCCGCCTTCGCCCGCGACGTGGCGGCGATGAAGGCGGAGCTGGAAATGGGCCTCGGCGACGGCGCGGCGCGGGCCGGCCGCTCGATCGAAAGCGCGCTCGCGCGGGCGATCCGCGCCGGCAAGCTCGGCTTCGACGACCTGAAGCGCGCGGCGCTCGCGGCGATGGCCGAGATCGCGGCGGGCGCGGTGCGCGGCGGCATCGCCGCGATCCTCGGCGGCGGCGCCGGCGGCCTCGGCGGCGTGATCGGCGCGATCGTCGGCGCGCCGGGCAAGGCGATCGGCGGGCCGGTCTCCCCCGGCCGGCCCTATCTGGTCGGCGAGCGCGGGCCGGAGCTGTTCGTGCCGACCGCGAGCGGGCGGATCGCGCCGGCGCCGGCGGCGGCGCCGCGCGAGCTGCGCGTCAGCATCAGCGTCAACGCGCCCGCCGACGCGGCGCCGCGCGCGCTCGAGGCTTCGAGCCGCCAGATCGCGCGCGCCGTGCGCCGGGCGCTGATCGAGGCGGGAGAATAGGATGGGCGAGTGGCTGGCCTCGCCCGGGAGCGCGCACCGCGCGCCGGGCACGGTGAAGCGCTTCGACGCGCGCTACTGGTGCGTCGATTTCCCGCGGCCGATGATGGCGAGCGTGGTGACCACCGCCCCCGACGCGCTCAGGGTGACGGCGGTCTTCCACAAGGCGAACGACCTCGCCGGGCTGGTCTGGGAGGCGGCGGACGCGCGCGACCACCCGCTGCTGCGCTACGAGACGGCGCGGGACTTCCGCCGCTGCCGGCTCTCGTTCCGCTGGCGCGCGGGCGGGGTGATGCCGCTCGACGCGGCGAACGGCCCGACGCTGACCATCGAGGGGCGCGACGCGAGCGGCGCGGCGCGAAGCTGGTTCGTGCGGCTGTGGAACTATGCCGCCGGCACGAGCGAGGACGCGCGGATCGCGCTCGACTTCGCGGCGCTCGCCGGCGGCTGGGACGCCGACGACCCGGTCTTCGCGGGCGATATCGACCGCATGTTCATCTCGCTCGTCGCGCCCGGCTATACCGGCGCCGACGAGCGGCTCCCCGAGAGCGCCGAGGGCTGGGCCGAGCTGAGCGAGATCGCGTGCGAGGGCTCCGGCTCGGTGCTCGCGATCGGCGATGCGATCGTGCCCGGGCACCGCTTCCGCATCGCGACCGGCTATGACGATCTCTACCACCTCACGCCGGCGCGGGTGCTGCGCAACATCCTGTGGCTCGGCTATCGCGGCGTCATCAACCATTATGTCGGGATGAGCCACTATTTCGCGCTGGACGGCGACCTACTTGCCACCGGCGGGCTCAACGCGCCCTGCGCGGCCTGGCACGCGGACTTCCTCGCGCGGGCGAAGGCGCTGGGCCTCGAGGTCATCCTCTCGCTCTCCTACGAGCTGCTCGACCAGCATTGCCCCGACGGCTGGAAGCAGCGCGCGGCGGATGGATCGCCGGCGCTGACCGGCTGGGAGCCGCCCTCGGCGCTGCTCTCCCCCGCCAATGCCGACGCGATGGCATGGCTGCAGGGCATCGCGCGCGCCTTCGCCGGCCTGGCCGTGGCGGCGGGGCAGAAGGTGCGCTTCCAGATCGGCGAGCCCTGGTGGTGGGTGACGGCCGACGGACGCATCTGCCTCTACGACACGGCGGCCCGCGCGGCCTTCGCGCCGGCGGCGATCGCCGACGTTCGCGGCCCGCTCGACGCAGCGCAGAAGGCGACGCTGGACCGGGCCGGCGCGGCGCTGGCGGCCTCGACGGCGGCGCTGGCCGAGGCGGTGCGCGCGCAGGCGGCGGACGCCGAGCTGCTCCTGCTCGTCTATCTGCCCACCGTGCTCGGCATGGGGAGCGAGGTGAAGCGCGCCAACCTCCCGACCGGATGGGCGGCGCCGGCCTTCGACCTGCTCCAGACCGAGGATTATGAGTGGGTGACGGCCGGGCGGCGCGCGGCCTCGGCCAGTGGCGCGGCCGAGGCGACGGCGCGGCTCGGCTACCCGCCGGCGGCCCAGCATTATCTCGCCGGCTTCGTCGCCGATCCGGCGGCGAAGGGCGACTGGCGGCGGATCGCCGAGGCGGCGCGGGCGGCGCGCGCGCGCGGGATCGGCGAGGTCTTCATCTGGGCGCTGCCGCAGGTGCTGCGCGACGGCTTCGTCATCTTCGAGGCAGGGACATGCGAGGGAGAAGGAGAGGGAGGGGCAGAGGTGGACGCATTCGACGACGTGCGCTTCCCGATCGCGATCGGCCGCGAGGCGCAGGTGATGCCGGCCTTTTCGACCGCGATCGCGACGACGGCGAGCGGCCATGAGCAGCGCAACGCCGACTGGGCCGACGCGCGGATGAGCTTCGACGCGGGGCCGGGGCTGCGCGGCGAGGCGGACCTCGAGACGTTGATCGCCTTCTTCCGCGCGCGGCGCGGGGCGGCCGTCGCCTTCCGCTTCACCGACCCGCTCGACAACAGCTCGAACGGCATGACCGGCGCGCCCGGCGCGGCGGACCAGCCGCTGGGCGTGGGCGACGGCGCGAGGAGCGAGTTCCCGCTCGTCAAGCATTATGGCGGCCAGGCGCGGCGGATCACCCGGCCGGTCGCCGGCAGCGTTCGCGTCTCCGTGGACGGGGTGGAGCGGATCGGCGGCTGGACGCTCGGCGACAAGGGCGTGATCGCCTTCGACACGCCGCCCGCGGCCGGCGCCGGGATCGCCGCCGGCTTCCGCTTCGACGTGCCGGTGCGCTTCGCCGAGGACCGGCTCGCCGTCAGCCTCGCCACCTTCGCGGCGGGCGAGGCGCCACGGGTGCCGCTGATCGAGGTGAAGGAATAGCGGCATGGCGGATTTCCTCGATCGCGCGCTCACCGGCGCGGCGCTGTGCTGGCGGATCGAGCGGCGCGACGGGGTGGCGATCGGCTTCACCAGCCATGATCGCGACCTCGTGATCGACGACTTCGTCTATCGCGCCGCGCCGGGAATGCTGCCCTCCGAGGTGACGCTGAGCGACGGCTTCGAGGCGGGCGGGCTCGACGTCAGGGGCGCGCTAACCAGCGACGCGATCCGCGCCGACGATCTCGCCGCCGGGCGCTGGGACGGCGCGGCGGTGCGGCTGTTCGTGGTGGACTGGACCGCGCCCGGGGCGGGCCGGCTCCACGTCGCGCGCGGCGAACTGGGCGAGGTGAGCATCCAGGGCGCGGGCTTCGAGGCCGAGCTCAAGGGGGCGACGGCGGCGCTGGACCGGCCGGTGGTCGAGCAGACCTCGCCGGAATGCCGCGCCGCGCTCGGCGACAAGCGATGCCGGGTGGACATGGCGGCGCGAACGCGGCTGACCCGCGTCGTTTCGTGCGAGGGCGCCCAGGTGGAGGTCGCCGAGGCGGCGGCCGGCAACGCCCATGCCTTTGGCCGGCTGCGCTGGATCGGCGGCGCCAACAGCGGCCTCGACAGCGCGATCCTGGCCTCCGCGGGGACCCGGCTCACGCTGCGCGAGCCGCCGCCCTTCGCGCCGGCGGCGGGCGACCTCGTCGAGATCGCCGAGGGCTGCGACAAGAGCCTTGCGACCTGCGCCGGGCGCTTCGCGAACGCGGCCAATTTCCGCGGCGAGCCGCACCTGCCGGGGATCGACCTGCTGACCCGTTATCCCGGGGCCTGAGCCCCCTTCACGCGAACGACGAGGAGAACGACCATGCGGCTGCGCGCCTGCATCGCCTGCCTGCTGCTGCCGGCGGGCGGATGCGCCCAGATTCCCGACCATATCCGCATCGAGGTGGATGGCAGGGCGATCGAGTTCACCAAGGATTGGGCGCCGCCACCGCCGCCCGACGCGAACGCGACGCCGCCGCCCGAGGCGGACGCGACGCCGCCGCCGCCCGAGCCGGAGACGACAGCGCCGGACGATCCGGCGACAGGCGCGGGCGATGGCGAGCGAGGCTGAGCGGATCGTCGCGCGGGCGCGATCGCTGATCGGCGCGCGGTTCCGGCCGCAGGGCCGGCGGCGCGACACCGGGCTCGACTGCGTCGGCGTCGTCGCCATCGCGCTCGGCGTGGCGGCGGCGCCGGCGGGCTATCGGCTGCGCGGCGGCTCGACCGGCCGGGTGGAGGCGGGGCTGCGCGCAGCCGGCCTCGGGCCGGTGGCGGCGCCGGCGATGGCGGCGGGCGACGTGCTGCTGCTCGCCGCCGGAGCGCGCCAGCTCCACCTCGGCATCTGGACCGGCGCCGGGCTGGTCCATGCCGACGCGGCGCTGCGCCGTGTCGTCGAGCGGCCGGGGCCGCCGCCCTGGCCCGTGCTCGGCATCTGGCGGCGACAAGACGGGGACAGGAAGTGGCAACTCTCATCCTGACGGCGGTCGGCACCGCGCTCGGCGGGCCGATCGGCGGCGCGCTCGGTGCGCTCGCCGGCCAGCAGGTCGACCAGCGCCTGCTCGCGCCCGGGCCGCGGCAGGGCCCGCGGCTGGGCGACCTTTCGGTGCAGACCTCGACCTATGGCGGCGACATTCCGCGCCTGTTCGGCACGCTGCGCGTCGCCGGCACGGTGATCTGGGCGACCGACCTCATCGAGTCGCGTGGGACGAGCGGCGGCGGCAAGGGCCGGCCCAGGACCGTGACCTACAGCTATTCGGCGAGCTTCGCGGTGGCGCTTTCGGCGCGGCCGATCCGCGCGATCCGCCGGATCTGGGCGGACGGCAAGCTGCTGCGCGGCGCGGCCGGCGACTTCAAGAGCGAGACCGGCTTCCGCTTCTATCCCGGCGACGAGGACCAGCCCGTCGATCCGCTGATCGCCTCGGCCGAAGGGGCGGCGACGACGCCCGCCTACCGCGGCATCGCCTATGCCGTGTTCGAGAACTTCCAGCTGGAGGACTATGGCAACCGCATCCCGTCGCTGACCTTCGAGGTGGAGGCTGACCAGGGCGAGGTGGCGATCGGCGCGATCGCAAGCGCGCTGAGCGACGGCGCGATCCTGGCCGGCGCGACCCCCGCCGTGCGCGGCTATGCCGCGAGCGGGCAGAGCGTGCGCGCCGCCGTGCAGGCGCTGACCGACATCGTGCCGCTTTCGCTCACCGACGACGGCGCGACGCTGCGGCTCGGCCTGGCGCAGGGGGAGGCGATGACGATCGCCGCCGGGGAGGAGACCGAGCGGCGGCGGATCGAGCGAAGCGCGCTCGCCAGCGTGCCCGACGAGGTGAGCATCGCCTATTACGAGCCGGCGCGCGACTACCAGGCGGGGCTGCAGCGCGCGAGCGCGACCGGCGGGCCGGGACGGCGCGCCGACCGGCGGCAGCTTCCGGCCGCGCTCGACGCCGGCGCGGCCAAGGGGCTCGCCGAATACCGGCTGGCCGCGCTGCGGGCCGGACGGGCACGGGCCAGGGTGGCGCTCGGCTGGCGCCGGGCGGCCACCGGCCCGGGTGCGCTGGCGCGATTCGACGGCGTCGGCGGGCTGTGGCGGATCTCGCGCTGGACGCTGGGCGCGGCGCGGGTGGGGCTGGAGCTGACCGGCATGGCCGGCGGCGCGCCGATCGAGGCGCCGGCCGACGCGGGCCGGCCGGCGGCGGCGCCGGACCTGCCGCACGGGCCGACG
>JBDZVR010000010.1:0-84960 GCA_040255785.1 Sphingomonadales bacterium
CTGCCCGGCCCGGCGCCGCGCGAGGAAGCGGCGCCGCCGCCCGCGCCGGGCCTGCCGCCGCCGGCCGAGCATCGCGGCCATCACTGGCGCAGCCGGGCGCCGCCCCTTTCCGACTTCTGACGATCATTCGCGGCGAATGGCGGGGCGATGCCGCCGTCGCCGCGCCACCCGGCGGCGCGCGATCCGCGTCCGCCCGTTCGGAAGTCTCGGAGTTTTCCTGCATGCACAAGGCACTGTTTTATGGTGCGGTCGGCCTCGCTTCCCTGCCGCTGCCCGCCCTCGCGCGACCGGCGGTCGCCACGGCGGACGCGCCGGACCGTTCGGCGCAGCCGGCCGACGAGGCGCCAATCATCGTCACCGCCGCGCCCTATGGGCTGGGGCGTGACAATACCTCCGCCATCTCCGCGCATGTCGATCGCGATCAGATATTGCACAATGGCGGCGCCACCCTGGCCGACGCGCTCGCCAACGTGCCCGGCATTTCCGGCAGCGGCTTCGCCAGCGGCGCCAGCCGGCCGATCATCCGCGGCATGGACTCGACCCGCGTGCGCCTCGTCGAGGACGGGCTCAGCGCCTCGGACGTGTCCGATGTCGGCCCCGATCACGGCACGCCGATCGATCCGCTCGCGGCGCGCAGCATCGAAGTGGTGCGCGGCGCCGCCACCTTGCGCTACGGCAGCCAGGCGATCGGCGGAGTGGTCAATGCGATCAACAATCGCGTCCCTGCCACATTGGGCGCGCGCGCCTTCTCCGGGGAGCTGACCGGCAGCTACGACAGCGCCAGCGACGGCTTCGAGGGCGCGGTGCTCGCCGATGCGCGCGCCGGCGATTTCGCGCTCCACGCCGATGCCTTCTATCGCCATGCCGACGACTATTCGACGCCGCTCGGCACGCAGGCCAATTCCTTCTTCCGCGGCAGCGGCCAGTCGATCGGCGGCTCCTGGTTCCCCGGCGCCGGCGACAGCCGCTTCGGCGCCGCGATCCAGCATTATGGAGCGGAATACGGCATTCCGAGCGACGACAGCTATATCGACATGCGCCAGACGAAATTCGTCACCCGCTCGTCGATCGACCTCGGCGGCGGCGCGCTCGAGACGCTGAAACTCGACGGCAGCTATGCCGACTATCGCCACCACGAGCGCGAGCCGGACGGCGCGATCGTCGCCACCTTCCTCAACCGGGAATATGACGGGCGCGCCGAACTGCTGTTCGCGCCGCTCGGCGCGGTCGAGAATTCGGCGCTGGGCGTGGAGGCGCGGCGGCGACGCTATTCGGCGCTCGGCGAGGCCAGCAGCTATCTCCTGCCGACACTGACCTGGACGAGCGCGGCCTATCTCTTCACCAATATCGCGCTTGGCGAGAAGCTGACGCTGGAGGCGAGCGGCCGGATCGAGCATGTCCGCCTCAACGGCACGCCGGCCTCGGGCATTCCCGCCCGCCGCGGCTACACGCCGCTCAGCGCCGCGATCGGCGCGCTCTACAGCTTCGGCGGCGGCGTGAAGCTCGGCCTCACCTTCTCCAGCACCGGACGGGCGCCCGCGATCACCGAATTGTTCGCGCGCGGCAGCCATGACGGGCCGGGAACGTTCGAGACCGGCGATCCGAACCTGCGCACCGAGCGCGCCAATTCGCTGGAGGCGACGCTGAGGATCGGCCGGGGGCGCGTGCGCTTCGAGGGCAGCATCTACAGCTCATGGTTCGACAATTTCATCTATGGCGATCTCACCGGGCGGACGTGCGACGAGGATGGCGATTGCATCGCCGGCGCCGGGCGCGAGCTTCGCGAGCTGCTCTATCGCCAGCAGGGCGCCCATTTCCGCGGGCTGGAGGGCGAGGCGAGCATCCGTCTGTTCGATACGCGCAACGGCAGGCTGGAGGCGCGCGCCGTCGCCGATTATGTCCGCGCGACCTTCGCCGGCGGCGGCAACGTGCCGCGCATCCCGCCCTGGCGGATCGGCGGCGGCCTGCACTGGCAGGGATCGCGGCTCGACGCCGGCTTCACCTTCACCCGTCGCGGCCGCCAGGACGATGTCGGCGCGTTCGACACGCCGACGGCTGGCTATGACAATCTCGACGCCCATGTCAGCTTGCGGCCCTTCGCCAGCCATCCGGGGATCGAATTCTCGCTGGTCGGCCGCAATCTCACCGATTCGGTGCAGCGCGACGCGGCGGCGTTCAACAAGGATCTGGTCGTCTCGCCGGGCCGCAGCATCCGCTTCGTGCTGACCATCGCGACATCCTGATCCGGCGCCCGCAATGCAGACCGGGGCGGCGGGCCGGCTATCGCCGATCGCCGTCCCCGTCCCCGGTCAGCGCATTGCCGGCCGCATCGAGCCGGTTGCTCATCGCGTCGAGCCGGTTTGCGAAGTCCGCGGTCTGATTGTCGAGCGCCTCCTGGGCGGCGTTGATCGCGTTGGCGGTGTCGGCCTGGATCGCATCGGCATCCTGCGCGACCGCATTGGTCGCGCGGTCGAAATCATTGCCGATCGAATTGGCGGCCGGCTGGCCGCAGGCGGCGAGCGCGGCGGCGCCGGCAAGCGCGATCGGAAGAAATCGGGTCATTGCGTCGTCCTCGCTTCGTTGCCAGCGTAACAAATGCCCCGAAGCGCGCGACTGTTCCATCGCGAGGCGCACGGCTGGCGCGACGAGCCGCCGCGCCGATGCGGCGCGTCGCGGCCGGAATGAGCGGGAAAAGTGGGGGTTTCTGTTGCCCGGCACCCCCTGGCCGCTGGAATCCGCTTCTGTTGCCCGGTGCGGCCCGGACCGCGCTTTTGACCTTGTAACCTTAGTCCGTGAGGACCGGGTTACGCGGCAAGAGCGAGCGCCTCGTTATCGTTGGCACTTGTGTGATGGGCCGTCGCGGTGGTCCCATTCCGGGCGAAAGTCGATGTCTTTCAACACACGTCGATCCTGGTTCGGCCCCATCAGAACGCCCTTTTGCAACAGGGCCTTGTGGTGGAGCCGCCGGGTACTGCCCCCGGGTCCGCTGTGCCTATTGCACATCGTCGTTTATCGCCATAGCCGGCCGAAACCGGCGCGTCCTATATAGGCGCGCGCCGATTAATGTGAAGTGAGCGCGCCGCTCAGCCCCGCTTCTTCAGTTCGTCGCGGATCTCGCGCAGCAGCACGATATCGGCCGGATCCTCGGCCGGCGCCGGCGGCTCGGCCGGCTTCGCCATGATCCGGTTCGCCGCGCGCACCATCAGGAAGATGATGAAGGCGAGGATGAGGAAGTTGATCGTGACGGTGATGAACTCACCATAGCCGAAGACTGGCGCGCCGGCGGCCTTGAGCGCCGCATAATCGGCGAGCGAGCCCTGATAGTTTTCGGGAACGGCGCCGAGCAGGATGAAATAGCTCGAAAAATCGAAGCCGCCGAACAGCCAGCCGAGCACCGGCATGATGATGTCCTCGGTCAGCGAGGTGGTGATCCTGGCGAAGGCGGCGCCGATGATGACGGCCACCGCGAGGTCGAGCACGTTGCCGCGCGCGATGAACTCCCGAAACTCCTTCAGCATGTCGGCCTCCCGTTGCGGAGCGGAAGCGGAATGACTACGTCGTTCGCCACGCCTTGCAAAGGAGGGGTTCCAATGCGCCGTGGTCTCCATGCCATACTCGCCGCCATCGTCGTGACCCTTTCGGCCTGCGGCGTCAATTCGATCCCGACGGCCGAGGAAAATGCCAAGGCGAAATGGGCGGACGTCCAGAACCAGTATCAGCGCCGCGCCGACCTCATCCCCAATCTCGTCGCCACGGTCCGCGCCGCCGCGAACCAGGAGCGCAGCGTGCTGCGCGAGGTGACCGAGGCAAGGGCCAGCGCGACCCGCATCACCGTCTCGCCCGACCAGCTCACCGATCCGGCCGCGATGCAGCGCTATGCCGAGGCGCAGACCCGGCTCACCCTCACGCTGCAGCGGTTGCAGGAGGCCTATCCGGAGCTGCGCTCCAACCAGAACTTCCTCACCCTGCAATCGCAGCTCGAAGGCACCGAGAACCGGATCGCGATCGCCCGGCGCGACTACAATGCGGCGGTGCAGGCGTATAACACGCGCATCCGCACCTTCCCCGACCTCATCGGCGCCAGGATCATCTATGGCTCCGAGCCGATGCAGCCGTTCGAGGCCGACGCGGCGGCGCAGCGTGCGCCGAGTGTCGCCGACGCCTTCGGCAACGGGCAGTAAGTGCGCCGCGCCCGCGCATTCGGCACCGCCATGCCGCGCGGACGACAGCGATGATCCGGACCCTTCTCCTCGCCTTCCTGCTCCTCGTCGGCGCGCCGGCGGCGGCGCAGGATTTCCCGGCGCTCAGCGGCCGCGTCGTCGATCAGGCGGAATTGCTCGATCCCGAGCAGGAGCAGGCGCTCAGCGTGAAGCTCGAGGCGCTCGAGGCCGCGACCAGCCGCCAGCTCGTCATCGTCACCGTGCCCGACATCGGTGACACGACGATCGAGGACTATGGCTACCGGCTCGGCCGCCATTGGGGCATCGGCCAGAGCGAGGCGAACAATGGCGCGCTGCTGATCGTCGCGATGCAGCAGCGCAAGGTCCGCATCGAGGTCGGCTACGGGCTCGAGGGCATCCTCACCGACGCGCTCTCCAGCCAGATTATTCGCAACGACATCGTCCCGCGCTTCCAGGCGGGCGACTTCGCCGGCGGGATCGAGGCCGGCGCGGACGCGATCATCGCCCAGCTCCAGGCGCCGCCCGAGGCGGCCGAGCTGGCCGCGCTCGCCGCCCAGCAGGCGGCAGCCAGCGACGGCCGGCGCCGCGGCGGCGTTCCCGGCGTGCTGATCTTCTGGTTCGTGGTCGTCGCCGTCAGCGGCGTCGCCATCGCCGCGAGCGCGCTCGGCGGCGGCATGCACTACCGCCCCGGCGTTTCGGTCTGGGGCCCGGGTACGCGCTACCGCCATCGCGAGGGCGCCCAGGATATCGGCTGGCTGCTGCTCGGCATGGCGCTGAGCCAGCTCGACCATCGCCGCCACAGCGGCGGCGGCGGCAGTTCCTGGGGCGGTGGCTGGGGCGGCGGCGGTGGCGGCTTGTCGGGCGGTGGCGGCTTTTCCGGCGGCGGTGGTTCGTTCGGTGGCGGTGGAGCATCGGGCGGATGGTGAGGCACAGGCTATCCGGGGCGGATCACGAGGCGATCCAGGCGGCGGTGCGCGAGGCCGAGGCGGCGAGCGACGGCGAGATCGTCACGATCATCGCGCCGCGCTCCGACTCCTACCACGATGTCGCGCTGCACTATGCGTTGCTGGCGATGCTGCTCGTTCCCGCGCTGCTCGCGCTGGTGCCGCAGGGCTGGATCGACTGGTGGATCGGCCTGCTGCTCGGCTGGAATGCCGAGCCGACGCGGGCGCAGCTCATGCTCTTCCTGTTCGCCAAGCTCGCCGCGCTGTTCCTCGTCGTGCGCTGCGCGCTCGCCTGGACGCCGCTCAGGATGGCGCTGACGCCGGGTGCGACCAGGCGCCGCCGGGTGCGCCGGCGCGCGGTCGAGCTCTTCCGCGTCACCTGCAAGCGGCGCACGCGCGGCCGCACCGGCGTGCTGCTCTATCTCTCGCTCGCCGAGCACCGCGCCGAGATCGTCGCCGACCAGGCGATCGCCGAGAAGACCGAGCCAGCCGACTGGGGCGAGGCGATGGCGCTGCTGATCGCCGAGGTGAAAATGAATCGTGCCGGCGCCGGCATGGTGCTGGCGGTGTCGAAGATCGGCGCGGTGCTCGCCCGGGTGCTGCCCCCGGAGGCGGACAATCCCAACGAGCTGCCCGACAGCGTGGTCGAATTGTGAGCGGCGATCGCGACGCGAGCGAGCGCATCGCCTGGCAGGGCCGCTACCTCGCCATCAGGACGCGCGGCAAATGGGAATATGTCTCGCGCACGCGCGGCATCCGCGCCGCCGTCATCCTCGCCATCGACGAGGGCGCGGCGCTGCTCGTCGAGCAATATCGCGTGCCGCTCGGGCGCAACTGCCTCGAGCTTCCCGCCGGCCTGATCGGCGACGAGAAGGCGGGCGAGGCGGCAGAGGTCGCCGCGGCGCGCGAGCTTGAGGAGGAGACCGGCTACCGCGCGAGGCGAATGATCGCGCTCGGCGAGTTTCACTCCTCGCCCGGCATGACGTCCGAGGGCTTCACCCTGCTGCGCGCCGAGGGCCTCGAAAAGGTGGGGCCGGGCGGCGGCGTCGAGGACGAGGACATCATCGTCCACCGCGTCGCCCTCGCCGACATTGCCGCCTTCGTCGCGAAGAAGCGCGCCGAGGGCTGCGCGATCGACGTCAAGCTGCTGCTGTTGCTGGCGGGCGCGCTGCTGCCCTAGCCTCGCCGCGCGGCGAGCCTCATCGCGCCGACGATGCCGGCGTCGAACAGCGCGCCCTCGAGCGCACCGGTGACGCACTGCGCGATCGGGCCAAGGCCCGCCTCGCCGAACGGCGCGCCGAGCGGATCGAGGCTGAGGCGCGCGCCGGCGAGCAGATCGAGGCTGCCGCCGAACAGCCGCCCGCCGGCGAGCGGGATCAGCGCGCCGCCCACCGCCCCGGTCGCGGCCGCGATCGCGACGCGGCGGGCGAGCGAACCCCGAGCGCGCGCCGCGAGCCAGCCGCCGAGACCAACCGCGCCACCCAGCGCCAGTCCCTCGACCGCGCCGGTCACCCCGGCCAGGCTCAGATTCGGCCGGCCGAGCAGCAGGGTGAACGCGTCGAGCCCGAGCAGCTTGACGATGCCGCCGACGACAAGCCCGCCGATCGCGCCGCCGAGCGGGCTCCAGCGCCAGGCGCGCCCACTCGCCAGCGTGGCGCCGGCAATGCCGAAGGCGACCCCGGCGCCGCCGGCGAGCGCGGTCAGCATCGCCACCCACAGCACGACGAGCAACGCCGAGGCGCCGCCGGCGCCGCCCTGCCCGCTCGCCGCCGCGAAGCCATAGACCAGCCCGCCCAGCATGCCCGCGAGGCCGGCGCCCAGCGTCCCCGCGCCGCCGCGCCGCAGCGCATCTCGCCAGTCGCGCCAGTCGCGCCGCGCCGGCGCTACCGGCGCAGCCGGGTCCGCCACCGCGCGGACCGGCGCGATGAAGCGATAGCCGTGCCTCGGCACGGTTTCGATGAAGCGCGGCCGCGCCGCCACGTCGCCGAGCGCGCGGCGCAGCGCGCGGATGCACTGGGTCAGCGCCTCGTCCGTCACCGGCACGCCGCGCCAGACCTCGGCCATGAACCGATCCTTGGCAACGAGGCGCCCGTCTTCGCGCACGAGCAGCGCGAGCGCATCGAAATAGCGGGCGCTGATCGCGACCGGGGCGCCATCGCGGGTCAGCCGCCGCTCGCCGGGATCGAGCAGGAAATCTTCGAAGGCGAGGCGGGTGGCGCTCATTTTTCAGCGATTCCTCAGCTTCCGCTCATGCCACTCACCGCGAGCCGTGCCACCCGGGCGGCCTCATTCATGCACAAGGGAACGGGCGATGGCAAAGGCGTTGGCGGCGGGGGCGAGCAGCCGCTTCTGGAACATCTGGCGGATTGTCGGCTGGGGGCTGGCGGCGATGCTGCTCCTGCTGCCGCTGGTCGCGACGCAATTCACCGCCGGGGTGATGTGGACCGCGCTCGACTTTCTCGCCGCCGGCATCATCATCGGCGGCACCGGGCTCGCCTTCGAATTTCTCGTCCGCCGGGGTGGCGGCCTCGCCTATCGCCTCGGCGCCGCCGTGATGCTCGCCGCCGGCTTCCTGCTCGTGTGGATCAACCTCGCGGTCGGGATCATCGGCAGCGAGGAGGATCCGCGAAACCTCGTCTATTTCGTCGTGCTGCTGATCGCGCTCGCCGGCGCGATCGGCGCGGGCTTCGCGGCCCGCGGCATGGCGCGCGCGATGACGACCGCCGCGCTCGCGCAGGGCATCGCCACCGTGTTTGCCGCCATGGCCGGCCGCGGCGAGCCGCCCGGCCTCCTCGGCCTCGTCCTGCTCAACGGCGCCTTCATCGCACTCTTCGCCATCGCCGCCATCGCCTTCCGCATCGCGGCGCGCAGGGAGGCTCAGCGGAAATTGTCGGCGTAGGCCTGCAGCTTCAGCCGCGCCGGCGCGGCGGGGATGACGTGGACCTCGATCCCCTCGCGCGCGGCATAGGCCTGCGCCGCCTCCAGCGTCGGGAAGCCGAGGCGGACCTGGCGCACCGTGTCGGCGCCGCCGGCCCAGCCGGTGAGCGGATCGGGCCGCTGCGGCGCGCGTGATTCGAACTCCAGCACCCACTCGCCGACGCGCGCCTTGCCGGACTGCATCGCGTTCTTCTGGCGCTGGTAGATGCGTGCCACTGCCATGCTCCTGCCTCCCGGCAGGCCACTGCATGATTCGCCGCCCGCTTGCAAGTGAGGGCGAAGCGAGGGCACTAGCCGCCCCGTCCCCA
Organism: Sphingomonadales bacterium; assembly: GCA_040255785.1. Lineage (GTDB taxonomy): Bacteria > Pseudomonadota > Alphaproteobacteria > Sphingomonadales > Sphingomonadaceae > Allosphingosinicella. The sequence continues at coordinate 8,371 of JBDZVR010000010.1, forward strand.
CCCTTCTATCACGCCGCCATGGCGCGCGATGGCGAGCGAAGCGGGGTCAGCCGGCGGACCGTGCTGGTCGGCGGCGGGGCAGGGATCGGGCTGGTGCTCGCCTGGGCGGCCTGGCCGCGCCATTATGCGCCGAACCTCGCCGCCGCCGAGGACGAGACCATCTTCAACGCCTTCCTCAAGATCGGTCGCGACGGCCGGGTCGTCGTCGCCGTGCCGCAGGTCGAGGCGGGCCAGGGCGTGTTCACCAGCCTGCCGCAGATCCTCGCCGACGAGCTCGGCGCGGACTGGCGCACCGTCGCCGCCGAGCCGGCGCCGATCGGCCCGCTCTACGCCAACACCCTGCTCGCCGAGGAGGCGGTCGCGGCGAGCGCACTGCCCGGCGCCTTCGGCATCGATCGCTGGACGGCGCGGCAATATGCGGCGCGCAATGCGCTGATGGCGACCGGCGGCTCGACCTCGATCCGTGCCTTCGAGACGCCGCTGCGCGAGGCGGGGGCGGCGGCGCGCGCGATGCTGTGCAAGGCCGCGGCGCGACGCTGGGACGCCGACTGGACGAGCCTCGACGCGCACGACGGCTTCGTCTGGAACGGCGACCGGCGCCTCGCCTTCGCCGAGCTTGCCGAGGCCGCCGTGGACGAGAGCGTGCCGGACGAGGTGCCGATGCGCGGCGGCATCGACAATCGCCTCGCCGGCCAGCCGCTGCCGCGGCTCGACATTCCGTCCAAGATCGACGGCACCGCGATGTTCGCCGGTGACGTGCGCTTGCCGAACCTCGCCTATGCGATGGTGCGGATGGCGCCGCGCGGTGGCCGGCTCGTCGGGCTCGACCGGGAGGCTGGCCGGGCCGTGTTCGGCGCGCTCGAACTGTTCGAGAATCCCGGCTGGGTCGCGGTGGTCGCGAGCAATAGCTGGGCCGCGGGCAAGGCGCTCGACGCGATGCGTCCGCGCTTCGAGGGGCCGGCCGACGCGCCGTCGAGCGCCGACATCGCCGGCATGCTCGATCACGCGGTCGACAATGGCCGGCCGACGCGGGTCTTCCGGCGCGGCGCGATCGACGAGGACCAGGAAGGCTCGAGCCCGGTCTCGCAGGCCTATTCGATCGCGCCGCTGCCGAGCGCGCCGCTCGAGCCGCTGACCGCCACCGCGCGGATGAACGACGACGGGCTGGAGATCTGGGCGCCGGTGATGGCGCCCGGCCTCGCCCGCGCCGCGGCCGCGCGCGCGATCGGCCTGCCGGCGCGCCGCGTCACGCTCTACCCGACCTTCGTCGGCTCGGGCTACGGTCGCAAGCTCGAGGTTGCGGCGGTGGAACAGGCAGCGATCATCGCGGCGCGGCTTGGCCGCCCGGTCCAGCTCGCCTGGAGCCGGATCAGCGAGATCCAGCGCGACACGTTCGGCCCGCCGGCGGCGGCGCTGATGACCGCCTTCATGGTCGGTGGGCGGATCGCCGGCTGGCGCGCGACCCTCGCCATGCCCGATGCGGCAGCCGAGGTCGCGGCGCGGCTCGACGTACCGGAGCGCTTCTTTCGCCCCGGCGGCGCGCCCTGGGCGGGAATGGTGCCGCCTTATGGCATCGCCAATGTCGAGATCGGCCATCTGCCGGTCGATGTCGGCATCGATCTTGGCGCCCAGCGCGGCGGCACGCACGTCCACGGCTGCTTCTTCACCGAGAGCTTCGTCGACGAGCTCGCGCGCGCCGCCGGGGTCGATCCCTACACCTTCCGAATGCAGATGCTGGGCGACAATCCCCGCCTCGCGCGGGTACTTTCGACGGCAGCCTCGATCGGCGACTGGGATGGCGGCGGCCATGGCAGCGGCATGGGCATCGCCTGCCACGCGGCCTATGGCTCGCATGTGGCGACCCTGGTCGAAATCGAGCTTGGCGACGACCATTCCATCCGCGTGCTGCGCGCGGTGGTCGCCGCCGATTGCGGCCGCCTCGTCAACCCGGAGATCGCGCGCCAGCAGCTTGAGGGCGGCCTGATTCACGGCATCGGCTGGGCGACCGGCGCGCCGCTCGACTTCACGCTCGGCCTCCCCGCGATCCGGCGCATCGGCGATTATCGCCTGCCGCTGCTGCGCGACGCGCCGGAGATCGCGGTCGAGCTGATCGACAGCGACGAAGAGCCGGGCGGCGTCACCGAGCTGGCGGTGCCAACCGCCGCGCCGGCGATCGCCAGCGCGCTCCATGCGCTGACCGGGCAGCGCCCGCGCGGCCTGCCGCTCGCGGCGGGTGAGGCGTCATGAGCAAGCCGGCCGATCACCCGACGCTGCCCGCGCCGAAGATCGGCGTGCTGCTGGTCAACCTCGGCACGCCGAACGCGCCAGAGCCAGGCGCGGTCAGGCTATATCTGCGCGAATTTCTCTCCGATCCGCGGGTCATCGAAATCCCGCAGCTCGTCTGGCAGCCGATCCTGCGCGGCGTCATCCTCACCACGCGTCCGCGCAAGTCCGCGCGAGCCTATCGCAAGGTCTGGATGGCGCAAGGCTCGCCGCTCGCCGTGCACATGGCGCGGCTCGCGGCCGCGCTCGACGGCGATTTCGGGCCTGACGTGATCGTCGATCATGCGATGCGCTACGGCAGGCCGGCGATCGCGGAGCGGATCGACGCGCTGTTCGCGCAAGGGTGCACGCGCCTGCTGGTCGCGCCGCTCTATCCGCAATATTGCGCCGCGACGACGGCGACCGCGCTCGACGAGGCCTTCCGTCACCTGCGGCGCATGCGCTGGGTGCCGACGGTGCGCACGCTCGAACCCTATTACGGCGCACCCGCCTATATCGAGGCGCTGGCGGAATCGGTCCGCGTCGCGCTCGCCGCCTTGCCCTTCGCGCCGGAGGCGATCGTCGCCAGCTTCCACGGCATGCCGCGGCGCACGCTCGATCTCGGCGATCCCTATCACTGCCATTGCCGCAAGACGGCGCGGCTGCTCTCCAGCGCGCTGGGATGCGAGCTTCGCGTCACGTTCCAGTCGCGCTTCGGCCGGGCGAAGTGGCTGGAGCCGGCGACCGACCGGGTGCTCGCCGCGCTCCCCGGCGAGGGCGTGCGCAAGGTCGCGGTGGTCGCACCCGGCTTCGCGGTCGATTGCGTCGAGACGCTGGAGGAGCTCGACATCAGGGGTCGCGCGACCTTCCTCGACGCGGGCGGGACCGATTTTGCCTATCTGCCCTGCCTCAACGATTCGCCGCCGGCGCTCGAAATGCTGCGCCACCTGATCGGGCAGGCGCTTGAAGGTTGGCGGGCGGCGCAATAAGCCACTTGGCATAACAATACCTGGGAGTGGATGATGGCACGGGTCGCAATCGTTACCGGCGGGTCGCGCGGCATCGGCGAGGCGATCAGCGTCGCGCTGAAGGACGCCGGCATCACCGTCGCCGCCAATTATGCCGGCAATGATGACCGGGCACGCGCCTTCACCGAGCGGACCGGGATCGCCGCCTACAAGTGGAACGTCGCCGATTTCAACGCCTGCGTCGATGGCGTCGCGCGGATCGAGGCCGAGCTCGGGCCGGTGGACATCCTGGTCAACAATGCCGGCATCACCCGCGACGGCACGATGAAGCGGATGAATCGCGATGCCTGGGACGAGGTGATCGACGTCAACCTGGGCGGATGCTTCAACATGGCCAAGGCGGTGTGGGACGGCATGAACGCCCGCAAATATGGCCGGATCGTCAATATCGGCTCGATCAACGGCCAGGCGGGCCAATATGGCCAGGTCAACTATGCCGCAGCCAAGTCCGGCATCCACGGCTTCACCAAGGCGCTGGCGCAGGAGGGCGCGCGCGCCGGCATCACGGTGAACGCGATCGCGCCGGGCTATATCGACACCGACATGGTCGCCGCGGTGCCTTCCGACGTGCTCGAAAAGATCGTCGCGCGGATCCCCGTCGGCCGGCTCGGCCGCGCCGCGGAGATCGCGCGCGGGGTCGCCTTCCTGGTCGCCGAGGATGCCGGCTTCATCACCGGCTCGACGCTGTCGATCAACGGCGGCCAGCACATGTACTGAGCGTGATGGCGGCGGGGCCGGTCAAGAAATCGGTGATGATCGCCGGCCACGCGACCTCGGTCAGCCTCGAACCGCCCTTCTGGGACGCGCTGCGCGAGGCGGCCGAGGCCGAGGGGCTGCCGCTCAGCGCGCTGGTTGCGCGCATCGACGCGGCGCGGGTCGCCGCGAGCGACCCGCCCAATCTCGCCAGCGCGATCCGGGTCTGGCTGTTCGAGCGCGCGCGCGCCGCCCGCGCCTGACCGGGGCTTCCCCAGCGGCCTTCGCCGAGGCCGCGAGCGCTCGCGAACGCTTCAATGCCGTCGCCGCGACGACCGGAATAGCGCCTCCCTCGCGCGCATCCGGCATCGGCCGATCGCAACCCTGCCCCTCGCTTGAGGGGAGAGGCGGCCGGCATGCCGATCGGACCTAGCGGGCGAGCAGCACCCGCGCCTGGGTCGCGATCTGGGCAAGCATCGCCGCGGTGACCGCGGGCGCCGTGCGGGCGCGCTCGACCGTGCGGCGGAACTGGCGGATGCTGCCCTCATGCTCGGCCGCCCACTTGCGGACCGCGCCCTCCGGCTTCTTGCCGCCGCGCCGTTCGAGGAAGTCGAGCCGCAGCTGCTCGAAGTCGCGGGCAAGGCCGGCGTTGAGCAGCCGCTCCCACTGGTCCTTCGGCTGGAACTGCTTGGCGGCGTTGTGCGCCCAGTCGAGGCCCAGGGCCTCGCCGAGCGCGGCATAGGCGCGGGTCAGCTCGACGGCGTCGATGCCCTGCCGGCGGCCGAGCGCGACCAGCCCGATCGCGCCATCAAGCTCGAACAGCCGCGCGATCCGCTCGATCAGCGCGCGTGGCGCGCCCGCCTCGTCCAGTTCGGCGCGCAGCTCGCTCGCCTCCGCTCGCGGCTCGGGCCGCAGCAACTGCTCGACCGCCGCCTTGAGCTTGCCGAGACCCGCTTCCAGCGAGGTGACGATGTCGCCGGGCTGCGCCTCGGGCGGCGCCGCGCGCAGCAGGTCGGCAATGTGGAGCCGGACCCCGGCCGCGGCCTGCTCGAACAGGGTGAGGCGGACCTGCTCCGATACGTTCGCCTTCTCGATGTCGGCCCACAGGGCGGGCATCTCGAACAGGCGCTCGGCGGCGAGGAATGCCGCGGCGACCTGGCCGAAGGATGCGCCTTCCTCCTCGGTGAGCGCGAACGGCGCGACAATGCCGAGCCGGTTGACGATGCGGTTGGCGACCTTGGTGGCGATGATCTCGTTGCGCAGCCGATGCTGGAGGATCGCCTCGCGATGCGCCTCGCGCATCGCCGCCGGGAAGGCGGCGAGCAGCTCGTCCTCCAGGGTCGGATCGGCGGCGATGCCAGTCTGTTCGATCGCCGCCTGGAGGCGCATCTTCGAGGAGGAGAGCAGCACCGCCAGCTCGGGCCGGAACAGGCCGACATTCTGCTGCGCCCGGCGCATCAGCTCCTCATTGCTGTCGATGCCGTCGACGGCGCGGTCGAGCCGGCCGCTCTCCTCGAGCAACTCGATGACGCGGACAAGCTGCGGCATCGCCGCCGCGCCGCCGCGCTCGGCGATCGAGAGCGCCAGCGTCTGCAGGCGATTGTCCTCCAGCACCAGCGAGGCGACCTCGTCGGTCATCGCCGCGAGCAGCAGGTTGCGCGACTCGAATTCGAGCCGGCCTTCCAGCATCTCCCGGTTGAGCGGGATCTTGATGTTGACCTCGTTGTCCGAACAGTCGACGCCCGCCGAATTGTCGATGAAGTCGGTGTTGATCCGCCCGCCCCTGGCGGCGAACTCGATCCGGCCGGCCTGGGTGACGGCGAGATTGGCGCCCTCGCCGATCGCGCGGGCGCGCACCTCGGCGCCGTTGACGCGCACCGCGTCATTGCCCGGATCGCCGACGTCCGCGTTGCTCTGCGTGGCCGCCTTGATGTAGGTGCCGATGCCGCCGAACCAGAGCAGGTCGACCTCGGCCCTGAGGATCGCCGAGATCACCCGCGCGGGCTCCGCCTCGCTCTCCTCGATGCCGAGCAGCGCGCGTGCCTCCTTCGACAGCGGGATCGACTTCTGGCTGCGCGACCAGACGCCGCCGCCCTTCGAGATCAGGCTCCGCCCATAGTCATCCCACGAGGAGCGCGGCAGCTGGAACAGCCGCTTGCGCTCCTTCCAGGCCGCCGCCGGATCGGGATCGGGATCGATGAAGATGTGACGATGATCGAAGGCGGCGACGAGCTTGATCGCCTTGCTGAGCAGCATGCCGTTGCCGAACACGTCGCCGGACATGTCGCCCACGCCCGCGACGCGGATCGGCTCCTTCTGGACGTCGATGCCCAGCTCGCGGAAGTGGCGCTGGACCGAGACCCAGGCGCCGCGCGCCGTGATCCCCATCGCCTTGTGGTCGTAGCCGTGCGAGCCGCCCGAGGCGAAGGCGTCGCCGAGCCAGAACTTGCGGTCGATCGCGATCTGGTTGGCGACGTCCGAGAAGGACGCCGTGCCCTTGTCGGCGGCGACGACGAAATAGGGATCATCGCCGTCACGGATCACCACCCTGGGCGGATGGACCACCCTGGTGCCGACGATATTGTCGGTGATCGAAAGCAGCGCGCGGATGAAGATGCGGTAGCTTTCGGTACCTTCGGCGATCCAGGCGTCGCGATCGCCCGGCGGCGGCAGCTGCTTGGGATAGAAGCCGCCCTTGGCGCCGGTCGGCACGATCACCGCATTCTTGACGAGCTGCGCCTTCATCAGGCCGAGGATCTCGGTGCGGAAGTCGTCGCGCCGGTCGGACCAGCGCAGGCCGCCGCGGGCGATCGGGCCGCCGCGCAGGTGGACACCCTCGACGCGCGGCGAATAGACCCAGATCTCGCGCCACGGCCGCGGCGCCGGCAGGCCGGGCACCTTGCTGCAATCGAGCTTGAAGGCGAGCGCCTCCGCACCCGCCGGCGAGAAGGCGTTGGTGCGCAGCACCGCCGCGACGGTGCCGCGGATGAGGCGCAGGATGCGATCGTCGTCGATGCCCGTGACCGAGGCGAGGCCCTTGTCGATCCGCCGGTTGGCGGCGGCAATCGTCTCGTCGCGCTGGCCCGCCGCCACGGCGGGATCGTGCATGGCGCGGAACAGGTCGATCAGCCCGCGCGCGACATCGGGCGCCTTGCGCAGCGCGTCGGCGACGGTGGCGAGGCCGTAGGACTGGCCGGCCTGGCGCAGGTAGCGGAACCAGGCGCGCAGCAGCAGCACCCCCTCGGGATCGAGCGAATCGGCGACGATGAGCTGGTTGAACGCGTCGTTTTCGGCGCGCCCCTCGAGCACCGCGGCAATCGCCTGCTCGATCACCCCGGCGCGCGCCATCACCGCGTCGGCCTCGCCGGAGGGAATGGCGACGTGGAATTCGTGGATGTGGCTGGCGTGCGGATCGCCTTCGAGCCGGGTCGGCGTTTCCTTGAGCACCTGGAAGCCGAAATTCTCGAGCACCGGCACCGCATCCGACAGCGGGATCAGGCCGCCGTGGCGGTACACCTTCATCCGCACGTGATTCTCGGGGTCGATCGGCAGCCGGTAGAGCCGCACCGCCCGCGCCTGGTCGCCCGACAGCGCCTCCAGCCGGACTATGTCCTCGGCCGCATCCTCGGCCGGGTAGCGAACGCGATAGGGCGGCGGGAAGCTGTTGGCGTGGGCAATGGCGAGCCGGGTCGCCCGGGTCGGCCCGACCAGCTCGGTCAGCCGCGCCTCGACCGCCGGCGCCCAGCCGCGCACCATCTTGTCGAGCCGGGCGTCGAGCGCGGCGACATCGGGCGTCGGCTGGTCGGGCGCGACCGCATAGGTGTAGCGCAGCAGGGCGAGATCGCCGTCGCCGAGGTCGACCGACCAGGCGGTCTGCCGGCCGTTGGCGGCGGCGCCGATCATGTCGCCGATCTCGACCCGGCGGCGCGTGGTGAGTTCATCGCGCGGCAGCCAGACGAACGCGAACAGGTGGCCCTTCAGCATCGAGCGCACCAGCACCAGCGTCGGCCGGGGCCGGTCGGCGAGCGACATTGCGGTGACGACGAGGGTGCGGACCGAATCGACGTCGAGATTGATCAGCAGGTCGTGCGGAAGCGAGGTCATCGCATGGCGCAGCGCCTTGCCGCTGTGGCCGGCGGGATCGAAGCCGAACCGCTTTTCGAGTTCGGTCAGCCGGCGGCGGAGCATCGGCACCTGCTCGACCGGCGCGCTCAGCGCCTGGCTGGTCCACAGCCCGGCGTGGACGCCGACGCCGGTGATCCTGCCATTCTCGCGCACCGGCACGCAGACGAGATCGAGCGGGACGTGGCGATGGACCGGCGACCTGCGATCCGCCTTGGCGAGCAGCGGGACCGCGCCGCCCTTTTCGAAATAGCGGATCGCGCCCTCGCTACCGCCTTCGTCGGTCGGGTCGCCCGGCAGGCCGAAGATGCCGAGCCTGTCGCTCGACGCCGCGCCCGGCCGCTCGATCTCGAAGCCGAGCAAGGTCATCGCGCCATCGGCGAACCATTCGAGCAGGGCGCGGCCCTCCGGATCTTCGATCGAGGCGGCGTCGGCGCGCATCCGCTCCTGCATCCTGGGCCAGTCGCGCACCGCGGCGCGGACCGATTCGAGCACGGTGCGCAGTTCCGACTGGAGCGCCGTGCGCGCCTTCGCGTCGGCGCGATCGACCTCCAGATACATCACCGACTCGCGCACCGCGCCGTCGCCGCCAAGGCCGCTCAGCGTGCCATCGCGGGCGCGCTCGACGGCGAGGACCGGGTGGAGCAGGCGCCGGATGATCAGCCCGCGCGCCCAGATCGCCGCCGCGATCGAATCGACCAGGAACGGCATGTTCTCGTTGACGATGACGAGCCGCATCCGCCGCTCGCCGAGCCGGGTGCCCGTCGATTCCAGCCTGACCACGGCGTTGCGCGCGGCGCGCTTGTGCAACGCGCTGGCGACGAATTCGGCCGCGGCCGCGCGCTCCGCCTCGCCGAAGCCATCGAGCTCGCCCGGCAGCGCGCCCTCGCAAAGCGCATGCGCGAGCGCCTCCAGCAGGCGCCACCGATCGGCGCCCCCCGCGACCCAATTTTGCGACGTCATTTAATGGCCTCCAGGCTCTGACCGGCGGGCGTGGCGACCCGCTCGATGCCGAGCTATAGCCCCGCCGTCATCGGCCGGGCAAGCCGGGCCGGGGAAGCCGTGGCGGCGCAACGAAATCGCATCGGCCGCCGCCCTTGTCGACCAGCCTCGGGTCGAGCGCCTGGCCGGCGCGCGGGCGCGGCATCCCGGGCGCAAGGGTGCGCCGCGTGCGGGAATGGAGCGCGCCGGGCGCGCGAGGAGACGCCGCTGCGCGGCTCAGCCCGCGCTCTTGCGGATCGCCTGATCGGTGAGGCGGCGATCGGCGACCGGCGCGACGATCGCAAGGCCGCCGGACGCATCGCGCCGCGCGACGAGCAGGACGAACTCCTCGTCGCCGGGCAGGTCGAGCGCGACCGAGGCGAGCGCCCGCCGCGTGCGCAGCTTGGCGCGGCGTTCATCGAGCCTGTCCGGCCTCGCGGTGCCGCGGCGGCGCGCACGTTCGGCGGCGACGATGCCCTTGAGGCCGCCCGGGAAGGCCTCGATCCGCGCCGCGAGCGCGCCTTCGGGCACCATCTCGCGCTCCGCCCAGCACAGGGCGGCGGCGAATTCGGTGAGCCGCGTCTTGTCGTAGCCGGCGCCGAAGACGAGCTTGACGATCGGCGTCATCGGCGCGCGCGCCTGCACCTTGATTCCCGCGTCCTCGAGCAGCTCGGCATAATCTTCCGGCGCGGTGGCGGCGGCGCGGGCGAAATCCCAGGCATGGCCGAGCGCGCGATAGAGCGCGGCGCGGCTGCGCTGGTCGGCATCGACGACCTCGGCGGCGGCGTGGCGCGCAATGGCCAGCCGGTCGGCGAGGCCGGCCTCGGCATCGAGATCGATCCTGCCCGCCGCGTCGGCCTCGGGCTCCGCCGGCCACAGGCTCAGGGTCGGCCCGGTGTCCTCGTTCGGCACGGGACGCAGATCGGCATCCTCGAGATGCGCGGCGGGGCCATCGGCCCAGACCGGCGTGTCGCTCGGCGCCGGCGCGGCGGCAACCGCCAGATCCACCTCGGCCGCGAGCGCATCGGCGACATCGGGCTCGGCGATCTCCTTCCAGTTGATCACGCCATAGACGAAGTCGATATCCTCGCCGTCGGAAGAGAGCGGCATCAGGATGCCGCGGTAGAGCGTCGGGTGGCCGCGCTGGCCGACGAACTCGGCCTCAAAGCCGATCGGCGCGCGGTTGGCGATGATCTGGAGATAGTGATCGGTGAGGCGCGAGAGCAGCGAGCGGCCGGGCACTTCGTCCACCCGCTCGATCGGCGCCGTGAGCCCGCATTCGGCGCGCAGCGCCGCGCCGAGAAAGGCGATGCAGGGATTTTCGGGGTCGGTCGAAAAGTCGAGCAGCACGCTGTGCGGGCCGAAATCGGCGAGGTTGGCCGGATCGACGTCGGCGATCGACGGGAAGGGCTTGTCGCCGAGCAGCGACACCCAGTAATTGTAGGCGCGCACGTGCATGCGGCGCTCGTCGACGCCGATCTCCGGCGGACGCTCGGGCGTCGGCTCCTCGTCGGCGCTCCACGCCGGCGCCACGTCCTCCTCGAAACCCCGCAGACTGTCCATATTGAGGGCGTCCCCCGGCACGCGCGATTGAACCCGCGGCAAGGGTGCCGGGGAGCCGTTGAGATATGGTTAAGAGCGCGCCCACGATGCCGGGCCGCTTGTCAACGCCATGGGCCGCTGATAAGGCGCCGCTCTCGCGCCCCGGGGCCGCTTTAGCTCAGCCGGTAGAGCACATCATTCGTAATGATGGGGTCGTCAGTTCGAGTCTGACAAGCGGCACCATATTTCGCGGGCCCCGACGGCGCCCGGGACGGCGCCGAGGCCGCCCGGATTCGCACCCGCCTTCGACACCTTGCGTAGCCGGTCGATGGCACCGTCGCGTGAACGACGATTCGGCCGGCCGGATCGATCGCTTTCCGCGCCAACGTCTTCGAGGGAGATTTCGGAGACCCGGGGGGGCGATGCTCCAGGCTCGGACGAAGCCGCGCAGCCCACGCTCGCCCTGGCAAGCCGGGGCAAGACGTGACGTCCTGCCGAGCCGCGCGCGGGCAAGCGCGCAGGACTGACGGCCCCCGATGCTGCCGGCGAGAATGTCCCGCGTACGGTAGGAGATATGCGACAGCCTGGAGGCAATGGCGACGGGCCAGGCCTTTCCCCGCAGGCGCGGGGAACTGGCTTGTGAAAATTCATAGGCCCCGCTTGGGAGGGCCTACCCCCGCGAGCTGGGGAAACTCAGGCCACTGTTGACGCCATCCAGCTCGACTGGAGGCCTATCCCCGCGGGCGCGGGGGAACCATGACGCGGCTCTTGTCCTCGCGCTGCGAGTGCGGCCTATCCCCGCGGGCGCGGGGGAACCGTCGATGCGCCGCTATCTGCTCCAGGTCGCCGGGGCCTATCCCCGCGGGCGCGGGGGAACCATGGAAAAGGGGCCGGCATCGCCGGCCCCTCAAGGCCTATCCCCGCGGGCGCGGGGGAACCGGCGCCCCACCGAACCCCGCGAGTGCGGGGGAGGGCCTATCCCCGCGGGCGCGGGGGAACCTTCGCCGCGCGCGGGCCAGCTATTCCCTTGTATGGCCTATCCCCGCGGGCGCGGGGGAACCTCGGTGAGCCCCTTACGTCCGGTCAAGATGTAAGGCCTATCCCCGCGGGCGCGGGGGAACCCTCGGCGAGTGTCCGTTTCTGGACGCCTGCGAAGGCCTATCCCCGCGGGCGCGGGGGAACCGTAAAAGGCGTCTTCAGCACAGCGCCAAGCCCAGGCCTATCCCCGCGGGCGCGGGGGAACCCGCGACGATTTGATAGGTGGTGCACATGACTGAGGCCTATCCCCGCGGGCGCGGGGGAACCCGTGCGGCTGCGTCACGCCGGCCGGGTCTCCGCGGCCTATCCCCGCGGGCGCGGGGGAACCGACACCGTGAAGGGGATGCGTACCGTCCAGGTGGGCCTATCCCCGCGGGCGCGGGGGAACCGGATTCGAGCCGGCCTCCGATCTGGCGCACAATGGCCTATCCCCGCGGGCGCGGGGGAACCGAAGCGCATCTCCCGCGCGTTCGCCATGTCGGGGGCCTATCCCCGCGGGCGCGGGGGAACCCTAAAGGCGAAAGAGCCGCCGCACCGCGTCCGCGGCCTATCCCCGCGGGCGCGGGGGAACCTCGAGAAGGCGCTCCATCTTGTCGATATCGACGGGCCTATCCCCGCGGGCGCGGGGGAACCTATCCGATGACCGATTTCGGTCTCGGCGAGCGGGGCCTATCCCCGCGGGCGCGGGGGAACCAACGGCATTGCCTTCCCAAGCTTAAGACGGGGGGGCCTATCCCCGCGGGCGCGGGGGAACCTTGCCGAGCTGCTCGACCGTGCGGTCCAGCCGGGGCCTATCCCCGCGGGCGCGGGGGAACCCGATTTCCGGCTCCACGCCCGCCGCGCGTAGATGGCCTATCCCCGCGGGCGCGGGGGAACCCCGACGAGCACGAGCGCCGCCGCGCGCGGTGTGGGCCTATCCCCGCGGGCGCGGGGGAACCGACGCAATCTATATCGAGCGCGACCCCGATTACGGCCTATCCCCGCGGGCGCGGGGGAACCGAGGCTGTTGGCGAGCGGCGCGAAGCTGAACAGGGCCTATCCCCGCGGGCGCGGGGGAACCACAAGCTGGCCCTGCCCGAAGCCACCATTTCCGGGCCTATCCCCGCGGGCGCGGGGGAACCCGGCACACCGGCACCCTTCCGCGACCTGCTCATGGCCTATCCCCGCGGGCGCGGGGGAACCACGGATCAGGAACTCGCCGATTTCTTCGAGCTTGGCCTATCCCCGCGGGCGCGGGGGAACCGTCCAGACGCTCCAGCGGCGAGGGCTTCCCGAGGGCCTATCCCCGCGGGCGCGGGGGAACCAAATCTTCATGCCGGCCGGGGCTGAGGGGCCTGGGCCTATCCCCGCGGGCGCGGGGGAACCCGCTTTGTCCGCTGTGCCCACTCGCCCTTATCCGGCCTATCCCCGCGGGCGCGGGGGAACCTCAAGGCGATCCGCAACAACGAGGGGGAGATCGGGCCTATCCCCGCGGGCGCGGGGGAACCCGCAAGCGCCGGCGCGGCACGCAGCCGGATGAAGGCCTATCCCCGCGGGCGCGGGGGAACCATCCATTGGCCGAAGCCGAGCGCGCCTTCCTGCGGCCTATCCCCGCGGGCGCGGGGGAACCCCCCCGCGAACCGTCCCGGCCCGGAACAGGTGGGGCCTATCCCCGCGGGCGCGGGGGAACCCGCCGCGCCTCGAAGTAGAGGCGGGCGCTGTCGGGCCTATCCCCGCGGGCGCGGGGGAACCTAGCCATGTCGCATCCCCTTCCCACTGCGTCCGGGCCTATCCCCGCGGGCGCGGGGGAACCCGCTTTCGCAGTGACGTACCAGGTCAGCGTGCCGGGCCTATCCCCGCGGGCGCGGGGGAACCGGCGCCGGATAGAGCGTGATCAAAAAGCTCGTGGGCCTATCCCCGCGGGCGCGGGGGAACCGTTGATCGCCCAGCCGAGCAGGTAATAGAGCAAGGCCTATCCCCGCGGGCGCGGGGGAACCTCCACGCCCATGCGCTGGAGCCCGTAGCGCTCGGGCCTATCCCCGCGGGCGCGGGGGAACCAGGCGGCGACCGAAACGCACGTCGTGCTCGCGGGGCCTATCCCCGCGGGCGCGGGGGAACCGTGGCCGATCGCACCGCATTGGTCGCGATGCTGGGCCTATCCCCGCGGGCGCGGGGGAACCCCGACGTTCGGGTTGTTGCCCGACATCGCAGTGGGCCTATCCCCGCGGGCGCGGGGGAACCTGCCGGCAGATCGGTGCGTCGAGTGACGGGTCGGGCCTATCCCCGCGGGCGCGGGGGAACCATCGTATTGCAGGGCTTCAACGCCTCGCTCGTGGGCCTATCCCCGCGGGCGCGGGGGAACCGCTGAAATGATCGAAGAGCGGGAGGCCAAGCAGGGCCTATCCCCGCGGGCGCGGGGGAACCATGATGAAAGCAGATTCCATCATCGCTCGCGCGGGCCTATCCCCGCGGGCGCGGGGGAACCCGCCCATAAGCCGGCCGCGCCGGGATCGGTGGGGGCCTATCCCCGCGGGCGCGGGGGAACCGACGATGGCGCGCTCTTCCCGATAACCAACTGGGGCCTATCCCCGCGGGCGCGGGGGAACCAGCGTGCGCGCGAGGCTCGCGGTCAACTGGTCGGGCCTATCCCCGCGGGCGCGGGGGAACCCAGGATACTCGCTATTCTGCAACTCCCGGTATGGGCCTATCCCCGCGGGCGCGGGGGAACCGTAGCCATCGTTCTTCTCCCATCGCGTGCTGCGGGCCTATCCCCGCGGGCGCGGGGGAACCTTCGAAAGTGCTGATGGTGGACCTGCTCACAGGGGCCTATCCCCGCGGGCGCGGGGGAACCGATCGTCGCGCTCGATCAGCACCAGGACGCCAGGGCCTATCCCCGCGGGCGCGGGGGAACCGCGGCGAGAGCATGTCGCTTGGCCGGCTGTTCGGGCCTATCCCCGCGGGCGCGGGGGAACCCCTCATGACACCTGCTCCGCCGAGAGGGTGAGAGGCCTATCCCCGCGGGCGCGGGGGAACCCGAACGAAACGGTCCTGCGTGTTGGCCGTCTCGGGCCTATCCCCGCGGGCGCGGGGGAACCCGGGCCGCCCAGGAACCGCGTGAGGGCATTCGCGGCCTATCCCCGCGGGCGCGGGGGAACCAGGATGGCGACGTTATGCCATTCGGTGCGCTCCGGCCTATCCCCGCGGGCGCGGGGGAACCGGATCTACAGGCGCCAGGCAGATCGGTCGCGGGGGCCTATCCCCGCGGGCGCGGGGGAACCTCTGGATTCAACTCTACGCGTTTCTGGCTCAATGGCCTATCCCCGCGGGCGCGGGGGAACCTCGCAGACGGTGAGGACGAGGATGAGGACGACGGGCCTATCCCCGCGGGCGCGGGGGAACCATGCGCGCGCGGGTGTCAAGGGGTGATTGTGATGGCCTATCCCCGCGGGCGCGGGGGAACCCGTGCGGCTGCGTCACGCCGGCCGGGTCTCCGCGGCCTATCCCCGCGGGCGCGGGGGAACCGACACCGTGAAGGGGATGCGTACCGTCCAGGTGGGCCTATCCCCGCGGGCGCGGGGGAACCGGATTCGAGCCGGCCTCCGATCTGGCGCACAATGGCCTATCCCCGCGGGCGCGGGGGAACCGACATCGCGAATCGCATCTCACGCTTGGACAAAGGCCTATCCCCGCGGGCGCGGGGGAACCCGGCCGAGCGGCGCGAAAGCGAGATTCGCCTGCGGCCTATCCCCGCGGGCGCGGGGGAACCTCAGGTCGGAACATCGTGATCCGGCGAAGACACGGCCTATCCCCGCGGGCGCGGGGGAACCTGCACTTGCGCCTTGCAGCGCCGGACATGCAGGGGCCTATCCCCGCGGGCGCGGGGGAACCTCCGGCGCGAACGAGCGACGGCGCGGGTTTTACGGCCTATCCCCGCGGGCGCGGGGGAACCCGTTCGAGGCCGGACAGATCGAATCCGGCGCGGGGCCTATCCCCGCGGGCGCGGGGGAACCCCGGAGAGGTGGATGGGGATGAGCGGCCGATGCGGCCTATCCCCGCGGGCGCGGGGGAACCAACGACGAGGTGTTGTCACGCGGCGCGGAGATGGGCCTATCCCCGCGGGCGCGGGGGAACCGCCGGTGAACGCCTCCCATTCGTCGGGCTCAAGGGCCTATCCCCGCGGGCGCGGGGGAACCGGCGGCATGACCTTCATCCCGCCCCCCACTTCCGGCCTATCCCCGCGGGCGCGGGGGAACCGCGCTCGCCGAGGAGGTGGTTCGGCCGGCCTGGGGCCTATCCCCGCGGGCGCGGGGGAACCGAATGCGACGCCGTCCTGCGGCCCCCAGGTCGCGGCCTATCCCCGCGGGCGCGGGGGAACCCCGGCCCGACGCACGGTCAATACAACCAAATGGGGCCTATCCCCGCGGGCGCGGGGGAACCTAACAGTGGCTTTTTGAAACTGTTCCAATTGCGGGCCTATCCCCGCGGGCGCGGGGGAACCTCTAGGTGCCAAGCACATAAAATTATTATCTTAATGTCTCAACAATTTTAAAGAGCGGCGCTGGGCCAGCTTAGCCTGCACTCAATTTCCGGCAAACAAGAAGCATCGCGTCGTGCCGCGCGATGTCCTTTGGAGGCTCGCCGAAGGTCATCAGGCCGAGACCACCATGTCCAGCGCTTTCGGCCCAGCATATGACGATACTGCCATGGCCCAGTCGACCATGCCAATCGGCAAGGACATCAATCACACGCGCGCGTACGCCGGCGCTCATTCTCGGCTGGGCGTAGACGCCCGGCGCAAGCTCCAGCATGACGGAGCCGAGGAAACCGCGATAGCGATCTTCGACGTCACGCGTGATCACCATCGTCATCGGCATCAGTCGGTATCCTGCGTATCGTCGGCGGCACCGATGGACAGCAACGTCTTGATCCGGTCGATCATCGTCGGGATCACCGCGCGTTGGCGAAACAGCTGTGCAGCGCGTCGGCGGACAAGACGTTCGACAGGTTCACCTCCTCGTGCCTCGCGCACGGCGCCGAAGGCGATGTCGAGCAGCACGTCGTGGCGGTTGAGATCGGCGATGTCGAGCACGAAGGACTGGCCCGAATCTTCATGGACGAAGCCCAGTTGCGGTATCGCCCCCGTCGCCGCGACGGCCACCGCGGCGGCAGCCGCCATCGCGGCGGCGGCATGGTTGATCGCCTGGTTGGCAATATCGCTCGCCTCTGGATTGGCGCGATCGTAGGCTCGACCTGACCAGGGGATACCGTGGCGCTCGGCGGCAAGCTGGTAGGCGCGCTTGATCCGCGCACCTTCCTGGCCACGCAGCACCTCGATATCGCGGGTACGGACGATTTCGCCGAAGCGCATCGCATACATGGCGCGGGCGACCTCCATTCGCCCCTTTGGATCATGCCACAGGCGGACCTGCGCCCGCGCAATCGCCGACGCGTCGGGCATCAGCGGCGGCGCGGTATAGAAGCGAACGGCGCCTTCGCCGATCGCGGCGAGTGCGCACCCGTGCCGCGCGAGCAAGCGAAGGGCGTCGTGCGTCACGCTCGATCCGGGGCCGAGCAGGATGATCGAGATTGCCTGATGCGGGATCTGGTAATCCCCCGCCGACAGCGCGCCACCTCCAGCGGTGATGAAGCGCAGGCAACCGTTTTCTACCTCCAACCGGCCGCGATCGAGCCACACAAGGCCGTGGCGATCGGCATGGGGCATATGGGCGCGCTCAAGACCGAGGCGACCATGCAGCATGTCAGTCGCGTCCGGGCGGAGCGAGCAGCAACATGCCGAAACCGAATGCCGCGTGCCTGCCGACTCCGCGCGTCAGCAAGCGGGCGAACGCGCCTGGATCGGCGATGGACAACGTGCCACGAAACACGGCTTCGCTGGCCTCGACGGTGGCGCGGCCAGTTCGACCATGCGGGGAACGATAGGTGCGCAGCCGCTGGTGGCGAACCATTCGCACCTTCGTGATGTCGGCCGCGCCTCGCATCCGGGTGACGAGCCAGTCGCGGTAGACGGCTTCGCGGTCAACCGGCGCGCCGTTCGCCTTTTCGCAGGCGGCGAGAAAGGCATCTATCTCTCCCGCACGCGGCCGCCAGGCATCCTCACGCGCGGATCGCGCCTCGCGAATGCGGCCGCCAAACCGGACAAGCGGGCGTACACGGACCTCGAAGCCATAA
This sequence comes from Sphingomonadales bacterium, assembly GCA_040255785.1. Classification (GTDB taxonomy): domain Bacteria; phylum Pseudomonadota; class Alphaproteobacteria; order Sphingomonadales; family Sphingomonadaceae; genus Allosphingosinicella. The sequence continues at coordinate 26,205 of JBDZVR010000010.1, forward strand.
TGAGCTCCGGCACGCCAGTGGTCGGGCATCTCCCGGCTCGCAGGCGCATCCGGAAAGATCCGGGCGAGCCGATTGTCGATGGGTGGCAAGGCGGCGGCTTCGGCAAGCGCTACGGGGGCGGTGGCGTAGCCGAGCACATGCGGGTCGCCAGGGCCGCTCGCGCGCAGCAGGAAAGGCTGCGGTGCGGCTCGGCCATAGCGGCGCCGCAGCGCGAGGTGCAGCGCATAACCGTTGTCGTCGTCGGCGACGCGCTCGGCGACGGCGAATGCCGTGAGCGCGCGCGGATCGAGCGCGATGCGCACGAGGTGGAGCGCATTCATGCGCCGGTCCGGGAGACCGCGACGATCTTCCCCTCCATCACGCGGCGCAGGCCGGTATGAACGCCGGTCCGCCAATTGCGCTCGTCGGTCAGTTCGATCGCGGGGCTGCGCGCGTCCGGCCCTTCGCCGATCGGCCATTGCGCGCGGGCGGCTTGTGCCTTTTCGCCCGCCAGAGCGGCAGCAAGCGCGTCGCTGACCGTTGCGCCATCGCGAAAGCCGGCGTTGATCGGCCCCGAAGGCAGGAACGGCTTGCGCCCGATGAACAGTGGCCGCTCCGGCCGATCGAGAGCCATGGCGATCTCCTCGATCGTCGGCGAATCGTCGGGGGGATCGAGGCGGAATGCGACGATCACGCACGCATCAGCATCCGCGTCGCGATAGCGGATATGGGGGGATTGATAGGTTGCAGCGCCTCCGGCGCGGCCTTCCGCTACGCCACGTGTCGTCCAGCCGCGATTCCCAGCGCCGAGCAGTGCGGCCTGGAACTCACGGATGCGGCGACCTTCGGCAACGCGCGCTGACCCCATGACCAATCGCGCCTGGAGCCGGTCGTGCGCCTCGGCTTCGTGGCGCTCCCAGCCCAGCGCATTTGCGATGAGACCGGTGATCGCAGAGCGCGCGGGAAAGTCGCGCACAACGCCATAGGCATCCACCATGTCCGCGCCGAAGCTCATCAGCGGCGCGTCGAGGCGCAGGATCAGATGGCGCGCCATCAGCAGGCCGCGTCGCGCACGAGCCCGCCCGCCCACACGGCGAGATCGGGCAGCGACACCGCCTCGATCTCCGGCAGGCGCAGATCGGGCAGCGCCATCTGCCGGCGTGCCTCGCCGGTCGCATAGGCCGCGTCGAGTTCGGCGAGGAAGGTGGCCATCCTGTCGGCCGTGCGCCGACCCAGGCTGGCGTTCTGCCGATAATCGAGGGAAACCGGATCGCGGAAGGCGTTGGCGAGAGTGCGGGGCTGGCGGTCGCCGGCCTCGATGAGCATCAGCTCGGCCCGACCATAGGGAGCAGTCGAGCCCTTCTTGGCCCCGGGCGAGATTTCGGCGACCAGCCAGACGAGATTCTCCACCACGCGCGCGGCGAGATCGCGATCCTGATCGCCCGACCAGTCGGCCCGCTCGCAACCGGTGAGATTGGAGACGAGCGCGGGCACGTCCACCACGACATATCCGTAATAGAGGCCCGAAGTGAGTTCGGTGTCGAACACGCCGGCGGCACCGGCATCGGCATCCTCTTCTCGCGTGCGCAAATCATCGACCACCGTGAAATAGTCGAGCTCGGGCTGCTCGGCATGGACGGTGAAGGCGTGCGCGACATGGATCGCTGCGTCGACATTGGCTTTGGCGTCGGATGTGACCATGCGGCCGAACAGCGCCGCCTCCAGGCCCGCCGCGAGTTGCACCTGATCGCGCATCGCGACGAGGTTGCCGCGCTCTTCCTTCATCCATTCGGCGGCGAGTGCGGCGGCGGATTTGGCGTCGGTCGCTTCGGACAGGATGCGCTCGGCCTGCTCGCGCATGAATGCGATTTCGGGCTGGCCGAACAACAAGGCCTGACGCTGCTTGGGGTCGGCGGCCTTGGCGCCGTAATAGCGGGCGACAAATGCATCTTGCACCGCCTTCAGCATGTCGCTCGGGAAGCGACCCTCGAACGGGCGGATAACGAGCCTCTCGATCGCGACCTTGCTGCGCTCGCTAGCAATCCCCTCCTGCTCGGCGAGCTGGTGCAGCCCGCGCGGGTCATCCGCCATGCGCCAGTGCCGCTTGAGACATTGCGAAGAAATGCGCGTGCGCGTCGCGCCACCGAACGGCAGCCGCTTGGCGAGGCCGGCATCGTCGCGGTTGAGCAGTGCGCCCGGCCATGCGGACAGGAAATGGATCTGGATGAATTTGGGTGTCACTTGACCTCTCCCTTGCCGGCATGTGCGGCGCCATAATAATCCCGTGCGATCTCGAACTGTGCCGCCTCTGTTTTGTCAGGATCGTCGCCGATCAAATTCCAGATTGTCCACAGGTCGACCGGCATCTCCCCCGCTTTGGCGAGGAATTGCGCGGCGAGGCGAGCCTGGTCTTCAAGTGCGGGGCCGCGTGCGGAGGTGAGACGCATCTGTCGGTTTTCGGAATAGCCCGCCTTCCATAAAGCACGGCCAAGGCTGCGGCCGGGCGCATGCGGCGCCTTCGCCGCCGTGCCGGAGAGAACAGCGGCGACATGCGCGAACAAGCTCCAGCGCTCGAAGGAAGAAAGGGAGATCCGTTCCGAATGAGGCACGCCAGCACGGTGGAGCAATCCCATCACCACGCCGATCGCCTCGTCGGGCCGGTTCCGGGTGAGATACATACGCCGGAGGGCAGCGCGCTGCCCGGTCGGCAGGTGCGGAATCTGCCCCGCGATTGATGCAACCGGGTCCTTCGTCGCCGGCGCGCCCTCCGTCGGTGCGCCATTGGCATCACTGGCCATTCATTTCCTCCACGAAGCGATAAAGTTGGCCGTCGAGAAGCCTGCGCGCGCGCACTCGGGCACGCGTCCGCCGAACATCGGTGCGCGGCGCGGCTTCGGCCGCCTCGTCGAACACCTCGCACGCAATGTCGCGCAGCCGCTTGCGCCAGGGCTGGCGATGCGCGCCGTCCTCCTCGTCGACCTCGGCCCAGAAGGAATCGTCGAAGAAGATGCGATCGACCTCGACATCGAAGCGGCCGGTCCACGGCCCGGCCTTGCGCTCGCTTGATACGTCGTCGAGCCGGATCTGATCCGGGCCACCCTGCATCAATGAAAACAGTGCGCGCCGGAGCGCGCCCTTGGCCTTGCCGGCATCCTCTGCCCGCCGCTTGGCGATACGGCCCATCTGATCGAGAAATTCCTGCTTCCACCTGGTACCGGTGCTACGGGAAAAAGCGATCGCGCGACGATGCCACCCCTCGGTCTTGCCCTGGCCCCGGACAAGAGCGGTGGCAACGAGGCCGAGGCCTTCGCGATCATCGTCTTCCGCCGGCTGGGCCAGCACCGGTCGATGGGTTTCCTCGGGATCGAGCAACCGCGTGATCTGGCGATAGCCGAAGCCCGCGGCGGTCGGCGTCACGCTCGCGCTGCCGTCGCCCTTGATCGGGGCCCAGGGGTCGCCGGTGCGTCCCTTGAGCTCCGCCGCCGCGACGCGCGCGGCTTTGGAGCCGGCGGTGCGCGCCGTCAGCCGTTCTCCATCACGCACCAGCCGGACACGGCGGCAGATGTCGACGTAAAGCGGATCGAGCGCGCCGAACGATAGCGATTCGGTGCCGTCCCAGGGCGGCAGCCACAGCAGCGGGAGGCCGGAGCGCCGATCCGGCTCCCCGGCAGCAGTGGCGACGAGGCGACGGACATCGCGCCTGAACGCGGCCGAAACGCCGCCGAGCGGACGCACACCGAGGCTCATCCGGCTGGCGAACCCGCCGTTCATGCGGCTGATCCCGTAATTACCGGCGCCGAGGAAGCCCTCGTAGGTCTGCAGCGTTACCAGCGCGAACAGCCAGTCCTCCTCCCGCGCATGGACCATGCGGCCCTGCTTCACATCGTGGTTCTTGGCGGTGACGAGCATGTCGAGCGCGTCGGGCGTGATGACGCGGTTCTTGTAATCCTGAACGTCACTGGGCTGCTTCACTGGCGGCTGGAGCAGCGCCGGCCTGGTCCAGTCATCCACCACCAGCGACCATGCCTCGCCCTCAGGCCAGTCGGGGGTGAGCCCGATCAGCAGCCGTCGCCAATCCTCCTCGACGTCGGGCAACTCACGCTCGCCGGCACGGATAAGCGCCATCGCCGCGACCTGCACGCAGAAAGCGTGCCAAGGCTCACGCTGGTGCGGGCGAAGTCCAGGGAAGTGATCCGCCTCGCCGCGCGAGAGTGCAGCAAGCACAGCGAAAAGCGAGCCTTCATGAATCAGGCCCGACTCAAGTTCCCAACGTATCCGCAGTCCCCCCATGTCGACATGGAAAAGGATTTTCTGATTTTGTTCAAGCCCCTTTTACTGGGTGCTGGGCGGTGGCTATTTGGATGTCGACGCGGCTTCCAGCCCGAATCGCCCGTACCCGAACACCCGCTCCCCAAGCCGGAAGGTCATGCCCTCGCCGTCGTCAGTGATGTCGGAAGGCTCAACTTCGGGGCCGATCCCGGTCGCCATCCAGCCGGGAATCCTCAGCTGGCTTATCGGTTCGCCGAATGGGCCGGGCAACGGCGGATCAAAGGACACCAGCCGATCGCGCGTGCCAAGGCGGGTGGCGACGGCCTCGTCCTTCCCGGGGAACACCAGCGCGCTGAACGTCGCATGGACATCGAGCGCGAAATCGCGGGCGAGGCCACGTTCGGCGATGGTCATCCCCTCCTGCTGGTTGCCATGATTGAGCCACGCCGTGCCGAGTTCGGCCGTAAGCTGGTCCGAGACGTCCGGGTGCAGCGCGCTTTCGACGAGCCGGCGATTATCGGCGGGGAAGCGCAGCCGCGGATTGTCTTCCAGCACGCGCCATGTCGCTTCCAGGTGCAGCAGGTTGCGATAGACGCCCTGACCGTCCTTGATCGGCCCGAGCCCATGACGTTCCGCGACACGCCGCAGATAGCGCGAGAGATCTCGTTCTTCGGGCACGAGCACATCGGCGCGGGCCTGAGCGAACGCGCCGCGGTCGTCGCGCGTGTGCCGGTGAAGCCGGCCGATGCGCTGGAGCAGAACGTCGATCGGCGCAAGATCGGTGATGAGCAGATCGGCATCGATATCGAGGCTCTGCTCGAGCGTCTGGGTGCCGACCAGGACCCGTCCCTCGGCGGTGCGTCCCTTGCCGAGAGCGGCGCCGACCGCGGCGTCGAGCCGCTTGCGATCTTCCGTCGCGAAGCGGCCGTGGTGCAGCGTCGCCACGCCATTGACCCGAAAGGCGAATTCTGGGGCGAGTGCTTCGACCGCGCGAGCGACGGCGATCGCACCGTTGACGCTGTTGCGCACCACCAGCACCGTGGCGCCCGCGCGTGCCGCCGCGACCGCGCGCGCGGCAACGGCGTCCGGATCGTCGATGATCGGCACAGGCTCGATTGTCACCTGCTTCTCGCGCCCGGTGTCCGGAATGGCGATCAGGCCTGACTCGCTGCCCCAGAGCGCGGGATAGGGCGTGACTTCGGCTTCGGCCTGTGACGGTGATCGTGTCCGTCCGGTCAGGTCCATCAGCCGGACGCGGGCATCGGCGCCGAGCGTCGCCGACAGTAGCAACGCATGGCCGCCGAACGCGACGTGGTTTTTGAGCACCTGGCGTAAGACCTCGCCCATGAACTCATCGGAGGCGTGGACCTCGTCCACCACCAAAAGGTTGCGCGCCAGCGCCGCGGCGCGGAAATGGGCATGGCGTAGCCGCAGTCCGGCCATCAATGCCTGATCGATGGTGCCGACCGCTACCCGCGCCGTGAGATAGCGCTTGGTGCTCTCCGCCGCCCAGCGATCGTCGCGGCCGCCGCCCTCGTCGGGCCAGGTCACCTGGAAGCCGGGCAATGCCTGGCCTTGCGCATCGCCCGCCTTGAGATAACCCGGCACCGCCAGCACCGCTTCCAGGGCGCCCTTGCCGAACACACGATCGAGCATCTGCTGCACGCGGCCATGAAGCTGGATCGCCGCGGAACGCGTCGGCAGCGCGAAGTAAATGCCGTCGACTGCGCCCGCGCGCCGCAGCGCAAGCCAACGCCAGAGCGCTGCCTCCGTCTTGCCCGAACCCGTCGCCGCCTCGATCAGCGCGATCGGGCCGAGATCAAGCCTGTCGGCCGCCGCCTGCATGGGAGTTGGAGCGCCATTGATCCCGAACGCTCCGGCGAATGTGACGGTTGGGGTGGTCAGCGGGGCCAGCCCACGGCCGGCGACGGCGCGCTCCGTGGCGTTGGCCCGCATGAGATCGCGGGTAGGTCCATGTGGGCCGGCGACCGGAAAGAGGGCCGTGTCGGACCCGAGCCAGTCCGCCAACGTGACGAGACCGCCGATCAGCGCGACGAAGGCGGGTGCATCGGGAACGGTGGGGCCCGCTGTGAAGGCCAATGGGAAGCGCGCCTGCACGAACTTAAGCAGCCGGCCCAGTTCCGCGAGCGGATCATAGCCGTCACCTGGCTTCCAAAGGTGTCCGTAGCACCGCGCCACGTCTTCGTAATCCCGGTCGGAATGATAGACGTGGAGCGGCCGACCATGATGCGCCATCACCGCCACGAACAGGTCCCACACGCCCCAATCGTCGATGATTGCCGCCAATATGCGCCCTGGCTCGCTTTGCACCGCCGCACCGTGGAACAGGGCGATGGTTTCATTGGTATGGCCAACGATGCGGGCGCCCTCGAACTGCCGCTGCCAGAAGCCCCGATTTGCCTTGCCAAGATCGTGCAGATAGGCGAGCGCGCAAAGTCGCGCGCGATCCTGAGCGGAGAGGCGGCGACCCGCGACATGTTCGACCCGGCCGGCCCACGCCGTATGCTCGATCAATGCCTCGAATACACCCGCCACATCGGCGCCATGGTCGGCCAGGGGAAGGGCCGCGAGGTCGGATATCCCGAGCTTGGCCCAGGCCCCATGACTGCGCAACGGTTGCATAAGCAGCTCACGACTCGCAGGCAAGTTAGACTTGCGATATTGTTACTTGGCCGTCCCTCTGAAGGGAAGGCTCAAGACGAAGTCTGCGGACGTCACCAGCAACGGGCACTGGCTAGCCCCTTGCAATAAGAGCCTGTGAAGAATAGCGATCGGTATCATGTAGAACATCGAATTCTGCATCGCATGAAGCTGGCTGCACACCTTGAAATATCGGTGCATTAGATGCGCGTTAGGCCGTCGCGCGGATCAATCTATTCGTTCCCGATGCCAAACTTCAGGTCGTGCACCCGATCGCGCGATATTCGGCATGACCTTCCACCCGCCAGCGGATGACGACCAGGCCCAATCGCGTGTTCAGCGGAAGCTGATGTCGGCCTGGAAAATTGCAGGTCGCGGGCTGCAAAGGCCGCCGATCGCAGGGAATGGATTGCCCTGTTCGTGGCGAGCGAATGGCCTGCCGTTCCGCCCGCGATTCCCTGTCCTCGCGGCCGACAGGGCGGCGCCGGCGGCGCCAATTCGCGCCCGATGCCGGCCTGCCCGGCGCATCACTTCGCCACGCCTTCGTCGCGCGGCAGCGGCGCGGGCGAGGCGGTGGCGGCGCTGGCCCGGGCACGGGCGTTCTTGCGGCAGATTTCGATGAACCCGGCGGCCATGAAGGTCGCCATGCGCTGCTTGACCGAGGCGAAGTCCTCCGAGCGACACAGGCCGCCCGAGAGCTTGTCGATGCGACCGGTGCGCGCGAGCGTGAGCAGCAGCGCGCCCGAGACGAAGTGATAGCCCCAGAAGATGTCGACCTCGTCGCATTCGGGCAGCGCCTTCCTGAGCAGGCCGATCAGGCGCAGCACGACCGGATCGAAATGCATGTCCATCAGCTCGGCGCCCCAGACCGGCGTGTTGGAGACCTGGGCGGTGAGCCGTGCATAATTGCGCCAGCCTTCGCCGCCCTCGATGTAGAGATCGAGGTCGGTGTCGAGAAAGGCGCGCAGCGCGCCCTCCACCGTCGGCTTGCCTCCCGTCGCGCGGTCATAGTCGTCGAGCACGCGCATGCGACGTTCGCTCGTCACCTTCGCCCGCCGCGCGAACACTGCGTCGAACAAGGTCTTCTTGTCCGAGAAATAATAATTGAGCAGCGTGTGATGGACGCCGACGCGCTGCGCCACCTGCTTGAGCGTGACACCATAAAGTCCGTGTCGGGAGAAGAGCGCCTCGGCGGCGTCGAGGATATGCTCGATCATCTCGGCGCGCTGCTCGGCCTTCTTGGAGCGCGGCTTCGGCTTTGCTTTGTCGGTCACAACCGGTCTTTTGATCCTGAAATGCAACGCGTCAAGCCGTGGCCCTCACGCGGCAGCGAAGATATTCACGCACGTGATAGTGTATATTGACAGGCCCGTCGAGTTCGCCCCATGCTCCCGTCCACTAACAGGAAGATGGGGAGGATTGAAGCGATGGGCGAGGCCCACACCGTCACGCCCGCGCCCGTCGGCGCCGCCGGCCCGGCGACTCCCCGGACCCGCCAGCGGCCCGGGCTCGTCCTCACCATCCTGTGCGCGGTCTACGTTCTCAACTTCCTCGATCGGCAGTTGCTCGGCATCCTCGCCAAGCCGATCCAGGACGAGCTCCAGATCACCGACGGCCAGCTCGGGCGGATCGGCGGCCTTTATTTCGCGCTCTTCTACTGCTTCATCGCGATCCCGGTCGGCTGGCTGGCGGACAAGACCAACCGGGTGACGATCCTCTCGCTCGCCTGCGCGATCTGGAGCGGCGCGACCGCGGCCTGCGGGATGGCGACCAGCTACGGCCAGCTCGTCGCCGCGCGCATGGCGGTCGGCTTCGGCGAGGCCGGCGGCGTGCCGCCCTCCTACGCGATCATCACCGACACCTTCCCGCCCGGTCGGCGCGGCATCGCCTTCGGCATCTACAATCTGGGGCCGGTGATCGGCGCCGCGCTCGGCATCGCCTTCGGCGCCTCGATCGCGGCCCTGTTCAACTGGCGCGACGCATTCATCACGATCGGCGCGGTCGGCATCGTCGCGGCCTTGCTCGTCCGCCTCGTCGTGCGCGAGCCGCCGCGCGGCGCCCTGGACGAGGCCGCGCCCCAGGCGGCGGCCGACCCGCGCTTCTGGGCGACCGCCAGGATGTTCTTCTCGCGCCCCGTCCTCGTCCTCGCCTCGCTCGGCAGCGGCGCGACCCAGTTCGTCACCTACGGCCTCGGCAATTTCGCCGTGCTCTTCCTGATGCGCGAGCGCGGCATGACGCTGGAGGAGGTCGCGATCTGGTATGCGCTGGTCGTGCTCGTCGGCATGGGCGCCGGCATGCTCGTCTCCGGCCGCCTGATCGACTGGGGCATCCGCCGCACGCGCAGCGCCTATGCGATCATCCCCGCCGTCTCGCTGGTCGCCGCCCTGCCCTTCTATCTCGGCTTCCTGCTGGTGCCGGGCTGGCCGCTCGCGCTCGTCCTGCTGACCGGCGCGATGGCGCTCAACTATTTCTACCTCTCCTCCTCGATCGCGCTGGTGCAGGAGGAGGTCCAGCCCAACCAGCGGGTGATGTCGGGCGCGCTGCTGCTGCTCGTCATGAACTTCATCGGCCTCGGCCTCGGGCCGACCTATGTCGGCTGGGCGAGCGACTGGTTCACCGCGCGCGGCGACGCGCACGGGCTGACGACGGCGCTGCTGACGCTGACGCCCTTCTATATCATCGCGAGCATCCTCTTCTTCTGGCTCGCGAAGGTGCTGCGCCGGGAGGACGTCAAGGTCGGGGGAGCGCGATCATGATCCGCCGTTTGCTGGCCCTGGGAGGCGCCGCCGGCCTGTTCGCCCTGGCCGGACCGGCGATCGCGGCGGCACCGGCCGACGCGCCGGTCGTGGATGCGCCGGCCGGCAGGATCGCGGGCACGCGCGAGGGCGCCATCGAGGTGTTTCGCGGCATTCCCTACGCGCTGCCCCCGGTCGGCGCGCGGCGCTGGCGGCCACCCGCGCCGATGCCGCGCTGGGAAGGCACGCGCGCGGCGAGAGAATTCGGCCCGGCCTGCATCCAGCCGCCGCAGGGATCGCTCGATTCCATCTACGCGCGCGCCGAGCCGCTGCCGCAGAGCGAAGATTGCCTGACGCTCAACATCTGGGCACCCGCAGACGCGCGCGGCGCGCCGGTGATCCTGTGGATTCACGGCGGTGCGCTGTGGAGCGGATCGAGCCGCGAGGAAATGTACGACGGCGCGCGCCTCGCCGCGCGCGGCGTCGTCGTCGTCTCGATCAATTACCGGCTCGGTGCGCTCGGCTGGTTCGCGCATCCCCAGCTCAGCGCCGAATCCCCCGATCATGTATCGGGCAATTACGGGCTGCTCGACCAGATCGAGGCGCTGCGCTGGGTACAGGAGAACATCGCCGCGTTCGGCGGCGATCCCGGCAACGTCACCATCGCCGGCGAATCCGCCGGCGCGCTCAGCGTTCTCTACCTGATGGTCGCGCCGCAAGCGCGCGGGCTCTTCGCCAGGGCGATCTCGCAGAGCGGCTACATGGTCTCCATGCCCGAGCTCGGGCGGGCGCGGCACGGCGCGCCGTCGGCGGAAGCGGCCGGTGAACGGCTCGCCAGCCAGCTTCGCGCGCCCAATCTCGCGGCGCTGCGCGCGATGGACGCGGCCCGGCTCAACGCCGCGGCGGCGGCGGCCGGCTATGTCCCCTTCGGCGCGGTCGACGGCCATGTCCTGCCCGAACAGATGGTCGACGCCTTCAACGCGGGCGATCAGGCGCCGGTGCCGGTGCTGATCGGATTCAATGCCGGCGAGATCCGGTCGCTGCGCGTACTCGCGCCGCAGCCGCCGGCGAGCGCGGCCGAATATGAGGCCGCGATCCGCCAGCGCTACGGCGATCTCGCCGACCCCTTCCTGCGCCTCTATCCCGCGAGCGACATGGCGGAGAGCATCCTCGCGGCGACGCGCGACGCGCTCTACGGCTGGACAGCGGAAAATGTCGCGGTGAAGCAGACGGCGATCGGCCAGCCGGCCTATCTCTACCTGTTCGATCACGGCTATCCCGCGGCCGACGAGGCGAATCTCCACGCCTTTCACGCCAGCGAGCTGCCCTACATGTTCGGCACGTTCGACTGCACGCCGGCGCGCTGGCCCAGGCCGCCGCGCGACGCGCGCGAGCAGGCGCTGTCCGACGCGATGATCGACTATTGGACGAGCTTCGCGCGCGACGGCCGCCCGGGCTCGGCGCACGGGCCGGCCTGGACGCCCTATGGCGCCAGCCGCGCCTATATGCGCTTCGCCGATGCGCCGCGCATGGAGCGCGGCCTGATGCCCGGCATGTACGCGCTCAGTGAGGAAATCGTCTGCCGCCGCAACGCCGCCGGCGATATCGGCTGGAACTGGAACGTCGGCCTCTGGTCCCCGTCCAACCCTCCCGCCGTGGCCGCGTGCCGACGCTAGGCGGAAGCGGCATTCGGCACAGGCCGATCGGGTAACGGCACCTGGCGCTCAGGGCGCGTCGGAAGGAGGCTCGTCCACTCCCTCATCGCCCGGTGCCGGCGCGGGCGGCGCGGCTGGTGCAGGCGACGCGGGCACGGGCGACTCGGCGGCCGGGCCGGCGGGCGCGGGCGCGGGCGCGGGCGCGACCGGATCGCGCGCCGCTTCTTCGGGCCCGGCGCCGCGCTCCTCGGCGAGCTTCAGCAGGTGGCGCACCGCCTCGACGAACTTGATCACCGAGATCGGCTTGGAGACATAGCCTTCCGCGCCGGCGTCGCGGATGCGTTCCTCGTCGCCCCTGGCGGCATAGGCGGTCACCGCCATGATCGGCGTCGCCCGCAGCTCCGGGTCCGCCTTCATCTGCTCGATCAGCTCGAGACCGGTGATATGGGGCATCTGGATGTCCATGACGACGAGATCGGGCGCGAACGCGCGCGCGCGTTCAAGCGCCTCGCGCCCGTCGCGCACCGGCTCCGCGACATAGCCATGGGCACGCAGCAGATCGCAGAAGAGGCGCAGGTTGAGCTCGTTGTCCTCGACAACCAGGATTTTTTGTCCCACGCAGCCCCCTCTAGGCGATGACGTTACACGACACAAACGATCCGGCGACGATCGCGCTCCACGCTTTGGCGTGGACGCTGGGCGAGCCGGCGCGGGCGGCGCGCCTGCTGGCGCTGACCGGCCTCGCGCCGGCGGGCCTTCGCGCCAGCGCCGCCGACCCGGCGACGCTCGCCGCGACGATCGAGTTTCTCGAACGCCACGAGCCCGATCTGGTCGCCTGCGCGGCGGCGATCGGCGTCGCGCCGGCGGCGCTCGCCGAGGCGCGGCGGAGGCTGCGGGCATGAACCGGCGGCCACTGCTCGTCAGCGACTGCGACGAGGTGATCCTGCACTTCATCGGCCACTTCGCCGAATGGGTGGCCGAGACGTGCGACCTCGAATTCGCGCTCGACACGCCCGGATTCGCCGGCGCGCTGCGTCACCGGGACGGGCAGATCGTGCCCGAGGAGCGCGCCTGGACCTTGCTCGACCTGTTCTTCGAAAAGGAGATGCACCGGCAGAACATCGTCCCCGGCGCGGCCGAGGCGCTGGCGCGGGTCGGCGAGGTCGCGGATATTGTCATCCTCACCAATATCGGCGACGACTACCAGGCCAATCGCATCGCCCAGCTCGCCCGCTTCGACATCCGTCACCGCGTGCTGTGCAATCGCGGCGGCAAGGGCCGGCCGGTGCGCGAGCTGATCGAGGAGCTGCGGCCGGGGCCGGTCGTCTTCGTCGACGACCTGCCGGTGCACCACGAATCGGTGGCGACGCACGCGCCGGAGACGTGGCGGCTGCACATGATCGCCGAGCCGCGGCTCGCGCGCCTGACGCCGCCCGCCGCCCATGCCGACGCGCGGATCGACGAATGGGCCGATGCGCTGCCCTGGATACTGGATCGACTGAACGAGGAAAAAGCATGACAAAGACCGCCTTCATCACCGGCGCCACCTCCGGCTTCGGCCGCTCCGCGGCGCGGCTGTTCGTCCGCGACGGCTGGCGCGTGATCGCGACCGGCCGACGCCGGGAGCGGCTCGACGAGCTCGCCGCCGAGCTCGGCGACAGGCTCGTGCCGACGGTGCTCGACATGCGCGACGTGCCGGCGCTGGAGGCGGCGGCCGCGGCTGCCGGCGACGTCGACCTGCTGGTCAACAATGCCGGGCTGGCATCGCCGCTCGAGCCGGTGCACGAGGCCAGCTTCGCCGATCTCGCCAACGTGATCGAAACCAACATCACCGGCCTCGTCGCGCTCACCCGCGCGCTGCTGCCCGGCCTGATCCGCCGCAAGGGCGCGATCATCAACCTCTCGTCGGTCGCGGGCACCTATCCCTATCGCGGCGGTGCAGTCTACGGCGGCTCGAAGGCGTTCGTGCGCCAGTTCTCGCTGGACCTGCGCTGCGACCTGCACGGCACCGGCGTGCGCGTCACCTCGATCGAGCCGGGCATGGCGGAAACCGAGTTCACGATCGTGCGCTCCGGCGGCGACAAGGCCGCCTCCGACGCGCTCTATGCCGACATGGACCCGATGACGGCCGAGGACATCGCCGAGACGATCCGCTGGATCGCCTGCCTGCCGCGGCACCTCAACATCAACACGATCGAGCTGATGCCGGTGAACCAGAGCTTCGCCGGCTTCGCAGTCGCGCGCAAGGGCAGCTAGCGCGATCAGGGGCAAGGGGGCGCAACTCGATGGCAATCAACCGTTTCGCGCTGGCGCTGCTCGCCAGCCTCGCGCTGGCGACGGGCGGCGCGCTCGCCATGCGGAGCACCCCGGCGACGCCCTCGGCACCGCCGGCCGCGCCGGCCTGGCCACAGCAGGCGAGCGACATCGCCCCGGATCCCGACGTCCGCTTCGGCGCCCTGCCGAACGGCATGCGCTACGCGCTGCGCCGCAATGCGACGCCGCCCGGGCAGACCTCCTTCCGCCTCAGGATCGCGGTCGGCTCGCTCGCCGAGGCGGACGATCAGCGCGGCCTCGCCCATTTCATCGAGCACATGGCGTTCAACGGCACCACCAACGTGCCCGAAGGCGATTTCGTCCGCCGGCTCGAACGCCATGGCCTGCGCTTCGGGGCCGACACCAATGCCGGCACCGACTTCGAGCAGACCGTCTACAAGCTCGACATGCCGGAGAGCGACGCGGCGACGCTGGACGAGGCGCTGTTCCTGCTGCGCGAGATCGCGAGCAACGTGACCTTCGCGCCGGACGCGATCGACCGCGAGCGCGGCATCGTCCAGTCCGAGGAGCGCAGCCGCGCGACGCCGCAATATCGCATCGTGACCGACCAAATCGGCTTCCTGCTCTCCGGGCAGCGGCTGCCGACACGCTGGCCGATCGGCGTGCCGGATGTGATCGCCCACGCCCGGCGCGATCGCTTCCAGGCGCTCTACGATGCCTATTACCGGCCGGAGCGCGCAACGCTCGTCATCGTCGGCGACTTTGATCCCGATGCGATGGAAGCGAGGATCCGCGCGCGCTTCGGCGACTGGCGGGGCCGGGGCGCGGCGGGCGCGGAGCCGGATCGCGGCCAGGTGTCGCCGCGGCGAACCGAGGCACGCCTGCTCGTCGAGCCGGGTGGACCGGCGACGATCAGCCTCGGCTGGGTGCGCCCGCCCGACCTCAGGCCCGACCTGCGGGCGACGCGGGCCGACAGGCTGGTCGACGCGCTCGCGCTCGCGATCCTCAACCGTCGGCTCGAACGAATCGCCGCCGAGCGCGATCCCTCGCCCTTTGTCGGCGCGCAGGCGACGCAAGGCGACATCGCGAAGAGCGCGAACCTGCTCCAGCTCACCGCCGTCGTGCAGCCGGGCCAGTGGCAGCCGGCGCTCGCGACGATCGAGACCGAGCGGCGGCGGCTCGTCGAGCAGGGGGTGAGCGAGGCGGAGCTCGATCGCGAGGTGACCGGGCTGCGCACCACGATCGCCGCGCAGGTCGCGGGCGCGGCGACGCGCCAGTCGGCCCGGCTCGCCGACCAGCTCGTCGCCACGGTCAACGATGGCAAGGTGTTCACCGCGCCCGCCGAGGTGCAGCGCATCTTCGAGGAGACGGTGCGCGATCTTGCGCCAGCGCGGGTCGACGAGGCGGCGCGGCGGCTCTTCGCCGGCGAGCCGGTGATCTACATGACCTCGCCGACCGCCATCGAAGGCGGCGAGAACGCGATCCTCGCGGCCTGGCGCGCCGCCCATGCCGCGCCGCTGGCCGAGGCCGCCGCGCAGGCAGATGCGACCTGGCCCTATACGAGCTTCGGCGCGCCGGGCGCGCTCGCCGAGCGCCGCGAGCTGCCGGCGCCGGTCGAGGCCACCGCGGTGCGCTTCGCCAATGGCGTCAGGCTCACCGTCAAGCGCACCGATTTCGCCGACAATCAGGTGCTGGTCCGGGTGCGCTTCGGCAGCGGCATCCTCGGCCTTCCCGCCGATCGTCCCAGCCCCGCCTGGGCGCTCGCCGCCGGCTTCGCCAATGGCGGGCTCGGCCGGATCACCTACGAGGACATGCAGGAGACGCTGAGCGATCGCGTCCACGCCGCCGCGCTCGGCATCGGCGAGGACAGCTTCACGCTCGACGGCCGCACGCGGCCCGAGGATCTCGCCGTGCAGATGCAGCTGCTCGCCGCCTACCTGACCGACCCCGGCTGGCGGCCGACCGGGTGGAACCGGGTGCGCGCGCTTTCCGGCTCGATCCAGGACCAGCTCGCGGCGACGCCGGGCGGCGTGTTCGCGCGCGACGGCAACCGGCTGCTCCATGGCGGCGACCCGCGCTTCGGCCTGCCCTCGCGCGAGGAAATGGCGGCGAGCAGCATCGACGACGCGCGCGCGGTGCTCGACGAGCCGCTCTCCCGCTCGCCGATCGAGGTGATCATCGTCGGCGACGTCGATGTCGAGCAGGCGATCCGCGAGACCGCTGCCACCTTCGGGGCGCTGCCGCCGCGCGCCGGGACGCCGGCCGCCCCGCCGCCGGCGATGCACTTTCCCGACGGCAATGCCGAGCCGGCGCGGCTCACCCATCGCGGCCGCGCCGACCAGGCGCTCGCCTTCATCGGCTGGCCGACGATCGGCTTTTACGACAATGTCCGCGAGGCACGCGCGCTCAACCTGCTGGGGCGCGTCTTCGAGCTGCGGCTGATCCAGCGCATCCGCGAGGAGCAGGCGACGACCTACAGCCCGCAGGCCTTCCACAGCCCGTCCGAGGCAATTCCCGGCTATGGCGTGTTCGGCGCGCAGATCGAGGCGCGACCGGACGCGCTCGCCGGCTTCCTCGCCGACGCGCAGGCGATCGCCGACGATCTCGCCGCCCGCCCCGTCGACGACGACGAGATGGAGCGGGCGCGCCGGCCGCTGATCGACTCGCTGCTGCGCCAGCGCGCCGGCAATGCCTGGTGGATCCAGAGCCTGGAGAGCATCCAGACCGATCCGCGTGTCGCCGAGACCATCGCCAATTCGCTTGACGACTACCGCTCGATCACGCCGGACGAGCTGCGCGACGCGGCGCGGCGCTTTCTCGCCGCGAACATGGCGTGGAAGCTCGTCATCGTGCCGGGATCGGCGCCCGACGCGAGCGCCGCGCCTTGACCGCGCCGGGGCGAGGGTCCTAGCGCTTGACTCCATGAGCGATTCCATTTCCGCCCGCCTTGCCGAACTCGGCATCACCCTTCCCGAGCCCGCCGCGCCGGTCGCCGCCTATGTGCCCGCGCTGGAGATCGGCGGCCTGCTCCACATTTCGGGCCAGCTCCCGTTTCGCCCGGACGGCTCGCTGATCACCGGGCGGCTCGGCGAGGATGTCGATCTCGACCGGGGCCGCGAGGCGGCGGAGCGCTGCGGCGTCATGCTGATCGCGCAGATGAGGCAGGCGCTCGGTTCGCTCGACCGCGTGGCCCGGATCGTTCGGCTCGGCGCCTTCGTTTCCTCCGCGGCCAGTTTCACCGACCAGCCCAAGGTCGCCAACGGAGCCTCCGAGCTGATGGAGGCGGTGTTCGGCGACAAGGGCAAGCATGTCCGCAGCGCGGTCGGCGTGCCGGTGCTGCCGCTCGGCGCGGCGGTCGAAATCGATGCCATCGTCGCCGTCGCGGGCGGATAGGCTCGCCGCCCTCATCGCAAAGCCGTTCGCGCATCGCGGCCTGCATCGCCGCGACGGGATCCCCGAGAACACGCGCGCCGCGTTCGAGGCGGCGATTGCCGCCGGCAGCGGCATCGAGCTCGACGTCCAGCTCACCCGCGACGGCGAGGCCGCCGTCTTCCACGACTACACGCTCGACCGCCTCGCCGGCCTGCCCGGCGAGGTCCGCGGCCTGGCGATGCGCGAGCTCGAGCGCATCCCTGTCGAGCGAACCGGCGAGACGATCCCCTCGCTGGCGGGCGTGCTGGCGCTGATCGCGGGGCGCGCGCCGCTGCTGATCGAGGTGAAGTCGCCGGGCCGGCGGGTCGCACCGCTCTGCGCGGCGGTGAAGCGTGCGCTCGATCCCTATATCGGGCCGGTGGCGGTGATGTCGTTCAATCCCGAGATCGGGCGCTGGTTTCGCGTCCACGCGCCCCAGGTGCTGCGCGGCCTCGTCGTGAGCGAGGAGGGCCGGATGAACCTGCGCGGCCGGATCGAGCGCTATTTCTCGCTCGGCATCGCGCGGCCGGATTTCCTCGCCTGCGACGTGCGCGACCTGCCCTCGCGCTTCGCCGGCCGCCAGCGCGCGCGCGGCGTACCGGTGCTGACCTGGACGGTGCGGAGCGGCCGCGACCGCGCAATCGCGGCCGAACATGCCGACCAGATCATCTACGAGGTGCCGCGATGAGCGGCGGCGAGCCGGTCGTCGCCCGCCTCGGCGACGGCGTGGCGCGGTTCGACGCGGCGGAATGGGACGCCTGCGCCGGGACCGACAATCCCTTCCTCAGCCACGCCTTCCTCGCCGCCCTGGAGGAATCGGGGAGCGCGACCGCCGAGACCGGCTGGCAGCCGCTCCCGGTCGCGATCGACGGCCCCGACGGCCGGCCCGAGGCGGTGATGCCCGCTTATGTGAAGAGCCACAGCCAGGGCGAATATGTCTTCGACCACGCCTGGGCCGACGCCTGGCATCGCGCCGGCGGCGCCTATTACCCCAAGCTCCAGATCGCGGTGCCGTTCACGCCGGTGCCGGGCCGGCGGCTGCTCACCCGCCACGCCGGCCTCGCCCCCGCGCTGATCGCGGCGGCCGAGCGGATCGTCGAGGCGAACGGCCTGTCCTCGGCCCATGCCACCTTCATCGCGCCGGCGGAGGTGCCGACCTTCGAGGCCGCCGGCTGGCTGATCCGCACCGACAGCCAGTTCCACTGGACGAACCAGGACTATGCGAGCTTCGACGATTTTCTCGCCGCGCTTTCCTCGCGCAAGCGCAAGGCGATCCGCAAGGAACGCGCCGCCGCGCTGGAAGGGCTGAACATCGCGCACCTCACCGGGACGGAGCTCACCGAGGCGCACTGGGACGTCTTCTGGGCCTGCTACCAGGACACCGGCTCGCGCAAATGGGGCCGGCCCTATCTCACCCGCGACTTCTTCTCGCTGCTTGGCGAGCGCATGGCGGAGCGGGTGCTGCTGATTCTCGCGCTGCGCGACGGCCGGCCGATCGCCGCGGCGCTCAACCTCGTCGGCACCGACGCGCTCTACGGCCGCTACTGGGGCTGCATCGAGCATGTGCCGAACCTGCATTTCGAGCTTTGCTACTACCAGGCGATCGAGGCCGCGATCGCGCGCGGCCTCAGGCGCGTCGAGGCGGGGGCGCAGGGCGCGCACAAGCTCGCCCGCGGCTATCGGCCGGTAGCGACCTGGTCGGCGCACCACATCGCCGACCCCGGCTTCCGCCGCGCGGTCGCCGACTATCTTGCGCGCGAGCGCGCCGCTGTCGCTCGCGAAATCGAACTGCTCGACGGAATGGCGCCGTTCCGAAAGGGCTGAGGTGCTTGCCCGGCGTGGGCGAGGCCCTATGATCGCGCGCCCAGGCGACATCCGAACGGGGGACGAGAACCATGTACAAGGCGATCCTGGCCTGCGCATTGCTGCTGCTGTGGCCCGCGGCGCTGCCCGCCGCGCCGGCGAACGGGCCGGACACGCGCTTCACCACGCGCGACCTGTTCGACCTCGAAGCCGCCGGCGATCCGCAGATCAGCCCCGACGGTCGCTGGATCGCCTATGTCCGCCAGTCCGGCGACATCATGGCCGACCGCTATCGCCGGACGATCTGGCTGGTCGACACGCGGACCGGGCGGCAGATGCCGGTCGCCGCCGCCCCCGGCACCGCGAGCCAGCCGCGCTGGTCTCCCGACGGCGATCGCCTCGCCTATATCGCCACGCCCGAAGGCGCGCAGCCGCAGCTCTACGTGCGCTGGATGGACAGCGGCGCGACCGCGCGGATCACCGGCCTTCCCGAGGCACCGAGCAGCATCGCCTGGTCCCCCGACGGCCGCCAGATCGCCTACACCATGTTCGTGCCGGACGATCCGCCCCGGCTCGGCACGCGGCCCGACAAGCCCGAGGGCGCGCGCTGGGCCGACGATCTCCAGGTGATCGAAAGCGTCGTCTACCGGTTCGATGGCGCGGGCTATCTCGACGCCGGCTACGAGCACATCTTCGTCGTCTCCGCCGACGGCGGCGCGCCGCGCCAGCTCAGCTACGGCGCCTATAATGACGGCGGCCCGCTGTCGTGGACGCCTGACGGTCGCACGATCCTGTTCAGCGCCAACCGCCACGACAACTGGCAGCGCGACGCCGCCAACAGCGAAATCTACGCGCTCGACGTCGCCACGTCCCGGATCACGCCCCTCACCGACCGCTACGGGCCGGACAGCGAGCCGGCGGTGTCGCCCGACGGCCGGCTGATCGCCTATACCGGCTATGACGATCACGAGCGCTCCTACGAGAATGCCGTGCTCTATGTGATGAACACGGATGGCTCGAACGCGCGCGCGCTGACCACCGCGCTCGATCGCAGCGTCGGCAGCCCGGTCTGGTCGGCCGACGGCCGCGCGATCTACGTCCAGTATGACGACCGCGGCGTGACCAGGGTGGCGCGGGTCGGCCTCGACGGCTCGATCCGCCCCGTCGCCGAGGGGCTCGCCGGCACCGACTTCGACCGGCCCTATACGGGGGGCAGCTTCAGCGTCGCGCGCGACGGCACGATCGCGATCAGCGCCGGCGACGGGACGCATCCGCCCGACGTGGCGATCGTGCGCCGCGGCGAGGTGCGCAAGCTGACCGCGCTCAACCGCGAGCTGCTCGCCGCGCGCCGACTGGGCGTGGTGCGCCACATCGAAGTCGCCTCCTCGGTCGACCAGCGACCGATCGACGCCTGGCTGACGCTGCCGCCGGACTATCAGCCCGGCCGGCGCTACCCGCTGATCCTCGAGATTCACGGCGGCCCGTTCGCGGCCTATGGTCCGAACTTCGCGACCGACAACCAGCTCTACGCGGCGGCGGGCTATGTCGTGCTTTCGGCCAACCCGCGCGGCTCGACCTCCTATGGCGCCGAGTTCGCCAACCTCATCCACCATGCCTATCCGGGACGCGACTATGACGACCTGATGAGCGCGGTGGACGCGGCGATCGCGCAGGGTTTCGCCGATCCCGACCAGCTCTATGTCACCGGCGGCTCCGGCGGGGGCGTGCTGACCGCATGGATCGTCGGCAAGACCAACCGGTTCCGCGCCGCGGCCAGCCAGAAGCCGGTGATCGACTGGGCGAGCTTCGTGCTGACCGCCGACTTCACGCCGGTCTTCGCGCGCTACTGGTTCGGCAAATATCCGTGGGAGGATCCCGAGGGCTACTGGGCGCGCTCGCCGCTGAGCCTGGCCGGCGCCATCCAGACGCCGACCCTGGTCGTCGTCGGCACCGAGGATCATCGCACCCCGCCGAGCGAGGCCGAGCAGCTCTACACCGCGCTGCAGCTGCGCGGCGTCCCGACCGCGCTGGTGCGCGTGCCGGGCGCCAGCCACGGCGGCCTCGCCGCGCGGCCGTCGCAGAGCGGGGCGAAGGCGAGCGCGATCCTCGCCTGGTTCGAGCGGTACAGGAATGCCCCGCGCGAGACGGCCGGGACGGCGGCCAGCGCGGCGGAGCCGGCACCGGCGGGCGCGGATTAGGGCCTGCACCGCAGCGGGTCTGGCCGGGGTCGCGCCCGTCGCGCAGCGATCCCGGCCGTCGCGAACATGCGGCGAAAGCCGATCGGGACTTGGCCTCCGGGCCTGAACCCCCGGTCGAGGGTCAGGCCACCCGGCGGCGGGCCGGCGCGATGTCGGCGAGCCAGGCGCGCGCCTGGCGCTGGGCTTCCGCGATCTCGCGCGCCGTCATTTCGTCGGCGATGTCGGCGCGGCACATCTGCGCCTCCTCGCTGCCGTTGAGCGCCGCGAGGTTGAACCACTTGTGCGCCTCGACGAGGTCGATCGGCGTGCCGCCGAGCCCGGTCGAATAGGCGACGCCGAGATCGAACAGGGCGCGCACGTCCCCCGCGGCGGCGTCGGCTATGCGGCTTTCGACGAGGAAGGCCGCGCTCCTCGAACTATGAGCCATGCTGGGTTGCCCCCAATGCTTCCTGTCCGAAAGCATGTCTGCGCCTCGCCTCGTCAACAAATGGTTAACGCCGCGTTGAGCGCGTCACGCGGGGGCCAGGGGGAGATTGTCGATGAGCCGGGTGGCGCCGATCCGCGCCGCGGCGAGCAGCCGGGCCGGTCGGTCGAGCGTCTCGAGCGGCGCCAGCGTCTCGGCATCGCGCAGCGCGACATAGTCGATCGGATCGAAGCCCGCGGCCTCGAGCCGCGCGCGCGCCCGCGCGAGCGCCTCGGCCACCGCCATGCCGCCCAGAATCGCCTGCGCCGCCTCGCCGAGCGCGCGGGGCAGCGCGCGGGCCGAACGGCGCTCGTCCTCGGCGAGGTAGGCGTTGCGCGAGGACAGGGCCAGGCCGTCCGCATCACGCTGCGTCGGCACCCCGGCGATCTCGATCGGAAATTCGAGATCGCGCACCATCCGGCGGATCACGGCGAGCTGCTGGTAATCCTTCTCGCCGAACAGGGCGATATCGGGCCGGACCTGGTTGAACAGCTTCGCGACGACGGTGGCGACGCCGTCGAAATGGCCGGGGCGGGCGACGGCGTCGAGGCCTTCGCCGACACCCGCGACCGAGACCGTCGTCGCGAAGCCCTGCGGATAGACGGTCGCGACATCGGGCGCCCAGAGCAGCGCGACGCCCGCCTGCTCGAGCATTCGCGCATCGCTCGCCTCGCGGCGGGGATAGGCGGCCAGATCCTCGTTCGCGCCGAACTGCCTGGGGTTGACGAAGATCGAGGCGACGACGCGATCCGCGCGCAGCTTCGCCTCGGCGACCAGCGCCATGTGGCCGGCGTGAAGCGCGCCCATCGTCGGCACGAAGGCGATCCGCCTGCCGCGCCCGCGCAGCTTTGCCAGTGCGGCGCGCAGCGCTTCGGTCTCACGGATGA
Source organism: Sphingomonadales bacterium (assembly GCA_040255785.1). Lineage (GTDB taxonomy): Bacteria > Pseudomonadota > Alphaproteobacteria > Sphingomonadales > Sphingomonadaceae > Allosphingosinicella. Next base: position 48,540 of record JBDZVR010000010.1, read on the forward strand.
TTTGCACCGCCTGTCGGCCTCCGATAGAGGAATTGCGCGCGGTTCCTTGACCGGGGGCGCGCGCGAGATCAAGTCTTCCGGAGCAATGACGCCGATGGCCGGCAACGGGCCACACCTGATCGTTTTCGCCAATGAAAAGGGCGGAACCGGCAAATCCACCACCGCCGTCCACACCGCCGTCGCGCTCGCCGCCGAGGGCCGCCGGGTCGCCGCGCTCGACCTCGACACGCGCCAGCGCACGTTCGGCCGCTACCTCGACAATCGCGTCGCGACGATGCGGCGCGCGGAGGTCGACCTGCCGATCCCGGTCTACGAGACCTTTGATCCCGCCGAGCCGGAGCCGATCGACGCGGCGATCGACCGGATGGGGAAGGAGGCGGACGTCCTGGTGATCGACACGCCGGGGCGCGACGACCCCCATGCCCGCGCGGCGATGGTCCGCGCCGACACGCTCGTCACCCCGATCAACGACAGCTTCGTCGATCTCGACCTCATTGGCGAGGTCGATGCCGAGACCTACAAGGTGCGCAGGCCCAGCTTCTACGCCGAGCTGGTGTGGAACAGCCGCACCCAGCGCGCCAAGGCGGAAGGCGCCAGCGTCGACTGGGTGGTGCTGCGCAACCGCACCCAGCACGTCGAGGCGCGCAACATGCGCCGCGTCGGCGCGGCGCTGGCCGAGCTGTCGCGCCGGGTGGGCTTTCGCATCATCCCGGGGCTCGGCGAGCGCGTCATCTATCGCGAGCTGTTTCCCAAGGGGCTCACCCTGCTCGATCTCCACCAGATCGGCGCGGGCCAGGTCGGCCTCGGCCACATCGCGGCGCGCCAGGAGCTGCGCGAGATGATCGCCGCGCTGGCGCTGCCGGAGCCGGCCGGGCCGCCCGCGCGACGGAGCGCCCTCGCCTGATGGCCAAGCTGCTCCTGTTCCTTGCCCTCGCGGCGGGGGCCTGTTTCTGGTGGCTGGGCCGGCGCGCGCGCATGCCGACGCGCGAGGCGCGCAAGCTGCTCGGCCTCGACACGCGCGCCGACGAGGAAGCGATACGCGCGGCGCATCGCCGGCTGATCCAGCGCGTTCATCCCGATGCCGGCGGCTCGGCCGAGCTCGCCACCAGGATCAATGCCGCGCGCGACACATTGCTCGCGGCGCTGAGGAGAAACTGATGTCGCACCGCTTCCACCCCACCTCGCTTCGGGAATATGACATTCGCGGCATCGTCGGCTCGACACTCGGGCCCGACGACGCCCATGCGCTCGGCCGTGGCTTCGGCACGCTCGCGCGATGCGCCGGGGGCAGCCGCGTCGTCGTCGGCCGCGACGGGCGGGAAAGCTCGCTCATGCTCGAGGCGGCGCTGGTGCGCGGCCTCACCGAAAGCGGGATCGATGTCGTCAAGATCGGCCTCGGGCCGACGCCGATGCTCTATTATGCCGCGGCCGAGCTCGGCGTCGCCGGCGGCATCATGATCACCGGCAGCCACAATCCGGCCGATTATAACGGCTTCAAGATGACCCTCGGCGGCAACGCCTTCTTCGGCGCCGACATCCAGAAGCTCGGCGCGATGGCCGCCGCCGGCGACTGGGCGGAGGGCGAAGGGAAGGTCAGCGAGGAAAGCGTCCTCGATTCCTATGTCGATCGCCTTCTCCTGAACTTCGACGGCGCCGCCTACCGGATCGGCTGGGACGCCGGCAACGGCGCCGCCGGGCCGGCGACCGAACGGCTGACGGCAAGGCTGCCCGGCGAGCATCACCTGCTCTACACGCAGGTCGACGGGCGCTTTCCCAACCACCATCCCGATCCCACCGACGAGGCCAATCTCGCCGATCTCAAGGCGCTGGTGCGCGAGGAGAATCTCGATTTCGGCATCGCCTTCGACGGCGACGGGGACCGGATCGGCGCGGTCGATGGCGAGGGGCGCGTCGTCTGGGGCGACCAGCTGCTGTCGATCCTCGCCGAGCCGGTGCTCGCGGCCGAGCCGGGGGCGACGATCATCGCCGACGTCAAGGCGAGCCAGGCGCTGTTCGATCGCATCGCCGAGCTTGGCGGCAGGCCCTGCATGTGGAAGACCGGCCACAGCCTCATCAAGTCGAAGATGAAGGAGACGAAGGCCCCGCTCGCCGGCGAGATGAGCGGCCACATCTTCTTCGCGCACGAATATTACGGCTATGACGACGCGCTCTACGCGGCGGTGCGGCTGATCCGCGCGGTGACGCGGCTGGGCGGCTCGCTGGCCGGGCTCAGGGACCGCATGCCGGCGCTGGTCAACACGCCGGAGATGCGCTTCCAGGTCGATGAATCGCGCAAGTTCGCCGTGGTCGAGGAGGTGCTGGACCGGCTCGCCGCCGCCGGCGCGACGGTGGACCGCACCGACGGCGCGCGCGTCACCACCGAGGATGGCTGGTGGCTGCTGCGCGCCTCGAACACGCAGGATGTGCTCGTCGCCCGCGCCGAGGCGAAGGACGAGGCCGGGCTCGCCCGCCTCGTCGCCCAGATCGACGCCCAGCTCGGCCTTTCGGGCGTGGCACGGGGGCCGCGGGCGGAGCATTGATGCCACGTCTTCACGCCGACGCGCTCGCCTTCTGCCTCGCCTGGGCGGCGCTCGCCCTGGCCGGCGGCGTGCTCGGCGGGATGATGACCGGCCTCGCCGTCGCCTTCGGCCTGCTTGTCGTGCTGATGCCGCTCAGCGCCTATGCGCTGGTCAGGAAGGACGACGAGCGGCTCGAGCGCGAGCTGCGCTGGGCGGCGCTCGGCGCGGCAACGATCGCGCTCGTCGCCTGGCTCGCCCTGTAGCGGCGCGTTGCGCGCGCGCCGCCCGCCGGCGGCGGCAAGGGGCGCCCCCTAATCGTCCTCGTCCTCGTCCTCGTAGCCGACGAGGTGCAGCTCGCGCGCCTTGATCCGGCGGATCGTGCACCAGTGCATCAGCGCGTCCTCGCGGCCGTGGGTGATCCACACCTCGCGCGGGGCCAGTTCCTCGATCGTCTGCGTCAGCTCGTCCCAGTCGGCATGGTCGGAGACGATCAGCGGCAGCTCGACCAGCCGCTGGCGCGCGCGCTGGCGGATGCGCATCCAGCCCGAGGCCATGGCGGTGACCGGATCGGGCAGCTGGCGCGACCAGCGGTCGTTGAGCGCGCTCGGCGGCGCGAGCACGATGCGGCCCTTCAACTCGCTCTTCGATGCGCCGGTCGCGAGGCGGAGCTCGCCGAGGCCGATGCCGAGATCGGCGTAGAGGTCGCACAGGCGCCGCAGCGCGCCGTGGATATAGATCGGCGCCTCGTGGCCGCGTCGCCTGAGCTCGACGATCAGCCGCTGCGCCTTGCCGAGCGCATAGGCGCCGACGAGGATGCACCGCTCGGGATTGTCGTGGAGCCGCAACAGCAGCCGGTCGATCTCGCCCGCCACCGGCGGATGCCGAAACACCGGCAGGCCGAAGGTCGCCTCGGTGACGAAGATGTCGCAGGGCACCGGCTCGAAGGGGGCGCAGGTCGGATCGGCGGAGCGCTTGTAGTCGCCCGAGACGACGATGCGCTCGCCGGCATGGTCGAGCACGATCTGCGCCGAGCCGAGGACATGGCCGGCGGGGACGAACGTCACGTCCACCTCGCCCAGCCGAATCGTCTCGCCATAGGCAACCGCCCTGCCCGGCTGCGGACCGTAGCGGCAGTCCATGATCGCCAGCGTCTCCGCTGTCGCCCACACCGCTGCATGGCCGCCGCGCGCGTGATCGCCATGGCCGTGGGTGACGAGCGCCCTGGGCACCGGCCGCGACGGATCGATCCAGGCATTGGCGGGCTTCACGAAGATGCCTTCGCGACGGGGATCGATCCAGGCGCCGGGACGGGGCATCGTCCCTATATGGAGGCGATGAACCGTGATGCCGAGTCTCCGCCGCTGCCACCGGTCTCTCGCGGGAGTGACCGCGGATGGGCCGCAGGGGAGTGGAGGTAATGGAGCTTCCCGCGCCCCTTTCGGCGTGGTTCGCCGCGCGCGGCTGGAGTCCCCGGCGGCATCAGCTCGAGATGCTGGCGGCGGCGCGGGCGGGCAGGAATGCGCTGCTGATCGCGCCGACCGGGGCAGGCAAGACGATGGCGGGCTTCATGCCCAGCCTCGTCGAGCTGATCGAGCGGCCGGCCGAGGGGCTCCACACGCTCTACGTCTCGCCGCTCAAGGCGCTGGCGGTGGACGTCCAGCGCAACCTCACCGATCCGATCCGCGAGATGGGCCTGCCGATCCGGGTCGAGACGCGCACCGGCGACACGCCCGCCGAGCGCAAGGCGCGCCAACGCGCCCGCCCGCCGCAAATCCTGCTCACCACCCCCGAATCGCTGAGCCTGCTGCTCAGCCACGAGGACAGCGAGCGGCTCTTCGCGGGGCTCGGCACCGTGGTCGTCGACGAAATCCACGCCTTCGCCGCGACCAAGCGGGGCGACCTCCTGACCCTCGCGCTTTCGCGCCTGCAGCGGATCGCGCCGGGGCTGCGCCGGATCGGGCTGTCCGCCACCGTCGCCGATCCCGAGGCTTATCGCGGCTGGCTCGCGCCCCACGGCGACGCCGGGACGGTGGCGCTGGTCGCCGGCGACAGCGGCGCCGAGCCGGCGATCCGGATCATGCTGCCCGAGGATGCGCGCGTTCCCTGGTCCGGCCACAGCGGCAAATGGGCGGCTGCGCAGGTGATGCGCGAGATCGAGCGGCATCGCACCACGCTCGTCTTCTGCAATACGCGCGGGCTCGCCGAGCTGACCTTCCAGGCGCTGTGGAGCGTCAACGACGCCAACCTGCCGCTCGGCATCCACCATGGCAGCCTCGCGGTCGAGGCGAGGCGCAAGGTGGAGGCAGCGATGGCGGCGGGCCGGCTGCGCGGCCTGGTATGCACGGCCAGCCTCGATCTCGGCGTCGACTGGGGCGATGTCGATCTCGTCATCCAGATGGGCGCGCCCAAGGGCGCCTCGCGCCTGATCCAGCGCATCGGCCGCGCCAACCACCGGCTCGACGAGCCGTCCGAGGCGATCCTCGTTCCCGGCAACCGCTTCGAATATCTGGAGGCGCGGGCCGCCCTCGACGCGATCGCGGCGGGCGAGCTCGATGCCGAGCCATTTCGCGCCGGCGCGCTCGACGTGCTCGCGCAGCACGTCATGGCCTGCGCCTGCGCCGGCCCGTTCCGGGAGGCGGAGCTGCTCGAGGAAGTGCGCGGCGCCGCACCCTATGCCGGCCTTGCCGCCGACACGTTCGCGCGTGTGCTCGCCTATATCGAAAGCGGTGGCTATGCGCTGCGCGCCTATGACCGGTTCAAGCGGCTGACGCGGGGCGCCGACGGCCTCTGGCGCGTCAGCCACCCCCGCTTCGCGCGCCAGCATCGCCAGAATGCCGGCATCATCGTCGATGCGCCGGTGCTCGACGTGCGCTTCCGCAACGGGAGGAAACTGGGCACCGTCGAGGATTATTTCGCCGCGACGCTCAGCGTCGGCGACACCTTCTTCTTCGCCGGGCTGAGCCTCGAGGTCGAGCGGATGCGGGGGACGGAGATCATCGTCCGCGCGACCAGCCGGCCCGCGCGCATCCCCACCTATGTCGGCACCCGCCTCGCCATGACCACGCGGCTCGCCGATCGCGTGCGCCGCTTCCTCGCAACGCCGGCCGAATGGGCGCGCTTCCCCGACGATGTCCGCGAATGGCTGGAAATGCAGGCGCTGCGCTCCGTCCTGCCCCGTCCGGAGGAGCTGCTCGTCGAGACCTTCCCGCACGAGGGCCGCCACTACATGGTCGCCTACAGCTTCGAGGGCTGGAACGCGCACCAGTCGCTCGGGATGCTGGTCACCCGGCGGATGGAGAGCGAGGGGCTGAAGCCGCTCGGCTTCGTCGCCAACGACTACGCGCTCGCCTGCTACGGCCTCGCCCCGATCGAGGACCCCGCCAGCCTGTTCGGCCCGGACCTGCTCGAGGACGAGTTCGTCCAGTGGGTGCAGGGCTCGCACCTGCTCAAGCGCGCCTTTCACGATGTCGCGGTGATCGGCGGGCTGGTCGAGCGCGCCCATCTCGGCCAGCGCAAGACGGCGCGCCAGGTCACCTTCTCGACCGACCTCATCTACGACGTGCTGCGCCGCTACGAGCCCGATCACCTGCTGCTGCGCGCGGCATGGGACGACGCGCGCACGCGGCTCACCGACGTCGCCCGCCTCGCCGCCCTGCTCGAGCGGGCGCAGGCGACGATGCGCCACGTCGCGATCGAGCGGATCTCGCCGATGGCGGTGCCGGTGCTGATCATGATCGGGCGCGAGGCGGTCGCCGCCGGCGCGGCCGAGGACGAATTGCTGATCGAGGCGGAAGTGCTTGCCGCCGAAGCGATGCGCGTGGGATAGGCGGGAGCGGATGGATATCAGCCTCGAAATCCACTGCGACCGGTGCGGCAGCGCCAATTACAGCATCGCCGAAGGCGACGCGGCGCGGCTGAGCTGCAACGATTGCGGCAACGACCTCGGCACGATGGCGGAGCTGCGCGACGCCGCCGAAACGCTGGCGCGTGACCAGTCGGCCGAGGCGCTGCGGCGCGGGCTCGACGCCTTCGTCGGCCGCGACGGCGACGCTTGACCCGCTTCGCGCGGACCGGTTTGATGGCGCGCTCGACAGGGGAGCCTTCATCATGCGCTTTCTCGGCCTCGCGCTGCTGCCGCTGCTGCTCGCCATGCCGGCCTCGGCCGGGCAGGCGCAACCGGACGTTACCCCCGCCGACCGTGCCTTCCACGAAAGCCTGATCGTCCTCGATGCCCATCTCGACATTCCCGAGCGCTGGGACAAGGACGTCTGGGATTTCGGCGCGCGCCACCGCTGGGAATGGGACCGCAGCCAGGTCGATCTGCCGCGCATGGAGGAAGGCGGGCTCGATGGCGGCTTCTTTGCCATCTACACGCCGCAGGGCGCGCTGACCGCACAGGGCTACCGCGAGGCGCGCGACGCCGCGCTGGTCCGCGCGATGGCGATCCGCCGGACCTTCGCCGGGAATCGCGACCGGATCGGCCTCGCGCTCACCCCGGACGATGCCCGGCGGCTGGCGCGCGAGGGCAAGCGCTTCGGCTTCATCAGCATGGAGAATGGCTGGCCACTCGGCGAGGACCTCTCGCTCCTCGAAACCTTCCACAAGCTCGGCCTGCGGCTCGCCTCGCCGGTCCATTTCCGCGCCAACCAGCTCGCCGACAGCGCGACCGACAATCCGCGCTGGCACGGCCTCTCGCCGCTCGGCCGGCAATGGGTCGCCGAGATGAACCGGCTCGGCATCCTCATCGATCTCAGCCACGCCTCGGACGAGGTGTTCGACCAGGTGCTCGAACTCTCCCGCGCGCCGATCATCCTGTCGCATTCGAGCCCCCGCGCGATCTTCGACCACCCGCGCAACCTCGATGATGCCCGGATGCGCCGGCTCGCGGCGGCCGGCGGCGTCATGTTCATCAACAGCGTCTATCTGGCGCCATCCGGCCATTCGCCCGAGCGCGACGCGATCGAGGCGCGCCACCGCCGCTGGGCGACGCTGAGCGCGGCGGAGCGGCAGCGGCTGCTCGCCGGCGAGGCGGCGCTCGATGCGCGCGCGCCACGCCGCGAGGCCGGTTTCGACACCTATATGCGCGCGATGCTGCACGCGATCGAGGTGATGGGCGCCGATCATGTCGGCATGGGCTGCGACTGGGACGGCGGCGGCGGCCTCGTCGAGATGCGCGACGTCACCATGCTGGCGCGGGTCACCGCCGCGCTGCGCCGCGCCGGCATTTCCGATGCCGACATCGCCGGGATCATGGGCGGCAACCTGCTGCGCGTGCTCGGCGAGGCACAGGCAACGCGGCGCTGACTTCCCACAAGACGCGATGAACGCTAGGTTCTTTTCCGCAGGAGTGGCGTACCCGTATGGAGCAGCTCGTCTCCCCGCCTGATCGCGCGGGCCCGGCCATCTTTCCGGGCGCGCCAAACGCCACCGCGACGCAGGACCATGACTGGGCGGCAACGCCGCTCGGCCCGCCGGAGGGCTGGCCGCAATCGCTGAAGACCGCCACCTCGATGGTGCTCGGCTCGACCGTGCCGATGTTCCTCGCCTGGGGGCCGGAGCTGCTGCTCGTGTTCAACGACGCCTATGCGGAGCTGCTCGGCGATCGCAATCCGGCGCTGGGCCGGCCGGTGCGCGAGGTCTGGGCGGACGTGTGGGAAGGGATCCGGCCCAATGCCGAGCGGGCGCTGGCCGGCGAGACGCTCTATTTCGAATCCGAACCGCGCCGGCTCGTCCGGCACGGCAAGGAAGAGACTATCTGGATGACCTATTGCTACAACCCGGTCGTCGGCGAGGGCGGCGAGATCGTCGGCCTGTTCGGCACGGTGGTCGCGGTCGGCCGCGACGCCGATGCCGAGGACCGGGTGCGCGAGAGCGAGGAGCGCTTCCGCCTGATCGCCGATTCGGCGCCGGTGCCGATCTGGGTGACCAAGCTCGATCGCAAGCGCAGCTTCGTCAATCGCGCCTATGTCGAGTTTCTCGGCATCACCTACCAGGAAGCGGTCGATTTCGACTGGCGCGACATCATCCATCCCGAAGATGCCGAGCGCATCCGCGCCGAATCGATCGCCGGCGAGGGTTCGCTGGCGCCGTTCACGCTCGAAGGGCGCTTCCGCCGCTGCGACGGCGAATGGCGCTGGCTGCGCTCGATCTCGCAGCCGCGCTGGGGGCCGCATGGCGAGCATGTCGGATTCATCGGCGTCGCCCATGACATCACCGAATGGAAGCTCGGCAACGAGGCGCTGCGCGAGCTCAACGAGATGCTCGAGCGAAGGGTCGCCGAGCGCACCGCCGACCTCAGCCTGGCGCTGGAGCGGCTGCGCGCCGAGGTCGCCGAGCGCGAGCGTGCCGAGGAGGCGCTGCGCCAGGCGCAGAAGATGGAAGCGGTCGGACGGCTGACCGGTGGCATCGCGCACGATTTCAACAACCTGCTCACCCCGGTCATCGGCGGGCTCGAGGTGATCGCCGGCGCGATCGAGGAACCGCGGCTCAAGCGGCTCGCCGACGCCGCGCTCGAATCGGGGCGGCGCGGCGCCAAGCTCGCGACCCAGCTCCTCGCTTTCTCGCGCATCCAGCGGCTCAACATGGTCCCGGTTCCGGTCGAGCGCGTGTTCGACAATCTGAGCGAGATCCTGCGCCACACGATCGGCAGCGACATCCGCATCGACACGCGGATGAATGCCGGCGACGCCCATGCGCTGTGCGACGAGAACCAGCTCGAAAACGCGATCCTCAACCTCGCGATCAATGCCCGCGACGCGATGCCGGACGGCGGCACGCTGACGATCGAGACGACGCGCGAGCCGCATGCCGGCGCGCCCGACCTCGCCGAGGGCGACTATGTGCGGATCAGCGTCGCGGACACCGGCCTCGGCATGTCGGCCGACGTGCTCTCCCGCGCGACCGAGCCCTTCTTCTCGACCAAGCCGTTCGGCAAGGGCACCGGGCTCGGCCTTGCCCAGGTCTATGGCATCGCGCGCCAGTCGGGCGGCACGGTGCGGATCGAGAGCGAGGAGGGCAAGGGCACGACCGTCCATATCCTGCTGCCCGACGCAAAGGCGCCGATGGCGGAGCATGGCGAACATGGCCTGGCCGCGCCGGCGGCGCCCGCCCAAACGGCCTCGGCCAGGATCATGGTCGTCGACGACGACGCGGGCGTTCGCGCCTTCGTCACCGACACGCTCGAGAGCTTCGGCCATATGGTCGTCGCCTGCGATTGCGGGCCGGCGGCGCTCGCCGCGCTCGATTCGGCGGCGCCCGACCTGGTGCTCATCGATTTCACGATGCCGGGAATGAACGGCGCCGAACTGGCCCGCGAACTGCGCCGGCTGCGGCCCGGCGTGCCGGTCGCCTTCGTTACCGGCTATGCCGAGACCGAGCAGATCGAAAGGGCGCTCGGCGGCGCCGCGCCGGTGCTGCGCAAGCCCTTCGGCATTGGCGAGCTGGCCGCGCTGGTCGGCGCGCTGGTCGGCGTCGCCCACGCCTGATCCGGCGCGACGCGCGGGTTGAACGCCCCGCCCCCCTTCCTAGATTGGTTGCGCCGAAAGACCTTTCGTTTTCGGCCTGGATGGCAGGGCCGCGAACGGCCTGCCGAACATGTTGCTCACGAGGAGAACATTGATGAGAGGCATTGATCTTTCTCCCTATCGCCGGGCCACGGTTGGCTTCGATCGCCTGTTCGATTTCCTGGAAGGCGCGAGCCGCGCCGAGCTGGACAATTTCCCGCCGTTCGACATCGAGAAGCCCGGCGAGGACAGCTACCGGATCACGCTCGCCGTCGCCGGCTTCAGGCCGGAGGAGCTGGAGGTCACCCAGCGGCAGAACATGCTCATCGTGTCCGGTCGCAAGACGGAGAGCCGCGAGGGCACGTTCCTGCACGTCGGCATCGCCGCGCGCGCGTTCGAGCGGCGCTTCGAGCTGGCCGACTTCATCCGCGTCACCGGCGCCAGCCTGGCCGACGGCCTGCTCTCGATCGAACTTGTGCGCGAGCTGCCGGAGGCGATGAAGCCGCGCAGGATCGAGATCGCGACGGCGCAGCCGCGGCTCGCCGCGACCGGGGAGGCGGCGGCGAAGCGGGAGGCCAGGGCTGCCTGACCGCATCCCGGCGCCGTCCGCATCGGGCGGCGCCGGACACCTTTCCCGGGCATGAATGTCGAATTCAGCGGCGGTCCATCGCCAGGGTCGCAGCGACCGGCAGCCAGTCCAGGCCGATTCGTTAACCGAAGATTCGTTACAGGTAAGCAATGAGACTGCCGGACAAGCTGCTCAACCCGTTCGCGCTGGTCGGCCAGGGATTCGTCCTGGGCGCCGTGCTGTTTTTCGCGACGAGCCACGCCGACGCCGCCCGGCCAACGCCCGCCACGCCGGCGCCCGCCGCCGCCCACGTCCAGCGCTAGCCGATTGAACCCGCCACCGGCCGCGCTATAGCGGGGCGGATGGTTCCCATTTCGTTCTGTGGCCACGAATTCGCCGCATCGCCGCGGGGCGCGCTCTACTGGCCGTCGCGCCGGGCGCTGCTGGTCGCCGACCTCCACCTCGAAAAGGCAAGCTGGTTCGCCGCCGGCGGGCAGATGCTGCCCCCCTATGATTCGCACGCGACGCTGAGCGACCTCGCCGGCCTCGTCGCCGCGACCGGGGCGCGCGAGATCTGGTGCCTCGGCGACAGCTTCCACGATCGCGACGGCTGCGCGCGGCTGCCCGGCGACGCGCGCGCGCTGCTGCGCGACCTCACCGCGCGCACGGCCTGGACCTGGATCACCGGCAATCACGATCCGGTCGTCGTCGATCCCTGTGGCGGGCGGCTGGCCGAGGAGGCCGAGCTGGACGGAGTGGTGCTCCGCCACGCGGCAAGCCCGGCCGAGACACGGCCGGAACTGTCCGGCCATTTCCATCCGAAGCTGCGCGTGGCGCGGCGGGGCCGGCTGGTCTCGCGCCGCTGCTTCATCGCCACCGCGCACAAGCTCATCCTGCCCGCCTTCGGCGCGCTCACCGGCGGGCTCGACGCGCGCCATCCCGAAATTCACCGCGCGCTCGGCGGCCCCGCCGAGGCGCTGGTGCCGCTCGCGGGACGGCTGCTGCGCTTTCCGCTCGCCGCCCAGCAGGACGGCAGCGTCGCACCGCGAGCCATGCCGGCGAGCGCCGGACCGGCCTGAGCAGCGTCGCCAGCGGCGACATCCGGTGAGGCCGGTTCGCTAGACGAGCCGGGCGCGGATCAGGCCGCGCACGCTGTTGCCGACCAGGAAGCCGCCCGCGAGGTCGTCCGGCGTCAGCTCCGCTTCCTCGGCGCGACGTTCCTCGATCAGCCGCGCGCGCAGCACGCCGGGGAGCAGCCCCCGCGCGAGCGGCGGCGTCAGCAGTCGCCCGCCCCGCTCGACGAACAGGCTGGTGAAGCTGCCTTCGGTCAGGAAGCCCTCGGCGTCGGTGAACAGCACCTCGAAGACGCTGGCCGCCGCGCGCGCTTCGTCATAGGCGGCGCGGTCGCTGGTCTTGTGGCCGAGCCGGAAGTCGCCGGCGGCGAACGGGCGCGGCGCGAGCGCGACCGGCACCGGCGCGTCGGGCGCCGGCGGCAATGGTCGCAGCTCGATCGCCATCGCGCCGGTCGGCGAGAGGCGCAGGCGCACCTTGCTCGGCCCGGCGCCGAAGGTCGCGGCCTGCAGCTCGTTGCGTGCCTCATGGCGATCGAAGGCGAAGCCGAGCGCGGCCGCGCTCGCCCGCATCCGCGCGAGGTGGCGGTCAAGGTCGATCACCCCGTCACGCGGATCGAAGCGCATCGCCTCGATCAGGTCGAACCGCCTTTGATCCGCCAAGAAGCCCCCCTTCGCCAGGCATTCGTGCCACTCGGCGCGCGCGATACTGTCCGCGACGATCCCGGCGCCGAGGCCGATCCTGGCCCGGCCCGCCCCGACGCCCAGCGTCAGGGTGCGGATCGCGACATTGAACGCCGCATCGCCCCGTGGCGAAACCCACCCGATCGCGCCGCAATAGACCCCGCGCGGCGTCTTTTCGAGGGTGTCGATGATCTCCATCGCGCGAATTTTCGGCGCGCCGGTGATCGAGCCGCAGGGGAAGATCGCCTCGATGAGGCCGATCGCGTCGCCGCCCTCGGCGATCTCGGCGGTGACGGTGGAGGTGAGCTGGAGCAGGGTCGGATAGGTTTCGACCTCGAACAGCCGCGGCGTCCTGACGGTGCCGGGCCGGGCCACGCGCGAAAGATCATTGCGCAGCAGATCGACGATCATCAGGTTCTCGGCCCGCTGCTTCGGATCGTCACGGAGCGCCTCGGGCCCGGCATCGCGCGGGGCGGTGCCCTTCATCGGCCGGGTGACGACGCGGCCCTCGTCGAGCGTGAAGAAGAGCTCCGGCGAGAGCGAGAGAATCCAGTGTGCCCCGGTGAAGACGAGCGCGCCATGGCCGGCTCGCGCGCGCCGCCGCAGCGCCGCATAGACGGCGCGCGGATCTCCCGCCACCGCCGCTTCCGCCGCGAAGGTCAGGTTGGCCTGATAGATGTCGCCGGCGCGGATATGTTCGAGCACCCGCTCGACGCCGGCCTCGTAATCGCGCTGTTCGACGAGCGGTCGCGCCGGGCCGATCCAGCCGCCGGCCGGATCGGGCAGCCACGCCTCGGCATCGACCTGCTCGACCCGGTCGAACAGGCCGAACCAGAGCAGCGGCGGCGCGTCCTCGCCCGGCGGCGCGCGCAGCGGCGCCAGCCGGTCCTCGAAGCCCAGCCCCGCCTCATAGGACAGGAATCCCGCCGCATGGCGTCCGCGCAGCCGCGCGAGGCAGGCGCGCACCTCGGCAAAGTCGCGCGTCTCGACCGTCCCGGCGGGCGCGCTGAACAGCTTCGCCCGGCCGCCCGGCCGCGCATCGTCGATGAGGACGAACGGCGCGCTTGTCATCCGCCCCTCTCCGGTCCATGCCCGCGGCCCGGGAGAGGTCTGGTGGTTTGCAGCGTCTTCGATCTGTTCAAGATCGGCGTCGGTCCGTCGAGTTCGCACACGATGGGGCCGATGACGGCCGCGTGCCGGTTTGTCGAGAGCCTCGCCGAAAGGAAGCTGCTGGACGCGGTCGCGCGCCTGCGGGTGGACCTCTACGGATCGCTCGCGCTCACCGGCAAGGGCCACGCGACCGACCGCGCGATCCTGCTCGGCCTGGCCGGCCACCGGCCCGCCGACATCGATCCGGACGCCGCGGAGGCCGAAGTCGCGCAAATCCGCGGCTCGCGCCGGCTCCGGCTCGCCCGTCGCCACGAGATCCCGTTCGTCGAGGATCGCGACCTGCTGTTCCACCAGCGCGAGCGGCTGCCGCACCATTCCAACGGGATGCGCTTCACCGCCACCTTCGGGGGCGGCGCGAGCGAGAGCGCCGTCTATTATTCGGTCGGCGGCGGCGCCGTCGTCGACGAAACGGCGGTGGCGCGCAACGCACCGCCCGAGGGTGCGTGGGACGTGCCCTATCGTTTCTCCTCCGCCGCCGAACTGCTCGCCATCGCCGCGCGCGAGGGGCTCGATCTCGCCGCGATCGCGCGGGCGAACGAGCGTGCGCGGCTGGACGACGAGGAGATCGACGCCCGGCTCGATGAAATCTGGGCGGCGATGTCGGCGTGCATCGATCGCGGCATCGGCCAGGACGGCGTGCTGCCGGGAGGGCTCGCGGTGCAGCGCCGCGCGCCGGCGCTGCACCGGGCCCTGGTCGAGCGGGCGGAGCGCGCGCTTCAGGACCCGCTCACGGTGATCGACTGGGTCAACCTGTGGGCGCTCGCGGTCAACGAGGAGAATGCGGCAGGCGGCCGCGTCGTCACCGCGCCGACCAACGGCGCGGCGGGGATCGTGCCGGCGGTGCTGCGCTACTATCAGCGCTTCACGCCGCGCGCCGACCAGCCGGGCGTGCGCACCTTCCTGCTCACCGCCGCGGCGATCGGCTCGCTGTTCAAGGAGAACGCCTCGATCTCCGGCGCCGAGGTCGGCTGCCAGGGGGAGGTCGGCGTCGCCTGCTCGATGGCGGCGGCCGGGCTGACGGCGGCGCTCGGCGGCTCGCCGGCGCAGGTCGAAAATGCCGCCGAGATCGGCATGGAGCACAATCTCGGCCTCACCTGCGATCCGGTCGGCGGGCTGGTGCAGGTTCCCTGCATCGAGCGCAACGCCGTCGGCGCGGTGAAGGCGATCGAAGCCTCCCGGCTCGCGCTGATCGGCGACGGCTCGCACCGCGTCAGCCTCGACCAGGTGATCGAGACGATGCGCCGCACCGGGCTCGACATGAACGAGCGCTACAAGGAAACCAGCCTCGGCGGGCTCGCCGTCAACGTCGTCGAGTGCTGACGCCGCCGCAGCTCAGCCAGCCTCGCAGTCGACGCAGTCCGCGCCCCTCGCCAGCTCGATCTGGATGGTGACGTGGCCGATGCCAAAGCGCTCGCGCATCAGCGCCTGGACCTCCTCGAGAAAGGCGTTGCCGGGGTGATCGCCCTCGATGACGAGATGCGCCGTCATTACCGTCGCGCTGGTGCCGCGCGCCCAGATATGGAGATCGTGGACGCTGGCGACCCCGGGCAGGCCGGCGAGCGCCGCGCGCACCGCCTCGGGCTCGATTCCTTCCGGCACCGCGCCAAGCGTGAGCAACACCGACTGGCGCAGCAGGTCCCAGGTCGTCCAGAAGATGATCGCGGCGATGAGCAGGCTGACGACCGGATCGATCCAGGCGCGGCCGGTCAGTATGATCGCGACGCCGGCGAAGACGACGCCGGCCGATACGCCCGCATCGGCGGCCATGTGGAGATAGGCGCCACGTATGTTGAGGTCGCCGCGCCCGCGCGCGAAGAGCAGCGCGGTGCCGAAATTGATCGCGACGCCGACCGCGGCGACGAGGATCATCGGCAGGCCTGACGCCGGCTGGGGATCGATCAGCCGCTGCACCGCCTCGGCGGCAATCGCGCCGATCGCGATCAGCAGCAGCACCGCGTTGCCGAGCGAGGCGAGGATCGAGGCGCCGTGATAGCCCCAGGTGAAGCGGCTGCTCGGCGCGCGGCGGGCGAAGCCGACGCCGACCCAGGCGATGGCGAGGCTCACCACGTCGGAGAAATTGTGGCCGGCATCGGCGAGCAGCGCCATCGATCCCGTGAGCAGGCCGGCCGCGGCCTCGGCGATCACGAAGCCCATGTTGAGCGCGATGCCGATCGCGAAGGCGCGGCCGAAGTCGGCCGGCGCGTGCACGTGGCCGTGATCGTGGCCGTGATCGTGGCCGTGGGCGAAATGATGTCCGGCCAAGCGGCGCTTCCTTTCCGGCGCGTTGCCCAGTGCCCGCACTCCTAACCCGCGCCGGCGACGTGATGCCAGGACATGGCTCAGCCGAGCGTCGCCGCCACCCAGTCGTGGAACAGCTTCACCGGCCGCCGCCCCAGCGCCGCGCGCCGGCACGCGAACCAGTAGGAATAGGCGCTTGTCGCGACGACGTCGAACAGGCGCACCAGCCGGGGGTCGGCCGCGCCCTCGAAATGCGCCTCGAACAGGAAGGCGACGCCGAGCCCCTGCGCCGCCGAGCCGAGCATGATCTGGCCCGAATCGAACAGGTCGATCTCGCCGGGCGCGAGCTCGGGAACGCCGGCGGCGGCGCGCCACGCCTCGAACGCGTCGGGCAGGTCGCGGTGGATGAGGACGTCCACGCCGGCGAGATCGGCGGGGCTGCGCAGCCGCGCCGCCATGCCGGGCGAGGCGATTGCGACGACGCCGCCAGCGGGAATGCGGCGGCTGTAGAGCCCGTCGTCGACCGCGCGGGTCAGCACCACGGCGGCGTCGAGATCCTCGTCGAGCCGGGCGAGCGCGCGCGGGCCGGTATCGAGATCGATGTGAAAGTCCGGGTGGCGCGCGCGCAGGTCGGCGAGGCGCGGGATCAGCCGGTAGGAGGCGAAGAGCGGCGGCACGCCCAGCCGCAGGCGCAACGCTTCGGCCCCGTCGCCGGCCCGCGCGATCGCCACCGTCAGCGCGTCGAGCGCCGGGCCCAGCTCATCGAGCAGCCGCGCGCCCTCGGCATTGAGCCGCACCGACTGGTGGGCGCGCTCGAACAGCGGCACGCCGACATGGCGCTCGAGCGACTGGATGCGGCGGGTGAGCGCCGGCGATGACAGGGCGAGCGCGTCGGCCGCGGCCTTGACCGATCCCAGCCGCGCCGTGTGCACGAACGCCTCGATCGCCGTCAGCGGCGGCAGCCTCCTCATCCAACGCTCCCGTTTTGTGCGCCGCACAGGGCGGGCGCCTTGGCGCGGTCACCCGCGCCTGCCCCATCTCCCCCGGAAATGCGGCGGATTCAAGGTGCAATTTTTGCATCTGTCGATAATCTCTTCGCACTTGCACAAAAATCTTCGCGGCCGCACAAGGGTGCTGCCTTTCAGGCATCCTCTCCTAACAAACTTTCAGGCCGGCCTTCGGGTCGGCCTTTCTTTTTTCACACGCGCCGGTTGGCCGATCCGTCGCCCCTGCCTATGTGGGGCGCTGGCAGGAGGCATTGATGGCCGACGAAAATCCCAGGGCGAAGCGATTCCAGGTGGCGACGATGCGGCCCGACGACAGCGGCCGCGGCATAGCGCGCCTGCCGCGCGCGCTGATGGCGGAGCTCGGGCTGGCCGAAGGCGACGTGGTCGAATTGATCGGCAAGCGCTCGACCCCGGCCCGCGTGGTCGGCCCCTATCCCGAGGACGAGGGGCTGGAGATCATCCGCCTCGACGGGCTGCAGCGCGCGAATGCCGAGATCGGCGCCGGCGACTTCGTCGAGATCCGCAAGGCGGAGGCGAAGCCCGCGCAGCGCGTCGTCTTCGCGCCGGCGCAGAAGAACCTGCGCCTGCAGGGCTCCGCCCAGGCGCTCAAGCGCAGCTTCGGCATGAAGCCGATCACCGCCGGCGACATCGTCGCCACCACCGGGCAGCAGCAGCTGCCCCACAGCGACATTCCGCCCCAGCTCCGCCAGATGCTGAGCGCGCCGGCCTATGCGCTGCAGGAAATCCGCCTTGTCGTCGTGTCCACCGTGCCCAAGGGCATCGTCCTGATCGACGCCAATACGGAGGTCGAACTCAGGCCGGAATATACCGAGGCCAAGGACAGCCGCCGCGCCGACGTCACCTACGACGATCTCGGCGGCATTGGCGCGACCATCGACCAGTTGCGCGAAATGGTCGAATTGCCGCTGCGCTACCCCGAAATCTTCGAGCGACTCGGCGTCGATCCGCCGAAGGGCGTGCTGCTCCACGGCCCGCCCGGCACCGGCAAGACGCGGCTCGCGCGCGCGGTCGCCAACGAAAGCGACGCGAGCTTCTTCCACATCGCCGGGCCGGAGGTGATGGGCTCCGCCTATGGCGAGAGCGAGAAGCGGCTGCGCGAGCTGTTCGAGGAGGCGACCAAGGCGCAACCCTCGATCATCTTCATCGACGAGATCGACTCGATCGCGCCCAAGCGCGGCCAGGTGACCGGCGAAACCGAAAAGCGCCTCGTCGCCCAGCTCCTCACCCTGCTCGACGGGCTCGAGCCACGCCAGAACCTCGTCGTCATCGCCGCGACCAACCGGCCGGAGGCGCTCGACGAGGCGCTGCGCCGCCCCGGCCGCTTCGACCGCGAGATCGTGATCGGCGTGCCCGACGAGAAGGGCCGGCGGGAAATCCTCGCCATCCACACCCGTGGCATGCCGCTCGCCGATGGCGTCGACCTGAAGTCGCTCGCCCGCCAGACCTACGGCTTCGTCGGCGCCGATCTCGCCGCGCTCACGCGCGAGGCGGCGATCGAGGCGGTGCGGCGGATCATGCCGAAGCTGAACCTGGAGGAAGGGACGATCCCGCCCGAGGTGCTCGAGAATCTCTCGGTCTCGGCAAAGGATTTCGAGGAAGCGCTCAAGCGCGTCCAGCCTTCGGCGATGCGCGAGGTGATGGTCCAGATGCCCGACATCGGCTGGGACGATGTCGGCGGCGTCGACGAGGCGCGCGAGCGGCTGCGCGAGGGCGTCGAGCTGCCGCTCAAGCATCCCGAGGCGTTCCGTCGGCTCGGCATCCGCCCGGCCAAGGGCTTCCTGCTCTACGGCCCGCCGGGCACCGGCAAGACGCTGCTCGCCAAGGCGGCGGCCCGCGAATCGGAGGCGAACTTCATCGCCACCAAGAGCTCCGACCTGCTGTCCAAATGGTATGGCGAGTCCGAGCAGCAGATCGCCCGCCTGTTCGCCCGCGCCCGCCAGGTCGCGCCGACCGTGATCTTCATCGACGAGCTCGACAGCCTCGTCCCGGCGCGTGGCGGCGGGCTCGGCGAGCCGCAGGTCACCGAGCGGGTGGTGAACACGATCCTGGCCGAAATGGACGGGCTGGAGGAGCTGCAATCGGTCGTCGTGATCGGCGCGACCAACCGGCCGAACCTCATCGATCCGGCGCTGCTCCGTCCGGGCCGCTTCGACGAGCTGATCTACGTCACCGTGCCCGACGAGGCCGGGCGGCGCCACATCCTCGGCATCCACACCAAGCGGATGCCGCTCGCCGACGATGTCGATCTCGACGCGATCGCGGCGCGCACGGAGCGCTTCACGGGCGCTGACCTCGAGGATCTGGTGCGTCGCGCCGGGCTGATGGCGCTGCGCGCCCACATCGATTCGGCGACGGTCTCGATGGCCGAGTTCGAGCGCGCGCTTGCCGAGACCCGCGCCTCGGTGACTCCCGAGATGGAGCGCGACTACGAGCAGATCGAGGCGAGCCTCAAGCAGGACGCGCGCAGCGCCGGCCCGACCGGAATCGGCTTCATCACCCCGGGCATGCTCCAGCCGCGCGAGTCGCGGGAGTGACCCGAAAGCGGGCGGCCGCGACGCGCGCGGTGCATCCACAGGGGTTGCCAAGCCGCCGCCGATTTGCGAACCGGTGACCAGCGATGGACTATGACATGTCAGCCTCTCTGAAACAGGCGCACGAAGGACGCTTCGCGCGCGCGGGAGGCGGCCCGCTCTGGCAGTTCCTGGTCGGATTCATCAAGCATCCGGTGATGGTGGGCTCGGTCATTCCCTCCTCGAAGGCGGTGATCGACAAGATGCTCGCCCCGGTCGACTGGCCCAATTGCAAATTGTTCGTCGAATATGGACCGGGCGTCGGCACCTTCACCGAGCATGTGCTCTCGCGGCTGCCCGCCGATGCGACGCTGATCGCGATCGACACGAACCCGGACTTCATCCGCTACCTGCGCGGCAAGTTCACCGACAACCGGCTGTTCGCCGTCCACGGCTCGGCCGCGGACGTGAACCAGATCATCGCCGATTGCGGCTTCGACCATGCCGATTATGTGCTCTCGGGCCTGCCCTTCTCGACGCTGCCGCCCGGCGTCGGCCCGAAGATCGCCGAGGAGACCTACCGGGCGCTGCGCCCGGGCGGCGCCTTCCTCGTCTACCAGTTCAAGGCGAAGGTGCGCGATTTCATGGCGCCCTATTTCGACCGGATCGACAAGGGCTTCGAGTGGGTCAACGTGCCGCCCTGCCACCTGTTCTGGGGCTGGAAGGCCTGAGCCTCAGCCCCGGCGCCGCCGGGACGGCGCGAAATTGAGCCGCCTGGCGAGATTGTAGTCGGCGGTCGCCACCAGGAAATAGGCAATGCTCCACTTGAGCCGGTTCCACCAGGTCGCCTTGGCGCGATGCGCGGCGCGGGTGATCCGCTTGCTCACCGCGATCTCGCCATCGACGAAGCGGCGCATCATCTCGGCGAATTCGTGATCCTGGACGCGCAGCATCATCTCCAGGTTGAGATAGAGGCTGCGCAGATCGAAATTGGCCGAGCCGATATGGACGACATCGTCGAGCACCATCAGCTTTGAATGGAGCTTCGTCGGCTGGTATTCGAAGATTTCGACGCCGCGCTTGAGCAGCCGGCCGTAGAAGAAGCGCGCCGAATTCAGCGTCCATTGGTGGTCGGTCCGCGCCGGCGTCACGATCCGCACCCGGCCGCGCCGGGCGACCCCGAAGATCCGCCTCAGCGCCGACAGGCTCGGCGCGAAATAGGCGATGACCATGTCGAGCCGGGTCGCGATCAGCATGTCGCCCTTGAGCGAGCGCGCCCATGGGGACAGGCGCCGCGTCGGCCCGCCGAACAGCCAGTGGAGCGCGCCGTCGCGCGTGCTGTAGCGGCTCAGCATCCGCCTCAGCTTGCGGATCGAGCCGTCGCTGTGCTCGGCCCAGCGGAAGACCGCGTCGAAATAGCCGGAGAGGCAGGCGACGCTCGGCCCCTCGACCATCAGCCCGAGATCGCGCCAGGCGCCGTCCTCGATGCGGCCGAAATAGTCGGCCGAAATGTTGAAGCCGCCGACGATCACCCGCCGGCCATCGGCCAGCGCCAGTTTCTGGTGATTGCGCAGCAGATAGCGTCGGCCCCAGCGCGGCACGAAGCGGCAGAAGCGTGCGCCGGCGTCGATCAGCGGCTGGAAGAAGCCCGCCGGCGCGTCGGAGGTCCCGAAATCGTCGATCAGCAGCGAGACAGCGACCCCGCGCCGCTGCGCCGCGACCAGCGCGTCGCGCACGCGCCGGCCGACCTGGTCGTCCACCCAGATGTAGTAGAGCAGGCGCAGCGAATGGGTGGCGGTCTCGATCAGGTCGATCAGCGCGTCGAGCCGCCCGGGCCCGTCGGGGAGCAGGGTCAGCCGGTTGCCGGCGATCTCCACCGGCCGAACCGGGTTCACGGAGGGCGGCGCGTCGTTCATCCTCGCCCATGCCTAGCCCGGTGCGCTGGCGCGGGGAAGCGGTGCGGTTGAAGGCGGCGGCGCTTGCGCTACACACTCCTCGTGCACGTCGCCCGCCTCAGCCTGGTCGATTTCCGCTGCTACGCCGATGCGCGCTTCGCCGCCGGCCCCGGCTTCGTGCTGCTGACCGGCGAGAATGGCGCGGGAAAGACCAACGCGCTTGAGGCGCTGTCGCTGCTCTCGCCGGGGCGCGGGCTGCGTGGCGCGACGCTCGGCGAGATGGCGCGGATCGGCGGCGAGGGCGGCTTCGCGGTCGCGGCGCGGCTGGACGGCGGCGGGGGCGGGGTCGACATCGGCACCGGCACCAGTGCCGGCGCGCCCGAGCGGCGGCAGGTGCGGATCAACGGCGCCGCCGCGGCCGCGACCACGCTCGGCGAATGGCTGTCGGTGCTGTGGCTGACGCCGGCGATGGACCGCCTGTTCGCGGAGCCGGCCTCGGCGCGGCGGCGCTTTCTCGACCGGCTGGTGCTCGCGCTGAGGCCCGACCACGCCGCCCATGTCGCGCGCTACGAGGCGGCGATGCGCGCGCGCAACAAGCTGCTCGCCGAGGAGCGGCGGGATCCGGCCTGGCTGGGCGCGCTCGAGGCACGAATGGCCGAGCATGGCGCCACCATCCGGCAGGCGCGCGGACAGGCGGTCGCGGCGCTTGGCGAGCGACTCGCCGACGCGCCCGAAGGCCCGTTCGCCCGCGCGACCCTCGCGCTCGAGGGCGACGCGCCGGGCGATCTCGCCGCCCTGCTCGCCCAGGGCCGCGCCCGCGACGCCGCGGCCGGGCGCGCGCTCGCCGGACCGCACCGGGTGGATCTCGTCGTCAGCCATGCCGGCAAGCGCCGCCCCGCCGCGCTGTGCTCGACCGGCGAGCAGAAGGCGCTGCTGATCTCGATCGTGCTCGCCCATGCCGATCTCGTCGCCGAGCGCACCGGCCGCCGCCCGCTGCTGCTGCTCGACGAGGTCGCGGCGCATCTCGATCCCCGCCGCCGCGCGGCCTTGTTCGCGCGGCTCGAGGGCCGGGGCCAGGTGTGGATGACCGGCACCGAGCCGGCGCTGTTCGAGGGAATCGGCGATGCCACCCGGATCGCGCTCGGCGATCCGCCGACGAGCCGTGCGTGATCGTCGTTGACTTGCGCGCCGCGCGGTCCGATGCGGGATGCATCATGACTCAAGAAGAAGAAAGGACGCTGGCGGATCAGGCACGTTCGTCGGCGCAACTGTCGCGCGTCGCGCTGATGGTTGCGGCGATCTCGGTCGCGCTCTCGATCCTCGGAATGTTTCTGCCGATCCAGACCGGCTGAGCGATCAGTCGGCCAGCCAGGCGGCCAGCACATATGCCAGCATAGCGATCGGCCCGAGCACCAGCAGCGCGACGATCGCGCACAGACGAACGAACAACGGGTCCCAGCCGCCGCTGCGGGCGATGCCGGCGCATACGCCGAGCAGCCTGGCGTTGGCGGTGTCGGGGGCGTAGGGGCGGTTCATCCTGTCGTTCCTGTCGAAGGGGGGAAAAGCGGGAAGGGCGGGCCCGCCCGGCCGGTCAGCCAAGGACCGGTCCGAGCGCGGCGGAGAGGCACAGGCTGCTGAGCATCAGCGCGCCGACCACCGAAACCATCAGCGACTGCACGTTGCGAAGCGACATCGACATTTTCTGTCTCCCTGATCCGGCCACCGGACCATCCGGCGGCGATGCCAGGGGTTCGCAGACAGCGTGCCAATCGAAGAAAATGGCGGGAAACAGCGCTTTTTGTCGTACAGCCCGATTTAGGCAACGCGCGTAATCACCAAGACTTGGTGAGTTCGACCAATATTCGGTGTCCGAATTCGAACGCTGCCGGTCGCCAGCGGACGCGGCTCATGCGGGTGGCCGCGCGTCCGCTTCGTCGGCGAGCGGCGGCGCGGGCAGGGGCGCCAGGGCGCTTCCGATCGCGCCGCCGATCAGCGGGGCGAGGACGGCCGCGAGCTTGAACCACAATGGCAGCGCGAACACGAAGGTCGAGGCGAGCGCGAGCGCGAGCAGCACGGCGAGCGTCCAGCCCGGCCAGGCCGCGCGGGCGACGGTCCTCGCCGCCCACATCGCTGCCAGCGCGCCGACGCCCCAGGAGAGAAGGAGCATCGCCAACGCGCCGATCGACTGGGCGTTGATGACCTCGGCCAGCGTGTCGACGCGCATCGCGCCATGCACCGGCGCAACATATTTCGCGATCGCGCCGATCACGAACATCCCGACCAGCCCGGCGACGATCCCGGCCAGCAACCCCAGCAACGCGCGCATCGGCCGCCCCTCCATCCGTCGATCCCCGGCTTATAGCCGCTTCGCCGCCCTCGCCAAGCAGCGGGGCGACCCCGCCTCCCCTCCCGCGCGCGGGACGGGGAAGCGAGGCGCTTTCGTACCCGGGAGGCCGCGCCTAGCGGCAGCGCAGCTCGCCGCGCTCGACCTCGCGGCCAAGCGCGCCGCCGGCGGCCGCGCCGACCAGGGTGCCGAGCAGGCTCGAGCGGCCATCGTCGAGCGCGTTGCCGATCAGCCCGCCGACGGCGGCGCCGACGATGAGGCCGGTCGTGCCGTCCGAGCGGCGGCAATAATAGCGGCCGTCGCGCCCGCGATAGATACGGTCGTGGCGGGTCAGCCGGCGCTCGCGATAGTAGCGGCCGTCGCGATAATAATCGTCGGCATAATAGCGTCCGCCGCGCGGCGGCCGGTTCCAGTCATAGCGCTGGTAGGTGCGCCAGTCGCGCGCGCGGGCGCGGCTGATGTCGCGCCGGCAATCGCGCAGTTCGCGGCGATATTCGCCGCGCGAATCGGCATTGCGCAGGTCACGACGGCAATCCTGCCGCGCCTCGCGCTCCTGCCGGCCACGCTGCGCATCGGCGCTCGTCGTGGCGACCGGAAGCGCGACCGCGACCATGGCGGCGGCTGTCAGGATACGCATGATACTCCTCCTTCAGGCGCCCTGTGTGGCGCGCATGTGGACGTTAACGAGGGGCTGCGGCGGTGGTTGCAATCGCCGGTTCGGGCCGGCCGCCGGCTGATGCCGGCGCCGGCGGCGCGCCCGGATCGGGCAGCACCGTCCGGCCCGGGCGGCGGCGATCGGGTCAGTAGCCCCGGTAGCGGTAATGGCGATAGCGATGATAGCGCGTGCGCTCGTAGCGCGCCCGCCGGATCTCCCGCCGGCATTCTCTCAGCTCGCGGCGATATTCCCGGCGGCTGTCGGCGCGACGCAGCTCGCGGCGGCATTCGCGCATTTCGGCGCGAACCGGGTCGTAGCGGTGATAGCCCGGTCGATGATATTGCGCCGACGCGGCGGTCATCGGCAGCACGGCCGCGGCGAGCCCCGCGGCGGCGATGATGATGGTACGCATCCTACAGGTCTCCTCTTCGAGCGTGCGCCCGTATCCGTCGGGCGCAACGCGGCGAAGACCTACGCCTCGTCCCCTGAACGGGGCGAGAAGACGCCGTTCACGGCCGGTTTAGGGCGCCGCGACGCGCCCGCCGGAGGCCGCGAGCGCGATCAATAGCGGGTGAAGCACAGCTCCCTCGCATGCGCGGCATCGCCGCTGATGCGGATCGTTGCGCCGACCGGGTTCACAAAGGGCCCGTTCAGCCCCGAGGAGTGGAAGATCTTCGAGGCAAAGCCTTCGCTCCAGGACCAGCGATGCTCGGGAAGCGCCCCGGCGCCGCCGAAGACGGTCATCGACACCGCGCCCGGGCCGCTTGCGCTCATCGCCAGGGTCGCGCGGCTGAACGTGTTGGCGCATTGCGGCGTGCTTTCGAGGAAGGCGACGATTTCGGTGACGTCGCGCGCCGCGCGCCGCTGAAAGGCGAAGCAGCCGCTCGTGACCTGCTGCCCGACCTCGAGCGCGGCGGGCACGGTGCCGCACGAGCGCACCGGCGCCAGCCGCATCGAGGGATCGAGCACCGGCCCGCCGAGATTGCAGCCACCCAGCGCCACCAGGCTCGCCCAAAGCAGAGAATCGCGTGCCTTGCCCATCTCGCCCCCCTCGATTCGCGACGTTGGCCGGCCCGCTGCCCCGGCCGCGCGGGGCGCAGCATAGCGCAGCGGAGCGCCCATCGCCAGCCGGCCGGGCCGGGGCAAGGCGCGGCGGGCGCCGCGCCGGCAGGGGAAGGGCGCCGGCGTGGCGGCTGCTGCCACGCCGGCGCGGATGGACGAGCAAATGGGGGGAGTCGTCCACCGGTGAAGGTTCGCGGCCGGCATCGTGCGAACCGTTCGCGACGAGTCTTGACACTAATGCGAATGACTTGCAATAGCGGATCCGTGCTTGCCGACGGGCCCGTGCGCGGGACGTCGGGCCAACCGATCCGATGATCCATTTCCAAGGGGGCGAATTCAGTGCCGCTTTCAACTCGTGCAAACCAGGCCGCCAGCACGCCATTGTTTCTCGCGCTCGGCGCGGTCGGCTTTCTTTCCTCGCCGGCGCTCGCGGCCGAGCCTGCCGCGTCCGCCAGCGCCAATGCCAATGCCAGCACTAGCCAGAGCAATGTCGAGCGCGCCGACCCCGCGATCATCGTCAACGGCCAGCTCATTCCGCTGCTCGAATCGCCCAAGCAGACGGCACCGCTGGTCGATACGCCGCAGACGATCACCGTGCTCGACAACACGACGATCCGCCAGCAGAACCTGCTGACGCTGCGCGACGCGCTGGCGACGCTGCCCGGGATCACCTTCGGCGCCGGCGAGGGCGGCGGCGGCTTTGGCGACAAGATCAACCTGCGCGGCTATACCGCCGATACCGACATCACCGTCGATGGCGTGCGCGATTCGGCGCAGTACAGCCGCTCCGACCCGTTCAATCTCCAGCAGATCGAGCTCTATAACGGCGCCAATTCGGTGTTCAGCGGCGGCGGCAGCGTCGGCGGCACGATCAACCTCGTCTCGAAAGTGCCGCAGGCGCGCACGCAGACGCTGCTCTCCGCCGGCGTCGGCACCGACAATTACTGGCGCGCCACGCTCGATTCGAACGTCCGGCTCAGCGAGCTCGTCGCGGTCCGGCTGAACGCGATGGTCCATCGCAACGACATTCCCGGCCGCGACGTCGAGCGCAGCCGCCGCTGGGGCGTCGCGCCCTCGATCACGCTGGGCATCGGCGCGCCGACCAGCCTGACGCTCGCCTATGTCCACCAGCACGACGACAATATCCCGGTCTTTGGCGTGCCCTATTACGCCTCGGTCGGCGGGCCGCTGCCGGGGATCGACGATTCGAGCTATTTCGGGATCGAGAATCTCGACCGGCAGAAGATCACGCTCGACCGGCTGACCGCGACCTTCGATCACAGCTTTTCCGACCAGGTCTCGATCCGCAATCTCGCGCGCTGGCAGCGCGTGTTCCAGCCGACCCGGACCTCGGCGCCGCAGAGCCCGACCAACGGCACCAGCTGGTGCCTCGCCTCCGGCCTCGACGCACTCGGCAATCCCTGCGCGACGCCCGGCTTCTACACGCCGAGCGGGCCGCGCGGGCTGGTGCGCGACCAGCTCAACCAGCTCCTCTACAACCAGACCGACCTGCGCTGGGAGACGGGGACGCCGGGCGCGCTGCGCAACGTGCTGGTGGCGGGCGCATCCTATGCCAGCGAGGACTACCGGCTCGAGACCGCGCAACTGCTGCGCGACGCGCTGGGCAATGTCATCCCGCAGCCGCCGATCGCGATCACGGACCCGACCGACACGGTATGGCGCGGCCCGGTCAACCGCATCCTCACCGGCATCTCCCACGGCCGATCGACCAACATCGCCGCCTATGTCTTCGACAATCTCGAGATCGATCGGCGGTTCGAGATCAACGGCGGGCTGCGGCTCGAGCGGGTGCGCAACAGGTTCCGCGCCGACAGCTACGACATTCCGGCGAACGGGAGCACCTACACCCGCGGCGTCGACCAGGTGAACGAGGACACGCTTTTCTCCTATCGGGTCGGCTTCGTCTTCCATCCGGTCGACAATGCGAGCCTCTACGCCGCCGTCGCCAACTCGCGCACGCCGAGTTCGAACAGCGTGCGCGCCGGCTGCCTCAATGCGCGCAGCGGCGAGGACAGCTGCGACGTCGCGCCGGAGACGGCGCGCAGCTACGAGATCGGCGCCAAGATCGACCTCATCGACCGGCAGCTTCAGCTCACCGCGGCGCTGTTCCGCAACGAGCGCAGCAACTTCAAGGTGCCCTCGAACGACCCGGTCAATCCGACCGTGCAGGTGCTCGACGGGCGGGCGCGAGTGGACGGGATCGCGCTCGGCGTCATCGGCAACGTCACGCCGCGCTGGTCGATCTTCGCCAACTATACCTATCTCGACAGTTCGGTGCGCCAGAGCGTGTCGGATTTCTGCCTCGCCAATCCGGGGAGCGCCGGCTGCGGCAACAGCGCGGCGCTGCCCGACCCGGCGCGTGGCGACGAGCTGGTTCAGACGCCGCGTCATTCCGGGAGCCTGTTCACCACCTATCGGCTGCCCTTCGGGCTGCAGGTCGGCTACGGCGTCACCTACCAGGGCAGCGTCGCGCTGAACCAGAGCCTCCTCGCCACGCCGGTCCAGTACCGTTCCGACGATTACTGGGTGCACCGGCTCTACCTGGCCTATGAGGTCCGGCGCGGCCTGACCGCCCAGCTCAACGTCCAGAACCTCACCGACGCGCGCTATTTCACCGCGATCCGCAGCAATGTCAGCGCCTCGGGAATCAGCGGCGGCTGGGCGGCGCCGGGCGAGGCGCGCTCGGTGGTGTTCAGCCTCAATGTCGAGCTGTGATGACATCGGCCGTGGCCGCGCGCAGGATCGGCCGACGCGACAGGGAAGGATGATGATGACATGATGCTCGCCATTCCCGACGTGCTCGACGCCGACGGCGTCGCGCGGGTGCGCGCGATCATCGACGGCGCCGAGTGGATCGATGGCGGCGCCACCGCCGGCCACCAGTCGGCGCTCGCCAAGCGCAACATGCAGCTGCCCGAGGATGGCGCGGCGGCGAAGGAGGCCGGGCGGCTCGTGCTCGACGCGCTCGGCCGCTCGCCGCTGTTCATCGCCGCCGCGCTGCCGCTCAAGATCTTCCCGCCCCTGTTCAACCGCTACGCCGGCGGCGAGCATTTCGGGACCCATATCGACAATGCGGTGCGCATCCACCGCGCGAGCGAGTTTCGCGTGCGCACCGATCTTTCGGCGACGCTCTTCCTGGCGCCGCCCGAGGCCTATGACGGCGGCGAGCTGGTCGTCGAGGACACGCTCGGCGTGCACCGCGTCAAGCTGCCCGCCGGCCACATGGTGCTCTACCCGGCCTCCAGCCTGCACCGGGTGGAGCCGGTGACGCGCGGCGCGCGCCTGGCGAGCTTCTTCTGGATCCAGTCGATGGTCCGCGACGATGCGGCGCGCACGATATTGTTCGACCTCGACCGGTCGATCCAGGCGCTGGCCGCCGATCGCGGCCAGGGCGACCAGGAGATCATCCGGCTGACCGGCATCTACCACAACCTGCTGCGCCGCTGGGCGGACAGCTAGGCGCATCATCCGCACGAATGATGTTGCAATTCATTCGCATTATTTCCTAGCGTCGCGGCATGCGAGTTCGAGGGGTTTGAAGGTGGCGCAATCGACGGTCCTACGCCTGCGCGGCTGGTGGCTTTCCGTTCACAAGTGGATCGGCATCCTGCTCGCGGTGTTGATCATTCCCCTGTGCGTGACCGGCGCCGCGCTGGTCTGGGACGATGTGATCGACCGCTGGGTCAATCCTGGCCGCTACGCGGTGACCGGCGCGGCCGGGCTGCCGCCCTCCGCCTATGCCGCCGCGGCGCAAGCCGCGCTCCCGCCGGGCGCGCGGCTGATCTCGCTGCGCTATGCCGGAGACGACGGCCCGATCCTCGCGACCGCGACCGGGCCGAACGCGGGCAATACGGGCGGGCGGCCGGCGCGGACCAACGTCTGGATCGATCCGGGCAGCGCGCGCGTGCTCGACGTCGCCTCGAGCAACAGCGGCTGGGCGAGGGTGATGCACCGGCTGCACGGCAGCTTCATGATCCCCGGCCTCGGCCGGCGGATCGTCGGCTGGGTCGGCGTCGCGATGACGATATCGTGCCTCACCGGCCTGTGGCTGTGGTGGCCGATCGGCGGCAGCCTCAGGCGCGGCTTTCGCTGGAAGCGGCGCGACAGCTTCGCGGCGAACCTGCACCATCAGATGGGCTTCTGGATTCTCGTGCCGCTGGCGATGCTGTCGGTCACCGGCGTGTGGATTTCCTTCCCGCAGGTCTTCAGCCGATTCGAGGCGACAGCGCCGCAGCGCGCCAGCGGCCCGCCCAGCCGGGCGCGGTCGCTGCGCGCGCAGCCGCTGGCGGCGCCGCGACTCGCGCTCGACGAGGTCGTCCGCACGGCCGCGCCGCCGGGGCGGGGCGCGCTGGCCTCGATCGCCTGGCCGACCGATCAGGAGCCGGCGTGGAGGCTGGGCTTCATCACCGGCAGCGGCCCGGCGCGCGAGGTCCGCGTCGACGATGCCAGCGGCGCGGTGACGCCGCCCGCGCCGCCGCCGCCCGAAACGATCGCGCGCAAGATGCGGCGCTGGCACGACGGCACCGGCATGGGCTTCGCCTGGCAGGCGATCATCTTCCTCGGCGGCGCGATTCCCGCGGCGCTCTCGGTGACCGGCCTGATCATGTGGTGGCGCAGCCGCCGCTGGCGCGCGCGCATCGCCGCCAGGCGCCGGGCAGGAGCCGGGCCGGCGACGCAAGCGGCGGAATAGGCCTCAGCCGGTGATCGATCTCAGCCCGCGTCGGCCGCGCCAGCGCCGGCACCCTCGCCCGCGTCGCTGGCCTGGTCCTGCCACCAGACCTCGACCGGGCCGGAGAGCCGGATCGTCACCGGCAGGCCGCGCCGATCGACCGCCTTGCCGGCGGCGACACGGATCCAGCCTTCGGAGACGCAATATTCCTCGACATCGCTGCGTTCGCGTCCCTTGAAGCGAACGCCGACGCCGCGCTGCAACGCCTCCATGTCGAAGAAGTCGCTGCCGGGATCGTTGGAGAGTCGGTCGGGGGGCGTATCGGCCATCATGCTGTCCCTGGAGCTTCGCGGTCGGCGCTTCTTAGCCGGCCAGCGCGCTGCGTCCAGCCTCGTCCGCCTGATAGACCTCCCAGCACGGATCCCAGGCCGGCTCCGGCCCGAAGCGCGCGACCAGGAAATCGACCAGGGCGCGCACCCGCGCCGTCGCCGCCCGGCCCGGCGGCATGACCGCGTGGAGCGCACCCTCCTCGCACGGAAAGTCGCGCAGCACCGGCTCGACGCTGCCTTCGGCCAGGGCTGGCGCGGAGATGAAATTGGGCAGCAGGCACAATCCGAGCCCGGCCTTCGCGGCGGCAAGCAGCATGTCGCCATTGTTGGAGCGCATCACCGGGCTCACGCGCGCCGCTTCCCAGCGCCCGCCGACGCGAAAGCGCCAGCTTTCGCGCGCGTGGAGCAACACGTCGTGGCTGGCGAGGTCGGCGGGCGTGCGCGGCCGTCCGCGCCGGGCGAGATAGGCGGGGCTCGCCACCACCGACCTGCGCACCGGCGCGATGCGGCGCGCGATCAGCGCCGAATCGGCGAGCCTGCCGATGCGCAGCGCGAGGTCATAGCCGCCGCCGGCGAGATCGACGGTGCGGTCCTCGAACTCGATGTCGAACTCGACGCCGGGATGCGCGCGCGCGAATTCGGCGAGCGCGGGTGCGGCGTGCGCGGTGCCGAAGCTGACCGGCGCGGTCACCCGGATCGGCCCGGCGATGCGGGTCACCGCTTCGGCGACCACCTCCTCGGCGGCCTCCAGCTCGGCGAGAATGTTGGCGGCGCGGGCGTAGTAGGCCTGGCCGATGTCGGTCGGCTGCGCCCCTCGCGCGGTGCGCGTGAGCAGGCGCGCGCCGAGCTGCGCCTCGAGCCGCGCGACGCGGCGCGACAGCACTGGCTTGGACAGGCCCATGCGCTCGGCGGCGCGGGCGAAGGAGCCGGCCTCGACGACCCGCACGAAGGCGAGGACATCGACGAGATCGGTTGACGATCGTTCCATTTATCGCAACACCATGATGACAGATGCTTGCCTTCCGGCAACACTCCTAGGTGCATAGATCATTCCCCGCAACGTCATTCCAAACGGGGAAGGATCATGACCACCGCCCTTTTCGTCACCAGCAGCGCCAATGGCGCCGCCTCGGTCTCCAACCGCATCGCCGCCGCCTTCGCCGACCGGCTGCGCGCCGGCGACCCCGCGATCCGCATCATCGAGCGCGATGTCGGCGGCGCACCGCCGCCGCACCTGACGCCGCCGACCCTGGCCGCGCTGAGCGGCGAGCCACGCAGCGAGACCGAGCTGGCCGGGCGCGCGCTTTCCGACGTGCTGATCGCCGAGCTCGACGCGGCCGATCTGCTGGTGATCGGTTCGCCGATGTACAATTTCGGCATCAGCTCGACCCTGAAGGCCTGGTTCGACCATGTCCTGCGCCCCGGCAGGACCTTCCGCTATACCGAAAGCGGCCCGGAAGGGATGATGACCGGCAAGAAGGCGGTGGTGATCGAAAGCCGTGGCGGCGTCTATAGCGAGGGTCCCGCCGCCGCCTTCGACAGCCAGGAATCGCACCTTCGCACGATGCTCGGCTTCATCGGCATCACCGACATCACCTTCGTGCGCGCCGAAAGGCTCGCCTTCGGGCCCGAGGCGGTCCGGGCCGCGCTCTATGCGGCGGCGATGACGCTCGACGGCTTCGTCCGCGACGAGCTGAGGCTCGCCGCCTGACGGCCGGCGGGCACCCCTTCTTTCGCGAGGGGCGGCGCCCCATTTCAGTCACGGAAAGGATCGCCTCATGATCGACATCCGCAAATTCGGCTCGCTCGGCCATGCCGACCATGGCTGGCTCGACGCGCGGCACCATTTCTCCTTCGCCGACTATCACGATCCGGCGCGGATGGGATGGGGCGCGATCCGGGTGTGGAACGACGACACGATCGCGCCGCGATCCGGCTTTCCGCCCCATCCCCATCGCGACATGGAGATCATCACCTATGTCCGCGCCGGCGCGATCACCCACCAGGATTCGATGGGCAACAGGGGCCGGACCGCCGCCGGCGACGTGCAGGTAATGAGCGCCGGCACCGGCGTCCGCCACGCCGAATATAATCTGGAGGACGAGACGACGACTCTCTTCCAGATCTGGGTGCTCACCGACCGGCCGGGCGCGACCCCCTCGTGGGGCGCAGCGAAATTTCCCAAGGCCGACCGTTCGGGGCGCTTCGTGACGCTGGCGAGCGGCTATGCCGAGGATGCGGGCGCGCTGCCGATCAACGCCGCCGCGCGGGTGATGGGCGCGACGCTGGGCGCGGGCGACGCGATCGAGCTCGAACTCGATCCCGCGCGCCACGCCTATCTCGTCGCGACGCGGGGGCCGATCGAGGTCAACGGCGCGCGCGCCGAGGCCCGTGACGGCGTCGCGATCACCGGCGAGCACAAGGTGACGCTCAAGGCGCTGGCGGAGGCCGAGATCGTGCTGGTCGACGCGCGCTGACACCCCCCTTTGCCGTCCCCGGCCGTGCCGGGGCGCGGCAGGGCGGCGGCTAGAAGCGGAACCGGACGGACGCGGCGAGGCCCGTCCGCCAGATATGGCCGATCCGGTAGGGATTGATGTCGGTGACGCCGAGATTGCCGACCCTCGTGTCGCCGGTCTCGAAGCCGCCGCCATAGCTGGCCGACGCCGTCAGGCCGGCCGCGACCCCCGGCGAAATCCGGTGCTCGATGCCGAGCGACAGCTGGGCCATCGGCTTCGTCCGGGTGCGGCGGGCGACGTCCGCGAGGAAGAGACCGCTCCCCTGGTCCGTTTCGACAACGTCGGACAGGACGTTGAAGGTGAGGCCCGCGCCGGCGGCGGCGCGAGCCGTGACCGCGTCCGAAATGGCGAGATCATAGCCGATATTCGCGGTGACCGCGTGGGCGACCGCCTTGCCCCGGAAGGACGAGGCGACCCCGGCAAGGGGGAAGTCCGCATCCCAGCGGACGTCGCTGCTGAGGCGGCGATAGCTGACGAAAGCCGAAACGGCCGCGTTGAACCGGTAGCCGACATGCCCGCCGAATCCCGTCGCCGTTCCGAAATCCACATTGCGAACCACGCCGCCCCCGGCGAAGGGCGCGCCCCCGTCCGTGGTATTCGACGAGCCGGAAACCGTGCCGACCGACGCGTCCAGGCCGACGAAGAAGCCCGGCGCTCCGGCGAGCGCGGGGGCGGGGAAAAGCACGGCCGCGATCACGGCCGGAATCAGTCGTCCCGAAGGCATCGATCGCTCCCTTGAAGCTGATGCCGCGTGATAGAATCGGAACCTTAACGAAATCTCGCCGCGCCGGGGGAGGGGCGCGCGGAGCCCTGACCCCTAGCGATCCTTCTCGCGGATCACCCGCGCCGGATCGCCGCCGTCCGCATCGCTGGCGCGCGCGCCGCGGCCCCTGCGGACGAGCGGAACCAGCCCGAGCAGGCCGAACAGCCCGAGCAGGCCAAGCTGGCCCCAGTCGAAATCCGATTCCTCGCGCGCCGCGGTCGCGGCATCGTTGGCGAACGGATCCTCGGGATCGGCGAAGCCGTTCGGATATTCGGCGTCGGGCTCGATCGAAACCGGTTCCGGCGGCGCCGGCGGCGGCGGCGCGATCACCTCGTCATTGGCCAGCGGCGGCGCGGCCTCGTTGGCGACCGGCGCCGCCAGCACCGGCGGCGGCGGCGAAACGAGCGGCGGCGGCTCGGCCCGGGGCGCGACCGGCGCGCCCGATGCCGCCGGCGGCGGCGGCGACTGCACCGTCGGCGCGGCCGTGTTCTGGGCGATCGCCGCGCTGGCGAGAAGGCTCGCGAATCCGGCCGTCGCACGAATCAGTCGCATGGCCTCCCCTTTCCCGATTTCCCCAGTGGTCGCAAGCGCTTACGTGGCAAATACGGTATCAACCCTGCGCCATCATCCGCTCGTCGCCGCGCGAAAACAACCCGCCGCAGCCGGGCTCGCCGGCCCGAGGGACTCGTGCAGCTTGAGCCCGGCAGCGCCGCAGCGGGGCGGCGTGCCCTGATCGGGGATCGGCTTCCTTGACGATGTACGTCTACAGTACCGGCGGCGAGCCGGTCGGCTATCTATTCGAATCCTATATCTACGACCTCGGCGGGACTCCGCTCGGGCGGATCGTCGGCTGCCGCGTCCACCGTTTCGACGGCACCTATGTCGGCGAGTGGTTCCGCGACATGGTGGTGCGGCGCCCGCACGCGCGGCCGCGCCTGGTCGCGCCGATCGAGCCGCCACCGCCGCGGCCACCGGTCACCGCCCCCTATCGGCTGCGCGCGGTGATCGACTACGGCTTTCCCGACTGCTTCCCGCTGCTGCGCGAGGGCAGCTATCGCGAAGCGGCCGAATAGGTCACCCTCCCCATCGGCGAGCCGGCCGTTCGGGCTGGGCGCGGCGCGCGATTCGCGGCGCGGCCTTGCACCTTGAAGGCTGTCGGTCCACTAGGGCGCCGTCATAAATCCGGGAGGGATGCCAGGATCATGCGGCTTGCTCTTATCAGCGCCTTTCTGCTCGCCACCACCGCCGCCGTCGGCGCCACCGCCCAGGACCGGCCCGACCGTGGCGATGCCGCCGCCACCCGCGCCGATGCGGCGCGCAGCCATCGCGAGGCCGTCGCCGCGGACATCGAGGGAGCGTGGGTGCGTCCGCCGGTGGACGAGCAGAGCGCGGTCAGCCGTGGCGAGGTCACGGTGCGCGGCCAGCGCATCGCCTATACCGCGACGGCGGGAACGCTGACGATCCGCGACCGCGACGGCAAGCCGACCGCGTCGGTCTTCTACACCGCCTATACCCGCGACGGCGCGCAGCGCGCCAGCCGGCCGGTCACCTTCTTCTACAATGGCGGGCCGGGATCGGCGACGGTGTGGCTGCACATGGGCAGCTTCGCGCCGGTGCGCGTGCAGACCGGCGAGCCGGTCTACATCCGCCCCGCGCCCTACGGCTTCGGCCCCAACCCCGATTCGCTGATCGACGTCAGCGACCTCGTCTTCATCGACGCGATCGGCGCCGGCTGGTCGCGCCCGCTCGGCGACAAGACCGGGCGCGACTTCTGGGGCGTCGACCAGGACGCGCGCGCCTTCGCCCAGGCGATCGAGCGCTACGTGACGATCAACGACCGCTGGAACAGCCCGAAATTCCTGTTCGGCGAGAGCTACGGCACGCTGCGCAACGGCGTGCTGGCGGCGAACCTCGAGGAGAACGGGCTCAGCCTGAACGGCATCGTCTTCCTGTCCTCCATCCTCAATTACGGCGTGCGCCAGCCGGGCTACGACCATAATTATCTGGCGCTGCTGCCGAGCTATGCGGCGACCGCCTGGTATCACAACCACCTGCCGAGCCGGCCGGAGAATCTGGACGCCTTCCTGGACGAAGTGCGCGCCTTCACCGCCGGCCCCTATGCCGCCGCGCTCGCCAGGGGTTCGGCGCTGCCCGAGGAGGAGGCGCGGCGGATCGCCGATCAGATGTCGCGCTATATCGGGCTCAGCCCCGAGTTCATCCTGCGCGCCAAGCTGCGCATCGACCTGCATCACTTCCAGACCGAGCTGCTGCGCGACCGGCGACAGGTCGTCGGCCGGCTCGACTCGCGCTACCTGCTCGATCCAACCGACGCCAATGCCGACCGGGCGCCCGACGACCCGGCCTCGACCGCGGTCACCGGCGCCTTCCTCGCCAGCTTCCGCGACTATGCGCGGCGCACGCTCGGCTATCGCACCGACATGGAATATCGCATCTCGGCGCGCGGCCCCGACTTCACCTGGGACTGGGGGCATCGTCCGCCCGGCACGCGCGGCTCGTTCGGCGGGCAGACGACGCCCAACACCGCTGTCGACCTCGCCACGGTGATGCGCACGAACCCGCACCTCAAGGTGCTGTTCCTGAACGGCTATTACGACCTCGCCACGCCCTTCTACGGGACCGAATTCGACGTTTCGCACATGCTGCTCGAGCCCGAGCTGCAGCGCAACGTCGCCTTCGAATATTATCCCTCGGGGCACATGATCTACATGCACCCGGAGATGCTCTCGCGGATGCGCGACGATCTCGCCGCCTGGTATCGCGCCGCCCTCACGGGGGGCTGAGCCGCGGCGAGGGGCACGCCGCCTAGAGTCGATCTGTTTGAGTTTGAATCGCGCGAGGGATTCCCAGCGCGCCGATT
>JBDZVR010000053.1:0-3499 GCA_040255785.1 Sphingomonadales bacterium
GCGGCGGCGCGGCGGGGGCCGGCGCGGGCGCGGCGGCGGCCTTGCCCTCGGCCTGCTGCGCCTTCGCGGCGGCGAGAACGTCGTCCTTGGTGATGCGGCCGTCCTTGCCGGTTCCCTTGATCTTCGAGGGATCGACGCGAAGGTCGAGCACCGCCCGGCGCACCGCCGGCGAGAGCGTCAGGTGCGCGCCCTCCCCCTCGTCCTCTTCGGCGACGGGCGCGGTTTCGTCGCCCTGCGGCGCCGGTGTCTCGCCCGGGCCGGCCGGATTGACCGCGCCGGAGGTCGCGGCGCCCGCGGGCGCGGGCGGTGGCGGGGCTGCCGCTCCGGCGCCGGCCGGCTCGATCGTCGCGATCACCGCGCCGACCTCGACATTGTCGCCTTCCTTGACGCGCTGCTCGCCCATCACGCCGGCGACCGGCGAGGGGACGTCGAGCGCGACCTTGTCGGTCTCCAGGCTCGCGATCGGCTCATCGGCCGCGACCGGATCGCCGGGCTGCTTGAGCCACGCGCCAAGTGTCGCCTCGGTGATCGATTCGCCCAGCGTCGGAACCTTGACCTCGGTCGCCATCCTTATGTCCTTCTAGCTCGCCTTGCGCCGCGCCGGCGCCTTCCGCTCGAGGCCGAGCGCATCCTCGACCAGCGCCGCTTGCTCGATCGCGTGGCGCCTGGCGAGGCCGGTCGCCGGCGATGCCGCCTCCGGCCGGCCCGCGTAGCGCGGCCGCCTCGGCTTCACCCCGGCCTCGGCCATGACCGCCTCCAGCCGCTCCTGGACGAAGAACCAATAGCCCTGGTTCCTCGGTTCCTCCTGGCACCAGACGACCTCCTCGAGGCTGGTCATTTTGCCCATCCGCGCCGCGAGCGGCTCGCCCGGGAAGGGATAGAGCTGCTCGACGCGAACGATCGTGGTGTCCTTGAGCCCGGCGGCGTCGCGCGCCTCCATGAGCTCGTAGGCGACCTTGCCGGTGCACAGGATCAGCCGGCGGACATCCGCGTCGGCCGGCGGGTTCATGTCGGAGAGCAGCCGACGGAAGTGCCCGTCGGTAAAGTCCTCCAGCCTCGATACCGCGAGCTTGTGGCGCAGCAGCGACTTCGGCGTCATCACCACCAGCGGCTTGCGGAAATCGCGGTGCATCTGGCGGCGCAGCAGGTGGAAATAATTGGCCGGCGTCGTGCAGTTGGCGACCTGGAGATTGTCCTCGGCGCACAATTGCAGGAAACGCTCCGGGCGCGCCGAGCTGTGCTCGGGGCCCTGCCCCTCATAGCCGTGGGGCAGCAGCATCACGAGGCCATTGGCGCGCAGCCACTTCGCCTCGCTCGCGGCGATGAACTGGTCGATCATGATCTGCGCGCCGTTGGCGAAGTCGCCGAACTGCGCCTCCCAGAGCACCAGCGTCTTCGGATCGGCGAGCGCATAGCCATATTCGAAGCCGAGCACGCCATATTCGGAAAGCGGGCTGTCGCGCACCTCGAAGCGGGCGGGGCCGACCTCGGTGAGCGGAATATATTTCGAGCCGTTGTTCTGGTCGTGCCAGACGGCGTGGCGCTGGCTGAACGTGCCGCGCCCCGAATCCTGCCCGGAGAGCCGGACCGGGAAGCCCTCGCGCAGCAGCGTGCCGAAGGCGAGCGACTCGCCCGTCGCCCAGTCCACGCCCTCGCCCGATTCGAACATCGCGCGGCGCGCGTCGATGATGCGGCCGAGCGTCTTGTGGATCGTCACGTCCTCGGGAACGGTGGTGAGGATGCGGCCGATCTCCTTCACCAGCGGCTCGGAAACGGCGGTGACGACGTTGCGTCGCTCGCTCTCCGGCGTCGACGGCCGGCCGAGCCCGCTCCAGCGTCCCTCGAACCAGTCCGCCTTGTTCGGCAGGTAGGTGGAGGCGGCCTCGAATTCGCTTTCCAGGAAGGTGGTGAAGGCCTGGATCTCGCCCTCGACCCAGCCGGCGGGGATTACGCCCTCGGCCTCGAGCCGGGCGGCGTAGAGCCTGGAGACCGGCGGGTGCCGCCGGATCTCGCGATACATCAGCGGCTGGGTGAAGCTCGGCTCGTCGCCCTCGTTGTGGCCGAAGCGCCGGTAGCACCACATGTCGATGACGATGTCGCGCTTGAAGGTGTGGCGATAGTCCATCGCCAGCTTGCACGCGAAGGTCACCGCCTCCGGGTCGTCGCCGTTGACGTGCAGGATCGGCGCCTGGACCATCTTGGCGACGTCCGACGGATAGGGCGAGGAGCGCGCGAATTGCGGGCTCGTCGTAAAGCCGATCTGGTTGTTGATAATGAAGTGCAGGCAGCCCCCGGTGGCATAGCCCGGAATGCCCGAGAAGCCGAGGCATTCGGCGACAATGCCCTGACCGGCGAAGGCGGCGTCGCCGTGCAGCAGCACCGGCAGCACCTCCCTGCCCTCGCTGTCGCCGCGCAGCACCTGGGTCGCGTGCGCCTTGCCGAGCACGACCGGATCGACCGCCTCGAGGTGGCTCGGATTGGCGACCAGCGAGAGGTGGACGTTGATCCCGTCGAAGCTGCGGTCGGAGGAGGTGCCGAGGTGATACTTGACGTCGCCCGAGCCGCCGACCTCGGTCGGGTTGCTCGCGCCGCCGGCGAACTCTGAGAAGATCGCGCGATAGGGCTTGCCCATCACGTTGGCGAGCATGTTGAGCCGGCCGCGATGGGCCATGCCGAACACGATTTCCCGGACGCCATATTGGCCGCCATATTTGATCACGGCCTCCATCGCCGGGATCATCGCCTCGCCGCCGTCGAGCCCGAAGCGCTTCGTCCCGACATATTTCCGGGCGAGGAACTGCTCCCACTGCTCGGCCTGGATGACCTTGGTGAGGATCGCGCGCTTGCCCTCGGGGGTGAAGCTGATCTCCGCGTCGCGGCCTTCCATCCGTTCCTGGAGGAAGCGGCGCTCCACCAGGTCGTTGATGTGCATATATTCAAGGCCAACCTTGCCGCAGTAGTTGCGGCGCAGGATCTCGACGATCTCGCGCACGCTCGCGCGCTCGAGGCCGAGCGTGCCGCCGAGCCAGACCGGCCGGTCGAGCGCCGCGCCCTCGAAGCCGTGGAATTCCGGCGTCAGGTCCTCGGGCAGCTCGCGCTTGGAAAGGCCGAGCGGATCGAGATCGGCGGCGAGGTGCCCGCGCACCCGATAGGTGCGGATCAGCATCATCGCGTTGATCGAATCCTTGGCCGCCTGCTCGACCTCGGCGGGCGAGGCGCCGGCGGCCCGCGCCGCCGCCCGCGCGGCCGGGGCGATCCTCTCGATCGACTGGCGCGTGGGATCGAGCCCGGCGTTGAGGTCGTCCAGCTCGTCGAGCGGCCAATTGGCGCGCGCCCAGCTCGGCCCGGGCTCGCGTGTCATCTCGCCACCAAGGATGTCCACCGTCACCGCCTCTTCGTCAGCGCACCGCGCCCTAGCCGAACGCTCAACCGTTCAAAAGGGCCGCGAGCGTATTGCCGAGCTCAGATGGGCTTTGCGAGATGGTAATTCCAGCCGCCT
>JBDZVR010000011.1:0-82986 GCA_040255785.1 Sphingomonadales bacterium
GACGGTGGGCGCGGGCCGTCGCGCGTGGACGGCGCGGGCAATGCCGGCGCAAGCGGGGCGGCCGAGGGCGCGCAGCCATCGCAGGGCGGCGTGGCCACGGGGGCGGGCGAGGCCGCCGGTCCCCGTCGTGGCGGCTTGCGCGGCTTCGGCCGGCGCGGCGGGTTCAGCCGGCGCGATGCCGGCGCGGGTCGCCTGCAGTTCTCGGTTCATCACACCTGGATCTTCCGCAACGATATCCTGATCCGTCCCGGCGTGCCCAGGCTCGACCTGCTCGACGGCGACGCGAGCGGCGCCAATGGCGGCCAGCCGCGTCACCGGATCGAAGCGCGCGCCGGCTTCTTCAAGAGCGGCTACGGCGCGCGGCTCGGCTTCGACTGGCGCGGCGCGACGACGGTGCGCGCCGGCCCGGGCAACCCGAACGGCGACCTCGACTTCTCCGATCTCGCCACCGTGGACGTGAGGCTGTTCGCCGATCTCGGCCAGGTCGGCCGGCTCGGCCGCCATGGCTGGGCGCGCGGGCTTCGGATCGGCCTTGGTGTCGAAAACCTGTTCGACACCCGCCAGCGGGTGCGCGACGCCACCGGTGCCATGCCGCTCGGCTACCAGCCCGCCTATCTCGATCCGGTGGGGCGCGAGGTGCGCCTCACCATCCGCAAATTGTTCTAGTCCTTCGCGATCGCGGCGCGGCGGGCCTCGACCGCGGCGATGGCGGCGGCGATCGATTGCTCGATGGTCATGTCGCTTGTGTCGAGCAGCACCGCGTCGTCGGCGCGCCGCAGGGGAGCGGCGCCGCGCCCCATGTCGCGCTCGTCGCGCACGCGAATGTCGGCGAGCACCTCGGCGAGGTGGACCGCGCGCCCCTGCCGCCTGAGCTCGGCGAAACGGCGCTCGGCGCGTACCTCGGGTCGCGCGGTGACGAACAGCTTGGCGTGCGCGCGCGGGGCGATCACGGTGCCGATGTCGCGCCCGTCGAGCACGGCGCCGCCGGCTTGCGTGGCGAAGCGCCGCTGGCGATCGAGCAAGGCGGCGCGCACCAGCGGGTAGGCCGAGATGCGCGAGGCGAGGCTGCCCACCGTCTCGCTCCTCAGCTCGGGGTCGTCGGTGTCGATCTGCTCGATGTCGGTGGCGCGCGCGGCGGCGAACTCGCTCTGCGGATCGCCGCCGGTTTCGAGCAGGTTGAGCGCGGTCGCGCGGTAGAGCAGGCCGGTGTCCATGTGCGGCAGGCCGTAATGCGCCGCCAGCGCCCTGGCGATCGTGCCCTTGCCGCTCGCGGCCGGCCCGTCGACGGCGACGATCATGCCGCGGCCAGGGCGTCAAGCGTTTCGGCGAAGCCCGGGAAGCTGGTCGCGACCGGGCTCATGTCGTCGATCTCGACCGGCGCCGTCGCACCGAGCCCGGCGATGGCGAAGCTCATCGCGATGCGATGGTCGAGCCGCGCCTCGATCGTCGCGCCGCCGGGCAGCGGCTCGCCGCCGCTGCCGTGAATGACCAGCCCGTCCGCTCGCTCCTCGACCCG
Organism: Sphingomonadales bacterium; assembly: GCA_040255785.1. Taxonomy (GTDB): domain Bacteria; phylum Pseudomonadota; class Alphaproteobacteria; order Sphingomonadales; family Sphingomonadaceae; genus Allosphingosinicella. Next base: position 1,517 of record JBDZVR010000011.1, read on the forward strand.
CGCGCCGATAGCGGCGAGCCCCGCGGCCATGACGCCGAGGCGATCCGATTCCTTGACGCGCAGCTCGGCGAGGCCGGTGGTACGCGTCGTCCCCTCGGCGAATGCGGCCGCGACGAACAGGATCGGGAATTCGTCGATCATGTCGGCGGCGGCCTCGGGTGGCAGCTCGATCGCTTTCAGCGGCGCATGGCGCACGCGCAGGTCGGCGACCGGCTCGCCCGAAAGCGTGCGCTCGTGCTCGAGCGTCAGATCGGCGCCCATCGCCTTCAGCGCATCGAACAGGCCGGTGCGGCGCGGATTGATGCCCACCTCGGCGATGGTGATGTCCGATCCCGGCACGATCGCGGCGGCGACGGCGAGGAAGGCGGCGGCGGAAGGATCGCCGGCGACGCAGACATGCTGCGGGTGCAGCTCGGCCTCGCCGCGCACGCGCAGGATCTCCCCGTCGCGCTCGATCGGCGCGCCGAACAATGCCAGCATCCGTTCGCTATGATCGCGCGTCGGCACCGGCTCGATCACCTCGGTGATGCCTGGCGTGTTGAGCCCGGCGAGCAGCAGCGCCGACTTGACCTGCGCGGACGGCACGTCGAGCCGGTGGCTTCGGGGGAGGGCAGGATACAGGCCCTCGACGATCGCCGGCAGCCGTCCGCCCTCGCTGGTCTCGATGCGCGCGCCGATGCGCCGCAGCGGCCCGGCGACGCGGTCCATCGGCCGGCGGCTCAGCGATTCGTCGCCGATGAAGGTGGCGCGGATCGGGTGGCTCGCGACGAGGCCCATCAGCAGGCGGGTGGTGGTGCCCGAATTGCCCATGTCGAGCGCCGTCCCGGGCTGGAGCAGCGCGCCGACGCCGACGCCGGCGACGCGCCAGGCGCCATCATCATCGCGCGCGACGCGGGCGCCCATCGCGCGCATCGCCCTGGCGGTGGCGGCAACGTCCTCGCCGTCCGACAGCCCCTCGATCCGGCTCTCGCCGACGGCGAGCGCGGCGAGCATCAGCGCGCGGTGCGAGATGCTCTTGTCGCCGGGCACGCGCGCCCTCCCGCGCAGGGGGCCGCGCGGCGCGAACGTCCGGTTGCGAGCCTCCGGTGCCATCATGCGCTTGGCTTTTGACAGCGCGCAACTCGTGTGGCAAGGCGCGCGCCGATCGGCGTCCCGGCCCAGCGCGCGGCGCCTCGCGATAACGTCGATACGGAGTTTTTTCACCCATGGTGAAGCCTGAGTGGGGCACCAAGCGGACGTGCCCGAAATGTGGAACCCGCTTCTACGATCTCGGCAGCGACGATCCGGTTCACTGCATCAATTGCGGTGTCGCCTGGCATCCCGAGCCGGTGCTGAAATCGAAGCAGCCGCTGCCCTTCGAAGGGCAGAAGAGCGAGGAATCGGACGCCAAGAAGGATGCCGACCTTGCGGCCGATGACGATCTCGATCTTGAGGTTGACGAGGACGGCGACGAGAATCCGGACGATGAGGTCGATCTCGGCGGAGACGACGATATCGGCGTCCCGGGCAAGGGCGACGAAGACGACGAGAGCTAGGTTGCACTGACATTCAGGTTCGCTCGTCCCGCCGGGGCGAGGGAATTCTTGCCGAATGTCGGTCCGGCCCGGATCCGCGCCCGATCACCTTCCGCCGCCCCACCTTCGTGCGAGAGGGCCAGGCGGGGATGCCGGGCGCCGGCGCTCGTCCTCGGCCGCCGAGCCTCCGCTCCCCGCGCAGGAGGGCGGGGATTTTTGCTGCGAGCCGCCGCTGATACAGCCAGGGACGCGGCGATTTCACCGATGCGCACGTGCGATACCAGCGCGATACCAAAGTCACATCGCTCTCATCGGCTCGCGTCAAGCGATAGCGGGAAAGATATTCTGTTTCCGGGGATTGTAGGTGGTGGAGCCGAGGGGGATCGAACCCCTGACCTTCGCAATGCCATTGCGACGCTCTCCCAGCTGAGCTACGGCCCCGAACCCTTCGGCCGGCCTGGGCGACCGGCGGCATGTGGAGGGCGCCTTTACGAGAGCCGCCGCGCGGTGGCAAGGCCCGATGCGCGATTGCGCCGAAATGGCGAATGGCGGCGCGGCCCGGTGCCGGGGAGGATCCGATCGGATCCGCTGTCCGGCGAAGGGAGCGGCTCGCGGCGAGGACAGCTGGGCTCCGCATCTTCTCCCGACGGGATGGAGGCGGGTTGGCGGCGATCCGGCCTAGAATTGCAGCCGCACCGAGCCGACCAGCCGCGCGCGATAGGTGGCGTCGATCCGCCGGTCGGTGTCGTAATAGCGCAGGTCGAGCGTCACCGGGCGCAGCGGCCGCCAGGCCAGGCCGGCATTCCAGGCGTAATAGTCCGTGCCCCGCGCGCGCTCCCGGCGGCTGGCCGCGGCGCCAAGGGTGACCGACTCCGAAACGCGCCACGACGCGCCCGCCTCGACGAACAGCGAGCGGCCGGCGCGGCCGAGATCGTCCGGGCTCCAGGTGACGCCGATCCGCGGCGTCAGCGCGCCGATCGGGCGGGCGACGCTGGCGCTCGCCTCGAACGATCGGCGGGTGCTCGCGCCATGCGGATCGAGCGCGAACTTGGCGGAGGCGGTCGCTTCGAGGCGGAATCCGGCCAGCCCGCGCTGCCAGCCGAGATAGGCGGCGAACTCTCCCTCCCGGTCGGAGCCGGTGACATTCTTGGCGCTCGCGCCGATCAGCGCCGGGCCGAGCGCGAGCTCACCGCGAACGAGCCATTGCGCACCGTCGGTCTGGCGAAGGCCCTTGGACACGCCCTGGCTGGCGAGCTGGATCTCGAGCGTTGGATCGGGTGGCGGCGGAGGCGGGAACGGATCGAGCATTCACGCCATGTTGGCGGCAATTGTGATGCTTTGATGGCGCCGCCCGCCGCCCGCCGCCCGTTCGCCTATTCGGCCGCGATCCGCGCCTGCTCGGCGAGGCTGGTGAGCGCGGCCATGTGGCCGGCAAAGGCGCGTGCGCCCGTTTCGGTCAGCGCCAGCCAGGTGCGCTGGCGACCGGCCCGCGCCGCCTTGCGGGCCTTCACGTAGCCCGCCTCCTCAAGCTGCTTCACATGCTTCGAGAGCACCGATTCGCTCACCCCGGTGTTCACACGCACCACCGAGAACTCGGCCTCGTCGGTCGCCGAGAGGATCGCGCAGATCTGCAGCCGCAGCGGCGCGTGGATCAGGGGATCGAGACCGGCGATGCTCATCGCGCACCACCGGTGATCTGCGCGCGCCAGGCCCGGTCCCACAGTGCGCTGCCGAGCGTCGCGATCGGCACCGCGATCGCGCCCGCCGCGAACGGCGCCCAGGCCATGTCATATTCCGCGCGCAGCACGAGTCCCGCCACCATCAGGCCGGCGAGCAGCACGGCGACCGCGATCGCGATGACACGCGTTCGCCCCGGACGATAGCCATTGAGGCTGATGCCCGCTTTCTCGACCCAGGTGCGGTAGAGGATGACGAGACCGGCCAGGCCAATCGCGACGACCAGCACCCCGTAGGGCTGGGCGAGCCCACCGCCAATGACGATGACGCCGGACAGCAGCCCGTAGAGCGGCGCATACCAGTAAGGGGAGGGGTTGCTGGCCGCGATTCGCTCGCGCGCCTCCTGAATGACGGCCAGGGCCTCGGCCGGATCGAATGAATCGGACATGGGCGTTCCTCACTTTCCAATGCGGAAAGTAACATGACTTTCCATGTTGTCAAGTGACGCGCGGCCGAAGGGGATCGGATCGATCGCTCCGTCGCTCACGCGGCGGGAGCTGGAGCGCACGGGCGCTCGAACGGGAGGGGGACGTCGTGTGGGGGCGTTTCGTTCCCCCTCCCGTTCACCGCCTCGGGGGAGGCGGGCTGGTTGGCGGCCCGACCGGCTAGAACTGGAGACCGACGCCGGCATTGGCGCCGCCACGGCCACGCGTATCGACCGTCGCCCCCGCGCGGAACACGACGCGGCCGTCGCGGGTGCGGGCGGAGAGGCCGAGCGCGAACGCCTCCTGGCCGCCATAGGTGGCAAGGCCGAAGCCGACCATGCCGCGGCCCGGGTCGCTCGCCTGCGGCAGCGCCGCCACCGCCATCGCCCCGGCGATGCCGCCATTCGCATCGCGGCGGAAGCGGGTGAGATCGCGCCCCAGCTCGTCGATGCGCAGGTCGGTATAGCCGTTCGCCGCCGCCAGCGCGTTGTCGAGCCCGCTTGCGAGCTGGCCGAGATTGACGGCGTCGGTGGGCGCGACACCATCGGCGACATTGTGCAGCGCGACCGGACCGCCGTCGGCGCCGACCAGCGTCACGTCGTTGGTGACCGTGCCGCCATTGGGCGTCGTCGGGGTTGCGGCGTCGGCATATTGGACGGCGGCGACGGTGCTGCCGACCAGGCTGTTGCGCAGTTCGTCGATCGCGCCGCTGTTCGTGGTGACGCGCGCGTCGAGATCGGCGATCGCGCCGGCATTGGCGGCGACCTGGACGTTGGTCGCGTGGAGCTGACCGCCGTTCACCGCGTCGGTCGATCCCGCCGCGACCGCGCCATTGGCGACATTGTGAAGCGCGACCGGCCCGCCGCTTGCTCCGGCGAGCACCGCGTCGTCGGTCGGCGTGCCGTCATTGGCGACGTTGGGATTGTCGGCATCGGCGAAGCGGACCGGTCCGGGCGCGATTGCGCCGCCGCCGGCGCCGCCGCTGTTGACGATGCTGGTGAGGCTGGCGATCGCGTTGGTGTTCGCGGTGACCTGCGTGTTGAGCGCGTTCACCGCCGCGTTGGTGGCGCTGAGCTGCGCGCCGTTCACCGCCTCGCGCGAATCGGGCGCGATCCGGCCGGGTGCGACATTGTCGATGACGGTCCCGCCGGCGCCACCGGCGAGGGAGATCCGGTCGCGGGCGGGACCGTCATACTGGAGCGCGCTGGCCCCAAGCTGGGTCACGCGGTCGGCGACACCCTGGAGCTGGGCGACGTTGACCGCGTCGGTCGGCGCCGAGCCGGCGGCGACGTTGGTGATCTGGCGCTCGGCGCCCGCGGCGCCGACCGAAAATTCGCCGGCCGAGACCTGCGGATCGGGCAGGCCGACCGCCGCATAGGCGAGCCGCGGCCCGCGCGAGGCGACCGAGCCATTGCCGATCGCGACGCTGTTCTCCGCGTCGACCTGAGCGCCGGTGCCGATCGCGACCGCGCCGGTCGCCGCCGCGCCGGTCGACGCGCCGTTGCCGAAGGCAATCGAATTGATCTCGCCCGCGCTCGCGCCCTGGCCGGTGGCGCCGAGGCCGTCGATCCGGTTGCCGCCGATCGCAATGCCGCCGGGAGTCGCCAGGCTGAGCGAATCGGCCTCGACGTTGCAGCCGTCGCCGGCGTCGAGCGGATTGCCGTCGGTGTCGATCACCTCGAGCCCGATCGGCGCGCCGGACGCCGCGTCGGAGAGCAGCCCGCTGACGTTGGTGGTGAGCGGAGGCAGCGCCTGGCCGACGATCGGGATGATCTGGATGATGCCGAGGACCGAGTTCACACGGTCCTCGATCGGCGCGACGATGCCATTGGCGACCGGCGCGAGGATGTCGGTGACGGCGGAACGCGGCAGGCGCAGCCCGGAGCACACATTGACCGCCGGGGTCGCAAGTTGCGCCTGGGCAGGCGTCGCCGGAATCATGCTTGCCGAAGCAAGCAAGGCGCCGACACGACACAGTTTCCGCACGAACGTCGATCTATTATTGCAGTAACTATGCATCGAACCCTCCGCTTGATCACCGATCAATTCGCAAGACGAAGCGGGAATCTTGTTTGAGTCGGTTAATTTTTACTTCAATTTTCCGGCCAGTTTTGTTCAAACTGAACGATACATTGTCCAAAGCGGAGATATTCTTCCGCGCCGGCGTCGGGGCGGGCGAGCGGGGCAAGTCCAGTCCCGGGACAGGGCGGCGTCCGGCGGACGCTTGCCTTTCATGGTGAATCACCTGTTAATGCCCGCGATGAACCGGCTCGCGCCCCTTATCGTCCGGCGCCACGCGCCCGTCCGCGCCGCCTATGCGCTGCCCGCCGTCGCGGTCGCGCCGGCGCCGGTGCCGGGTGCCTCGGGCCAGGTCGCCGGGCTGGACGACCTGCGCCTGTTTCTCACCGGCTGGATCGGCGGGTTGATCTTCTTCGGCACGCTGCTGAGCTGAAGCGCTCGCGCCGGCGCTGCGCCGGCTCCTGCGCTACACAGTCGGCGGCAGCGCCTCGCCTTCGACGCAGCGGCCGACGTCGCAGGCCTTGTGCAGCAGCCAGCCGAGCCAGGCGGAGACCAGGCACATCGCGGCGGCGAGCAGGAGCTGGTTGGCGACGTCGACGCCGGCGACCGACAGGCCGATCGCGATCAGCGAGCCGACCACCATCGCCCCCGAATTGACGATATTGTTGGCCGCGACGGTTCGCGCCGCCTCGGCCTTGCGCACGGTGGTGGTGAGAAAGGCGTAGAGCGGCACCACGAACATGCCGCCGGCGATCGCGATGCCGAGCAGCGAGCCGAGCATCGGCAGCACGCCGGGATGGTTGAAGAACTCCGCGGTCGTGTAGAGTTCGCCCTCCGGCGCCGGTTGCCAGGTCGCGGCGACGAAGTGGAAGGCGACGACGAACATCCCCATCACGACCACCGCCGGCGCCGAATAGCGCGCCGAGACCTCCCCCTTGAGCAACCGGTTGACCAGCACCGAGCCGATCGCGACGCCGACGGAGAAGATTGCGAGGAACAGGCTGGCGACCGCGCGGTCCGCCGTGAGCGTGTTCTTCACCAGCGGCGGGAACTGGATGAAGAGCACGGCGCCGATCGTCCAGAAGAAGCTGATCGCGACGATGGCGAGGAACAGGCGGCGAATGTGCATCGTCGCGGCGACCAGCCGGATCGACGAGCGGATGACGTTGAGATCGATGCTGTGGCCATGTTCGAGCGCCGGCGCGGCCGGCACCTGGCGGCCGCTCGCATAGCCGACCAGGGCAATGCCGACGACGAGGATCGCCGACACTTCCACCGGCACGATGCCGGCGAGCAAGGTCCCGCCCAGGATCGCGATATAAGTGCCGGCCTCGACCAGCCCGGTGCCGCCCAGCACCTCCTCGCCGCGCAGATGCTGCGGCAGGATCGCATATTTGATCGGCCCGAAGAAGGTCGAGTGGACGCCCATCGCAAACAGGGCGAGCAGCAGGAGCGGCATCGCCAGGGCACCGACGCCGATCCCCTGCCAGGCGAGCAGCAGGCCGGCGCCGCCGACCAGCATGATGAGGATTTCGCACGCCTTGATGATGCGGATCAGCCAGGCCTTGTCGCGCGCGTCGGCGAGCTGGCCGGAGAGCGCGGAGAGCAGGAAGAAGGGCAGGATGAAGATCGCGGTCGCGACCGCGCTGAACCAGGTTTCGGAGCGCTCGTCGTTATAGACCTGGTAGACGACGAACAGCACCATCGCGTTCTTGAACAGATTGTCGTTGAACGCACCGAGCATCTGGGTGGCGAACAGCGGCAGGAAGCGCCGCGTCCGCAGCAAATGGAGCGAGTCGGTCATGATTGGCGCAAGCGTACTCGCCCTTGTGACACGGCCGCGCCCCCCGGTCCCGGCTTCGGCATGACGACACTCCCCCCGTTCCCGGCCGTTCGGCGCGACTGAACGGGTCATAGGCGCAGCGACGCGGCCGGCACAAGCCCCGGAAGGAATTGGGGGATTTCGGGCGGCGCCGGCCGGGGCGCCAGCGCCGGAGGGGCAAGCGGCGTTCACCGCCCCCGCGCCCTCCCACCGTTGCGGGGGCGGGACGCAGGCCTTAAGGCCAGGGCGGCATGTTGACGCTGCCCAACCTGCTCACGCTGTCGCGCATCTTCGCGGTGCCCATCCTGGTCTTCCTGTTGTGGGCGCCGGGACGGGCGGACTATGCGGTGACCTTCGCGCTCTATTGCCTGGTCGGCATCACCGACTATTTCGACGGCTATCTCGCCCGCGCGCGCGGCGCGGTCTCGCGCCTCGGCCAGTTCCTTGATCCGATCGCCGACAAGATCATGGTCGCGGCGGTGATCCTGATGCTGGTCTCGACGCGCACCGCCGGCACCTCGCCGGTGATCCACGGGCTGCACATCATTCCCGCGCTGGTGATCCTGCTGCGCGAGATCATGGTCTCGGGCCTGCGCGAATATCTGGCCGGCCTGCGCGTCTCGGTGCCGGTCAGCCAGCTCGCCAAGTGGAAAACGACCTTCCAGCTCTTCGCGCTCGGCATGCTGATCCTCGGTGGCGCGGTGCCGGAATGGGGCTGGATGCACGACGCCGGGCTCGGCTTCCTGTGGGCGGCGGCGTTGCTGACCTTGCTCACCGGCTGGGACTATCTGCGCGTCGGCCTGCGGCACATGGACTGAGCGCGCGAAGCCGCCGCGACGGCCAGGCGGCGCGCCTGCCCAACGATCCGGCGCGATCGGCCCTGCTTCATCGCCCGCCAGGCCGCCTCCGGCGGCGCGCGATCGCGTCAGGCGGCGGCCTTCAGCGCGTCGGCGAGCAGGCGGAACTCCTTTTCGCGCGGACTGCCCTTGCGCCAGACCAGCGCGATCCGCCGCGTCGCATGGTCGGCGGCAAGATGGCGCGCGACGACGCGGGTGCCGTCGAGAATGCCGGCCTTCATCGCCATTTCGGGGATCAGCGTGGTGCCGAGCCCGTTGTCCACCATCTGCACGAGCGTGTGCAGCGAGGTGCCCAGGATTGACGCCTGCGCGCGCAGCTCCGGCCGGTTGCAGGCGGCGAGCGCGTGGTCCTTGAGGCAATGGCCGTCCTCGAGCAGCAGCAGGTTCGATTCGTCGATCGCATTGGCGGGCACCGGCTCGGGCAGCCCTTCGGCGGCGCCCGGCGGAAAGGCGACCAGCAGCGCGTCGTCGAACAGGTCGGCGACCTCGACCTCGCCGCAGGCATAGGGAAGGGCGAGCAGCACGCAATCGAGCTTGCCGCGGTGCAGCGCGTCGAGCGCGGCATGAGAGGTTTCCTCGCGCAGGTAGAGCTTGAGGTCGGGCCATTGCCGGCGCAGGCGCGGCAGCAGGGTGGGCAGCAGGAACGGCGCGATCGTCGGGATCACGCCCATGCGCAGGTCGCCGGCCAGCGGCTTGCCGGCGGCGCGGACCATGTCGGCGAGATCCTCCGCCTGGCGCAGGATGCGCTCGGCCTTCTCCGCCACGCGGGTGCCGAGCGGCGTGAAGCGCACGACCCGGCGGGTGCGCTCGACCAGGGTCACGCCGATCAGCGTCTCCAGCTCCTTGATGCCTGCGGAAAGGGTCGATTGCGTGACGAAGCAGGCCTCGGCCGCGCGGCCGAAATGGCCTTCGGTCCGAAGCGCTACGAGATACTGTAACTGCTTGAGAGTAGGGAGATAGGTCGCGGACATTCGGATAATCGGAAGCGTCGATCAATGCATTTGAATTAATCTATTGGAGCGATAAAAATTAGTCAATATATGCGGCCTCGCGAGACGCCTTTCGCAACGCACAAAGGAGGAATGAGACACATGCTGACCGTTGGCGACAAACTTCCTGGACTGACCGTTCCCGTCCAGCAGGGTACCGACGCGCTGCCCGCCGGAGAGACGATCAATCTCGCCGAGACGGACGGCAAGTGGAAGATCCTGTTCTACTGGCCGAAGGATTTCACCTTCGTCTGCCCGACCGAGATCGTCGGCTATGGCGAGCTCAAGGGTGATTTCGCCGATCGCGACGCCGTGCTGATCGGCGCGTCGACCGACACCGCCCACGTCCACTTCGCCTGGCGCCGCTCGGACGAGCAGCTCGCCAAGGCGGACTTCCCGTGGATCGCCGACAACAAGAAGGAGCTCGCGAGCGCGCTCGGCATTCTCGATGCCGGCGAGGGCGTCGCCTTCCGCGCGACCTTCATCGTCGATCCCGACAATATCATCCAGCATGTCACGGTGAACGGCCTCAATGTCGGCCGCAACCCGGCCGAGACGCTGCGCGTTCTCGACGCGCTGCAGACGGACGAGCTGTGCCCGTGCAACTGGAAGGCTGGCGACGAGGTCCTGCGCCCCGCGGCGTAAAGCCCCCCCCAACGCCCCGAACCGGGGCAGGGACCTCTTGGGGCGCGGCACCTTTGGGCGTCGCGCCCCTTTTCTCACGCCCTTCCCGCGGCGCGGGAAGGCATCCAGGAACGGAGTTTCAGCAAATGTCGCTCAAGGATTTCACCGATACCTTGCCCGACCACGCCAGGGATCTCAGGCTCAACATGTCGTCGCTGCTCGCCGACCAGACCTTCGGCGACGACAATCGCAAGTGGGGCCTGGTGCTCGCCTGCGCGCACGGCACCGGCTACCGGCCGATCGTCGCCGCCGCGGAGGCGGAAATCGCCGGCAAGATCGACGAGGCCTATGCCAATGCGGCGCGTGCCGCCGCCGCGATCATGGCGATGAACAACGTTTATTACCGGTTCGTCCACCTCGCCTCGAACCCCATCTACCAGACGCTGCCGGCGAAGCTCAGGATGCAGTGCATCGGCAATCCCGGCATCGACAAGGCCGACTTCGAGCTGTTCTGCCTCGCGGTGAGCGCCCAGAATGGCTGCGGCATGTGCATCGACAGCCATGAGCGGGTGCTGACCCAGCACGGGGTGAAGGCCGAGACGATCCAGGGCGCCGCCCGCGTCGCCGCGATCATGAAGGCCGTGGCGACCGTCCACGCGACGCTTTAGACGCGACCGGCATCCAACCCCCGCTCCTCTTCAAGGGAAAGGGGGCGGGGCTGGATGCCGATTCCGCCTGGGGGCCGGACCCGATCGGATTTCGCCGACGTCCCCGCCGCTTCCGGGGCATCCCGGCGTTCGCCGGGCGAGGCCGGCTTTCGCAAACATCCGGCGTTGGGCGAAGTGCGCGCAGGCCCCGGGCGGCGGCGCCGGTTCAGCGGGCCGCCGCGTAGGCGTCCAGCCGGGCGAGATGTCCCGCGACTTCCGCTTCGCCCAGGAACGAGCCGAGGAAGGAGTTGCGGGCCAGCGTCACCAGATCCTCGCGGGTGAGGCCGCGCGCGGCGGCGACCGCCCGGTAATTGTCGTTCACATAGCCGCCGAAATAAGCGGGGTCGTCCGAGTTGACGGTGGCGCGAAGGCCGGCGCGCAGCATCGCGTCGATCGGATGTGCCGCCATGTCGGGGACGACGCGCAGCTTCACGTTTGAGAGCGGGCAGACGGTGAGCGTCATGCCGCTGCGGGCGAGGCGCGCGACCAGCTCCTGGTCCTCGAGCGAACGGTTGCCGTGATCGAGCCGGTCGACCTTCAGGATGTCGAGCGCCTCGCGGACATATTCGGGCGGGCCTTCCTCGCCGGCGTGGGCGACGCGCCTCAGCCCGAACGAGGCGGCGGCATCGAAGACTCGCGCAAATCCGGACGGCGGATGGCCGACCTCCGACGAATCGAGGCCGACGCCCTCGATCCGGTCGAGCCACGGCTCGGCCTGCCTCAGCGTCGCGAAGGCGTCCGCTTCGTCGAGATGCCGGAGAAAGCACAGAATCAGCTTTGCGCTGATGCCGTGCCGCGCGCGCGCGTCGGCCATGCCGGCGAGCAGCCCCTCCATCACCGTGGCGAAGGGAATGCCCCGCCCGGTATGGGTCTGCGGGTCGAAGAAGATTTCAGCATGGACGACATTGTCGGCCGCCGCGCGGTCGAAATAGGCGATCGCGAGATCGCGGAAATCCTCCGCCTCGCACAGCACGTTCGCGCCCTGATAATAGATGTCGAGAAAGTCCTGCAGGTTCGAGAAGCGATAGGCGGCGCGGACCTCCTCGACGCTGGAGAACGGGATCGCGACGCGGTTGCGCTGCGCCAGCGCGAACATCAACTCCGGCTCGAGGCTGCCCTCGATGTGCATGTGCAGCTCGGCCTTCGGCAGGCCGGCGATGAAATCGGCCAGATCGCTCACGCGGGAAGAGCCTAGGCGATTGACGCCGGCGCGCAAGCCACCATTTCGGGTGTCTTCCCGGACATCGTCACCGCCGGAAATCGTCAAAGGGAGCCTCCCATGCGCTACAACCTGCTCGGCCGCTCGGGCCTCTATGTTTCGGAACTTTGCCTCGGCACGATGACCTTCGGCGGCGGCGAAGGGATGTGGCGGCGCATGGGCGAGGTCCAGCAGGACGAGGCCGACGCGCTGGTCAAGGCTGCGCTCGACGCAGGCATCAACTTCATCGATACCGCCAATGTCTATTCCGAAGGACTGTCCGAACGGATCGTCGGCCAGTCGCTCCGCAATCTCGGCGTGCCGCGCGACGAGGTCGTGGTCGCGACCAAGGTGCTCGGCCGGATGGGCAACGGCCCCAACGCGGCCGGCGCCTCACGCGGGCACATCATGGCGCAGGTCAGCGCGAGCCTCGAGCGGCTCCAGCTCGACCATATCGACCTCTACCAGATCCACGGGGTCGATCGCGACACGCCGATCGAGGAGACGGTGGAGACGCTCGACATGCTCGTGCGTCAGGGGCGGGTGCGCTATTACGGCTTTTCCAACTGGGCGGCATGGCAGGTCGCCAAGGCGGTCGGCATCGCGGAGCGGCGCGGCCTGGTCCGCCCCGTGTCGCTGCAGGCCTATTACACGATCGCCGGCCGCGATCTCGAGCGGGAGATCGCGCCGATGATGGCCAGCGAAGGCATCGGACTGATGGTGTGGAGTCCGCTCGCCGGCGGCCTGCTCAGCGGCAAATATCATCGCGGGCAGGAGCAGGGGGCCGAGGGACGGCGGGCCGATTTCGACTTCCCGCCGGTCGCGCGCGAACGCGCCTGGGACATCATCGACGTGCTGCGCGAGCTGGCCGAGGCGAAGCGGGCGACCGTCGCGCAGCTCGCGCTCGCCTGGCTGCTCCACCAGCAGGCGGTGACCAGCGTGATCGTCGGCGCCAGGCGGATGGACCAGCTTCAGGACAATCTCGGCGCCGTCGACGTCCGCCTTTCAGGCGAGGAGCTGGCGCGGCTCGACGAGGTCAGCAAGCTGCCGCCCGAATATCCCGGCTGGATGATCGCGCGCCAGAGCGGCTATCGCGTCGAAGGCTGAACGCCGCGCTCGAGCCAGCCGCGATTGGCGGCGAGCCGCGCCGCCTCGCGAGCGCACATTTCGGCGACGAAGCGGCTGGGCGAGTCGCGCCCGCCATCGAGTCGCTCGAGGCCGGCATCGATGTCCGCCTCGGCCAGCGCGAGCTCGCGCAGCGCGGCGAAGCGGATGCGCTCGTCGGGATGGCGCGCGGCGAAGCTCTCGACCACCTCGCGCGCGTCGCCGCCGCCATGATTGGCGGCGATCGCGAGCAGTGCCTCGGTGGCGCTGTTGTTGAGGATCCCCGCGATCTCGCCGCGTTCGACGTCGAAGCGATACTGGTTGGACAGGCTGACCTCGGGCGTCGCCTCCATGATGTTGATCGAAACCGACATCGCGTCGGCGGGAAGCTGGAGATGAACGTCGCGATTGGCGCGGTAGAGCATCACCTTGCCGGGTTCGAGGCGGGCGCGCTCGACGAATTTCAACGCGACCTTTTCGCCGGGAACGCCGAGGGCGGCGTCATGATCATATTCGTAATAGTCGCTCCAGTAGCCCGGGCCGAGATAGCCGACCGTGAGGAAGGAGAAATTGTGGTCGTGCGGCATGTAATAGAAGAAGGGTGAGGCGCCGCTCGCCTTGAAGATCGGATCGCCGGGGCTCGGCCAGAAATTGGCGCGAACGAAATAATTGGCGCCCGCCCGGTGCAGCATCAGCACCTGCGGCGTGTAGGCATTGTCGCGGCTCTGCGCGGCACAGCGGTCCTTGAGCTCGGTGACCGCGAAGTCGGCGAGGAAGGCGCGGTTGGCCGCCAGCCCCCGCAGCAGCGGCGCCATCGCCGCGAAGCTCTCCTCGTCGCGCGGGTCGAAGCCCGGCGCGTCGAGCGCGGCGATCAGCTCGCCGAACTCGATCGGCGCAGCCTCCCCGGTCGGAATGACCCGCGGCATCAGGCGGCCCTTCGCTCGCCGGGAGCGAGCAGTTCGAGCGTGGCGCGCGCCGCGGCGCGCACCTCCTCGTGCGGGTCGTGGGTCGCGAGCAGCTCGAGATAGGGCAGGGCGGCATCGGCGTCGATCGCAATCAGCTCGCGCATGGCATGCCAGCGCACGAAGAATGCGGGCTCGTCGAGCAGCGCGGCAATCGCCGGGAATGCCTCTTTCGCGTCGAGCAGGCGCGCCAGCGTCGCGATCATCTGCAGCCGCGATTCGCGGTCGCTGGCGGCGCTGCAGCCGAGATAGGCGCCGGTGGCGCCGTCATATTCGACGCTGACCGGCGCTTCGGTGCGGATCGTGGCGCTGACCAGCAGCAGGTTGGCGCGCGCGGCCTCGATGATGAAGCTTTCGTGGCGCCCGTCCAGCTCGACGATGTCGCCATCGGCGAGCGCCCGCTGGCCGGTCCGGCGGCAGGTGCCGGCGGCGGCGGCCGAGAAATCGCACCCGATCGGCGGAATCTCCCACCAGGAGAGCACCGCGCCGCCGGCCCTGACGAACCGCGCGATGCTGATGTCGCCGGTAAAGCCGATCGACCCCGGCCCGGGATTGTTCTTCTTGGCGGCGAGCCGGGCCGCGTGGACGACATCGAGGGTGAAGCTGACCGCCGGATGCTGCGCGACGACGATGCCGCTGCGCACCTCGCTGTCGCTCACGCGCAGCGGCAGCGTCCGCCCGGCGTCGATGTCGAGCGAGGCGGCAGCCGCATCGAGCAGGGCCGCGATCCAGTCATCGTCGCGAAGCAGGGCGCGCGCCGCGCCGATGGCGGCGGCCTGATCGGTGACACCCGCCAGCGCCGCATCGACGCGCGAGCGAACGTCCGCCCAGGCGCGCGCTGCTTTCTCGCGCGCGTCGGCGCCGCCCGGATCTGGCCTGGCGCCGGTCATGACCAGGGGATCGGTACGTGCTGAACCACCCAGTCGCGCGATTCACGCATGATGAACACGGTGATGACGACGGCCAGGGCGTGCAGCGGAATGTAATGGCGGCGACAGAAGGCCATTAGGCGATTACGCAACGGCCGCCAGCGAAGGCGGCGAGGGCGAGGCTGGCTGACGAGCGCATCGGGCGATCGATCGCGATTGCCATCGGCGCCGTGACTCTTCTCCATCTCGCCCTCGTCATCTCATCGACGACTATCGCCGCCACTGGTGCGCATCAGGCGAGAAAGATTCCCGCCGCCGCGATCCCCAGGAGGCAGACCGCGCCGCCGACTTCCTGCCGCTTGCGGCCGGCGGCGACCCCGACGGCGGTGGTCAGCTCGGGAAGTTGCGTCGACTTGATCTCCCGGGATTCGACAAACGTCTTCATTTCGCTTTCCCCGTAGTTACTATTGTGGGAAGCCGACATTTGCCTTCTAATTATTGATACTTTCCTAAGGGAATCGCATGGGGAGTGGTCACTGGCTTTCATCGCGTTCGCGACGATAGGCATCGCGCAGCCGCTCTAGCCAGCCAAGTTCGATCCTGCTTCTGATGAAGGTCCGCGCATAGCCAACGGTGAGTAGGCCGGCGACAAGGACAAGCATGATCGCGCCGACAAATATCATGTCTTCGGAAAGATGAAGGCGCGCCCGCAGGATGCTGTTCTCGGTCCCGCGGCCTAAGCTGATCAGCACGGAATAGATAACGATCGCGACCGGGACCGAGACCAGGTTGAAGCGCATCCGCTTGCGTGTCGTCCTCGCCCGCTCGATTGATTGATCGAGCATCTCTTCGGTCGTGCCCGACAGCATCCGGATTTCCGCCTCGCGCAGCTTGCGGTTCCGCACGAAGGTGAAGAGGATGAGGAGCAGCGCCGCGGTGACGATCAGGATCGTCCGGGGCTCATGGTTGATGGTCGTGACCGCGACCAGGCTGGCGCTGACGATGATCGCCCCGATCGTGTCCGCCAGTTGCGCCATGCGCGCACGGCGGCTGACCCTGGCGGCGGCGCGCCGCAGCCGCTCGACCTCCGCCGGCTCCGGATCCTGGCGCCAAAGCTCGCCGAGGCGGTCGAGATCGAAATCGCTCATCGCCCGCGCTCCAGCAATGTCTTCAGCGTCGCCTTGGCGCGCGACAGGCGCAAGGCCAGCGCATTGGGGGCGATGTCGAGCATCTCGGCGATTTCCGAATAGTCGAACCCTTCGAGCACCAGCACGATCACCTGACGTTGCGGCAGCGGCAGCTTTCTAGTCGCCTCGAGCAGCATCCGTCTGTCGCTCGCCTCCATCGCGGTCTGCTCCGGATCGGGATCGTCGGCCTCGATCCGCTCGTCGAGCTCGGCGACGGGCGGCTGGCGGACCTGCTTGGCGACATATGAGATCGACCGGTTCTGTGCGATTCTCGCGATGAACGTGCGCAGCGACGAATCGGCCCGAAATCTGGGGAGCGCCTGCCAGACGGCGAGGAAAATCTGCTGCATCAGATCTTCGCGCAGCGCCGGATCGGCCTCGTAGGACATGGCGATGCGCGAGATCAGCGGACCATGTTCGGCAATGACCTGCTCGAACGACGCGACCGCTCGTCGATTGCCTGGCTTTGCGTCGGAGGTCATTGCGAGAGGCTCAAGGCGCGCGCCGCGAATGTTGCTGTCGAGTCACGGCCGGGCATAGCAAAGAAGACGTGCCTTTGCGCGCGCCGCGACGGCGATCGTCCGCAACCGTGCCAGAAGAAGCCAGCTGCCCGGGAAGTCGTTACTGCACCGTCGGTTGCGGGTCGATTTTCACTTGGCCTCGGGCGATCGAGGCCTTAGGTCCAGCGCTTCCCGCCAAGCCGACAGGATGCCCAGGAATGCGCTTTCGTCCGCTCGCCCTTTTCGCCGCCGCCCTGATCGTCGCGTCCGGTTCCTCGTACGCCGCGCTCGCCCAGGACGATGGCGGCGGAGGATCGGCGAAGGCGGAGAGCCGGGCCGGGGCGAACGAGATCAACCTGCCGCCGCTGCCCGAGGATCGCACCGTGCGCCAGAGCGCGGTGATCGGTGGCCGCACGATCAACTATGACGTCACCGTCGGCACCATCCCGGTGCTGAACGACAAGGGCAAAAAGATCGCCGAGGTGGTCTATACTGCCTATGTCGTGCCCGGCGGCGGCGCCGACCGGCCAGTGACCTTCGCCTTCAACGGTGGCCCCGGCGCCTCCTCGGTCTATCTCAACCTGGGCGCGATCGGGCCGAAGCGGCTCCAGTTCGGTGACAATGGCGACGCGCCCTCCGATCCGGCGGTCACCGTCGACAATCCGAACAGCTGGCTCGACATGACCGACCTGGTCTTCATCGACCCGGTCGGCACCGGATTCTCGCGCAGCCTGGAGGACGAGAACGCGACCAGGCGCGACTTCTATTCGACCGAGGCCGACGTGCGCTATCTCTCTCGCGTCGTCTACGACTGGCTCGAGCGCAATCACCGCCTGCGCTCGCGCAAATATCTGGTCGGCGAGAGCTATGGCGGCTATCGGGTGCCGCGCATCGCGCTCCAGCTCCAGACCCGCATCGGCGTCGGCGTGAACGGCATCTTCCTCGTCTCGCCCTATCTCGATCCGGCCGCTGTCGACGATGCCACCGAGTTGTCGCCGCTGCGCTGGATGATCGACCTGCCGTCGATGGCGGCGGCGCGGCTCGAGCGGGAGGGCCGACTGACTCCGGAGGCGATGGCCTCGATCGAGCAATATGCGCGCACCCAGTTCATGACCGACCTTCTCGCCGGCCGCTCGGATCCCGCCGCGCGCCAGCGGCTGGTCGAGCGGGTAACCGAGCTGACCGGCCTGCCGCGCGACCTTGTCGAACGGCTCGACGGCCGCGTCGACACCGGCACCTTCCTGCGTGAGATCCACCGCGACCAGCGGCGGATCGGCAGCGTCTACGACAGCAACGTGACCGCCTTCGATCCTTTCCCGGGCGCGGCGCGGCGACGCGGCGGCGATCCAATCCTCAACGCGCTGATCGCGCCGACGACCAGCGCGATGGTCGATTTCATGACGCGCGTCGTCGGCTGGGACGTCGACGCTCCCTACAACGCGCTGTCCTACGAGGTGAACGAGGCGTGGGACCGCGGCAAGCCGGAGGATTCGCCGGTCCGCGACCTCAGGCAGGCGATCGCCAACGATCCCCGCATGGCGGTGCTGATCGTGCACGGCTACAATGACCTGTCCTGCCCCTATTTCGCCTCGCGGCTGATCATCGACCAGATGCCGGCCTTCGGCCAGGAGAACCGCGTCGGGCTTTCGGTCTATCCGGGCGGGCACATGTTCTACAGCCGACCGGACAGCGGCGCCGCGTTCAAGCGCGACGCGCGCTCCGTCTTCCAGGGCTGACCGCGGCGCCGCTCCCGCTCAGGCGAGGCCGAGCAGCCAGCGCGCCAGGTCGGCCGGCGCCACCTCGGCACCCGGCGCGGTCCGCGCCAGGGCGCCGCCATTGGTCGCGATCCAGCGCAGGCAGGCCTCGCGCGTCGCGAAGCACGGATAATTGTCGTGCGCGGGCCGCAGGCTGACCTCGTCGATCAGGAATCGCGCGCCGCGCCGGCAGCCGGGCGCGCCGGCCCAGTCGCGCATCGGCGCCCTTACCGCCGGCACCCACCAGGTCCGCGCGGAATCGAGCGTCTCGACGTCGGTCATTCGCATCGGCGCCTCCCTCGCGTCGTGGCAGGATGCGGGCATCGCGGCGCGGCCAGCCTAGAAGCCCGCGGGGCGATGTCAAATTCGCCGCGGACCACCGGCAATTGCGCCCTTTCGAAGTCACGTCTGGAAATCGCGACGACCGGCCGCTATCTCTCTGCGAACGACCAACGGCTGGACCATTCCATGTTCGACGGCCTCGTGGCCTATCTCGATTCGATCAAGGCACGCGATCCGGCGCCGCGCTCGCGCTGGGAAGTCCTGCTCTATCCAGGCGCGTGGGCGGTCGGCTTTCATCGCATCGCGCACTGGCTGTTCCGCGGCGAGCTCCATTTCCTTGCGCGCCTCGTCAATCACATCAGCCGGATGCTGACCGCGATCGACATCCATCCGGGCGCGAAGATCGGCCGCAACTTCTTCATCGACCATGGCTTCGTCGTGATCGGCGAGACCGCCGAGATCGGCGACGACGTCACCATCTACCAGCAGGTGACGCTGGGCGGCACCAACCCGACCAGCGGCGAGGGCGGCAAGCGTCACCCGACGATCCGCGACGGCGCGATCATCGGCTCGGGCGCGCAGGTGCTCGGGCCGATCACGATCGGCGAACGCGCGCGGATCGGCGCCAACTCGGTGGTCACCAAGGACGTGCCGGCAGGCGCGACGATGGTCGGCATCCCGGCACGCTCGACGCTGGTCGATGCCGGCGAGAGCAGCGAAGCGCGCTTTCTCCCCTATGGCACGCCCTGCTCGGAACTGTACGACCCGGCGACGCAGAAGCTCGAGATCCTCCAGTGCGAGCTGGAGCAGCTGCGCAAGCGCATCGCCGAGCTGCTCGCCGAGCGTGAGGCGAACGCGACCAAATCCGCCAAGGGCCGGGGCGCGGACAAGAAGGCGGGCCGCGCCTGATGGGCACGGTCCTGCCCTTTCCGGCCCGGCAGGGTGAAGGGCCGGTGGGCTTCGAGAGGGCCGAGCTCAACCGTATCGTCGATCTCTACGGCCGCATGGTCGCCGCTGGCCTGTGGAAGGATTATGCGATCGAGTTCCGGCCCGACGCCGCGAGCTTCCGGGCCTTTCGGCGCAGCACCGAGCGACCCGAATATCGCATCGAGAAGCGCCCGGCCCTGCGCGGCCGCCAGGGGCAATGGGCGCTGATCGGCGAGGCCGGCCAGGTGCTCAGGCGCGGCCAGGAGCTGGGCGCGATCCTCGCCCCGATCGAGCGCCGGCTGCTCAAGGTCGTCAACGGCTGACAGGATCCCCGCCCGGACGGCATGGCCCGGAAGTGGGCGCGGCGGATGAAGGTGTGCGGCGGCTCAGGCGGCAGCCGCCGCCGGGGCGCGGTCGAGCACCGGCAGCCGCTCGCCCAGCGCATCCGGCAGCCGCCGCACCACCGCGCGACGGGCATTGTGCCAGAAGGCCGACAGCAGCAGCAGCGCTGAGCCGATGACGAGCGCGGTGAAGGCAATGCTGAGCTCGACCGCGCCGTAATCGCGGAACAGGCTGTCGAGCGCGTAGAGCACATAGGCGAGCGCCGAGACGAGCAGAGCGCGCCGGTCCGCCGCGAGCGCGACCAGGCCGAACAATATGTAGAGCGCGACCACGATCGCCGCGCCGCCGCCCGAAAGGCTGCCCTCGGTGAGGCCGAGCAGCGCGAAGACCGGGTGCGCGATCATCGGTGCGGCGAGCAGGTGCAGCCAGAAGGCGACATCGGCGCGGCGGGTCGTGCGCTCGCGGTCCGAGCCGTCCCACCACATCGCGAACAGGAAGGTGGCGATGCCGAGGACCAGCATGACGCCGAGCAGGACATGACGGATCCGGGTCGCATCGGCGTCGCTCTCGGGGCCGCCGGCGGGAATGATCGCCGAGGCGACCAGGGTGATGACGAGGCCGACGACGGTGGCGGTCGCGGCGGCGACGGTGATCGGCACCCGGAAGCGTCGCCAGTGCAGCAGCGCGCCGACTCCGGCCACGACCGCGGTCGCGGCGAGGGCCAGCATGGTCGCGCTCGCACTTTCGAAATGTGCTTCGCCGATGGCCAGGACGAGGCCGAAGCCGGTCGTCGCGGCAACCCCGCCGACGAAGGCGATCAGCAGCAGGATACTGGGCAGCGCCATGCGCCGCCGCCTGGTGAAATATTCGGCCAGGCCCCAGGCGGTGACCGCAACGAACAGTCCCGCGAACGGGGAGGGCCCGTCCCCGCCCAGATGCGGAGGCAGCGTCTGGCCGATCCAGCCGACCGCGATCAACAGGATCGCCGCCGCGATCGCGACGAAAATGTCGTTGAAGCCGGTGAGCAGCCGGAAGCTTTCCTCGTCGACCACCGGGCTGCGCCGGCTCTCCGCGACGAACGCCCGCGACGAACGCGCGCAGGCGGTCCGCCTGCTGCGTGGTCAGTGCCCCCGCCGTAACCGCCGCCTCGAGGTCGCTCTCGCTGTACACGGCATCCTCCTCCCGGTCGTCGCGGCGGAGCCATAGCACAGGTGTGTGATGGCAACAATACACCAGTTCAAGGGACGTCTTCAGCCTTCCCCCGAAGTGGGGGTAGCCGAGGCCCCATGTCCGTCAGGATGGGCCTTTCGTCGTGACCGGCTCGCCTCCGGCCGGCGGGGCGCACCCGCCGGATGTCGATCCGTCCTATGTCGGCGAGCGGCCGCGCTCGTAGGTCTGCACGCAATTGTCGGTAACGGTGCGCGAGCAGGGCGGCTTCTCGCCGCTGTCCGGCTGCGGCGCGAAGGCTTGCGCCTGCGCCTGCGGCTGGAGCTGCACCTGCGCGCCCGGCGGCACGCTGAACGGCTGGTTGGTGCCGGGCGGCGGCGTCGCCGGATCCGACAGGACCGGGATGCCGCGGGCGTCGCGCTCGGGCGCGTTGTTGGCCGGCGCCTGCGCTTCGGGCGCGGCCTCGTCGGTCGCCGGCATTTCCTGGGCGATCGCCGTGCCGCCCAATGCCAGTGCGGCGGCGAACACAAGAACCTTCATCGCTGTCCTCCTTGCCTGGGTGCCCCGGGCGGGCGCTCCCCAACAGGCCCCCGCCAGTGCGCGGGGTGCAGGGGCCTAAACGACGCAGGCGCGCATTTTCTCCATTTCCCGATCCCCGCGCGTCCCCGCACGCCAGGCACGCCCTCCCGTCCGCCGGCAGGACGGGGAGGGGGGCCGGGCGCCGCCGCCCGGCGTCCCCGTTCGACGCGCCGTCTCGCCGTCCCGTTCCGGGACAGGTCTGCGGCGGGCGCCTCGCGCCGCGGGCGCTTTACCCTTAGTAAACAGCGCGGGTGTAACGGATATCGGCATGAACGCTCCCGAGGATCCCGAGACGAAGGGCTTCGTCGCCAGCCGGCGCGCCGTGCTCGCGCTCGGCGCGGTCGCGGCCTCGACGGTCGTCACCGTGCGTCCGGCGCTCGCCCAGGCCGCGGGATCGATCCTGGCCTGCCAGATTCCGGTGCCCGGCCCGCACGCGGCGGGGAGCTATATCGCCGCCGACGGCACCACCGTCGCGCCCGGCACCCCCGGCGCGGCGCCGCCGCTGTCGCGACCGCTCACCGGCGAGGAGGCGAAGGTGCTGCTGCGCGGGTCCACGCCGCCCGGTGTGGATCCTCGCGCCGCCCAGGCCTATGCGAACTATATTCGCCGTCTGCAGGCGGGGATGAGCGGTTTCACCTGCTACGCCTCGCTGCAGATGCCGCGCTGACCGGGCGGGCCGGTGGCCGCGCCGCGCTATATCGCCGAGCCGGCTGACAAGCTCGCGCTCGCGCGCCTCGATGGGCTGTGCGCCTTGTTCCACGGGCCTTCGGGCGCCACCCATATCGTCGCGCCGCCGGCGCCGGAAATCCTCGCGGCGCTGCGCGAGGGACCGGCGGATGCGGCGACGCTGCTGGACCGGCTCGCGGAACGATTCGAGTTCGCGGACGCAGGCGCGGCGGACGCGATCTCAGCCCGCCTCGCCGAGCTCGAGGCGGCGGGGCTGGTGCGGCGGGCATGAGGCACCGCCTTTCCCTGCGGATCGGCCCGGTCGGCTTTCGCGTCGGCTCGGCCTGGCGGGCGCCGATCGAGGCGCTGGCCACGCTTTACGCTGGCTATCCGGTGCCGAACGACGGCATTGCCGATTTCACCGTGCGCCTGGAGCCGACGCGTCCCTGGCGGCGCTGGCTCAGGCCCTCGATTGCGATCGGCGGGGATTATGTGCTGCCGGACGCGATGCCGATGGCGCTCGCCCACGGCCTGCTCGCCGCCGAGATGGGCATGAACCTGCAGATGGCGCTGGGCCAGCGCAACTGGCTGCTGCTTCACGCCGCGACGGTGGAACGGGATGGGCAGGCGCTCATCCTCACCGGCGAATCCGGCGCGGGCAAGTCGACGCTCGCGGCGCTGCTCGGTGAGCGGGGCTGGCGGCTGATGGGCGACGAGTTCGCGCTGCTCGATCCGCGCAGCGGTGCGCTCCACTCCTTCCCGCGCGCGATCAGCCTCAAGAACGGTGCGATCGACGTGATGGCCGCCCGGGTCGATCCCGCGCGCTTCGGCCCCGCGCTCGAAGGCACGCCCAAGGGGACGATCCGGCACCTGCGCCCGAATGACGGGGCGATCCGGCGCATGGACGAGCCCGCGCGACCGGCGCTGATCCTCTTTCCGCGCTTCGGCGGCGCGGCGGCGGCGCGGCCCGTCGGGAAGGCCGAGACGTTCATGCGCCTGACCCAGGCCTCGACCAACTATGTCGCGCTCGGCCGGGCCGGCTTCGACGCGCTCGTCCGCCTCGTCGCGACGCCTGCGGCGGCGATCGACTATCCGGATACGGCCAGCGCGCTCGATCTGGTCGAGACGCTGTGGGGCGGCGCGGCGGAATGGCGCTCGGCGGCATGAGCGGCGCGAGCGGCACGAGCGCAGCGCGGCTCCTCGTCCGGGTGCTCGGCGATCCGGACGTGCCCGGCCCGGTCGACTGGCAGGCGTTGATCACCGCCGCGCGCGCCGAACAGCTGCTCGGCAGCCTCGCCATTCGCCTCGAAGGCCGCGCCGTGCCGCCCGGGGTCGCGCGGATCCTCGCCGCCGCGCGCCGCGATGCCGATCACCAGCGCACCCGCGCGCTCTGGGAGGCGGAGATGGCGCGGCGCGCGCTCGCCCCGCTCGGGACAAGGGTGATCGTGCTCAAGGGCACCGCCTTCCACGCCGCGAATCTGGAGGCCGCGCGCGGTCGCTCGGTCGGCGATCTCGACATTCTCGTGCCGCGCGAGGCGATCGCTGCCGCCGAGCAAGCGCTGCTCGCTGCCGGCTGGGAGCGGGTGAAGCCGGCGAACGGCTATGACGACCGCTATTACCGCCGCTGGATGCACGAGCTGCCGCCGCTGATCCACCGCGAGCGTGATCGCATGATCGACGTTCACCACACGATCCTGCCGCCCACCGCGCGGCCGACGCCCGACGCCGTGGCGCTGATCGCGGACAGCGTCCCGCTCGATTCGGGGCTGCGCGTGCCTTGCCCCGCCGACATGGTGATTCACGCGGCCGCGCACCTCTTCGCGGACGGCGACCTCGCCGGCGGGCTGCGCAACCTGTGGGACATCGACCGGCTGCTGCGCCAGTTCGACTCGCCCGATTTCCGCGCCTCGCTCGCCGCGCGCGCCGAGCGGCACCAGCTTCGCGGCGCGGTCGCGCGTGCGCTCCGCCTCGCGGCCTTGCTCTATGGCAGCCCCATCGATCCGGCGCTCGCCGGTCGAAGGCGGCCGAGCGACCGGCTGTTCGCGGCCCGGCTGCTCGCGCGCAACGGATGGGGGCAGGCCCGGCGGCCGCTGCTGCGCTTCGGCTTCTACGTGCGCTCGCACTGGCTGAGGATGCCGCCGCTGATGCTGGCGCGCCACTTGCTGGTGAAGGCCACGCGCTGAGCCCGCGGGCCGCGCCGGCCGCCCTCCCGCTCGCCTGATCCACGAAGGGAGCCTTATCCGCGCTCATTGGTTAGGTGCGCGTCTTCAAAGGGAGTATCAAGATGAAGTCCGTTCGCCTGCTGCCGTCGCTCGCCGCCTTGCTGCTCGCCTCCGCCTGCGGCGGTGGTTCCAACGAGCTTGCCGACGCGCAGCCGAGCGCCAACGACATGGCCTTCGAGAACATGGTCGCCAACGCGCAGCTCGCGGAGGATGTGCTCGGCGACGAGGAGCCGGTCGAAGCGGTGGCGGTGGCCCCGCCGCCCGCGCCCGCGCCCGATCTCAGCGCCGAAGAGGCGGCGCCGCTGGCGCAGGCGACTGAGGTCGCCAGCGCGATCGAGCAGGACGCCGCCGTCGAGCGGGTGCGCTATCAGGACGGCTGGGCCTGGCGCCGCAACGGCCAGATCATCCGCACTGCCTCGCGCGATGGTCGCCGCGTCTCCTATTTCCGGCCGGGTGAATCGGTGCCCTTCTTCGTGCAGGAGAATGATCGCGGCTTCGCTTATTCGGGGGGGCGGCCACAGCGTGTCTATGACCGGCGCGGGCGCCCCTCGCGGATCGACGCGGCTCGCCGCGCCGAGGCCGAGCGCGCCGCCGCCGAGGCGCGCCGCGCGCGCGAGGAGGCCCGGCGGGCGCCGAGCCGCCGCGAGCGCGACGCCGATGCGCGCCGCGACGATCGCCAGGCGCGTGACCGCGACGCCCGCGACGACCGGCGCGACGACCGGCGCGATCGGGCCGGGGATCGAGACGAGCGCGCGATGAATCCGAATCGCAACGACCAGCGGACGCGCGACCGACCGGACCGCCAGCGGACCGAGCGCACCGGGCGCGACGATGACTCCCGCGACGGTTCCCGCGAACGGCGCGACCGCGATCGCGACCGGCCTCGCGACGGCAATGAGCAGGCACCGCGCGGCTGAGCGCGCCGCCCGGGCCTTCCAGCGAGCGCCGGGGGCCTTCTCGTGACGCAGAGCCCTCTCACCCCGACGCGTTGCCCGCCGGGAAGTGGGAGTCCTTGCGGTTGCTCGCGCCCCGGCAATTCCTGTCGAATGTCGATCCGACCTGGAGCCGGGCCAGCAGGTCGGGCAGGCGGGCGAAGTCTTCCGCGATGGCGTCGGCGCCGAGCGCCTCGACCGGCCGGTCGGCAAAGCCGTGACCGACTGCGACGAAGGGTAGTCCGGCGGCGCGCGCCGTGTCGGCGTCGGTGATCGAATCGCCGACCAGCACAGCGCGGCCGCCTCCCGCGCGCTCGATCGCCGCGCGCAGCGGCGCCGGATCGGGCTTGCGCACGGGCAGCGTGTCGGCGCCGACGATCGCCTCGAAGCGCCCCCGCCAGCCGAGCGCGTCGATCAGCAGGTGGGTGAGCCGCTCCGGCTTGTTGGTGCAGATCGCCGGCCGCGCGCCGCGCTCGCCAAGCTCGTCGAGCATCGCCTCGACGCCGGGATAGGGCCGCGTGCCGTCGCGGATGTGCGCGGCGTAATAGTCGATGAACACGGGATAATTCTCGTCAACCAGGCGCTCGCTCGAAGCGCCGGTCAGCGCCAGCCCCTCGCGGATCAGCACGCGTGCGCCGCGGCCGACCAGCCGCCGGACCGTGGCAGCGTCGGCGGTGGGGCGGCCCAGGCGGGCCAGCACATGGTTGAGCGCGGCCGCGAGATCGGCCGAGCTGTCGACCAGGGTGCCATCGAGATCGAAGACGACGACGTCAAAGGGGAAGGAAGCCATGGGCGCCTTCTCTCGGGCGGCGCTATGGAATTGGCAAGCATTCCGTGGCAGTGCGCGCCGCATGACCACGTCGTCCGCCCCGGTCGCCGCCATCGTCCTCGCCGCTGGCAAGGGCACGCGGATGAAATCCGGTCTCCACAAGGTGCTCCACCCGATCGCCGGGCGGCCGATGCTGCTGCATCTGCTCGACGCGGTGGACGAGCTGGAGCCGGCGGCGAAGCTCGTCGTCGTGGGGTCGCGCCGCGATCAGGTCGAGGCGGCGCTCGCCGGCACCGGCGCCGAGGTGGTGGCGCAGGAGCCGCAGCTCGGCACCGGCCACGCCGTGCTCCAGGCGAAGCCGGCGCTCGCTGGCTTCGACGGCAATGTCATCGTCCTGTTCGGCGACGTGCCGCTGGTGACGGCGGCGACGATGCGGCGGATGCTCGACGAGCTCGCGCGCGATCCCGCGCCCGCCTGCGTCGTGCTCGGCTTCCGCCCGGCGGACCCCGGCGCCTATGGGCGGATCGACGCCGATGCGGACGGCCGCATCCGCAAGATGGTCGAGTTCAGGGACGCGAGCGAGGCGGAGCGGGCCGAGCGGCTGTGCAATTCGGGCATGCTCGCGATCCGCGCGCGCGACCTCTGGCCGCTGCTCGAACGGGTCGGCGACGACAATGCCGCCCGCGAATATTATCTGCCCGACATCGTCATGCTGGCCGCCGCGGACGGCCGCGCGAGCTTCGTCGTCGAGGGTGAGGCGGACGATCTGCTCGGCGTCAACTCCCGCGCCGACCTTGCGCTCGTCGAGGCCCGGTGGCAGCGCCGGGCGCGGGCGCGGGCCATGGCGGGCGGCGCGACCCTGATCGCACCGGAGGCGGTGTGGTTCGCTCATGATACGAAGATTGGCGTCGACGTGACGATTGAGCCCAATGTCGTCTTCGGGCCCGGGGTTCGCATCGGCGACGGCGCGCGAATCCGCGCCTTCAGCCATGTCGAGGGCGCCACGATCGGCGCTGGCGCCGTGATCGGCCCGTTCGCCCGGCTTCGCCCGGGGGCCGAGATCGGCGCCGGGGCACGGGTCGGCAATTTCGTGGAGGTCAAGAAGGCGGTGCTCGGCGCGGGCGCGAAGGCCAATCATCTCGCCTATATCGGCGATGCGACGGTAGGCGCGGGCGCGAATATCGGCGCGGGGACGATCACCTGCAATTACGACGGCGTCCGCAAATATCGCACCGAGATCGGCCCCGGCGCCTTCATCGGCTCGAACAGCGCGCTGGTCGCGCCGGTCAGCATCGGCGCCGGGGCGATGGTCGCCGCCGGTTCGGTGATCACCGCCGATGTCGGCGGGGACGCGCTCGCCGTCGCGCGGGGGAGGCAGGTCGAAAAGCCGGGCTTCGCGCGCAGGTTTCGCGAAATCATGCAGGCGAGAAGCAAGGGCGGCGAGAGCTGATGACGCGCCGTTCGCCCCGCGCCTGTCGGCGGGCAATCCTTTCGGTTCAGTCTATGGAAGGCGACGGGTTTCGACAGGCTCGGCCCGAACGGACTATGGGTGGCTGCAATGTGCGGGATCATCGGAATCGTCGGTAGGGACAATGTCGCCGAGCGGCTGCTCGACGGCCTCAGGCGGCTCGAATATCGCGGCTATGACAGCGCCGGCATCGCGACGCTGCACGAAGGCCGGATCGAGCGCCGCCGGGCCGAGGGCAAGCTCGTCAACCTCGCCCGCCGCCTGGCCGAGCAGCCGCTGCCGGGCCTGGTCGGCATCGCCCACACCCGCTGGGCGACGCACGGCGCGCCGACCGAGGACAATGCCCATCCGCACGTCGTTGGCGACGTGTCGATCGTCCACAATGGCATTATCGAGAACTTCCGCCCGCTGCGCGAGGAGCTGATCGCCGACGGCCGCACGTTTGCGAGCGAGACCGATACCGAGGTCGTCGCCCATCTCGTCGCGCGCGAGCTGGAGCGCGGCAAATCCCCGCGCGAGGCGGTCGCCGCGATCCTGCCCCGGCTGAACGGCGCCTTCGCCATGGCCTTCCTGTTCCGCACCGATCCGGACCTTCTGATCGCCGCCCGGCAGGGCGCGCCGCTCACCGTCGGCTATGGCGAGGGCGAGAATTATATCGGCTCCGACGCGATCGGCCTCGCGCCGCTTACCCAGCGCATCGCCTATCTGGAGGAGGGCGACTGGGCCTGCGTCACCCGCGAATCGGTGCAGATCCACGATCGCGCCAACAATCCGGTGACGCGCGAGATCGTGAACAGCGGCGCGTCCGGCCAGCTCATCGACAAGGGCAACCACCGCCACTTCATGCAGAAGGAGATCTACGAGCAGCCGGTCGTCGTCGCCCAGACCCTCGCTTCCTATCTGCGCCCGCTCGAGGAGCGCGTCGCGCTGCCCGACATGGAGTTCGATCTTGAGGCGGTGGAGCGGGTCGCGATCGTCGCCTGCGGCACCGCCTCCTATGTCGGCATGATCGGCAAATACTGGATCGAGCGGTTCGCGCGCGTGCCCGTCGAGGTCGACGTCGCGAGCGAGTTCCGCTACCGCGATCCGGTCCTGCTGCCCAACACGCTCGGCCTCGTCGTCAGCCAGTCGGGCGAGACCGCGGACACGCTCGCGGCGCTGCGTCACATGAAGGCGAGCGGCGTCACCACGGCCGGCATCATCAACGTGCCGACCAGCTCGATGGCGCGCGAGGTGGACCTGCTGCTTCCCACCCATGCCGGGCCGGAGATCGGGGTCGCCTCGACCAAGGCGTTCACCTGCCAGCTCGCGGTGATGGCTGCGCTCGCGGTCAATCTCGCCCGCGCGAAAGGGCGGCTCGCGCCCGCGGAGGAGAGCGAGATCGTCCGCTGCCTCATCGAGGCGCCGGCGGCGCTCAGCGCCGCGCTCGAACATGATGGCGAGATCGAGGCGATGGCGCACACCATCGCCGCCGCGCGCGACGTGCTCTACCTGGGGCGCGGGCCGGATTATCCGCTGGCGCTCGAAGGCGCGCTGAAGCTCAAGGAAATCAGCTACATCCACGCCGAAGGCTATGCCTCGGGCGAGATGAAGCACGGGCCGATCGCGCTGATCGACGATGCCGTTCCGCTGATCGTGCTTGCTCCCTCCGGCCCGCTGTTCGACAAGACCGTCTCAAACATGCAGGAGGCGATGGCGCGCGGCGCACAGGTGGTGCTGGTTTCCGATGCCGACGGCCTCGCCACCGCCGGCGACGGGCCGATCGCGACTATCGAGATGCCGAAGGTCCACCCGTTGATCGCGCCGCTCGTCTATGCGGTGCCGGTGCAACTGCTCGCCTATCATGTCGCGGTGGCGAAGGGGACGGACGTTGATCAGCCGCGCAACCTCGCGAAATCGGTGACCGTCGAATAGCCGCCGGAAACCTGCGTCATTTCCCGCGTTTCCCGTGCGGGCCGAAGCAGGAGACGCGTCATGCCCCGTGGCGACAAGGACAGCTATACCGACAAGCAGAAGCGCAAGGCGCGGCATATCGAGGAGAGCTACGAGGAGCGCGGCGTCCCGAAGGAGACTGCCGAGGCACGCGCCTGGGCGACGGTCAACAAGGAATCGGGCGGCGGCAACAAATCCGGCGCCGGCCGAGGCGTGCCCGACACCCATGTTTCCTCCTCGCGCGGCGGCCGCGCCCGCAAGCCGGGTTCGTGGGAGCAGCGCTCGGCGGCGGCGCGCAAGGGCTGGGTGACGCGGCGCAAGCGTCAGGCCGCCGGCCGCTAGCGCACGCGAACAAGGGACTGGCCCCCCACCGCGGCCTTTGCTAAGCGCCCCGCTCCGGCATCCGCGCACCCGTAGCTCAGCTGGATAGAGCGCTGCCCTCCGAAGGCAGAGGCCACAGGTTCGAATCCTGTCGGGTGCGCCATTGCTTGGTGTCGGGACGGGCGGAATTGTCGCCTGGCGGGGCCGCGAGGGGTGGTGGGCTAGCGGGCCTGTCTCAGGAGCGTTTCCGAGACGCGGGCGCCATAATCGCCGCTCAGCCGCCCGGTCAGGATATAGTCGCGCATCATGCGCAGATAGCCTTCCGGCTGGCGGGTCGAGAGCCGCTCGCCGTTCGCGGCCGTTTCGTACTGGTAGATGCCGTGCTCGGCGTCGGGAAAGACCGCGAGCGTGATCGGGCGGCCGGCCGCGGCCAGCGCTTCGAGCCGGCGCGCCGTCTCGCCGCTCGGCGCATCGATGTCGTCGGCGCCGAGGATCCACAGCTGTGGCACCTCGAGGCCGCGCAGCACCGGCATCGGATCATAATCGAGCGGGATGCCAGCGAACAAGGCCGGGCCCTGGCGGCGCAGCTCCGCCTCGCTCATGCCGAGGAAGATGTGCGTTACGTCACCGCGCACGTAGCGCAGCCAGGGCGCATCGGCATGGCGCCGGCGCGCGGCGGCGAGCGCGTCATGCCCGTCCTCGAAATTGCTGCCGATCAGCGCGATCGAGGCCTCGGCGAAGTCCATCGAGCGCGCGACCGCCTCGGCGCCGAAGCCATGGCGGGTGAGGCCATAGGCGATCGCCTCGCGCTCCTCGTCGGCGGGGGAGACCGCCAGCCCGAAGCCGACGATGACGAAGTCCACCGGCGCGATGCGCGCGGCCAGCGGCGCGACCCAGCCGCCCTGGCTGCCGGCCTGATAGCCGACCTCGCTGGCGCGCGCTCCGGCGAGGCGGCGCGCCTCGTTCGCCGCAGCGATCGCGTCGCCGGCGAGCAGGAGGAAGTTCTGCGTGTAGCGCCCGCCGGACCCGCCGGTGCCGCGCTTGTCATAGACAAAGGCGCCGATGCCCATCGCCGGCAGCAGCCGCTGCAGCGCATAGTCGCGCCGCGCCGAATTGCGCTCCGATCCGTGGACCAGCACGACCAGCGGCGCCGGTGCGTCGCCGCGCGGCAGGACGAGCCGGCCCGCCAGCGTCACGTCGCCGCTCCTGAACTCGGTATCGACCGTATCGAAATCGATCTTTCGTCCGGCGCGGCCGGCGAAGCGGATGCCGCGTTCAGCGCAGGACGTGAAGGAGACGACGACGCCATCAGGCCGTCCGGTCCAGCCGATGGTGCCTCGGAACGGGCCATCGCCCGCCGGGGAGAGCGCGCCGGTCGTGCCGTCGAGCCGCCGCCAGCGCAGCGTCTCGCCCTCCGATGGCGCGATGTCGACGATGCTGCCGTCGTCGAGGCGATAGGCGCCGATGCGGCAGTCCGTCGCGTCGAACCCGGCGGCGCGGGCGGTCGTTGGGGCGGGGAGGGCGGCCATCGCCAGCCCGGCGAGGGCCAGCAGGCACCTGGCTATGCGGAACATCGGCGGCATGTGTATCAGTGGAATAGGACAGTGGCAAGGCGCCCGGCGCCGGTCCGTCGCTGAAGCTGTCGCGCCGATGACCGGCTCATTCAGTTTTCCTTCAGTCCTCCTGCCCGACTACCAGCGACGGGACGTTCCCTGGGGAGGACGAAATGAGGGGTTCGGGGATGCTCGCGCTGTGCGCCGTCATGCTGGCGATGGGCGCCGCGCCCCTATCCGGCCAGCCGGGGGCGGCCGCGCCGGCGCCCACCATCTCCGCAGGCCAGGTGGCGCGCGGCGAACTCACCGGCAGCGACGTCCAGCTTCCGTCCGGCAAGATTCGCGACCTCTACGTGCTGCGGGGACAGCGCGGCGAGCGGATCGCGCTCGACCTTCATTCCGAAGATTTCGATTCCTACCTGCTGGTCGAGGGGCCGGACGGCTTCGCGCGCTCTAACGACGACGCGGCGAGCGGTGGCAACATGCTCGACAGCCGCGTCGTCATTCAGCTTCCCGCCGACGGCGCCTACCGGATCTCGGTGACCAGCTTCCGGCCCGGCGAGATGGGCGCTTACGAACTGCGCGCCTCGGTGCCGCCGCGCGAGGCCGCGCTGACCGAGGACGCGCAGGCGACGCCGATCCGGCTCGGCGCGAGCGTGCGGGGACGGCTGACCACGAGCGACGACGCGCTGCCCGGTGGCGCCCGTGCCGACCATTATCGCTTCACGGCGCGGCGCGGGCAGCGCGTGCGGATCGACCTCAGCGCCGACAAGTTCGACACCTACCTGGTCCTGCGCCACCCCGACGGCAGCATCGACGAGAATGACGATCTGCGCGACGAGAACGGCGCGCTTTCGCTCGACAGCCGGATCGATCGCGTGCTGGCCGAGGACGGCGAATATCTGATCACGGTCACCTCTTATCGGGCCAATGCGACGGGCGAATATCGCCTCACCGTCGCGCCCAGCCCCGGCTTGCCGCGCCAGGAGGCCGTTCCGGGCGGCGCGCGCGTGATCGCGCTGCTCGTCGGCGTCGCCGATTATGCCGGCCGCGTGAACGATCTGCCCAATACGGACGATGATGCCCGCCGCCTCTTCGAGGCACTGCGTGGCGAGGGGCTGCTGCATCCCGCCAGCGCCCTCCTCGTCAACGGCCGCGCGACGCGCAAGGGCCTGGAAAGCGCCTTCGCGCGCGCCGCCGCGGCGGCCGGCCCCGACGACTTGTTCCTGTTCTTCTTCTCAGGCCACGGCAACCAGGTCGACGCGCCGGACAGCGCCGAGGAACTGGACGGACGGCGCGAGACGATCGAGCTTTACGATGGCGCGATAACCGACGCGCAGCTCGCCCAGCTGTTCCAGCGCATCCGCGCGCGCATGAGCATGGTCGTGCTCGACTCCTGCTTCTCGGGCGGCTTTCGCAACCTCATCGACCGGCCGAACGTGATGGGACTGTTCAGCTCCGAGGAGGATCTGACGAGCCTCGTCGCCAGCCGCCTCAAGGCGGGCGGCTTCCTCGCCTACTTCCTGCGCGAAGGGCTCACCGGCGCCGCCGACACCGACGGCGACCGGCTGGTGACCGCGGGCGAGCTTGGCGACTATGTCCGCCGCCGCTTCCGGCGCGAAGGGGAGATCCCGGTCGAGACACGCGAGAATGAGCGCGGCATCCAGAACCTGCTCGTCGAGCGCGGCGGCGTGCACGTGGACGACGTGGTCGTGCGCCTGGCGGAAGGTGAGCGGCGGGCCGGCGCTTCAGGCGCCACGCCGCGCTGAGTTCACCGCGAGGTGGGGGGCCGGCGGCCGGGCGCGTCCCGGCCGCCGTTACCATTCAGCGGTCCAGCTCCCGAAGGTTCAGCAGGTCGAGCAGCGCGTCGCGCGCCGCCTCGACGCGCGTCCATAGGGCGGGATCGGCGAGATCGTCCGGCGCGATCGCCTCCGGCCAGTGCTCGGCGACGCAGGCGGCGATGGCGTCGAGCTTCGCCGGATCGACCAGGAAGCGCGGATCGACCGTCTCCGGATCGGCGACGACGCGAAGGCGAAGGCAGGCCGGGCCGCCGCCATTGGCCATCGACTGGCGAACGTCGACCACTTCGAGCCGGCGGATCGGGCCGTTCCCGGCCACCAGCCGCTCGAGCCAGCCCCAGACCGCGGGCGTCTCCTTCGCCTCGCCGGGCAGGATCAGTGCCATGCCGCCCTCCGGCAGCGTCACGAGCTGCGCATTGAACAGATAGGAGCGGACCGCGTCGGCGAGGCTGACGACGCGCGCCGGCACCTCGATGATCTCGACCTGCGGGAGCAGCCGCCTGAGCTCTGCATAGACGCTCTCCCTGGCCTCGAACGCCTGTTCGTGGGCGAGGAGGACATGCTCGTTCGCGACCGCGACGACATCGTTGTGAAACGCGCCGGCGGCGATCGCGGCTTCCGATTGCTGGACGAACAGGGTGCGCGCGGGATCGAGCCCGGCGAGCCGCGCCAGCGCCCGGCTCGCCTCGCGATGCTGGCGCGCGGGAAAGCCGCCGCCGCGCACCCCATAGACGAAGACCTCGACGCCGGGCGCGTCGTGGGCGCTGCACAGGCGCATATGATTGGCCGCGCCTTCGTCGCCGAAAGTGGCGGGGACGGGCGGGTGGACGGCGAAATGGGCATCGTCGGCGAAGGCGAGGCGGAGCTGCGCCAGCGTTTCGCGCCATTCGTGGCTGCGGTGCGGCATCGTCGTCAGATTGGCGATTGTGAGGTGACAGCGCCCGTCCG
The DNA here is from genome assembly GCA_040255785.1 of Sphingomonadales bacterium. Taxonomy (GTDB): domain Bacteria; phylum Pseudomonadota; class Alphaproteobacteria; order Sphingomonadales; family Sphingomonadaceae; genus Allosphingosinicella. The sequence continues at coordinate 35,692 of JBDZVR010000011.1, forward strand.
CCGTGTCGGGCGCCGGCGAGACGGTCGCCGCGTTAGCCGCCCACATCGAGGAAGCCGAGAAGGAGGCGGCGCGAAGCGTCTCGTCGGCGGTCTCCATCGTCGCGCCGAGCGCGGCGAGCCAGTCGCGATCGGGCCGGCGCTGCGGCGGGAAGATGCCCTGCGCGAGACCGAGCGCGAGGTTGCGCCGCATCTTCTCGATCCCCTGCAGCGCGGCGGCGCGGGGATGAGCGACGCGTCCCTTGTTGGCGGTCGCTGCGAGATTGCCGAAGGAAAGGCCCGAATAATTGTGGGTCGGGCCGACGATCCCGTCGAAATTGATCTCCCGGAGCGCCATCGCTCAGCGCTCCGCCGCGAGCAGGACATCGCCAGCCGCGAGGTGCAGCGCGGCGGCGCTGCCGGCGTCGATGGCGGCGCGGCCCTCGTCACGCACCGCGACATGCGCCCAGCCGCAGGTGAAATCGGCGAGACGACCCGAAGCGACGAGCGTCCTTGGCGCGTCGAGACCATCGACGATTTCGCCGACGGTCAGTTCGCGTGCGCCGGCAAGCGTGCGGATGCTGTCGGTCCGCACCGACATGGTCGGGCCGCCGTCGAAAATGTCGATATAGCCTTCCGACGAGAAGCCTTCCTGTTCCAGCATCCGCATCGCCGCCCGCCCGGCCGGATGCGGCTGGCGCATCACCGCCAGCGCCTCGGGCGGCAACATTGCCGTGTAGATCGGCGTCTTGGGCATCAGATCGGCGATGAACTGCGTGCCATGGGTGGCGTTGAACGTGTCCGCCTCCTTGAAGCCCATGCCGAAGAACTTGCCGGCGATCGCGTCCCAGAAGGGCGAGCCGCCCGCCTCGTCGATGACGCCGCGCAGCTCGGCGACGACCTTGTCGGCGAAGCGTTCGCGGTTACGGCGGATGAAGAGATAGCGGCTGCGCGCAAGCAGGACGCCGAGCCCTCCCGAGCGCGCGTCGGGATGGAGGAACAGCCCGCCGACCTCCGAGGCGCCGTTGAAGTCCGTGCACAGCGTCAGCATCTCGGTCTCGAAAACGCGGCCCAGCTCGGGCGAGACCTGGGTCAGCTTGCTGATCCGGTAGGAATAGAAGGGCTGCTCCATGCCGACGCGGCTGAACACCTGGCAGGTGCCGCGGATCGCCCCGCTCGCGGCTTCCTCGAGCACGAACACGAACAGGTCGCCGCCGGGCGCGCCTTCCACGCTCGTGAAGGCCGCGTCCGAGCGCGCGAGCTTGGCGGCGAGCGTGTCGCGGTCCGGTGGCAGGTTGGTGAAGCCGCCGCCGGTGAGCCGCGCCAGCTCGTAGAGCGCATCGAGATCCTTGCCCCGCGCGGGCCGCACCCTGAAGCTCACAAGGCCCCCCCGTTGACGAGCCGCAGGATGGCGAGCGCGGAAAGCCGCGCCCGCTCCGCGAGGCTCGCGGTGATCAGAAACTCCTCGTCCGAATGGATCGCGCCCCCGCGCGCGCCCATCGTGTCCACCACCGGCACGCCGCTGGCGGCGATATTGTTGCCGTCGCAGACGCCGCCAGTGTCGCGCCAGGCGATATCCTGCCCCAGGTCCGCGCCGCAACGGCGCACGAGGCCGAACAGCGCCTCCGCCCTGGCATCCATCGGCTTGGGCGGACGGCCGAAGCCACCGTGGACATGGATCGTGACGTCATGCGCCGCCGCGACCACCGCTACCTCGTCGTCGATCAGCGCCCTGGCGCGCGCCTCGTCGGCCGGCGTCATCGGCCGCAGATTGACGCGCAGCACGGCATGGTCGGGCACGACATTGTTCGCCGCGCCGCCCTCGATCCTCGCCGGGTTGACCTTGAGCCCCGCATCCTTCGCCGCGCCGAGGCGGAGCGCGAGATCGGCGGCGGCGAGGACGGCGTTGCGTCCCTGCTCGGGATTGCGGCCGGCATGGGCAGCGCGGCCGGCGACGCGGATCGAGAAATTGCCGCTGCCCGGCCGCGCGCCAGCGAGCGTGCCGTCGGGCAGCGCCGATGGCTCATAGGTGAAGGCGGCGCGCTTGCCCCGCGCGGCGGCGGCGAGCAAGGCGGCCGAGCCGGGCGAGCCGACCTCCTCGTCGCTGTTGATGACGACCTCGTAGCCGAGCTGGGTCAGTCCAACCGCCTCGACCGCGCGGAGCGCGGCGAGCATGATCGCAATGCCACCCTTCATATCGGCGACGCCGGGGCCGCCGAGCACGCCCTCCTCGCGCCAGAAGACCTGCTGGAAGGGATGGTCGGCGCCGAAAACCGTGTCCATGTGGCCGGTGAAGAGAAGCTGCGCCGGCGCGTCGGGGCGGACGACCAGATGGAGGTTGCGGCCGTGCTCCAGCGGCGCGAGCTTGCCGTCCGCGCCCATCGTCTCGACCCGCGCGGGTTCGCGCAGCTCCAGCTCGCCGGGCAGATCGGCGAACGCGTCCGCGAGCAGATCGGCCATCGTCGCGAGCCCGGCGAGGTTGCGCGAGCCGCTGTTCACGGCCGCCCACGCCATGACCTGCTCGAGCATCGGCGCCTGCGCCGCCCGCTCGGTCGCCTCGCGTTCGATCCCGTTCAGCATATGCGCGGCCTTAGCCGGGAACGCCCGGCGCCGGAACCCCCGGGTCAGAAACCGTAGATCAGGCTCACCCGGCTCTGCGTGTTGGTCGATACCAGCCCGTCAGCCGGCTGGCTCTCATATTGCACGTTGTAGGACAGCCGCGCGGAGAGTCGCCCGATCAACTGCGTCTCGAGCCCGGTCGAGGAGTTGAATGTGTTGCCGTCGCTGTCGAGAAAGGCGTTGGCGCTCTGGGTGAGCACGACGCCGGGGCGGAGCTGCAGCCGCGCGTTGATCGCGGCGCGGCCCGAAATGCTTTCGCGATCGTCGCCCGCGATCGGATCCTCGATCCGAAAGGCGGGCCCGCCCTGGACGTCGACGGTGAAGGTCGGCCGCTTGACCAGCGCATAGCCGAAGCCGGCCGAGACCGAGTAGCGCGAGTCGAAGCCGAGGAAGGGGTCGCGCTCCGCCTGGATCAGGCCGTAGGCGGAAAGCCGGTCGCTCACCTTGTAATGCGGCTCGTAGGCGGCGAGCATCTGCTCCTGCGTGCGCACGCCGTCGGTTTCCTGGATGTTGAGCGAGGCGCGCGCCTGGTGGGTCCAGTTGAGCCCCTCGTGGGTCAGCGACAGCGAACCGTAGAGCCCGAGATTGTCGTTGTTGCCGGTCGAACGCGTGGCGCCGATCTCGCCGCGCCCGTGCCAGGCCTCGAAGAAGCCGGTGCTGGCGAGCCGCTCGCGCCGCTGCGCCTCGCGCCGCTCATTGCGACGGTTCACCTGCGCGGTCAGCATCCGGCTGTTCTCGGGATAGGCGCGTCTGGCATATTTGATCACCGCCGCGATCTCGGCGTCGGTGCCGTGCGCGAGCACGTCGTCCACCATCGCCTGCAGCGGCGCCGGCAGCGGCGCGTCGGTCTGCTCGGTCGGCGCGGCCGCCGGCCCGCGATCCTGCGCGGCGCGCGCGTCGGGCGTGACGCCGGCGAATGCGGGACCGGCAAAGAGGGTCAGGGCGAGAAGCAGGGCTGGTCGAAGGATCAACGCGTTTTCCTCATGGAATCGGGGCTGGTCGGAGTATACAGCTCGCGGTTGACGCGCATATGGCGTCTGCGCGCCGTGCTGCTTTCCGCCTTATGGTTTAGCCGACGCCTCCGGCGGGTTCCACAATTTGAGCGTCGGGGCGGACAAAAAGCCGGCCGGGTCGCGACGCGTGGGGAAGGGGGGGAGGAGCGGAATGAGAAGACCTTTCGGTGCGGCGCTGCTGCTCGCCGCGCTGGCGGCCCATCAGCCCGTCGCGGCGCGGACGACGATCGCCGATGAGGTGGCGGCGCCGGCGCCGCGCCCGGACATCAATGACGAGCTGGCCTATGGGCGCCAGCTGAGCAATATCCGCCACTTCGATCAGGCGATCGAGATATTCGGCGGGATCCTGACGCGGGTGCCGGGCTTCGCGCCCGCGCTTGCGGAGCGCGCCCTGGCCCTTGCCTTTACCAATCGCCTCGTCGAGGCTGAATCGGACCTCGCGCTCGCGGCGCGCGACATGCCGGATGCGGCGATCATTCATCTCGCGCGGGCGGTGATTGCTGATCGAAGGAGCGATGACCCGGCCGCGATCGTCGAATACTCCCGGGCGCTTGAGATCGATCCAGGCAACCGCCTGGCCCTCAGGTTCCGCGCCTACCAATATGATCGCGCGGGCGATGAGGCGGCCGCGCTCGCCGACGCGGAAACCCATATCGCGGCCTGGCCCGACGATCCCGATGGCTATGTCCTGGAGGCCGACCTGCTGGTCGGTCAACGGCGCCGCGCGGAAGCCGCCGCGGTCGCCGCGCGGCTCGCCGACCAGTTCCCGGACGACAGCTATGCGCTGGCGGCGGCCGCCCGGGTCTACGAGCGGCTCGCCGATCGTGACCGTGCCATGGCGATGATCGACGCCGCGATCGCGCAGGAACCGGGCGATTCCCGCTACTATCTGGTGCGCGCATCCATTCGCCACTGGAGCGACGTTGCCGGGCGTCGTGCCGACCTGGTCGCTGCGCTGCGCCTCGATCCCGACGATTTCGATGCGCTCGCCGAGCTCGGCCTCGTCGATTTCGAGGAGCGGAAATGGGATGACGCGATTGCGCGCTTCTCGCGGATACTGGAGAGCGAGCCCAACGATTTCGGCGTTCTGGCCTATCGCGCGATGGCGCGGCTGAACCTGGGCGATCGGGCAGCGGCCGAGCGCGACTTCCAGGCGGGGCTTGCCGCCAGCTCGGGCCCGGACGATTTCAACCTGATGGCCGGCGCGGTCGCGAAAACGGGCTTCGCGCTCGATTGGGGGCTGGATGCCTGCAATCGCGCGATCGCGCGCGACGACACGAAGAGCGATTACCATGCCAATCGCGCGCTGATCGAATTGCGCCTCGGCAGGATCGAGGCGGCGCGCGCCGATTTTGACGCGGCCATCACCGCCGATCCGAGTTTGCCGAGGGGCTATTATGGTCGCGCGATCGTGCGCCTTCGCTCGGGCGATGTCGCCGGCGCGATGACGGACCAGGCGGAGGCGCTGGCCATCGATCCCGGCATCGCCGAATATTTCCAGCAGGCCGAGTTCGGCGCGCTGGAGCAGTCTGCCGGCCACGCCGCCGCGGCCGGGCGAGCGCGCTAGATCGACGCGGGCCCGGCGGTCGCTGCTTGTTCCCGGGACGCCGGATCCGATCAGCGCGACCCGGTCACCGAGGGGGAGGGCGTATTCCCGTCCGGCCTAAAGCCAGCGCGCGAAGGCTTGCAGCAGATCCTCGTAGAGCTTCCGCTTGAACGGGACGATGAGGCCGGGCAGCGCGGCTGGCTCGGCCCATTTCCAGGCGCGGAATTCAGGGGTTTCGGTCGCGATGTCGATATCTGCGTCGGTGCCGGTGAAGCGCATCAGGAACCAGGTCTGGCGCTGGCCGCGCCAGCGGCCGTCCCAGATCTTGCCAAGCAGGTCGTCGGGAAGGTCATAATAGAGCTCGCGCGGCGCGCGGGCGAGGATCTCGACCTTGTCGCTGGTGATGCCGGTTTCCTCATGAAGCTCGCGCAGCGCGCCCGTTTCGGCGTCCTCGCCGTCGTCGATGCCGCCCTGCGGCATCTGCCAGGCCTCGAGCGTCGAATCGAGCCGCTGCGCGACGAACACGTGGCGCACCGGATTGAGCAGCATCACCCCGGCGCCCGGACGATAGGGCAGCGCGTCGCGCGCGGCGATCCGCCGGTCCCCGCCGGGCGCCGCATCTTGCCTTGCGTGAAAATCTTCCGCCATCACCGCTCCGTTCGAGAGACGAATCGCGCCGATCCGCGCGGATCGGCCACATCCAGTCTAAGTTGTCGCGCGCCGCTTGCCACTGTTGTCGGCGCACCCGCGCGGGTCTAGGTTGCCGGGCCAGAGACTCGTAAGGACAGCAGCCTTGGCCACGGCCAGACATTTCGTCACCACCGAAGAATCCCGATCCACCGAAGCGCCCGAATCCGTCGTCGTCCGGTTCGCCGGCGATTCCGGCGACGGGATGCAGCTGACCGGCGGGCAATTCACCCTGTCGACCGCGCTGGCCGGCAACGACCTTGCGACCTTCCCGGATTTCCCTGCCGAAATCCGCGCGCCGCAGGGCACGACCTTCGGCGTCTCGGCCTTCCAGATCAACTTCGGTTCGGCCGCGATCGAGACGGCGGGCGACGCGCCCGACGTGCTGGTCGCGATGAATCCGGCCGCGCTCAAGGTGAACATGGAGGCGGTGAAGCCGGGCGGGCTCATCATCGTCGACGAGGGCGAGTTCGGCGCGCGCAACCTCGCCAAGGCGGGCTTTGCGACCAACCCGCTCGAGGACGACACGCTGGCGCGCTGGCAGGTGCTGCGGCTCAACATCTCGCAGCTCACGCTCGACGCGGTGAAGGCGTTCGGGCTCGGCAACAAGGAAGCCCTGCGCTGCAAGAACATGTGGACGCTTGGCCTGGCGCTCTGGATGTTCGATCGCGACCGCGAGCCGCTGATCGCCTGGCTCAAGGCCAAGTTCGCGAAGGCGCCCGAGCTCGCCGAGGCGAACATCGCGGCGCTCAACGCCGGGCACGCCTATGGCGAGACGACCGAGATGAGCGGGCGGTTCGCCCAGCACCACATCGCCGCCGCGCCGGTCGCGCCCGGCCTCTACCGCACCGTCACCGGCGCCGAGGCGATCTCGCTCGGGCTGGTCGCGGGCGCGCGACTCGCCGGGCTGCCGATGTTCTTCGGCGGCTACCCGATCACGCCGGCGAGCGCGATCCTGCACCATCTCGCGCGGCTCAAGGAATATGGCGTCACCACCTTCCAGGCGGAGGACGAGATCGCGGCGATCGCGGCCGCGATCGGCGCGAGCTTCGCCGGCTCGCTCGGCGTCACCTCTTCCTCCGGGCCCGGCATCGCCCTCAAGGGCGAGGCGATGGGCCTGGCGATCATGACCGAGCTGCCGCTGGTCATCGTCAATTCGCAGCGGGGCGGGCCCTCGACCGGCCTGCCGACCAAGACCGAGCAATCGGACCTGTACCAGGCGGTGTACGGGCGCAACGGCGATGCGCCGATGCCGGTGATCGCGGCGCGCTCGCCGGCGGACGCCTTCGATTGCGCGATCGAGGCGTGCCGCATCGCCGTCCAATATATGACGCCGGTGATGCTGCTCACCGACGGCTATATCGCCAACGCAGCCGAGCCCTGGCGGGTGCCCGACATGGCGGCCTATGCGCCCTTTCCGGTCGCCTTCCACACGACGCCGCCGGCGCAAGGGGAGCCGGTCAACCCCTACGCCCGGGACGAAAAGCTGGCGCGGGTCTGGATCAAGCCGGGCACACCGGCGCTGATGCACCGGATCGGCGGCATCGAGAAGAACGCCCGGACCGGCCATATCGACTATGCGCCGCCAAACCACCAGGCGATGACCGGGCTGCGCGCCCGCAAGGTGCTGAACGTCGCCGATACGATTCCGCCGATCGAGCCCTGTCTCGGCGAAGCCGGCGCGAAGCTCGCCGTGGTCGGCTGGGGATCGACGTTCGGCGCGATCCACCAGGCGGTGCGCCGGGCCTTGGGCCGGGGGCGGAGCGTCGCCCATGTTCACCTCCGCCATATCTGGCCGCTGCCGAAGAATCTTGGTGATCTTCTAAGGGCTTACGATAGGACCATCGTACCGGAACTGAACAATGGTCAGCTCAAGACCGTGCTTCGCGATCAATATCTCGTCGACGCGCGACCGGTGAGCAAGGTCGCCGGCCAGCCGTTCAGGATCGCCGAGATCGAGGCCGCGATCGAGGAGGCGCTTGCTTGAACCCGCCCCGCCTGATCCCGCTGGTGCTGATGCTCGCTATCGTCCTGGCGCTGATCTTCTACCTGAAGCCGTAAGGGCCCTGTCCGCATGAACGAAATGACCAAGCTCACCGCGAAGGATTTCGCCAGCGACCAGGAAGTGCGCTGGTGCCCAGGCTGTGGCGATTACGCGATCCTGAAGGCGGTGCAGCGCACCATGCCCGAACTCGGCGCCGATCCGGCGCGCACCGTGTTCATCTCGGGCATCGGCTGCTCGAGCCGCTTCCCCTACTATATGGAAACCTATGGCTTCCACACGATCCACGGCCGCGCGCCGGCGATCGCGACCGGGGTGAAGCTGGCCAATCCGGACCTCGACGTGTGGATCATCACCGGCGATGGCGATGCCCTGTCGATCGGCGGCAACCACACGATGCACCTGCTCCGGCGCAACCTCAATTGCCAGATACTGCTTTTCAACAATGAGATTTATGGCCTTACGAAAGGCCAATATTCTCCCACCAGCCGGGTCGGCACGCGCAGCCCTTCGACGCCCTTCGGATCGGTCGATCGGCCGGTGCGCCCCTGCGCCTATGCGCTCGGCTCGGGCGCCCGCTTCGTCGCCCGCGCGATCGATGTCAGCAAGCAGCTCCCCGACGTGCTCAAGGCCGCTCATGCCCACCAGGGCGCGGCCTTCATCGAGATTTTCCAGAACTGCATCGTCTACAATGACGACGTGTTCGCGCCGTTCACCGCCAGGGAGAATAACGGCAAGCAGCTCTGGCTGAAGGCGGGCGAGCCAATGCTGTTCGACAATGGCCGCAAGGGCCTGACGCTGGACCGCGAGGCCCTGAACCTCAAGGTCGTCGACGTCGCCGACGGCGATTGGGAGAGCGTCGGCGTGATCGTCCACGATCCGGCCAACCGCGCAGTCGCGCACATGCTGATCGACATGTCGATCGGCAGCTTCCCGATGGCGCTCGGCGTGATCTACGACGATCCGCGCCCGACCTTCGAGAGCGAGGTCGCCCAGCAGAATGCCGAGGCCGCCGCCGGCAAGAGCGCCGACCTCCAGGCGCTCGTCTCGCGCGGCCAGACCTGGGAAGTCGGCAAGGAGCCGCGCAAGTCCTGAGACGCGCGGCGCTTTCTGCGCGCGGGAATTGACGTCATGACGCCGGCATCGCCTCGGCGCTTGCCTCGACGGCGGCGAGGCCGCATCTAGGGGTGCGTGACGCTGCAGCGGGGGAAACATCTGGTCGCGGCGGACCGGGGCTTTGCCACCGGTGGCGACCTGCTCGCGCGCCTGTTCGCCGGCGGCTTCGGCCGTGTCCTCGCCCGCATCGACGCCGGGCTCGAGGCGGGTCGGCTCGAGGCGACGCTGCCGGACGGCGGCCTGCGAATCCTCGGCGGGCGCGGCGAGGGGCCGGCGGCCTTCGTCGCGCTGAAGAGCTGGCGCGCGCTGGCGCGGCTCGCCACCTCCGGTTCGGTCGGCTGGTACAAGGCCTGGGCGCGCGGCGAGTGGTCGAGCCCCGATCCCGTCGCGCTGTTCGAGCTCTTCTCGCGCAACGCTGCCTCGCTCGGCCAGGTCGGGCGGGCCAGAGGGCCGTGGCGGCTGGTCAACCGGCTCGCCCATGCGCTGCGCGCCAATTCGCCGGCACGGGCGCGCGCGAACATTGCCCACCATTACGACCTGGGCAATGATTTCTATGCGCCCTGGCTCGACGCGAGCATGACCTATTCCTGCGCCATCTTTGCCGAGCCGATTTCAGCCGACGAGCCGCTGGAGGCGGCGCAGGCACGCAAGATCCGCCTGCTGCTGGACCGGCTCGGGCTCAAGGCGGGCCAGCGGCTACTCGAAATCGGATGCGGCTGGGGCGCGCTCGCCGAGATCGCGGCACGCGATTATGGTGTTCACGTCACCGGGCTCACGCTGTCGGCCGAGCAGAAGGCCCATGCCGACCGCCGCCTCGCCGAGGCCGGGCTCGCCGATCGCGTGGATATCCAGCTGCGTGACTATCGCGACGTCGCCGGCAGGTTCGACGCGGTGGCGAGCGTCGAGATGGTGGAGGCGGTGGGACGCGAATACTGGCCCGCCTATCTCCAGGCGATCGCCCGGGCGCTGAAGCCGGGCGGCCGCGCCGGCATCCAGCTCATCTCGATGCGCGGCGAGCTGTTCGAGCCCTATGCCGCCAACGCCGATTTCATCCAGACCTACGTCTTCCCGGGCGGCCTGCTGATCGAGGAGGGGGAGTTTGCCCGCATCGCCGCGGCGGCCGGGCTCGCATGGGGGGACCGCGAAGGCTATGGCGCTCATTATGCCGAGACGCTGCGGCGCTGGCGCGAACGCTATGACGCCGCCGTCCGCGACAGCCGCCTGCCGCCCGGCTTCGACGAGGCCTTTCATGGCCTGTGGCGCTTCTATCTCATGTATTGCGAGGGCGGATTTCGCGGCGGCGGGATTGATGTCGCGCAGGTGACGCTCGCTAAATCAACATGATATGACGAGATAATCACGTTAAATCTGAACAATCCCGCCCGCTCGCCGGACGCCCTGGGTGGACCGTTCGTACCGGTACGTATGCCCTTGCCGCGCCATACCGTACCGCTTAGTATGTCGGCATGGCCGCGCCGAAGCCCGCCCATAACCTGACCCATGGCGACTGGATCGCGCTCGGCGTCGATGCGCTGCGGCGCGAGGGGCCGGGCGCGCTCACCATCGAGGCAATGTGTCGCCGCGCGCGGCGGACCAGGGGCTCGTTCTACCATCATTTCAAGACGATCGGCGGGCTGAAGCAGGCCGTCGTGCGGTTCTGGATCGAGGCGGAGGCGGATGCGCTGGCGCGGATCGCGGCGAGCGACGCCGAACCACGCGCCCGGCTCGAGGAGGCCTGGCGCCCGGCCCCGGCGGGGGCGCCGATGGAGCTGGCGGTGCGGATGCTCGCCATCGAGGACGAGACGATCGCCGAGATGGTCGCCAGGGCGGATGAGCGACGCGAACTGGTGCTGACAACGCTCGTCGCCGCGGCCTGGCCGGTCGCCGGCGCCGACGCATATCACCTCGCGCGCACGCTGCACGCGCTCCACATCGCCGCCCTCATCCGCTCGCCGCTGGCGCTGGGCGACTATGTGCACGGGCCCGGCGCCGCGCTGGCCGGGCTGGTGGAAAGAGGGTAGGGCGCGGGCGGGCGACGTCGCCGCGAAGGCGGCGGGGCGGGGCTGCATCGACAGTCGGACCTCCACCGCCCGCGCGGGCACCGGTCGCGGCCCAGCCTCGAGCGCCCAAGCCCCTCGCCGTTACCAACCTCCCGCCGGGAGCGGGGAATGGCACCGGATGCCGATGTGATCTAGCGCAGCTCCAGCCGCTGGCCCGTTTCGAAATCGCCCTTGAGGAACTCGACCAGCGCGTCCGCGACCGCATCGGGCGACTTGAGCGTCGCCTGGTCCTCGCCCGGATAGGCGAGCGCGCGCATCCGCGTGGCGGTGGCGCCGGGATCGAGCAGCGCGACCCTGATCGCGGTCAGGTTGCGCACCTCCTCGGCATAGCTCAGCAGCAGGTTCTCGAATGCCGCCTTGGAGGCGCCATAGGCCGCCCAGTAGGCGCGCGGGCCGCGCGCGACGCTGGTGGTGACGCCGATCACGCGGCCCGCGGTGCTCTTGCGCAGCATCGGATCGAAGGCGGCGATCAGGGCCTGCTGCGCGAGCAGGTTGAGCGTGAAGACGCGGTTGAGCTCCTTGCCGTCGATCTGCGCGACCGGGGTGAGCGAGCCGAGCATCGCGGCATTGAGCATCATGAGGTCGAGCGCCTCCCAGCGTTCGCGCATCGCCAGCGCGAGCCGCGCGATGCCGTCGCCCTCGCCGAGGTCGAGCGGCGCGATCGTGGCGCTGCCGCCGGCGTCGTGGATCTTCTGCTCGACGGCCTCGAGATCGGTGGCGGTGCGCGCGGTGAGGATCACATGCGCCCCGGCCTTCGCGAGCGCGAGCGCGCTCGCCGCGCCGATCCCCCGGCTCGCCCCGGTGACGAGTGCGAGCCTTCCTTCAAGAAACCTGGTCATGCCCGCCCTTCGCCGGCCCCGCGCGGAAGATCAACCGTAATTCGCCGCCGGCAGCAGCTGATCGCGCTGCTCCAGCTCTTCCTGGTCGGTAAGCCTGGTCGGATAGGCGCCGGTGAAGCAGGCATCGCAATAGCGCGGCGCATCGGGATCGCGCGCCTCCTCGCCGAGGGCGCGATAGAGGCCATCGATCGAGAGGAAAGCGAGGCTGTCCGCCTTGATATAGGCGTTCATCTCGGCGACCCCCATCTGCGCGGCGAGCAGCTTCTTGCGCTCCGGCGTGTCGACTCCGTAAAAGCAGCTATGCCGCGTCGGCGGCGAGGCGATCCGCATATGGACCTCGCGCGCGCCCGCCTCGCGCAGCATCTGCACGATCTTGAGGCTGGTCGTGCCGCGCACGATCGAATCATCGATGAGCACCAGCCGCTTGCCCGCGATCAGCGCCGAATTGGCGTTGTGCTTGAGCTTGACGCCAAGGTGGCGGACCTGGTCGCTCGGCTGGATGAAGGTACGCCCGACATAGTGCGAGCGGATGATGCCGAGCTCGAACGGGATGCCGCTTTCCTGCGCATAGCCAATCGCAGCCGGCACGCCGGAATCGGGTACCGGCACGACATAGTCGGCCGCGACCGGATTCTCGCGCGCCAGCTCGACGCCGATCGCCTTGCGCACCGAATAGACCGAGGCACCGTCGACGATCGAATCGGGGCGCGAGAAATAGACATGCTCGAAGATGCACGGCCGCGCCCGCGCCTCGGCAAAGGGGCGCAGCGAACGCACGCCCTGCTCGGAAATCACCACCAGTTCGCCCGGTTCGACCGAGCGCAGGTAGGTGGCGCCGACCACGTCGAGCGCGACCGTCTCCGAGGCGAAGATATAGGCCTCGCCGAGCCGGCCCATGATCAGCGGTCGGATGCCGAGCGGGTCGCGACAGGCGATCAATCCCTCCTCGGTCAGGCAGGCCAGGCTGTAGGCGCCCTCCACCTGCTTGAGCGCGTCGATGAAGCGGTCGAGCAGGGTCGGCTGGGTCGAGGTCGCCACGAGGTGGATGATGACCTCGGTATCGCTCGTGGACTGGAAGATCGAGCCGCGCCGGTTGAGCTCGCGCCGCAGACGCACCGCATTCGAGATATTGCCGTTGTGGGCGATCGCGAAGCCGCCGGTGGCGAGCTCGGCGAAGAGCGGCTGGACGTTGCGCAGTGCCGAGGCGCCGGTCGTCGAATAGCGCACGTGGCCGACCGCGGCGCGCCCGGCGAGCGCCCGGATCACCGCATCCTTGTCGAAATTGCCGGCGACATGACCCATCGCGCGGTGGCTGTGGAACGTTGCGCCGTCCCATGACGTGATCCCGGCGGCTTCCTGGCCGCGATGCTGGAGCGCGTGAAGCCCGAGTGCGGTCAGGGCGGCGGCGGTATCGGCGCCCCAGATGCCGAAGATGCCGCACTCCTCGCGCAGCTTGTCGTCATTGAACGGATGCGTGGTGAGCATGGCCTTCCCGCGAGTCACGCCGGTCCTGCCGCGCATATAGGAAGCCCGGGCGCGTCTGTCGCCCCTCGCGCGCAGGAAATGGCTCCGGCGCGCGCGGGGGTGAGCGGAGGCGTCCCCGCCACCCTTGCTCGCGCCGCGCGCGGGGGATGAGGCGGGGCGTGGCCGATGGATCGGCCGAAATGGTGGAAATCGTGGGCAAATGGCGGCTCGGTTCGTCGCGTCGCGGGCCCAAAATTAGGAATTTGTAAACCTTTTTCGCCGGACAATGCGTGGGTTTCCGGCGCGGCTCGCCGGCCGGTTCAAGTCACGCGTTTGTGGAGAGGCAGGCCGGTGCTGGATACCATCTACTCGCTGTCCGGTGATGTACCCCCGCTCGACGCGGATCTGCTCGCCGAGGGCGACGCCTCGCTGCAGCCCGGCGCGCTGATTGTGGGCAGCATCCGGCAGATCTGCCAGATCCGCAAGATCAGCGCGGGCGGCGCGGTGATCCATGTCGACCTGCCGATCGACGAGGGCCAGCGGCTAGAGCTCGAACTCGACGATGGCGCCCATCTCGATGGCGCGATCGCCTGGCGCCGCGGGTTCGAGGTCGGGCTGCGCTTCGACGAGCCGATCGACGTGCTGCCGATCCTCGCCCGTAATCTCGCCAACCAGCCGGGCGAGCGACGGCGCATGCCGCGCGTCGAGATTCGCGCTCCGGCGCTGGTCGAGGGTCCCTCGGGCACCGAGCTCGTCACGACCCGCGACATCGCGCAGGGCGGGATCCGCATCGAGACGCCGAATCCGCCCGCGCGCGGCGAGGAGGTCACGGTCACGCCCGAGGGGCTGCGTCCGCTCGCCGGCAAGGTGCGCTGGGTCGACGGTGATCGCGTCGGCATTTCCTTCCAGCCCGAACTGCCCTGGCAGGAGCTGATTCCCTGGCTGCGCGATCGTCGCGACGCGCCCGCGGCCCCCTATCTCGCCAGTCCGGGCGGCGGTGCGCGCGCCAGCGGGCGGGACGCGGCCGGGCGGTCCGAGGTGGGCCTGCAGCTCAACCTGCCGGCGCGCGTCCGCGAGGGCACGCGGCGCTGGTCGATCGACGTTTCGACATTGACGACCCGCAGCGTGGAATTCGAATGCTATGCCGCGCTCAGGCTCGGGACGCTGCTGTGGATCGTGCTGCCGGGGCTCGAGGGATGGCCGGCGCGGATCGTCGCGATCGACGGCTATCGCTTCACCTGCGAATTCACCCAGCCGCTTCATCCCGCGGTACTCGAAAGGGTGCTGGCGCTCGCCGAAAGCGGGGCGTGAGCGCATGGGCGCGGGACGCAGGCTCGTGCTGATGCTCGCGCCGGCGCTGCTCGCCGCCTGCCATTCGACCGGCACGCCCGGTCCTGCCGCCGCCGTCGGGGCGGCGCCGTCACCATCACCCGCGCCCGAGCCGGCGCCGGCCACGATCGGCTGGCGCGAGGCGATCGAGCCGGCCGATGCCGACCGGCTGCGGCGGATCGACGCGGCGTGGCGCGAGGCGCTGGCGATGGCGCGCGGCGCCGGCTTCGGCCGCGCGATCGCAGCGGAAGGCCCGTTGCTCGATCCCGCCGCCGGACTGGCGCGCGCCGATCCGCCGCCGGGGCCCTATCGCTGCCGAGTCGTGCGGCTCGGGGCCGGCGAGGGCGCGGTCGCGCTGCGCGCCTATCCCTCCTATTTCTGCCACATCTCGGTCGACGGCAACGAGCTCGCCTTCACCAAGCAGGGCGGTTCGGAGCTTCCCGCCGGCTATATCTGGAAGGATGGCGACAGGCGCGGCGTGTTCCTGGGCGCGATGATGCTGGCGGGCGAGGCAGCGCCACCCGCTTATGGTGCGGTCGAGGAGCGCAACCTCGCCGGCATCGTCGAGCGGATCGAGCCGCTGCGCTACCGCCTCGTGCTGCCCTGGACGCGGGGCGGTGCCAGGATCGACGTGATCGAGCTGATCCCCTACGTCCAGCCGATACCCTGAGCGCGCGTGTCAGTCCTCGCGCCGTCTGTCCTGGCGCGGCTTGCTCTGGCGCGGCTTTTCCTGGCGCGGCTTGTCCTCGCGCTTGTCACCGGCGCTCTTGCGATTGCGGTTGGCGTAGAGCAGGGCGGCGACGATCGCCGCCGAGCCGATGCCGATCGCGGTGCCGGTGACGATCTTGCGCTTGCGCTTGTCCTCGGGGGCGCGCCTGGCCGCCTCGGCCGATTCCGGCGCTTCCTGTTCTGCCTTTTCGGATTTGTCGTTCGCTGCTTCGGATTCGCCGGACATCACGCCTCGCACCAATCTGGACAATGGGAATATGCGCGATCCTAGCCGGTTCGGGCGGGCGGCGAAAGGTCGCGCCGCGTGTTAGGAGGATGGCGATGGCCGCGACGAATCATCATGCGTTCGCCACGCCGCTCGGGACCTGCGCCCTGATCTGGACGGCGCGCGGCCTCGCCGGCGCGCTGCTGCCCGAGCGCGACCCGGGCAGGATGGACGCGGCGATCCGGCGCCGCGTTCCGAACTCGCTCGCCGCAACCCCGCCGGCCGCGATCGCCCGGCTCGAAGCGCGCATCGCCGCCCATCTCGGCGGCGCTCGCGTCGCCTATGGCGATGTCGTGCTCGACGAGGAGGCTGTCGGCGGGTTCGAGCGACGCGTCTATGCGCTGGCCCGCGCGATCCCGCCGGGCGAGACCCGGACCTATGGCGCGATCGCGACCGCGCTTGGCGAACCCGGCGCCGCGCGCGCGGTCGGGCAGGCGCTCGGCCGCAATCCCTGGCCGATCGTCATTCCCTGCCACCGCGTTACCGCCGCGGACGGACGCGCCGGCGGCTTTTCGGCGCCCGGCGGCGCAGCGACCAAGCTGAGGCTGCTCGAGATCGAGGGCGCGCTTGCGCCGGAGACGTTGCCGCTCTTCGGCGGGCCGGGCCAGATGCCCTGAACTCAGGCCACCTCGTGGCTGCGCGGCAGCGTGAACCGAAAGCGCGCGCCGCCCTCGGCCGGGCGCTCGACCTCGATCGTGCCGCCATGCGCCTCGATGATCGTGCGGCTGATCGAAAGGCCGACGCCGAGCCCTTCGGGCTTGCTCGACTGGAACGGCGCGAACACGTCGCGAACCTTCGATTCGTCCAGCCCCGGACCGGTATCCTCGACCGCGATCTCGATTGAGCCCGAGGCAAGCAACCGCGTCGAGATCACGACCTGCTTGCGCTCCAGGCCCTGCATCGCCTCGATCGCGTTGCGGATGAGGTTGATCAGCACCTGCTGGATCTGAACCGCGTCGGCCCGCACCCAGCGCGCGTGGCGATCGAGGCGAAAGCCGATCTCGACGCCGGCGCGCTGCGCCTCGGGCAGGGCGAGCACGCTCGCATCGGCGATGATCGATTGCAGGTCGTGCGTCTCCAGCTCGGCGCGCCCCCGCGCGATGAAGGCGCGCAGACGGGTGAGGATGTCGCTCGCCCGCCGCACCGAGGCGTTGGCAAGGCCGACCGTCTGGCGGGCCTCGCGCGCCTCATCGGCCGGCAGGCGGCGCAGCTGCCTGAGCGCGCTGTCGAGATAGGCGCCGGCGGACATCAGCGGCTGGGCCAGCTCGTGCGCCAGCGTGGCCGCCATCGTCCCCATCGCGCTCACCCGCGAGGCGTGGATCAGTTCCGTCTGCATCCGCTTGAGCTCGTCGCGCGAGGCCTGGCGATCGGAGACGTCGCGGTAGAAGATGGCGAGCCCGTCGCCGCTTGGATAGGCGCGCATTTCCAGCCAGGCCGAGCGCCCGTCGGGCCAATGGTAGCGATGCTCGAGTGCGACCGGCTCCTGGTTGCGCATCGCCCGAACCCACAGTCGCCCGAGTTCGGTGTCCTTGAGATCGGGCCAGGAGTCCCAGAGGATCGTCCCGACGATGGACGAGCGCGGACGGCCCTCGATCCGCTCTCCCTCGGCATTCATGTCGACGACCCGGAAATCGCCGTCGACCAACATAAAGCCCTCGCTGATCAGCTGCAGCAGATCATTCGCGCGGCGATCGGCATCCACGTTCGCGCCCCCGGTTCATCTTCCTCGGAAGCTACAGTCCCGCGCGGGAGCGAATTTCTTTCGCAGAAATTTACCTTATTTTTCGTGATGGTGGCGCGCTGGGCCCTGATTCACCAGCCACCACCACCGCCGCCGCCGCCGCCACCGCCCGAGAAGCCGCCGCCGCCCGAGCCGCTGCTCGATCCCGGCGCGACCGAGGCCGCGGCGACGCTGCTCGCCAGCGCGCCGCCCATCGCGGCGGTGAACCGGGCGGGGTTGGACCAGACGTTCTGGCTGCCCGAATACCAGCCCATGCCCTGCTGACGCGACGGATCCTGCGCCGCCGCGGCGAGCACCCCGGAAAAACGGTCCGCCCACCTGTTTTCGACGTCGAGCGCGATCGCATAGGGCAAGTAGCGCTCGAACAGCTCGGGCGTCTTCTCGGGGGGATGCAGCGTCTCCAGCCGATGCTCCTCGGTCGCCGAAAGGTAGCGCTCGAAGCCGGCGATGCGGTCCATCACGGCGCGGCCCTCGCGGGTCGGCGCTGCCATCCACCAGAAGGCCGAGATGACCAGCGGCAGCGCCAGCAGCGGCAGCAGGACGGGCACGACCATGCCGGCATCGACGGCGCCCTTGATCGCGGGGACTACCATCGCCGCGCCACCGAGGGCGAGCAGGAGAGAGAGGATCGCGAGCAGGGTGCCGCCGACTTTCGTCGCGCCGCGCGAACGCAAGGCGATCGCCAGCGACGCGGCGAGCGCGACCAGCCCGAACAGCGGGAAGAGCGCCATGGCCGGATCGGCGAATGGATCGCCCGCGATGACGACCAGCCCAGCGAAGTTCATCGTCATCGCCAGCAGCGCGACGCCGACGAACGCCCAGCCGAGATTGCGCAGGAAATAGCGCCCCTTGTAGGTTGCATCGAGACCCTCGTTCAGGGCCTTCTGCGCGGCCTGGAAGGACTTGTATTCGGACTTCTCGGTCGCGACCGTATCGCCGCGCGAGAAAAGGCCGTTCAGCATCTCGCGTTCCGGCGCGTCGAGATCGTCGCCCGCCGTGACTTTTTCGATCCGCGTCTTCGCCTTGGCGAAGAGGCCCGCCTCCGCCTCCTCGACGAGGCGCAGCTTGCCGCGCACGCCGCACTGGACGATCGCCGCCGAGAAGCAGCGATTGTCGAAGCCCATGTTCCGGACGTAGCGCAGCCCCGCCGCGCTCATCCCCTCGGGTGGCTCGAACAGCGGCACGACCGTGCCCGCTACCGGGCCGCGGCCGGCCCTGCGCCAGGCATAGTAATAGAATCCGGCGAGGCCGAGCAGGGCGAGAATCCCGCTCGCCATCCCGCCGCCCGCGGCAACGAGGCGCTGGACGATATTGGGCGGAGGCGGCGGTGCGACCACGCCCTTCGGCCAGTTGAAGGCGATCGTCATGCCTTCATAGGGGCCGAGCGGCCCGGTCGTGCGGAAGGCGATCTCCCCCGGTCCCCGGCTCGCCACTTCGCCGTTGGTCGCCCTCGCGCCCTGGGCGCCGGTATAGACCGAAGCGCCCGAGATCGGCGCCGGCGCGGGCAGGCGGACCTGCGCGCTCGCGCGGTCGATGGGGAACACCCAGCCGGTGCCGGTCACGTTCCAGTAGAGTTCGTCATAATCGGGAAAGAAGCCGATCTGGCGCGTCGTCGTATAGCGGATGACATAGGTGTAGTCGCCCGGGGCCAGCGTCACCTCACGGCGGCCGATGCGCACCCGCACGCCATTGTCGATCGCTTCCGTCGTCCATTCCTCGTCGCGGCCATCGCGGGCGACGCTCTCGACGCGGAAGCCGACGCGGACCGTGCGGCCATCGCGCTGGTAACGGGTTGGAAAATCGCGGGTGATGCCGTGAAGGATGCGGTTCGCGTTGGAGTGGATCGCGATCGTCTCGGTGACGTGCAGCGTCCCGTCGGGATCGATCGCGATGTCGCTGTCGAAGCTGCGAATGCGTTCGGCGCCGCCGGTGCCGAAATTGGCCTCGATCCAGTCCGTGGAAATGTCGGGCTTTTGTGCCGGCGTCGCGCCGGCGAGCGCGCCGAACGCCAGCGCCGCGATCAGGAATCGGAACGGTCGAGCGAGCCTCATGCCTTCTGCTGGCCGAAACTCACCACCGGCGCCGACTGGATCGACTGGTCGGCATCGGCGTAGAATTCGGCTTCGGTGAACCCCATCGGCCGGGCGACGAGCAGGGCGGGGAAGGACTGGATCCTGGTGTTCAGATCGCGCACCGTGGCGTTGTAGTAGCGCCGCGCGCTCTGGAGATTGTCCTCGATCTCGGCGAGCTCGGCCTGGAGCTGCTGGAAATTCTGGCTGGCCTTGAGGTCGGGATAGGCCTCGGCGACGGCCATCAGCCGGCCGAGCAAGCCGGTCATCGCGGCATCCGCCTGCGCGGTCGCGGCGACCGAGCCGCCCTGCACGGCGTCGGCGCGGTGGGCGGTGACCTGGCCGAGCACCTCGCGCTCGTGCGTCGCATAGCCTTCGACCGTGCTGACCAGGTTGGGGATGAGGTCGGCGCGGCGACGAAGCTGCACGGTGATGCCGCTGAAGCCCTCCGCGACCAGCGCGCGCAGCCGCACGAGCCCGTTGTAGATCGCCACGCCCCACAGCAGGACGACCGCGGCGATCGCGAGAATGACGAGGCCGAAGATCATCGCGGTTTCTCCCACACCCGAATGCGTTTCATAGGGCGACGGGCGGGCCGAGTCGATGCTCGCGGGCAACGGTCAGGGCCTCGCCGGTCCTTCCCGCACGCGCATTGGCGGGGCGTGACGAAGCGGCGCGCGCGCGCTAGCGTCGGGCGATGGCCCGCCGACCGACGCCGCTCAAGCGCCTCGCCGATGAACAGCTCCGCGCCTCGGCGCCGCGCGATCATGCGGCGGTCTCCGCCTCGGCAGGCACCGGCAAGACGCACGTGCTCACCGCGCGCGTGCTGCGGCTGCTGCTCTCGGGTGTCGATCCGGCCTCGATCCTGTGCCTCACCTTCACCAAGGCCGGCGCGGCCGAGATGGCCGAGCGGATTCACGCGCGGCTCGCCCACTGGGTGCGGCTGAAGGACAACGAGCTCGGCCGCGAGCTGGCGGCGCTGGACGAGGACCCCGGCCCCGAGCGCCGCGCCTTCGCCCGCACGCTGTTCGCGCGGGTGCTGGAATCGACCGGCGGCGGCCTGCACATCCAGACGATCCACGCCTTCGCGCAGAGCCTGCTCGGCGCTTTTCCCGCCGAGGCCGGGCTGACGCCGGGATTCCGCCCGCTCGAGGGGCGCGAGGAGCGCAAGCTCGTCCGCGACGTGATGGCCGAGATGCTGGTCCAGGCCGAAGCGTCGGGCGATCTCGGCCTCATCGCCGACGTGCAGACGCTGAGCTTCAGGCTTGGCGAGGGCGGCGCGGAAGCGTTCCTCAAGGCCTGCGCCCGCGCGCCGGAGGCATTGGCGGCGCTGGGGCCGCGCGAGGGGATCGAGGCGCGGCTGCGCCACGCCTTCGGCCTGCCGCTCGGCGATATCGAGGCGGCGATCGCCGACGCCTGCCGCGACGAAGCGTTCGATGTCGCGACGCTGCGCCGCCTCGCCGACGCCAACCGCGCCTGGGGCACGGCGAGCGGCCTCGGCGCGTGCGACCGGATCGCCGCCTGGCTGGCGATGGACCCGGCGGGGCGCGCGGCGGCGCTCGCCGATCTCGTGCTGCTCGTGCGCCGGAAGGATGGCGCTCCGCGTGCCGTCTCCGCCGGTCTCGCCCGGGTCGCGCCCGACTATGAAGAGCTTGCGCAGCGCCTGGGCGAATGCTGCTCCCGGCTGCTGGCGATGCGCGCCACGGCGACGCTGGTCGTCGGCCTCGCCGCCGGACTGCGCGCGGGGCAGACCTTCGCGCGCGCCTACGAGGCCGCCAAGCGCGCCGCCGGCTATGTCGACTTCGACGATCTCATCCGCAAGGCCGAGCGACTGCTGCTGGAGCCCGGCATGGGCGAGTGGGTGCGCTACAAGCTCGACCGGCGGGTTGACCATATCCTGGTCGACGAGGCGCAGGACACGAACGAGCGGCAGTGGAACATCGTGCGCGCGCTGGCGCTCGAATATTTCGCCGGGGAGGGCGCGCGCGATCGCCACCGGACCATCTTCACCGTCGGCGACTTCAAGCAGGCGATCTTCGGCTTTCAGGGGACCGATCCCGAGAGCTTCGAGCACGCCCGCGCCTGGTTCGCGCGCGAGGCGAAGGGCGTCGATCGCGAGTTTCTCGACCTGTCGATGGACAAGAGCTTCCGCTCCTCGCCGCCGATCCTCGAGGTCGTCGATCGGGTGATCGACGGGCTCGGCCACGAGGCGCTCGGCCTGCCGCGCCGCCCGAACCGCCATCTTAGCGCCCATGGCGGGCGGCCCGGCTCGGTGACGCTGTGGCAGGCCTACAGCATCGAGGATGAAGAGGCGCGGGATCTCGGCGAGGAGGGCTGGGTCAGCGACACAGTGCGCGCCTTCGCGGGCAAGCTCGCATCGCAGGTGCGCGCCTGGCTGGACGCGCCGTTCCGCGTCGAATCGAGGGGGCGCGCGCTCAGGCCGGAGGACATCCTCATTCTCGTGCGCCGCCGCTCGACGCTCGCGGCGCTGATCGTCGCGCGGCTCCATGCGAGGGGCGTGCCAGTGGCGGGCGTCGACCGGTTGCTGCTTTCGGCGCCGCTCGCGGTGCGGGACCTGCTCGCGGCGGCGTGCTTCGCGGCGCAGCCGCTCGACGATCTCAACCTCGCCAGCCTGCTAGTCTCGCCGCTGTTCGGGTGGAGCCAGGAGCAACTTCATGAAGTCGCTCACGACCGCGATGGCGTTTCGCTGTGGCAGGCGCTGCGCGCGCGCGCGCCCGTCCCGGAAGGCCTGGAGCAGTTGCTCGACATGGCCGATTTCGTCGGGCCGCACGCCTTTTTCGAGATGATCCTTTCCGGCCCGATCGACGGCCGGCGCAAGCTGCTCGAGCGGCTGGGCAGCGAGGCGCGCGACCCGATCGAGGAGCTGCTCTCCGCCGCGCTCGACTTCGAGGCGCGCGGCGCGCCCTCGCTGCAGGGCTTTCTCGACTGGTTCGCGCGCGACGATGTCGAGATCGTGCGCGACCCGTCCGGCCCGAACGGTGCGGTGCGGGTGATGACCGCGCACGGCGCCAAGGGCCTGCAATCGCCGGTGGTGATCCTCGCCGACGCCTGCGCCGATCCCGGCCGGCTCGGGCCCAATGCGCGGCTGACCTCGATCGAGGTGGATGGCGTCGAAGTGCCGGCCTTCTGCCCGCGCAAGAGCGAGCGGCCGCCGCAATTCGAGCGGCGGCTCGCCGAGCAGGAGGCGCGCGAGCGCCAGGAGCACTGGCGGCTGCTCTACGTCGCGCTGACGCGCGCGGAGGAGCGGCTCTATGTCGGCGGCGCGCTCACCGCACAGGACAGGAACGGCCCGCCAGCGCAGAGTTGGTACCGCGCGGTGGAAGGCGCGCTCGCCGGGCTCGGCGCGGACTGGGCGGACGATGCGCTGTGGGGAAGGTCGGCGCGATATGGCGCGGCCGAAGCGCAGGCGCGCACGGAAGCGGAAACGGTCGTGTCGCCGGCGGCAAGGGCGCTGCCGGCATGGCTGCGCGAGCCGGCCCCGGCCGAGGCGCGGCCGCCGCGCCCGCTGGCGCCCTCGGCGATCGTCGGCGAGGACGACGTGCCCGAACCACCGCCCTCGCCGGCGCTGCGGCGTGCCGCCGAGCGCGGGCGGCTGCTCCACGCCCTGTTCGAACGGCTGCCGGACGTGCCTCCCGGCGAACGCCGCGCGCGGGCCGGCCGCTGGCTCGAGCAGGCGATGGGCGTCGACGATGCCGCGCTGCGCGACGAGCTGATCGCCGACGCCTGCCGGGTGATCGACGATCCGCGCTTTGCGGTCCTGTTCGGGCCGGGCGCGCTGGCCGAGGCGCCGGTCGCGGCGGTGATCGCCGGCGGGCTTGTCGTGGCCGGCACGGTGGACCGGCTGCTGGTCGAGGAGGGGAGGGTGCTGGTCGCCGACTTCAAGACCGGTCGGCGTGCGCCGCTCGGATTCGATGAAATCCCGCCCTCGCACCTGCGGCAGATGGCCGCCTACCGTGCCGCGCTTCGCGTCATCTTTCCCGACCGCAGGGTCGAGACGGCGCTGCTCTACACGGCGGCGCCAGTTCTCCACGCGCTCCCCGACGACCTGCTCGACGCGCATCCGCCGGCAGGTGGTTGAGCCGGGGCGGGCAGCGTCCTACATAGGCGGCCAATCCAGCCGGGAGAGCATTTCATGGCCATCAAGACCGTCACCGATTCGTCCTTCCAGACCGACGTGCTCGGCGCGTCCGGGCCCGTGCTGGTCGATTTCTGGGCCGAATGGTGCGGGCCGTGCCGGATGATCGCGCCCTCGCTCGAGGAGCTGAGCGAGGAGCTCGCCGGCAAGGTGACGATCGCCAAGCTCAACATCGACGAGAATCCCGAGGCGCCGGCGCGCTACGGCGTGCGCGGCATTCCGACGATGATCCTGTTCAGCCAGGGCCAGCAGGTCGCGACCAAGGTCGGCGCCGAACCGAAGAGCCGCATCCAGGGCTGGCTTGAAGGCGCGCTGCAGTCCGCCGCCGCCTGACCGGCGGCCGACAGCTCGAAAATATCGTCCCGAAATCGGGAAACGCGCGCGCGGGGGCATGGACCTTCGCGCGCGCGCTCACTATGTCGCCGGTTCGATGGAACTGCTGCTCACCCTGTTCGCCCTGCTGAGTGCGGTCACCGGCGCGCTTTCCGGCACGCGCGCGCCGCAGCCGGACGCGCGGCCCGCGATCCAGGCGACGCAGCGCGCCGAGGTGGCGCCGCACGCCGCCCGCGCGGCGAAGGCGCTGTCGGTCCGCGCGCCCGCCCAGTCGCCCGCCGCCGCGGTCGAGACCGTCGCTCGGCCGGCGCAGGTGCTGGTCCGCGCGATCCCGCTCTATGTCGATCGGCTGATCGAATAGGCGCGCGCGCGCCGCGCCGCGGCGCATCCCGTTTCGCTCGCAATGTCCGGCGATGCGGCGCCAGCGCGCCGCCGCCCAGCCATAAAGCCCAAGGATTCCACCATGTTCGGCGGATTTGCCAAAACCATTTTCGGATCGTCCAACGATCGCTACGTGCGCAAGCTCCGCAAGATCGTCGAGAAGGTCAACGCGCTCGAGCCGACCTATCACGCGATGGACGACGAGACGCTGAAGAGCCAGACCGGCGTCCTCAAGAGCCGGCTCGCCGCCGGCGAGACGCTCGACGACATCCTGGGCGATGCTTTCGCGGTGGTGCGCGAAGCGGCCCAGCGCACGCTCGGCCAGCGTCATTACGACGTGCAGTTGATCGGCGGCATCGTGCTCCATCGTGGCGAGATCGCCGAAATGCGCACCGGCGAGGGCAAGACGCTGGTCGCGACCGCACCGGTCTATCTCAACGCGCTCGAAGGCAAGGGCGTCCACGTCGTCACCGTCAACGATTATCTGGCCAAGCGCGACGCCGAGTGGATGGGCCAGGTCTATCGCTGGCTCGGCCTCAGCGTCGGCGTGATCGTGCCCGACCTCACCGACCAGCAGCGGCGGGACGCCTATGGCGCCGACATCACCTACGGCACGAACAACGAGTTCGGCTTCGACTATCTGCGCGACAACATGAAATATGATCGCAGCCAGATGGTGCAGCGGCCGTTCAACTACGCGATCGTGGACGAAGTCGACTCGATCCTGATCGACGAGGCGCGCACGCCGCTGATCATTTCCGGCCCGACCGAGGACAAGTCCGACCTCTACATCGCGCTCGACCGGATCGTGAAGCAGACCCCGCCCGAGGATTATGAATATGACGAGAAGGACAAGCGCGTCCTGCTGACCGAGGAGGGCACCGAGCGGATGGAGCGCGCGCTCGAGGCCGAAGGGTTGCTGGTCGGATCGAACCTCTACGATTTCGAGAACACCCAGGTGGTCCACCACCTCAACCAGGCGCTGCGCGCGAACATCGCCTACAAGCGCGATATCGACTATATCGTGAAGGACGGAAAGGTCGTCATCATCGACCCGTTCACCGGTCGCATGATGGACGGCCGGCGCTGGTCGGAGGGGCTGCACCAGGCGGTCGAGGCCAAGGAAGGCGTCGATATCGAGCCGGAGAACCAGACGCTCGCCTCGATCACCTTCCAGAACTATTTCCGCATGTACCCCAAGCTCGCCGGCATGACGGGCACGGCGGCGACCGAGGCGGCGGAATTCTTCGACATCTACAAGATGAACGTGGTCACCATCCCGACCCACCGGCCAGTGGCCCGGATCGACGAGGACGACCAGTTCTACAAGAACCAGGACGACAAGTTCAAGGCGATCGTCGAGGCCATCAAGGAGAAGCAGGGGTCCGGCCAGCCGATCCTGGTCGGCACCGCCTCGATCGAGAAGTCCGAGCTGCTCTCGCAATATCTGAAGAAGGCCAGGATCAGGCACGAGGTGCTGAACGCCCGCTACCACGAGCAGGAAGCGCTTATCGTCGCCCAGGCCGGTCGGCTCGGGGCGGTGACGATCGCGACCAACATGGCTGGCCGCGGCACCGACATCCAGCTCGGCGGCAATGCCGACGTGCGCATCGCCGAGGAACTGGCGGGCATGGAGCCGGGGCCGGAGCGCGAGCAGGCGGAAGAGCGGATTCGTCGCGAGGTCGAGGAGGAGCGCGAGAAGGTGATCGCGGCCGGCGGGCTGTTCGTGCTCGGCACCGAGCGCCACGAGAGCCGCCGCATCGACAACCAGCTGCGCGGCCGCTCGGGCCGGCAGGGCGATCCGGGGCTGAGCCGCTTCTACCTGTCGCTCGACGACGACCTGCTGCGCATCTTCGGCCCGCAGACGATGTTCGCGCGGCTGATGAACAAGAATCTCGCCGACGGCGAGGCGATCGTCTCGCCCTGGATTTCCAAGGCGATCGAGACGGCGCAGAAGAAGGTCGAGGCGCGCAACTACGACATCCGCAAGCAGGTCGTCGAATATGACGACGTGATGAACGACCAGCGCAAGGTGATCTACGAGCAGCGCGCCGACATCATGGACGCGGCGACGGTGGGCGACGTCGTCGAGGATATGCGGACCGAGACGGTCAACACGCTGATCGCCGAGACGATCCCGCCCAACTCGTTCCCCGAACAGTGGGACATCGCGCATCTGAAGGAGCGCGTCGAATCGATCTTCGGCGTGACGCCGCCGTTCGAAAACTGGCTCAGGGAAGAGACGGTCGATCCCGAGATCTTCCTCGAGCGGCTGCGTGAGCTGGCCGACGGCCAGATCGCCGAGAAGGTCGCCGAGGTCGGCGAGGACGCCTGGATCCAGTTCGAAAAGAGCGTCTTGCTCCAGTCGCTGGACCAGCACTGGAAGGACCATCTCGCGATGCTCGATGCGCTGCGCCAGGTCATCCACCTGCGCGCCTATGCGCAGAAGAAGCCGATCGACGAGTACAAGCAGGAAGCCTTCCTGATGTTCGAGCGCATGCTCGCCGAGATCAGGGAGAGCGTGACGCGCACGCTCGCGCTCGCCCGGGTCGCGCCGCAGCCGCTGCCCGAGATGCCGGAATTCATCACCCACCATATCGACCCGTTCAACCTCGACGACGACGGCGCCGAGATCGACAGCGGGACCGGCGCGATCCTCTCGCGCCTGCCGCCGCTGGGCGCGGTGCCGCCGAACGCGGCGCTGGCGGGCATGGGCGGGGCGGCGACCGATACGATCGCGCCGCCGCCGAGCCGCAACGCCCCGTGTCCCTGCGGCTCCGGCAAGAAATACAAGCACTGCCACGGCGCGGTGGCCTGACCGGCGATGTGCCCCGATCCGTCCGGGCGGGCCGGGCGGGTCAGGCCATCGCGAAGCCTTCCTTGTTCATCGCGGCGGTGAGCCGGGCGTTCTGCTCGGCGGTCATCGAGGCCCGGAGGCGCGGGAAGACCTGGTCTTCCTCCATCCGCACATGCTCCTCCAGCATCGCGCGGAATTCGCGCAGCCTCGCGAGCCAGCCGGGGCTGTCCTTCGCCATCTTGCCGAGCTCGTAGAGGAACGTCTTCACGTAGCCGTGCTCGGCGTTGAGCGCGTCGGCATCGTGCGCGTTGTCGGCGTCGCGCAGCGCCGGATAGACGACATTTTCCTCTTCGGCGGCGTGCTTCATGAGCGCGTGCTTGAGGTGGTGGAGCAGGTGCGTGCGCGTCATCGCCTGGTCGTCGCTCGTCGCCTCGATCTTGTCGAAAATCCCCATCACGAGCCGGTGCTCGGCGGCGAGTGCTTCGTCCCAATTGCCCTGTGCGCCGAGGCCCTGGACGACAAGCTTGCGGCCGAAATTGGCAGCGATGCCGACCGCTGCGCCCGCGACCGCCGCCGCGGCGACCGCGCCGGCCGAGCCCGCACCCCAGCGAAAGACCGGGCGCTCGCCGGCCTTGTTCCTGTCATGCGATTGATTCGACGAAGTTTTCGAGCGTGTGCGAGTACGCGTGGCCATATCCTCTCTCCCTGGTGCGATCTCGCCCGCGAAAACCGACGCCGCCGCCGGCCGGTTCCTCGCAATGCGGCGAAAGGAGGAGCGATCGGGTGCGGGCGGGACCCATTCCGGGCGCGCTGGTGCTCTCGGCACTGCAAGGCGCGGATATTGCTGCACGGGGCCAAAAGTCTGTGCGGCCAGGCCGCAGCCAGGCCTGTGCAAACTCAGCGAGAGCCAGGCTCCATCTGCGCCCGTTCGCTGCGTCCTCTCCCGAATGGGGGGGCGGCGACTAACCGGTTCGGGGATTTTCCGCACGCCCGGGTCGTGAAATCCTTGGCCATATCAAAAGACGCGAGGGATGCAGCCATGAACATGGCGCTGGCGCAGGAGCGCCCCTTGGTGCTGATCGTCGATGACGACGCCATCATCCGCATGGCGCTGTCCGACCTCATGGAATCGGTCGGCCTCGAGGCCGCAGGCTTCGGATCGGTGCGCGAGCTGATGGAGGCGCAGCTTCCCGATCGCGCCGGCTGCATGGTGCTCGACGTGCGGATGCCGGGCGGGAGCGGGCTCGACCTCCAGCAGGAGCTGGTGGCGAACGACAATGCCAAGCCGATCGTGTTCCTGACCGGCCATGGCGATATTCCGATGACCGTCCAGGCGATGAAGGCGGGCGCGGTCGATTTCCTCACCAAGCCGGTGCGCGACCAGACCCTGCTCGATGCCGTTACGGCCGGGATCGAGCGCGATATCGCGCAGCGCATCGAATCGCGGATCGTGCGCCGCCTCGTCGAAAACCAGGCGAGCCTTACGCCGCGCGAGCGCCAGGTGATGCGCGCCGTCGCGCTCGGCCGGCTCAACAAGCAGATCGCCTACGATCTCGGCATCAGCGTGGTCACCGTGAAGCTCCATCGCAGCAGCGTGATGCGCAAGATGGAAGCGCGGACGATCGGCGATCTCATCCGCGCCTGGGAAATGCTTCCGCAGGAGGTGCGAGAGCAGATGGCGACCTAGACGATGGAATCGTGTCGCATGGCGCCGGACGGCGCGACAGGTCAATTCGGCCGGCCCGGCCTGAGTGAAAGCGAGTTAGGTGTCCAAGGTGCCCGTTATCGCGGTCCTGGACGACGACGCGGCGATGCGCGATGCATTGCGCGATCTTCTCCAGGTCGCCGGCTTCACAGCCATTCCTTATGCCGGGGCGCAAGCCTTCCTGGCCGATTTCGCCCCCGGCCGGTTCGACCTTCTCGTCACCGATCTCAGGATGCCGGAGCTGGGCGGTGTCGAGCTGCTGCGCCGGCTGCGGGCGATGGGTGCGAACCTGCCCGCCATCGTCGTCACGTCGTCATCCGGCCCGCAGACGAAGGCGCAGGCCCTCCGCGAGGGAGCACTTGCCTGCCTAACCAAGCCCGTGCCCGGTGACGTCCTGTTGCGCTGCATCGGATCGGCGCTCGACCGGGGCTGAGATCGCCAGGAGGAGGGACATGAACGAGCCTTTGTCGATCGTTTCGGAGCGGGTCGGCGCCGCCGCGCAACCGGTGCGCCATGCGCGACCGCCCCGTGCCGAGGAGGATGCTGGCGAACGCCGCTACAGGCGGCTGCTCCACCGGCTTCCGATCGCGCTTGTGCAGATCGATGCCCGGCCGCTGGCCGCCGTGTTGGGCGCCCTGCGATCCGACGGTGAGACCGACCTTTCGGCCTGCCTCGAGGCCCGCGACGAACTGGTCCGGACCGTGCGGCAGATCATGTATGTGACCGACGCCAACCAGGCCGCGGCGACCCTGTTCGGCGCGGCGACGGCCGATGCGCTGGTCCGGCCGATCGATTTCCTGTTCCAGGTCGCGCCCGAAGCCGCGCGGCGGATGATGATCGCCTGTTTCGAGGGGAAACGGCGCCATGTCGAGCTGATGAAGGTGCGCAAGCTCGACGGCCGCGTGATCGATGTCGAGCTGACGGTTACCTTTCCGGTGCCGCCGGAGCAGCTCGACATGACCTTGCTCACCTTCGAGGACGTGACCGACCGGCTGCGGACCGAAGCGCAGCTGCGCCAGCTCCAGGCGGATTATTCCCACGCGACGCGGATCGCGACGCTCGGCGAACTGGCGAGCTCGATCGCGCATGAGGTCAACCAGCCGCTCGCGGCCATCGCGATGAACGCGGAGACCAGCCTCAGGTGGCTGTCGCGCGACGATCCCAATCTCGCCAAGGTGGCCGATCTTACCGCGCGGGTGGCCGACAGTGCCCACCGCGCGAGCGAAATCGTCCATCGCATCCGCGCGATGGCGGCCCGCGATGTGCCCGAGCGCGGTCCGCTCCATCTCAACGAAGTTGTGAGGGAGGCGCTGCTCTTCGTCCACCACGATATCGAGGCGCGCGCCATCGACCTGTCGCTCGATCTCGCTGCCGGCCTTCCGCGCGTCATGGGCGACCGCGTCCAGCTTCAACAGGTGATCGTCAATTTCCTTGTGAATGGTCTCCAGGCCATCGGCCAGGGTAATGCCGGGCGGGGGCGGATCGAGATCGGCACGGCGTTGGACGAGAAGGGCGCGGTCGGCCTCTTCGTGCGTGACGACGGGCCGGGGATCGATCCGGAGAATCTCGATCGGGTGTTCGACGGATTCTTCACCACCAAGAAAGACGGCGTCGGCATCGGGCTTGCCATCTGCCAGTCGATTGTCGCGGCCCATGGCGGGCGGATCGTCGCCGCCAACCACCCCGATGGCGGCGCGCGGTTCAGCTTCGCTTTGGCCCCCGCGGCAGATTGACGCGGGCGCGGCATTGCGGCCGCGCCCCGCGCCGGAGGTTCACGCCACGGCCGGCCTTGCCAAGCCCGACGCCGCATCGGCGCGCTCGCCGCGCAGGAAGGCAAGAATGTCGGCGTTCACGATCTCGGGATGGGTCTGGCAGCAGCCGTGCGGCAGGTCCTTGTATGTCACGAGCCTGCCGTTCTTCAGCAGCTTGACCGTCAGCGGCCCTGAATCCGCGTAAGGCACGATCTGGTCGTCCTCGCTGTGGATCACCAGCACCGGCACGTCGATCGCCTTCAGATCCTCGGTGAAGTCCGTCTCCGAAAAGGCCTTGATGCATTCGTAGCCGGCCTTGACGCTCCCCATCATCGCCTGCCGCCACCAGTTGCGGATCAGGCCTTCGGAGACCTGGGCGCCGGGCCGGTTGAAACCGTAGAAGGGTCCGCTCGGGATATCGAGATAGAGCTGGGCGCGGTTGGCGGCGAGCGCGGCGCGATAGCCGTCGAAAACCTCGATCGGCGTACCGCCGGGGTTCGACGCCTTCTTCACCATCACCGGCGGCACCGCATCGATCAGCACCGCCTGGGCGACCCGGCCGGGATCGGCGCGGGCAACATAATGGGCGACCTCGCCGCCGCCGGTCGAATGGCCGACATGGACCGCCTCCCTGAGATCGAGCGCCGCGACCAGATCGGCGACGTCGGCGGCATAGGTATCCATTTCGTTACCCTCGCTGGTCTGGCTCGACCGGCCGTGTCCGCGCCGATCGTGGGCGATCACGCGATAGCCCTGATCGAGGAAGAACATCATCTGGTTGTCCCAGTCGTCGGCGCTCAATGGCCAGCCGTGATGGAACATGATCGGCTGCGCGTCTCGCGGCCCCCAATCCTTGTAGAAGATCCGGGCACCGTCCCTGGCCGTGATTTTCGTCATCGCGTCCTCCATTTCCAGTCGTGGAAACGCCGCGCTAGCGCTGACGGCGGCGCACCGGCATCGGGTGGTGGCAGGAGCGGCGCCGCACCGGGGCACAGGCGGGACCGGCCGCAGGGCGAGGCCGGATCCTCACCCGCCTCGCAAGCGCCGGCACGTTCCTGGCCGGAAGGCCGGTGCGACCTGTCCCGAGGGTGAGGCTGCGCCGTCGATCCGCCGCCCGCGCCGCGTCCTGCGCACGATGGGCCATATCCCGCATTTGCGCGATCATCCCCGGCGAACCCAGTCAAACCAAAAGGTGAAGCGATGAAGATTGTCGTGATTGGCGGAACCGGCCTGATCGGTTCGAAGGTGGTCGAGATCCTGCGCGCAAAGGGACACGACGTGCTGGCCGCGGCGCCCAATACCGGGGTCGACACGATCAGCGGAGCCGGCCTTGGGGAAGCGCTCGAGGGCGCGGCCGTCGTCGTCGACCTCGCCAACTCGCCCTCGTTCGAGGACCAGGCCGTGATGGAGTTTTTCCAGACGGCGGGCCGCAACCTCGCCGCCGCCGAGAAGGAGGCGGGCGTGGGGCATCATATCGCCCTGTCAGTCGTCGGCACCGACCGGCTTCCAGCCAGCGGCTATCTCCGCGCCAAGCTCGCGCAGGAAGGGCTGATCCGCGCGTCGGGCATCCCCTTCACGATCATCCACGCCACCCAGTTCTTCGAGTTCATCCGCGGCATCGCGCAGTCGGCGACCGATGGCAATGTCGTGCGCTTGCCGAACGCCCGGTTCCAGCCGATGGCGGCGCGGGACGTCGCCGCGGAGGTCGCCATGGCGGCGCTGCAGCCCCCGCTGAACGGCATGCGCGAGATTGCCGGCCCCGGCATCTTCCGGATGGATGAGCTCGTCGCCCGGGTGCTCGACCATGACAGGGATCCGCGCCAGGTGATCGGCGATTCCGGCGCGACCTATTTCGGCACGAAGCTCGACGACACGTCCCTGTTGCCGGGGCCGGGCGCCCGGATCGGCCAGACCGGCTTCGACTGGTGGCTCGCCAACGTGCCGCCGCCGGCACCGCGGCGTTGAGCCGCATCCGCATATCGAAAACGGGGAGGACCGCATGAACATGTCCATGGAACTCGCCTCACCGGGTGCCGCCGGCGCGAGCAACGAGCCCGCCGCCGTCGCTGCCGCCGGCGCGGTTCACGACCTCGGCAACCTCATCCAGCTCGCCTCCTCGGCGATCGGCATCATCGGCCGCAGCCCGGAGGTCCGCGAGGGCCGCCTGGCGATGCTGGCCGCCAGCGCCCATGCGTCGCTCGATCGGGCCGGACTATTGGTGCGCCAGGCGCTGGACCGGGCCAGGCGATCGCCGGACCCGGCGCAGCGCGCGCGCCTGGCCGATTGCCTGGCCGAGGTCGACGCCTCGATCCGCGGCGCGTTGCAGAACGACATCCGCCTCGACATCCGGATCGACCCGGACCTGCCGGACATTGCCTGCGATCCACTCGGCCTCCAGTGCGCGATCCTCAATCTCGTCTTCAATGCGCGCGAGGCGATGGGCGGGCGCGGGCAGATCCGGCTCCATGTCGAGCGACGGCGCAACAATGGGGCACTGGTCGACATCAGGGTCATCGACAGCGGTGTCGGCATGTCGCCCGAAACCATCATGCGCGCCTTCGACCCCTTCTTCACGACCAAAAGCGACGGTCTGGGCGGGCTCGGCCTGCCGATGGTCGAGCGCTTTGCCCGGGCGTGCGGCGGCACCGTCTTCATCGAAAGCAGGCTTGGGGTCGGGACCACTGTCGTCATGCGCCTGCCGCTCGCGCCGACGGCGCCGGCACAACAGCGAAGGGAGTTGGATCGATGAAACTCTATTATGCGCCCGGGGCGTGCAGCCTGGCCTGCCGCATCGCGCTCCATGAAGCCGGCATTGCCGCCGATTTCGAGCGGGTCGACCTGCGCACCAAGATCACGCAAGGCGGCGCTGATTTCCTCGCAATCAACGCCAAGGGCTATGTGCCGGCACTCATCCTCGATGGCGGCGAGATGGTGACGGAGAATCTCGCGGTCCTGTCGTTCCTCGTCGATCGCGAACCGGAGCTCGCGCCGCCCGGTCCGCTGGCGCGGATCCGCCTCGTTGAGATGCTCGCCTTCCTTTCGACCGAAATCCACAAGGGATTCGGGCCCATCTTCCATGGTGACGCGACGTCCGCCGAGCGGACGCGGGCGGCCGGGGCGCTCTCCGCGCGGCTCGATTTCCTGTGCGGCCGGATCGCCGAGCACTATCTGTTCGGCCCGCGCTTCACCGTAGCGGACGCCTATCTCTTCGTCATGCTGAGATGGGCGCTCGCCTTCGGGGTGCAGGTGCCGCTCGCCCTGCTCGGCTATTTCGAGCGCGTCGAGGCGCGGCCGGCGGTACGCCGTGCGCTGGCCGAGGAGGGACTGAACATCGATCGCCCGCTGCTGCACGCGGATCTGCCCGTAGTTCCGGCCGAGGCCTAGCGATGGGCCGGTCGGCTTCGGCGGTCGGCCCCTCGGCGCGCGATTGAGCTGGTCCCGGACGGCCATTGAGCGCGCGCGAAGGACGGGCGCGGCGCGCGCACGGGTGGCTATGGGCGGGAAGCGGCGATAGGATCGGCGCGATATCCGACGCCCTGCGGAGCCGGCCCCTGTCGCGCAAGCTCGGATAAGCGTCGCCGCCTTCGCGGTCTGGTGGCCGGTGCGCGGGGCCAGCCGGAAAGAGGCCGTTCTCGCAGCGGTCGAGGGGAGGGGAATCAATGGCGGCCTGCCACCCGGTCTCGCCAGTGACTGTCCCTCCTCGGCCGGCCGATTCCGCGATCGCGGGACGGGCAAGGGCGCGGCTGCGGCTGATCCCCGGCGCTCTTCTGGGGCTGGCGCTGCTCGTGCAGCCGTGCGTCGCCACTCGGGCGGCGGAACGCTCCGTCCGGCAATATACCCATCAGCGCTGGAGCCGGGAGATCGACGCGCCGCGGCCGGCGATCGCGCTGGCACAGGACCGCCGCGGCTATTTGTGGATCGCGGCCGCCACCGGCCTGTTCCGGTTCGATGGCATTCGCTTCATGGCGATGAGCGCCGGTGTCGATCTCGTCAGGAACGGCGCGCCATCCGCCCTGCTGGTTCGGCGCAATGGCGAGGTCTGGACGAATTTCGAGCGATCCGGCCTGTTCGCAGTCTATCGCGACGGACGGCTGTCGCCTCTCACAAACGCGCCGCGCGCGCCGCACCGGGTCGTTGCGATGGAGGAGGCGCCGGACAGGACGGTCTGGGTGTTGACCGAGCAGATGGGGGTGCCGCTCATGCGCCTTCGCGATGGGCGGTGGACGACGTTCGGCGTCGCCGCCGGCGCGCCGATCGACAACCCGTTCAGCATGGTTCTGGCGGCCGACGGCACGGTCTGGGTCTCCTTCTCCGGCGGAGTGGCGCGCCTTGTTCATGGCGAGGGGCGGCTGCAAATCCTGCGCCGCGCGCGCGGCATGACGGGCCGGCTGTCGATCGATCCCGAGGGACGGGTCTGGCTGACCGAGCGGGCCGGCACCTATCCGCTCACCGGCCCCGGCGGCGTCGGCGATCCGCCGCCGCTGCGCCACGCCTATGCCACCGATCCCGCCGAAATACGCGGCTGGCCGCGCTTCGACCGCGCGGGCAATCTGTGGATCGCCACCTATTATGACGGGATCGAGCGGGTCGCCCATCCCGATCCGCGCGGTGCCGCGTCCGCGGGCGAGGCCCAGTCCGCGGTCGAGCATTTCACCGAGCGCGACGGCCTTTCGTCGAACGCGGCCTCCCGGATCGCGCAGGACGCGGAAGGCAATATCTGGGTCGCGACCGAAGGCGGCATCGATCGCTTCGGGCCGGCAACGGTGCGCTTCGAACCCCAGCTCACCCACCCGGCGGCGTTCGGCGACCTGTTGCTGGCCGCTTCGGACGGGAGCGTCTATATCGGCGAGGCGCATATCGTCTACCGTGTGCGCCCACGCGGCAGCCCGGAGCCGATCCTCAGGACGCGGGTCGAGCCGCGGACCTTGTGCGAGGCACCGGACGGCGCGATCTGGATCGGGATCGACAAGGACCTCCTCGTCTGGCGGAACGGCCGCGTCCGCCGCCTTCCCAGCGTGCCGGTCGATTTCACCATCTACGATTGCGCCTTCGACGCGCATGGCGACTATTGGGTGACGGCGGCGCGCGGCGGCATGGCCCGGTTCAGCAACGGCCGCTGGCACAGGCAGTTCGGCCCGACTGGACCGGCCTTCCTGCCCAAGTCGATGATCGTCGACGGGCAGGGAAGGCTCGTCATCCACTGGAGCGACGATGTCGTCGTCCGGCTCGGCGGGGGGCGGCGCCAGTCGGCACGCATTCCATTCGGGGATTACGAGCCGGACGACGTCATGCTCTATCGCGTGGCGCCGGGCCGCCTGTTCGTGGGCGGCGGCTTCGGCCTTGCCCGCCTGCAGGACGGTCGGTTCCGGACGCTTTCGGCCCGTCGCTTTCCCACGCTCAGCGGTATCAACGGCATGGTTCGCGCGCCATCGGGTGATACCTGGCTCGCCGTCCCGGGCGGCCTGTTGCGCGTCGGCAGGGTGGCGCTGGAGCGTGCCTTTTCCGATCCAGCCGCGGCGCTGCCGATGCTGAGCTTCGGCGCAGCGGACGGCCTGCGCAGCCGCCCCCATTCGCACAGCCGCCAGTCGATCGTGCGCGGGGGCGACGGGCGGATCTGGATCGCGACGCAAAGCGGCACGATGTGGCTCGATCCCGGCGACATTCGGCGGACGCGCGCGGCGCCGCGCATCGCGATCGGCGCGCTGACGGCGGATCGCGTCCATACCGATCCGCAACACGTGACGCTGCCGGCCGGCACGTCGCGGCTCAATATCGACTTCGCCGTCTTCAATTTTTCCAATCCGCGGGCCGCGCGAGTCCGCTACCGGCTGGAAGGGCAGGATTCGGACTGGACCGACGCCGGAACGCAGCGCACCGCCTTCTACACCAATCTCGGGCCGGGCACCTACCGCTTCCACGTCGTCGCGGCCAACCAGGACGGGCTGTGGAACGAGCGCGGCGCGACGCTCGAGATCGTCATCCCGCCCACCTTCGTCCAATCCCGCGCATTTGTCGCCCTGTGCATCGCACTCGCTCTCGCCTTGCTCTGGCTGATCCACCGGTTGCGCGTCGCGCAGGTCGCGCGGCGGATCCGGGCGCGGCTTGAGGAGCGGTCGGGCGAGCGCGAGCGGATTGCCCGCGAACTGCATGATACCCTTTTGCAAAGCGTGCAGGGCCTCGTCCTGCGCTTCCAGTCGGTCGCCAATCGGATGCCGGCCGGGAGCAGCTCGAGGGCCCATCTGGAAGCGGCGCTGACACGCGCCGACGAGGTCATCACCGAAGGTCGCGACCGGGTGCAGGACCTGCGCGGCGCCGAGGAGTCGAGCGATCTTCCGGCCTTGCTGCGCGCGCGCATCGCTGATGCCGGATTCGATCCCGCGGTGGCGGTCGGCGTCACCGTGGAGGGACGGGGACGGCGGCTCGATTCGCTGGTGGCGGTCGAGCTCGGCCGGATCGCCGGCGAGGCGCTGTTCAATGCCGCGCACCATGCGCGGGCGCGATCCGTCGCGCTCGTCGTGCGCTTCTCGGCCCGGTCGCTCGAGGTGGAGATTCGCGACGACGGCGTCGGCATCGCGCCCGACGTGATCGAGCAGGGCCATCGGCCCGGGCATTTCGGGCTTGTCGGCATGCGCGAGCGCGCGCAGCGGATCGGCGGCGCCTTTTCGATCGAGAGCAAAGTCGGCATGGGAAGTAGCGTGACCATCGCCGTGCCCGCCCGCCTGGCCTATGCCGACAAGTCGCCGCGTCGGCGGTGGCTTTCGAGGCTGTTCTCGTCCGGAAAGGGTCTGCTCCGTGGCTGACGACATATCGGCACCCGTCCGCATCCTGATCGCCGACGATCACCCGTTGGTGCGCGAAGGCATCGGCGCCATCCTTGAGGATCGGACCGACATGGTCGTGGTCGGCGAGGCCCGCGACGGCGCGGAGGCGTTGGCGCAGTATCGCGACCTGCGGCCCGACGTGGTGCTGATGGACCTGCAGATGCCGGTGATGAACGGCGTCGAGGCGATTCACGCGATCCGTGCCGAATTCCCTTCCGCGCATATCCTGGTCCTCACCACTTATGCGGGTGACGTGCAGGCGGTCCGCGCGCTCAAGGCGGGGGCGATCGGCTATCTGCTCAAGAACAGCCTCAGGACGGAACTGCTGGATGCCATCCACAACGTCCATCGCGGCCGGCGCCATGTCGACCGCGCGGTCGCCGCCGAGATCGCGATCCACGTCGCCGACGACGATCTGAGCGAGCGGGAAGTGGCGGTGCTGCGCCAGGTCGCGGTCGGCAAGGCGAACAAGGAGATCGCCCGCGTCCTCTCGCTGTCCGAGGAAACCGTGAAGGCGCATCTCAAGAACATCTTCGCGAAGCTCGACGTCGCCGACCGCACCCATGCGGTGACCGTGGCGGCGCGGCGCGGGATCATTGATCTATAGGGCCTTCGCAAGCCCCGCATCTTCGCAAGGCAGCGCTTCGCCCGGAAAGGCCCATTGCCCCTGCGCCTTTCCATGTCGTCGCGGCTCAGGCCAGGGCCATGCCGCCATCGACTCGAAGATTGATGCCGGTGACGAAGCTGCTCGCATCCGAGGCGAGAAACAGTGCAGCCTCGGCCAACTCCTCCGGCCGCCCGAGCCGGCCGAGCGGAATTGCCGCCGCCATTTGCGCCTCGAAAGCCGGGCGATCCCCGGGCGAAACGCCGAGCTTGCCGAGGATTTCGGTGTCGGTCGGCCCCGGGCTGAGGACGTTGACGCGGATGCGGCGCGCCTTGAACTCGATCGCCCAGGCCCGCGCGAAGGCGCCGATCGCCGCCTTGGAGCCGGCATAGACGGCATGACCGTCCAGCGTCTTCGCGGTCGCCAGCGATCCGGTCACGATGATCGCGCCGCCGTCGCGAAGAACCGGGCCGATCTTCTGCACGCCGAAGAAGGTTCCGCGCGCGTTGACCGCGAACTGCGCATCATATTCGGCTTCGGAAACCTCGGACGACGGGCGGATGGTGTTGACCCCGGCATTGGCGACATAGATGTCGAGGCCGCCGAAGCGCTCCGCGATCTCCTGCGCTACAGCCGCATGGTGGGCCGGATCGGCGACGTCGCCCTGGAGGCCGAGAGCGCCATGCCCGATCGCGGTCACCGCGGCGTCGAGCGCGTCCTGGCGCCGGCCGGTGACGACGATCCGCGCGCCTTCGTCGGCGAAGCGCCGCGCAATTGCGAGCCCGATCCCGCTCGTCCCGCCGGTGATGAGCGCGTGCTTTCCCTTCAGAGCGTCCATTCCGGGTCCCTTTCCCCTGTATCGAAGGGTCCCGCCGCGTCCAGCGACGGGGCCGGCGCGGGCGGGATCGCAGCGTCGAAGATGCCGCACATTTTCTACCCTCCATCGTCATTGCGAAGGCCGGGGAATGGATCGGACCGGGCTTCCGGCCAATCGCACCAAGGCCCTTGAGTCCCTGTGCCGCGATCCAGGTCATACCCGGCCCGGGGACAGGGCGGACTCCCGACCGGGTCAGCGGGCGACGTGCCCCGAAAGAGGCGTCTTCCGCCGCCCGCGCAGCTGGCGCCCGGCGTGCGTGCGGGCAAGACGGGGCAATGCCCACGGGAGGTATCGAATGAACGACGAATTTGGATTGCAGCGTTTCCTCGACGCGCAGGACCCCGTCTATGAGGAGGCGCTGCACATGCTGCGCGGCGGGGCGATGTGTACGCCCTATATGGATTTCATCTTCCCGCGCTTCATCGGGTGCCACGGGACGGACGATCTCGCATCTTTTGCCATCACTGGCCTGGATGAGGCACGCGCCTATCTCGCCTTTCCGGTGCTCGGCAATCGCTACCGCGAATGCCTCGACGCGCTGGCCTGGCTCGTGGACTGGGCGCCGCGCGACGTGTTCGGCGACGCCGACGTCTGGAAGCTTCACGCCTCGCTGACCCTCTTCGCCGCGGCGACGAACGAACCTGCGATGCGCACGATGCTCGCCATCTGGTTCGACAATCTCGTCGATGAGAAGACCATCGCCGAGATCGGCGCGGCCGCCTGACCAGGGGCGTGGCGTAGCTGGCGCGAAGACGATCGGACGGCATCCCGTCCGCCGGGTTCGCCTGTTCCAGAGTGTGATTCCGTTTCCGGCGGCCCGCCCGCAGACATGTCGCAAGTGAGCCGTGTCAATCGGACACGACGGAGATGATGAACGCAGGGGTTTTTCCGATTTCACCCTGCGGCCGACGAAATGGCAGGCGAGCATCCAACCCGTCCGGCTCACGCCCGCTTCACCACCCAGTCGGGAGGACTATCGATGGCTGCGCCGATCCGGATCCTGCTTCAGACGACCATCCCTTCAATCGCGGACGACTGGCATATCGGCCGCTTCTCGATGCTGCGCGATCACCTCGCGGGCCTGCGTGACGAGGAGGGCGATCCGCTCTGCCTGGTGATGGCGCGCGATCGCGCGGCGCCGGGCGCGCCCGATCCGGTCATGTCGACGCTCGACCGCTCGGATTTCGACGAAATGTGGCTGTTCGCGGTGGACATGGGCGACGGCCTCGATCCGGCGGATTGTGGCGCGATCGGCCGATTCCGGCGCAATGGCGGCGGGCTGCTGGTGACGCGCGACCATATGGATCTCGGCAGCTCGGTGTGTACGCTCGGCGGGGTCGGCGACGCGCACTTCTTCCACAGCCGGAATGTCGAGCCGGACGCAGCGCGCCGCGTCATCGACGATCGCGAGACCGCCGCCATCCTGTGGCCGAACTACCATTCGGGCGCCAATGGCGATTTCCAGCGCATCGCGCCGGTCGGCCCGCCGCATCCCGTCCTGCACGATCCGGGCGGCGAAGACGGCCTGATCCATTACCTGCCCGCTCATCCGCACGAAGGCGCGGTCGGCGCACCTCCGGACGATCCAACCGCCCGCGTGATCGCGACCGGCACCAGCAAGGTGACGGGGCGCCGGTTTAACCTCGCCGTCGCCTTCGAGCCTTCCGCCCAGGGTGGCCCCGGGCTCGCGCAATCCACCTTCCACCATTTCGCCGATTATAACTGGGATCCGGCGACGGGCGCGCCGAGCTTCGTGACCGAGGCGCCGGGCCATGGCCTTGCCGATTCGCCCGACGCGCAGCGATCGGTCCGCCGCTACGTCCGCAACCTTGCCTTGTGGCTTGCCGGCCGGCCCACGGCGTAAGAGCGAACCGGCGTCGGGGTTCGGCTGGCAGGTCGGGATCGTGCTGATCGTCCTGTCCCGGTTGCGGGCCTTCACCCCCGCATCATGTCGCTGGCCAGCCGGGCGACGGCCGGTGTTGGCGTCGGCCAGTCGTGCGGCAGCGCCCGGAGCGCCAGATGCAGCACCTGCTGCCTTCCACGGCAATGAATGCCAGTTTTCCCTTCCGGGTTGAAAATCGATCCTGTCCCGTTAGGATAGCGCCAATCCACGCACAATTTGTTGGCGGTTTTCGTCGCTGTCGCTCACCGCAGAGGGGGAGATGTATTGCCTGATATCATGGCAAATATTAATGCTAATAAAGCAGTATTCGACGACATTTATATTATGGATGATCCAAGATCATACTTTTCTGTTCTTGGGTCGCTCGATTACATGATTCCTGATGTGGCCGAGCCGATCATCCGCCAGCTCATCGACGCCCGCGCCCGCCTCCACGGCGATCCCAGCACGGTTCTCGACATCGGCTGCTCCTATGGCATCAACGCCGCGATCCACCGCTTCCCCGTCAATTTCGCGAGCCTGAGGCAGCGTTATGCCCGGCGCGAGATGATGGAACCGGACGCGCAGGAACTGATCCGCCTCGATCGCCATTTCTATGCGAGCTGGCCGGAGATCGGCACCGGTCGCTTCATCGGCCTCGACGTCTCCGCGTCCGCGATCCACTATGCCGGGGCGGTCGGCCTCCATCACGCCGGCGTGGCGGCGGATCTGGAGACCGGGGAGCTGTCGGCGGCCGATGCGGCGATCATCGCGCCCGCCAATGTGCTGTTGTCGACCGGTGCCGTCGGCTATGTCACGGACCGGACGTACCGCAAGGTCTTCGACGCGGTCGCGGCAAAGCCCTGGATCATCTCCTTCGTGCTTCGGATGTTCCCCTATGACGACTTCATCGAGATGTTCGCCGAGCGCGGGATGGTGACGGAGAAGCTCACCGGATCGACTTTCGTCCAGCGCCGCTTCCATGACGAGCGCGAGTTCGAGCTCAGCCTTGCGCAGCTGAAGGCGCGCGGGATCGATCCTGCGGGCCTGGAAGCGGACGGCCTGTTCGTCGCGGAGCTCTTCGTTTCGCGGCCCGAAGCCGATGTGCGGGCCATGCCGCTCGACGATATCGTGACCGTCACCAGCGGCCGCTTCAGCACCTTCGGGTCGCGCTATGTCGAGGTCGGCGAGCCGGACGACAGGCGGATCGCCATGGAGGCGTGAGCGACGTGGCGAACCCCCGGCCCGCGCGAGAGGAGCCCTGCGCGATCAGGCTGGCGGGCGTTTCCAAGAGCTACGGCCGGGCCGGGCAGTTCGCGATCCTCGACATCGACCTGTCGATCGCGCGCGGCAGCTTCGTGGCGATGGTCGGGCATTCCGGGTCGGGCAAGACGACGCTGCTCAAATGCATCAACCGTCTCATCGAGCCGGACGATGGCGCCATCGTCATCGACGGCGAGCCGGCGCGCACGCGTCCGGCGCATGAGCTCAGGCGGCATATCGGCTATGTCTTCCAGGGCATCGGGCTGTTCCCGCATCTCAGCGTCGCGGAGAATATCGGCATCACGCCGGACCTGCTCGGTTGGCCGCGCGCCGAAATCGCCGGCCGCGTGACAGAGTTGCTCGATCTGGTGGAACTGCCTACCGATTTCGGTGCGCGCATGCCCGCCGCATTGTCGGGCGGACAGCGTCAGCGGATCGGCATTGCCCGCGCGCTGGCCGCACGGCCCGAAATCCTGCTGATGGACGAGCCGTTCGGCGCGCTCGATCCGGTGACGCGCGAAACGCTCGGCAATGCATGCCGGCGGCTGCACGACCGGCTCGGCCTCACCACGGTGATGGTGACGCACGACATTTTCGAAGCGGTGCTGCTCGCCGATCGGATCGTCGTGCTTCGCGAAGGCGAGATCGTCGCCGATGATACGCCGCGCGCCTTGCTCATCGATCCGCCCGACGAGGATGTCCGGTCGCTGATGGCGATGCCGCTGCGCCAGGCGAAGCGGGTGCGCGCGCTGCTGGACGGCTGGCATGAAGGCGGAGCCGGATGACGGACGGCGCATTTGCCAGCGCGCTCCGCGTCCTGCCGGAATTTCTCGGCTATCATGTCCTGCTGAGCGCCGCGGCGCTTGCGCTGAGCATCGTGCTGAGCGTGCCACTGGCGGTGATCGCCAGCCGCAGCCCGCGCCTGCGCTGGCCGCTGCTGTCGTTCGTGAGCCTCGTCCAGACCATTCCCGGCCTTGCGCTGATGGCGCTGTTCTATCCGATATTGCTGGCGCTCTCGCTGGCGTGGGAGCGGCTCACGGGCGAGGGCTTCTCGGCGCTCGGCTTCCTGCCGGCGCTGCTCGCGCTCACCCTCTATTCGATGCTGCCCGTCGTGCGGAACATCGCGACCGGATTCGCCAATCTTGA
The DNA here is from genome assembly GCA_040255785.1 of Sphingomonadales bacterium. GTDB lineage: Bacteria > Pseudomonadota > Alphaproteobacteria > Sphingomonadales > Sphingomonadaceae > Allosphingosinicella. Next base: position 78,863 of record JBDZVR010000011.1, read on the forward strand.
TCCCGCGTTGATCGAGGCGGCGCATGGCGTCGGCATGACCGGTCGCCAGCGCCTGCGGCGCATCGAGCTGCCGCTGGTCGCGCCCTATGCGATGGCCGGCATAAGAACGGCCGCCGTGTGGGTCATCGGCACGGCGACGCTGGCGACGCCGGTCGGCCAGACCAGCCTCGGCAACTACATCTTTTCCGGCCTCCAGACCGAAAACTGGGTCTGGGTGCTGTTCGGCTGCGCCGTCTCGGCGCTCCTGGCATTGGCGGTGGACCAGCTGCTCGCATTGATCGACAGCGGCATCGCCCGGCGGCGACGGGGGCGGATCCGGGCGGGCATCCTCCTCCTTCTGGCCGGCGTGCTTGCGGCCGCGTTCACGGTGCTGATGCCGGCATCCCGCTCCGGCTATGTCGTGGGCGCGAAAAACTTCACCGAACAATATATCCTGGCCGATCTGATCGGGCAGCGGCTGGAGGCGGCCGGCCACGGCGCGGCGGTGCGCAGCGGCCTCGGATCGGCGGTGGCGTTCCGCGCGCTCGCCGAGGGCGATGTCGACGTCTATGTCGATTATTCCGGGACGATCTGGGCCAATGTGATGCACCGGGCCGATCATCCCCCGCGCGACGTGATGCTGCGCGAGATGACCGATTGGCTGCAGCGGCGACATGGCGTCGTGCTTGTCGGCTCGCTGGGCTTTGAGAATGCCTATGCCCTCGCCATGCGCCGCGATCGCGCGACGGCGCTTGGCGTTCGCACGATCGCCGACCTCGCCGGCCCGGCGCCGCGCCTCACGATCGGCGGCGATTACGAATTCTTCGTCCGGCCGGAATGGGCGAGCGTGCGCGACGGCTATGGCCTGCGGTTCGGCCGAATGCGCGAGTTCCAGTCGACCTTCATGTATCGCGCGCTCGTCGATGGCGAGGTCGACGTCATCTCGGCCTTTTCGAGCGACGGCCGCATCGCGGCGGACCGGCTGATCGTGCTCGCCGATCCACGCCACCGCATCCCGCCCTACGACGCGATCCTGCTGGTCTCGCCAAAGCGGGCGAGGGACGGCGATCTGATGGCCGCCTTGACCCCGCTGGTCGGCGCGATCTCGATCGATGAGATGCGCGAGGCCAATTTCATGGTCGATCGTCCCGAAGGCGCGCGCTCACCCGCCGCGGCGGCCCGTTGGCTGGGAGCGCGGATAGCCGCTCCGGTCGGGGATTGACGCGCTGCCGGAGCCGCCGGATCGGGCCGCTGCGGCCGACGATGGGCTGTCGTAAAAATTGGTCGAGGCCCACCCGACTTTTTGGCGCCGCCACTCTTGTGCGGGCTTGCATTTGCGCGCCGGATCGCGCGCAATCGCCCGGAGGGCGACGGACCTCCGGCGGGTGGGAGCTTCTGGCATCGATGACATATCCGGCGCCTGATGATTGAACGAGAGACGGTTCCTGGCACCTCGCGCCTTCGTGCCCAGCTCCGGCGACTCTCGCCACCGGCGCGGAATATCGACATCGAACAGCGCGAGCTGCTGCTGCGCTCGCTGGACGTCGCGCGGTCCGGCCAGCTCACGATCCTCGTCGGGCCGAGCGGCTTCGGCAAGACCACCACCTTGGGCCAGTGGTGGGATACGCTCCGGCACCGGTCCATCCCCGCCGCCTGGTACACCGCCTCCGATCTCGATCGCGAGCCGGATGTGTTTCTCCAGATGCTCGCGCTGTCGCTGTCCCAGGCCGGCGTCGACATGCGGGACATGGCGCTCGGCAAGGCCGGCAATGCCAGCCCGAAGGCGACGCTCGAGGCGATTCTGCTGAAGCTGGAGACGTTCCACAGCCCGCTCGTCATCATCATCGACGATTTCGAGCGGATCGATCACCCGCCGATCGTGCAGATCATCGACACGATCATGGACGCGCTGCCCGGCACCGCCCATCTCGTCCTCGCCACCCGCCGCAAGCCCGGGCTCAACCTCGCCGCGATGCGCGCGCGCGGCGCGGTCCGGATATTCGAGCCGACCGAGCTGCGCCTCGACCCGCCAGAAATCGCGCAGATGTTGGGGCCGGACGCCGATGCCGACGAGCTTGCGCTCGTCAACGAGCGGACCGAGGGCTGGCCGGTCGCCGTCCAGCTCTACAAGCTTTGGCGAGCGCGGATGGGGGAGCGCGGCGGCAGTCCGGGCTTCGGCGGCCAGGTTGAGGAAGTGGCGGACTATCTGACCGAACAGGTGCTTGCCGACCTATCGCCCGAGCTGCGCGAGCTGGTCTTCGATATGGCGGGCTTCGACTATATCGAGCCGGCATTGGCCGACCGGGTGCGCGGGCGCACGGACAGCGCCGCCTTGCTGGAGGAATTCGCCCGGCTGCTGCCCGCCCTGGTGCAGCACAGCATGGTCGAAGGCGAAACCGCCTATCGCCTGCATCCGCTGCTGGCGGATTTCGCGCAGGCGAGGGGCGGCCGCCGGTCCGCGCGCAGCGCCCGGATTCACGCCGAGGCCGCCACCTGGCTGCTGGAGCAGGAGCGCTATGCCGCTGCGATCCGCTGCGCGGTGCAGAGCGGACGGGGCGATGTCCTCACGCACATATTGGAGAGCCTGCCCTTCCTGGATGTGTTCCTGGCTTATGGCGCCGGCGAGCTTCGCGCGATCCTTCGCGAAGCGCCGGGGCCGGCGGTCGAGGCGATGCCCCGCATCCGGCTCATGGCCGCGCTGGCGCATTTCAAGACAGGCGCGTTCGGCGCCGGCATCGCCATGCTTGAAACCGTACGCGAACGCCTTGCCGCGGGTGGCGGCGGAGCGGCGGATGCCCGTGCCTTGCTGGAATGCGATGCGCTGGACCTGGTCTTTTCGGTCTATGTCGACGGGCCGATCCCCGATGCGGAGGCGCGCATCGCGAGCATCGTCGAGCGCGCGCCGGACAATGCGCTGATCTGGGCATGGTGCGAAAATGCCCTGCTCGTCGTCCATCAGGAGCGCGGCGATCTGGTGGCGGCGCGCCAGTCCGTCCAGCGCACCCGCGAAATCTACGAAACCGGCGGGATGCTCGGATTCGCCGAGGCCCATCTGCTGACCCACGACATGCTGATCCTGCTTGCGGCCGGCCGGTTGCGCCAGGCGAGCGAGCTGGCGGCTGCGATCCTGCGTGGGCCGCGGACGCAGCCGCGCTCCGAGCCTGTCGTGCTGGCGATGGCGCGGATGACGCAGGGCGTTGTCGAGCATCACCGCAATTATCGCGAACGCGCCGGCGATGCGATCCGCCTCGCGCTGGAGCAGTTCGGCGAGGGAGAGGCCTGGTTCGATCATTATGCGATTGCCTACCCGGTCATCGCCGACGTCATCGCGCGCCGGCACGGGCGCGATGCGGCGGTTCGGATGATCGAATCCGCCGACGCGCGACTAAGGGCGCGCGGCATGGGCTGCTGTGCTGCGCTGCTGCGCGCGCTCGCATGGCTTTATCGCGTGCCGGACATGACGCGGGAGGAGGCCGCGCAGCTGTGTGTCGATCCGCAATTGCTGGCCGATCTCGGCCCCCGGGCCTCCGGCGTCGCCTGGCGCACGCGCGACATCGCGAACCGGACGCTGGCGGCCGCCGCGCTGAAGGCCGGCCGGAACGATCTCGCATTGGCGGCCGGCGCGGCGCTGACCGAAGACGGTCGCGCGGGCGGGCGCCTGGGCACCGTGGTCAAGGGGCTGGTCATCGAGGCGCTGGCGCTGGAGACCTCGGGTGAAGTCGCGCGCGCGGACGAGAAGATAAGCGAGGCCGTGCGTGCGGCCTGTACCGAAAGCATGACGGCCGCTTTTGCGGAAGAGGGCGGGGCGATCCGCCCGCTCCTGCAACGCGCGCGTGACAGGGCTGACACCGCGCTCGACCGGCAGCATGTCGAGGCGGTGCTGCGCACGCTCGATGCCAATCCGCAATTCCGATCGCCCGACATGCTGAGCGACCGCGAGGCGGAGATCGTCGCGCATCTCGCCGACGGCGCCTCGAACAAGCTGATCGCGCGCCGGCTGGGCCTCACCGACAATACGGTCAAATTCCACCTCAAGAAGGTCTATGCGAAGCTCGGCGTGTCGAGCCGCAAGGAGGCGGTGGCACGGATGTGAGGTGGTCCCGGAAATTTGGACAGGGTGCTAAGCTAATCCCGACCTGAGGAAT
>JBDZVR010000054.1:0-3347 GCA_040255785.1 Sphingomonadales bacterium
GGCAGGAACACCTTCCAGCCGAGCCGCATGAGCTGGTCGTAGCGGTAGCGCGGCACCGTCGCCTTCACCCAGCTGAAGACGAAGAAGAAGCACCAGATCTTCAGGAAGAACCAGAACAGCCCGGTGATGGTGGCGTTGAACAGGAAATCATAGAGCGGCGCCCAGTCGATCGGCGGGAGCCAGCCGCCCCAGAACAGGATCGCGTTCATCCCGCACATCAGGAGCACGTTGGCATATTCGCCGAGCCAGAAGAGCGCGAAGCTCATCGAGCTGTATTCGGTCTGGTAGCCGGCGACGAGCTCGCTCTCCGCCTCGGTGAGATCGAACGGCGTGCGCGCCGTCTCGGCCATGGCCGAGACGAAGAAGATCACCGCGAGCGGGAGGAGAAGCGGGTTGAGCCCGAAGGCGTTGATCCAGCCGAGGATGTGCCCCTGCTGGCCGGTCACGATCGCGGAGAGGTTGAAGCTGCCCGCCCAGAGCACCACCGGGATCAGCACGAAGCCGATCGAGACTTCATAGGAGACCATCTGAGCAGTGGCGCGCAGCGCGCTGTAGAACGGGTATTTCGAGTTGGAGGCCCAGCCCGAGATGATGACCCCGTAGACGCCGAGCGAGGAGATTCCGAGCAGGTAGAGCAGGCCGACATTGATGTCGGCGAGCACGGCGCCGTCGGCGAAGGGAATCACCGCCCAGGCGATGAGCGCGACGGTGAAGGTGATGATCGGCGCGATCAGGAACAGGCCGCGATTGGCGCCGGCCGGGATGATCGTTTCCTGGAGGAACACCTTGAGACCGTCGGCGAAGCTCTGGAGAAGGCCCCACGGCCCGACCACGTTCGGCCCGCGCCGCAGCGCCATCGCCGCCCAGATCTTGCGATCGGCATAAATGATCATCGCCACCGCCAGCATCAGCGGCAGCGCGATCAGCAGGACGAGGATGAGGTTGGCGACGAACCAGCCCCAGCCGGTGCCGAGATAATATTGGAAGAAGGCGGTCATCGAACGGCGCTCCCGAACTCGTTCGTCCCGGGCGATGCGGAGGGATGCTGGCGCGCAATCATCGCATGGGCCGCTCGACCAGGCTCGGGCCGAGCGGAACAGCCGAGGCGGTGAAGGGTCACTCCGCCGCCTCCAGGAAATTCTGGCCGTGAAGGATTTCCGCCGAGCAGCGGCGCAGCGTCGGCGACGCGCGCGCGATCGGGTTGGAAAGGTAGAAGTCCTTGACCGGATAGTCGATTTCGGTGCCCGCGGCGATTTTCGGCGCGGCGAGCTTCGGCGGCGCCCAATCGAAGCCGACGAGGCCGGGCCGCGCAAAGGCCGGATAGTCGGCGAACAGGCGCGCGCGCAACTCGGGGAAGCTGTCGAACGGCAGCCTGTGCCCGAGCACGTCGGAAAGCGCGCGCAGGATCGACCAGTCCTCGCGGGCGTCGCCGGGCGGATCGACCGCCTTCTCGCTGAACTGGACGCGGCCTTCCAGGTTCACATGGATGCCGTGCTTCTCGCTATAGGCCGCCGCCGGCAGGATCACGTCGGCGCCATGCGCGCCCCGGTCGCCATGATGGCCGATATAGACCTTGAGGCTCTTTGCGAACGGCTTGAGGTCGATCTCGTCCGCGCCGAGCAGGAAGAGGAGCCTGGGCCTGGCCTCGATCAGGGTCGCCAGCCCCCCCGGCTGCGCGTAGCCGAGCATCAGCGAGCCGGTGCGCGCGGCGGCGGTGTGGAGAACGTTGTAGCCGTTCCAGTCCGCGCCGTCCGCACCGGCGCCCGGGCGGATCAGGTTCAGCGACCCGACGAGCGCGAGGCTCGCCGCCTGCCCGCCCGGAACCTTCAGCGCCGCGCCGCCGACGATGACCGCCGGACGCTCGGCGCCACTGAAGGCGTCCAGCACCGCCTTGGGCAGCTCGTGGAGCAGCGACAAGTCGTTGCCGATCCACTCGGCGCGGCAGGCGAGGTCGACCTCTGGCCCGATCGCGAACAGCTTCGCCCCGGCGCGTACCGCCTTGCGGATGCGGGTGTGGACGAGGCTCGCCTCCCAGCGCGGGTTGGTGCCGACGAGGAGGATGACGTCCGCCGTCTCGATGCCGCCGATCGTGGTGTTGAAATTGACCGCGGCGAGGTTGCTCGCGTCATAGGCGAGCCCGGTCTGCCGGCCCTCGAGCAGGTCGGAGCCAAGCGCGTTCACCAGCCGCCTGGCGGCGTACATCGTCTCGACGTCGACGAGGTCGCCGGCAATGGCGGCGACGCTGCCCTTTGCCCTGGCGGCGACCGCGGCGATCGCCGCGAACGCCTCGTCCCAGCCCGCCGCGCGCAGCCTGCCGCCCTCGCGAAGCCACGGCCGGTCGAGCCGGTTGCGGGTGAGGCCGTCGACCGCGTGACGGGTCTTGTCGCTCGCCCACTCCTCGTTCACGTCCTCGTTGAGGCGCGGCAGCGCGCGCAGCACCTCGCGCCCGCGCGAATCGAGCCGGATGTTGGTGCCGACGCCGTCCATCACGTCGATCGCCGGCGTCTTGGTCAGCTCCCAGGGCCGCGCGTCGAAGGCATAGGGCTTCGAGGTCAGCGCGCCGACCGGGCACAGGTCGACGACATTGCCGGAAAGCTCGCTGGTCAGCGCGCGCTCGAGATAGGAGGTGATCTCCATGTCCTCGCCGCGCCCGGTGGCGCCCAGATCCTCGACGCCGGCCACCTGTTCCATGAAGCGGATGCAGCGCGTGCAATGGATGCAGCGGGTCATGATCGTCTTGATGACGGGACCCATATATTTCTCGCTCACCGCGCGCTTGTTCTCGCGGAAGCGGTTGTGGCCGCGGCCATAGGCCATGGCCTGGTCCTGCAGGTCGCACTCGCCGCCCTGGTCGCAGATCGGGCAATCGAGCGGGTGGTTGATCAGCAGGAACTCCATCACGCCTTCGCGCGCCTTCTTCACCATCGGCGTGTTGGTGAAAATCTCCTGATTGTCGGCGGCGGGCAGCGCGCAGCTCGCCTGCGGCTTGGGCGGGCCGGGCTTCACCTCGACCAGGCACATGCGGCAGTTGCCGGCGATGGCGAGGCGCTCGTGGTAGCAGAAGCGCGGTATCTCCTTGCCGGCGAGCTCGCACGCCTGGAGCACCGTCGCACCCTGCGGCACTTCGATTTCGACTCCGTCGACCTTGAGCTTGGGCATTGGAACTCCAGAGGACTGCCGCTCGCCGCGGCGCGCCTTGCCGTTAGACGCTAATGCGCCGTTTGGACAAGGGTGTAGGTGCCATTTCGAGCCGGGAATCCGCGCCGCGACGCCGGCAACGGCTCGGGGCGTGCGCTAGAGTCGATCTGTTTGAGTTTGAATCGCGCGAGGGATTCCCAGCGCGCCGA
>JBDZVR010000012.1:0-76985 GCA_040255785.1 Sphingomonadales bacterium
GCGCCGACACTTCCGAGCCCGCCTGGGTGAAGCGGAAGATGTTGTCGACGAAGAAGAGCACGTCCTGGCCCTCCTGGTCGCGGAAATATTCGGCAAGGGTGAGGCCCGAGAGCGCAACGCGCGCGCGCGCGCCCGGCGGCTCGTTCATCTGGCCGTAGACCAGCGCCACCTTGGAACCCTCGGAAACGGCATTGCCCTCTTCGTCCCGCGCGATGACGCCTGCTTCGAGGAACTCATGGTAGAGGTCGTTGCCCTCGCGGGTGCGCTCGCCGACGCCGGCGAACACCGAGGTGCCGCCATGGCCCTTGGCGATATTGTTGATCAGCTCCTGGATGAGCACGGTCTTGCCGACGCCGGCGCCGCCGAACAGGCCGATCTTGCCGCCCTTGGCGTAGGGCGCGAGCAGGTCGATGACCTTGATGCCGGTGACGAGAATCGAGCTTTCGGTCGACTGCTCGACGAATTCCGGCGCCGGGGCGTGGATCGGCGCGGACATGTCGGTACCGATCGGACCGCGCTCGTCGATCGGCTCGCCGACGACGTTGATGATCCGCCCCAGCGTCTTCGGTCCGACGGGAACGCGGATCTGCGATCCGGTCGCGTGCACCTCCTGGCCGCGGGTCAGGCCGTCGGTCGAGTCCATCGCGATCGTGCGGACCGTATTCTCGCCGAGATGCTGCGCGACCTCGAGGACGAGGCGCTGCCCGCCATTGTCGGTCTCGAGCGCTTCGAGAATCTCGGGCAGATCGCCATCGAACACGACGTCGACGACGGCGCCGATCACCTGGCTGATGCGCCCGGTGACGTTGGTGCCGGGCCGGCTCGCTGCCGGCGTGTCGGCCTTCCTGGCGGTCTTGGTCCGGCTCGCCCGGGGCTTGGCGGCGGTCTTAGCGGCGGTGGCCATTGTCTTCCTCTTTGCTTTCTCGTCATCCCGGCGAAGGCCGGAACCCATCAACATCGTTTCGTCCGATCCTTCGCCGCCGGTGTCCACGGCCCCGGATCGAGCCCGGGGTGACGGCTCTGGATGTAACCTCGGCTCCTCAATTCAGATTCGGGTCGTCGCCATCGGCGCAGGGCGTGTCGCCGTCCATCCATACCCATTCCCGCTCGGAAAGGGTGAGGGTGGCGGTGCGCGACAGCCAGCGTTCGCCCTGGCGCAACTGGTAGGCGCAGCGAAATTCGACGGCGTTCGGATCCGGCTTCGTGCACGCGACGGCGCGGGTGACGAGCCGGTGGCCGGGGCACTGCGCGTTGAGCGCGCGGTTGAGATCGGCGGCGCTCGGCGCGGTATTGAGACTGGCGAGCGCCAGCGCGACGACAGGGACGATGCTGTTCATAGGGCCTCCGCTCCGGAGATGATCTCGATCAGCTCCTTGGTGATGGCCGCCTGGCGGGTGCGATTATATTCGATCGTGAGCCGGTTGATCATCTCGCCGGCATTGCGCGTCGCATTGTCCATCGCGGTCATCCGGCTACCCTGCTCGGAAGCCCCGTTCTCCAGCAAGGCCCGGTAGACCTGAACCGCGATGTTGCGTGGCAAAAGGTCGGCGAGGATCTCCTCCTCGTCCGGTTCGTAGTCGATCGCGGCATCGGCGCCGGCTGGCGCGCCCGAGTCGACCGGCGGCACCGGGATGATCTGCTGCGCCACCGGCTCCTGGACCAGCGCCGAGCGGAACCTGGAATAAAAGAGATGGACGACGTCAATGCCGTCGGTGGCGTAGCGCCCGATGATGTCGCGGGCGATCGCCTGCGCGTCGGAGAAGGCGACCTGCTTGATCTCGCTGGTGTCGTAATGATGGACGATCTGCTTCGGGAACAGGCGCTGGATGACGGCGCGGCCCTTGCGGCCGACGAGGTAGAAATAGACCGTCTTGCCCTGGTCGCGCAGCTCCTCCGCCTTGCGGCGGGCGGCGCGGACGATGTTGGCGTTGAAGGCGCCCGCGAGGCCGCGGTCGGAAGTGCAAACGACGAGCAGGCAGGTCTGGTCCCTGCCGGTGCCGGCGAGCAGCTTCGGGCTTTCCGGCGAGGCCGCGACCTTGGCGGCGAGGCTCGCCACGACGCTTTCCATGCGCTCCGAATAGGGGCGCGCCGCCTCCGCCGCCATCTGCGCGCGGCGGAGCTTGGCGGCGGCGACCATCTTCATCGCCTTGGTGATCTTCTGGGTCGACTTGACCGAGGAGATCCGGTTCTTGAGCGCCTTGAGGCTGGCCATCTTGTCCTACGTCGTTCCTTGTTCGTCATGCCGGACCTGATCCGGCATCCTCCCTTTTCGATTCACCGTTCGAGCAGGAAGGGCGAACCCCGGATCGGGCCGGGGGCGACGATCCACGGTCCCTAAGCAAACGTCTTCGCGAAGTCGCCGACGATCTCCCTGAGTTTCGCCGACGTGTCGTCGTCGAGCGCCTTGCTGTCGCGGATCTTCGCCAGCACATCGGCATGTTCGCCGCGCATGAAGGCGAGAAGCGCGCTCTCGAAGCGGGTGACCTGATCGGTCGCGATGCCGTCGAGGAAGCCGTTCACGCCGGCGAAGATCGAAACGACCTGCTCCTCGACCGGCATCGGGTTGAACTGGGGCTGCTTCAAGAGCTCGGTGAGGCGCGCGCCGCGGTTGAGCAGGCGCTGCGTCGCTGCGTCGAGATCCGATCCGAACTGCGCGAACGCCGCCATCTCGCGATACTGGGCAAGCTCCAGCTTGATCGAGCCGGCGACCTTCTTCATCGCCTTGGTCTGCGCGGCCGAGCCGACGCGGCTCACCGACAGGCCGACATTGATCGCGGGACGGATGCCCTGGAAGAACAGCTCGGTCTCGAGGAAGATCTGGCCGTCGGTGATCGAGATCACGTTGGTCGGAATGTAGGCCGAAACGTCGCCGGCCTGGGTCTCGATGATCGGCAGCGCGGTGAGCGAGCCGTTGCCATTGGCGTCGTTCAGCTTCGCCGCGCGCTCGAGCAGGCGGCTGTGCAGATAGAAGACGTCGCCCGGATAGGCCTCGCGGCCCGGCGGCCGGCGCAGCAGCAGCGACATCTGGCGATAGGCCACCGCCTGCTTGGAAAGATCGTCATAGACGATCACCGCGTGCATCCCGTTGTCGCGGAAATATTCGCCCATCGCGCAGCCGGTATAGGGCGCGAGGAACTGCAGCGGCGCCGGCTCGGAGGCGGTGGCGGCGACGACGATGGAATAGTCCATCGCGCCATTCTCCTCGAGCTGGCGGACGATCTGCGCCACCGTCGAGCGCTTCTGGCCGATCGCGACATAGATGCAATAGAGCTTCTGGCTCTCGTCGTCGCCGGCATTGGCCTGCTTCTGGTTGATGAAGGTGTCGATCGCGACTGCGGTCTTGCCGGTCTGGCGGTCGCCGATGATCAGCTCGCGCTGGCCGCGGCCAATCGGCACCAGCGCGTCGAGCGCCTTGAGCCCGGTCTGCACCGGCTCGTGGACCGACTTGCGCGGGATGATGCCCGGCGCCTTCACCTCGACGCGGCGGCGCTCGGTCGCCTCGATCGGGCCCTTGCCGTCGATCGGGTTGCCGAGGCCGTCGACGACGCGGCCGAGCAGGCCCTTGCCGACCGGGACGTCGACGATCGTCCGGGTCCGCTTGACCGTGGTGCCCTCGCCGATCTCGGTGTCCGCGCCGAAGATCACGATGCCGACATTGTCGGCCTCGAGGTTGAGCGCCATGCCTTTGATGCCGCCATCGAACTCGACCATCTCGCCGGCCTGGACGTTGTCGAGGCCGTGGACGCGGGCGATGCCGTCGCCGACGGACAGCACGGTCCCGACTTCGGAGACTTCGGCCTCGGTACCGAAATTCGCGATCTGGTCGCGAATGACCTTGGAGATTTCAGCGGCGCGGATGTCCATTGCCAACCTTTCCTGGACGGCGTGATCGCCGTCATCCTTTCATTGCGTGCGCGAGAGTATTGAGCTTGGTGCGGATCGAGCCGTCGATCATGCGGCTGCCGACCTTCACGACAAGGCCGCCGAGGATCGCGGGATCGACCTCGGCGTCGATTGCAACGTCGGCGCCGAAACGGCGCTTGAGATTGGCCTTGAGCGCATCGACCTGGTCGACGGCGAGCGGCCGGGCCGAGACGACCTCGGCGGTGATCTCGCCGCGATGGCGGGCGGCGAGCGTGCCGAAGGCGCGGATGATCTGGGCGAGCCGCGGCAGGCGCCGGTTCCGGGCGAGAACGCCGAGGAACTTCGTGGTGAGCGGATCCAGCTTCATCGCGCCGGCGGCGGCCACGATCGCCTTCACCGCCTCGTCGCGGCTGACCAGCGGGCTCGTGGTGAGGCGCGCGAAATCGCCCGATTCGGCGAGCGCCGCGGATATTGTCGCGAGGCTCGCGGCAACCGCGTCCAGCCGCTTCTCGTCGCGGGCCAGCTCGAACAGGGCGAAGGCGTAACGCCCCGCCAGGCTAGCCTGAATACCGCCGGAAATATCCACGCGCGTCGAAACCCCTCGAATAGGATGTGGCCCCATGCGCAAGCGCGGGCGCGCGAGGCGCCGGTCATGGGTCGCGCGGGCCGTAGCAGGGGCAATGTTGCGACGCAAGATGGGCGGCGCTTTGAAAGCAAGGCGCGGGATGCGCGCCGCCGCTGACGGGCGCAAGGGGGAGTCGCAATCGAGGAGATTCGACGATGACCTACCGAATCGAAGGGCTTTCGCCGGCGCCGTTCGAGCCGTTGCTCGATCTGGACGACGCGGCGCTCGCCGCGCGCGGGGCGATGCGGGTGATCGCCGACAGCCCGGACGGCTACCCCTGCCGGATCAGCCTTGAGGATGCGGCGCCGGGCGAGCGGCTGATCCTGCTCAACCATGTCTCGCACGACGTCGCCGGCCCGTTCCGCGCCGCCTACGCCATATATGTAGGCGAGCGCCATGTGCGCGCGCAGGCCGGGCCGCCGCCCGTCCATGTGGACGAAGTGCCGGCCTGTCTCGACCGGCGCACCCTGTCGCTGCGCGGCTTTGGCGCGGACGGCCTGCTGAAGGCGGCGCGGCTCGCGCCGCCGGGCCAATCCGACAGGGGCATCCGCGCGCTGCTCACCGAGCCGGCCGTCGCCAGCGTTCACGCGCACAATGCCGCCTACGGCTGCTTCCTGGCGCGGATCGAGAGGTGCTGACCATGGCGAGCATTGCACATTCGCGCGAGCAGCTTACCCCGGCGGCGATGAGCGACGCGCCGGCCATTTCGGACGAGGAGGCCTGGGCCGCGGTCCGTCGGCGCGACCGGGCGATGGACGGCCGCTTCGTCACCGGCGTGCTCAGCACCGGCATCTATTGCCGGCCCTCCTGCGCGGCGCGCCACCCCGGGCGCGAGCATGTCCGCTTCTTCGCCACCCCGGCGGCGGCGCGCGCGGCGGGGCTGCGCCCGTGCCTGCGCTGTCGCCCCGACGAGGTGGCGCGCGATCGCGCCGCTCTCGACCGCGCCTGCCGCCTGCTCGCCAGGGCCGGGGAGCCGCCTTCGCTGGGCTCGCTCGCCGCCGCGGTCGGCTATTCGCCGCACCATTTTCACCGCCTGTTCAAGCGTGCGACGGGGGTGACGCCGGCGGCCTATGCGCGGGCGCTGCGCGCGCGGCGGGCCGAGGCGGCGCTCGGCGGCAGCGAACGGATCACCGACGCGATCTACGATGCCGGCTATTCCGGCCCGGCGCGCTTCTATGCCGATGCGAAGGGGCGGCTCGGCATGACCCCCTCGGCCTGGCGCGACGGCGGGCGCGGCGAGACGATCCGCTGGGCGACGGCCCGGACCGATCTCGGCACGATGCTGCTCGCCGCCACCGCCAGGGGCATCTGTCGCCTGTCCTTCGATGAGGGCGAGGCGGCGCTGCGCCGGCGCTTTCCCAGGGCGACGATCGAGCGGGGCGGGCGCGAGCTCGACGACCTGCTGCGCCGCGCGGTCGCCGCGGTGAACGCGCCGGACCGGCCGCACGACCTGCCGCTCGACGTTCGCGGCACGGCGTTCCAGGAGGCGGTGTGGCGCGAACTGACGCGGATTCCGCCCGGCGAGACCCGCACCTATGCGCAGATCGCCGCCGCGGTCGGCCGGCCGGGCGCGGTGCGGGCGACCGGCTCCGCCAATGGCGCGAACAACGTCGCCGTGCTCATCCCCTGCCACCGCGTCATCCGCGGCGACGGCGGCCTGGGCGGCTATGCCTACGGGCTCGACCGCAAGCGCGCGTTGCTCGCGCGCGAGCGCCGCGCGCTTCAATCGCCGGAGGCCGAGCCCGCATCGCCGCCGGAGGCCGAACCGGAATCGCCCTCGGGGGCGGCCGCGGACTCCTGATCATCGCCGGAAAGCCGGGCGGTCAGCCGGTTCAGCATTTCGAGCGCGCTCTCGTGGACTTCGCGGCCGGCCCGGCGCGCGGCCTGCTCGCGGCGCTCGCGCCGGCGACGCTCGGCAGGTGACTCGTGGCCGTCGTCGGGCGCGGTATAGGCGTTGGGACGGATGATCGCGATCGCCTCCGGGATCATGCGGCGCTCCTCGAAGTCGCGCGCGACCATGTAGCGCAGCTCGGAATCGCTCGGCGCCAGCAGCATCGCGTTGTAGAGCGCGTTCTGCGCCTCCGGCGGGGGCAGGATGCCCTGCGCCCGGAAGCCCTGATAATAGGCGGAAAGCACCACCGCGTCGCTCGGCGCCGCCTGGATCGCCTGTTCGAGCGGCTGGCGCGCGGCATTCCATGCCGCATGGTCGGTCGATTGCGCGGCCCGCAGCGCGGCGACCGCGACCAGGCCCTTCACGGCGAGCGCGCGGCCGTTGCGCGGATCGATTCCGAGCAGGTGCTCGGCGGTGGCGAGCGCGCGCTCGTCATTCCCGGCCAGGTGCTCGGCCTCCATCAGGATCTCGAGCGCATAGGGATCGTCGGGATAGGGCGCGGCAGCCGCGCGCACGTCATCGGCGAAATCCTGCGCCTCGCGGGCCGGATAACCCTGGCTCAGCCGGATATCGTAGGGAAACATCGCTTCCTCGGCCGGCCGGAGCTGGCGGACCTCGATCGGGCCGACCTCGATATGCCGGAAGGGCAGGGTCAGCACCTCGAACCGCGAACGGTGCGCATAATCGAACAGCCGCGAATTGAGTTGGTCCAGGTTGGGGAAGGCGCGCCGCGTCGCTTCCTCGTAGGATACGCCGCGGTTGATGAGATTGAGATATTCGTCGAGCTGGCGCTTCACGTCGGCGTGCTGGAAGGCATAGCGGACGAAGAGCCAGCCTTCGGCGTAGAGAAGGAACAGGTCGGCGCCGCCCAGCTCGGCATAATTGTGCGTGCGCAGCAACCGCTCCAGCGGCAGCCAGCCGAGCGAGTGGAAGGTCTGGAACCTGCCTTCGGCCGGTCGCCCGACCTCGACGACATCGTTGGGGAGGAAGGCGGTCTGGCCCCAGAATTCGGCGAAGCCCTCACTGTACCAGGTCGGATAGGCGGCCGGAAAATACTGATACATGAAATGATGGGTGAATTCGTGGAGCAGGATGTTCTCCGAATCCACGGTGAGGCCGGTCACATGGCCGTCGCGCGTCCGCCGCGCGCGGCTGGGCCGGGAGCTGGTTCCGACGAGGAAGGCGCCGCGCGCCGTCGGCACGTAATAGCCGGCGATGGCGCTGCCGGGCGCGCCGGCCATGCGCGCGACGGCCTCGGTCCCGCCGAGCAGGAAGACGCGCAGCCGGTTCGGCGGCGGCGGCGCAGTCACATTGTGGTAGGTGCGCAGAACATAATTGAATCGCTCGAGTTTCGCGGCGAATTCCTGCGCCTTGGCGGCGCTGCCCTGACTATAGACGGTGAAATTGCGCGACTGCGCCTGAAACCAGTCGGCCCATGCCGCTTGCGGAATACAGACGACAATCAGAAACAGAATGACTCGCGGCATCGCTCTGCCCCCCTGTGCGACGATTTTAGGACAGCCGCGCGCGATTTCGCAACCTTTCCACTCAACCTGGCGGTGCCGGCGTCGGTTCGGGCCGCGCCGGCTCGCAGCGATAGACCAGCCGCTCGTTGGGCATGGCCGGCAGGGCGGCGGAGAGCTGCTGCTGCCGGTCATCGATCAGGGCACGCGCCTCGTCGCCGGCGGCGCAGCTTTCCGGCGCCTCGCCCCGGATCGCGCGCAGCCGCGCCATCGCCTCCGCGTCGAGCAGGTAGCGCGAGACGACATATTCCCCGCTCGCCGGATCGAAGCGCGCGACATCGACCTTCTGGTCATCGTCGGGCACGGCGATGCGCCGCCACGTCTGGTCGTCCCTGACGAACTGGCCGTGGCCGCCGGCGCAGCCGGAAAGGCTCCAGATCAGCGTTACCGGCTCGGCCGACGAGACCGTGATGCGGCTGCGGTCGGGGACGAGCCGGCAGATATTGCGACCGACGAAGCGCGTCCGCGGCTCGGCGGCGCTCGGCCCGGCCGGTTCGGCCTGTTGCGAGAGGGCGGCGAGCAGGCTCGGCCGGGTCGCGAAGACGGCGATCGCGCCGATCATCAGCAACCCCGCGCCGCCGGCGAGCAGCGTCGCCCGCTGGCGGTGCGCGGTCGCGTCGCGCAGGAACAGGAAGCCCGCGGCCTGCAGGGCGAGCAGCGACAGGGCGAGGAGCAGGCCGGCAAGGCCGATCCGCGTGTCGCGCCGGTCCTCGATCTCGGCAAGGGCGCGGGCGCGCTCGTCGGCGGCGCGGCGCGCGCGTGCATCGGCGGCCTCGTCGGCCGCGCGCGCGGCGGCCTCGCGCTGCGCCTGTTCGATGCGCATCTGGTCGGCCATCGAGATGCAGGGCGTGTCCACCGTCTGGAAGGGTTGGCCGGCCTGGTTCAGGAAGGCGGTGAGCTCGCGGTTGGCGACGGCGAAGCCGAAGCTCGAATCGCCGTCCTGGGTGGTGGTGATCAATGTGTTGACGCCGATCACCCGCCCGCACTGGTCGAGCAGCGGCCCGCCGCTATTGCCATGCGCGATCGGCGCGGTGTGGAGCAGCAGGCTGATGCCGTTGATCGAACGCGGGTTGGAGAAGATGCCGACCGAACGGGTCGGCGGCAGCGGCGTGATATAGTCATCGGCCGAGCGCGCGGTCGCGAGATCGACATTGCCCGGATAGCCCAGCGCCGCGACCGGCGCGCCATCGTCGAGCGGGCCGACATAGAGCGGGATCGGCGGCACCGTGCCCTGGCCGAGCTCGAGCAGGGCGAGGTCGCGGGCCTGATCGACGGTGACGAGGCGGGCGCGATAGGCCTGGTGGCCCTGCGAGGGCACGACCCCGACGGTGACGTTCATGCCCGACTGCGCCATGGCGACGACATGGGCGTTGGTGACGATGCGGTTCGGCGCGACCGCGAAGCCGCTGCCATGGCCGAAGTCGCTGACCTCGCCATCCTCGTTGAAGGCGATGACGACGACGCGCACCACGCCGCGGCCGGCCGCCGAAATGTCGTCGGCGCGCGCCGGCGCGGCCATTGCCAGCAACGCCAGCAGGAAGAGAAGAATCCGCGTCATCGCGCTTTCAGGGTCAGCAAGCCCCTCCTTCTATGAGCCGCCACCGGCCGCCGCAAGCGGAGCGGCGGATCGCGCCGACACGCCCCGGGGGGGATCCGAGCCTAGTCCGCGCCCTGGTTCGCGCGCGGCGTCCAGTTCGATCCCGGCCGCGCGATGGCGTACATCTCGCGCGCGATGTCACGGACCAGGCCCTCGCGGTCATCGCCCTGCTGGTAGAGATCGCCGTGGGTGCGCCCCGGCACGAAGGTGAAGCGCGCATTGGCGCCGAGCCGGTCGAGCACCGCCTGGAGCCGGCGCGCCGGGCCGTCGAGATAGAAGGTGTCGGCGGTGCCGACGATGAGATGGATCTTGCCGTCCAGATCGCGGCCGATCCGTGCCCAGTCCCGCGCCAGGATGTGGGCAATGTCGTAATGCTCGCGCCAATGGGCGACCACGTCGGGATCGAGCGCGCCGGTCGCGCGATCGAACATCGGCAGCGGCCGCCCGTCCGGGCCCCTGGGTGAGAAGACCCAGTCGAACGAGGCGAACTGCCCGCCATAGGGGCCGAGCACCTGCTCGAGCCGGGCGAACTGCTCGATCGTCGCGACCACCCGGCCTTCGACGCGCACCAGCGGCGTCGGCGTTCCGTCCGCCCGTCGATAGGCGTTGGCGTTCGGCGCGTAGAGATCGATGTTGGTGAAATCGTGGAAGTCGGCCGGATCCGGCGCGGTCGGCCAGGTTCCGCCGAAGACGCGCGGATAGCGCGTCTGCAGCCACAGCGCGGCCCAGCCGCCCGAGCTGTGGCCGGTGAGGAAGCGGCCGCTCGGCCGGGCGTCCATCCGGTAGCGCGCCTCCAGCCAGGGGATGAGCTCGGTGGTCAGCGCCTCGCCCCACGGGCCGTTGTTCGCGGAATCGGCGAATTCGTGGGTGCCAGTCGGCGAGCTCTGGTCGAGGCAGACCCAGATCATCGGCGGGATCTCGCCATTTTCCATCCTGAGCCTGATCCGCGCCGCCATCGTGTGCGCGAAGGAGAGGCCGCCGCCGAAGCCGTGCGTCCAGTAGGCGACGGGCCAGCGCGTCGTCGCGGCGGGATCATGGTCCGGCGGCAGCGCGATCCAGCCGCGCATGTGGATCGGCCGGCCCCAGAAGGCGGAGAGCTTCGGGCTGACGAAGTCGATTTCGACCGCGCTCGCATAGGCTTCGCGAAACGCCGCGCGCCGGTCTTCCGGCACGCGCGCGAAGATCGCCTCCGGCGAGCGCTCGGGCAGCGTGGTCGTCAGCACCAGGTTCGGGATCGCGCCCGGCAGCCGCGCCTCGACGACCGGCGAGACGATATCGCCCGGCCCGCGCCCGCCATAATTATAGTCGTGGTTGCGATCGAGCACCGCCTGGAAGCGGTAGGCGCCGGGCGGCAGCGTCGAGAATGGCGCCGGGAAGGCGTCGGTCTCGCCGTCCACCTGCGCGACCTCGCCCGGCCGCAGCGCGTGAATCTCGCGCGCCGCGACGGCCGTTTCGGTCGGGCGGAAGGGCGAGCTGTCGATCTCGTCGGCCGGTGGCGCGCCGGGCTCGATCCTGCGCGCGAAGACGATCAGCCGTCCCGACAGCGTCCCGGCCTGGCCCTCGGCGGTGGTGACCGGAATGACGACCGGATCGGCGGCGAGCGCCGGCTCGGCGAAGGCGAGCGCGGCGGCGAAGGTAGTGGCGAAGGTGGTGGCGAAGGTGGTGGCGAGCTTCACGATCTTTCCCCCTGTTCAGCGATGCTGCCGGCAACCGCCTAGCCCGGAGCACGGCCGCCACACAACGGCAAGTCTCGGCACGCGGGATCAACGGCTGGACGGCGATGCCCCGGGCTGCCAGCCGCTCGCCGCCAGGAAGGCGTCCGGGTCGGTCATCGTCAGGATCTCGCGGAGCGCGCGGGCCTTGTCCGGGGCGTTGCGGTAATAGGTCCTGGCGATGCGGTAGCCCACCCAGTAGCCGAGGTCGCCGGGGCGCTCGAGGGTGCCGTTGTAGAGCCAGTCGCCAAGGTCGGTCCGGTCCTTGTCGGCGAGAAAGGCTCGCTCGATCTCCGCCTCGCGCCCGGCCACGATCGCGCGCAGATGCGCATAGGCGATGTCGCCGGTGATCAGCTCGGTGACGAACTCGGCGACGCCCTCCTCGAGCGAAGCCCGCAGCACGGTCGGATGCTCGGTGGCGGCCAGCGCCGGCGATTGCTGGGCATGCGCGAACTCGTGGACGAGGACGCGCAGCACGCGATTTTCAAGGTCGGGATCGAGATAGCGGACCGCGCACAGCGCTTCGATGCCGACCGCCACGACCGCGGGCTCGCCGATCGCGATCGGCCGGCCGCGCCCGACGACGACAGTGAGCGGCGGAAAGCTGGCCTCGGGGTAAAGCCCGGCCAGTCGGCGCAGGGCCTCGTCGAGCCGGCGCCGCACCCGCGGGAGTGTGGCGGCGCAGCGGCGCGCGTCCTCGTAGAGCGTCGGGTTTGCCGCGATCGCGTCCGCGATACGCGCGCCGGTGGTGCGACGCGCCGCGGCGAAACGGCGCAGGCCCGGCGAGCCGCCGTCGATATAGGCCTGGAGCTGTGCGGCGGTGGGGCGTCCGCCGGCGCGGTCATAGAGCGCGAAGAAGCGATCGACGTCGGCGGTGACGATCATCGGCCCGCTTGCCGCTGCCTCGGCGCGCGCGACGAGGGGGGAGGAGGGCAAGGCGAGGACGAGGGCCGACACAAGCGCAAGCGCCAGCGCCAGCGTGCGCGCGCGGCGGCGGAACGTCGCTCGAATCGGCATCGGCCACCCATGGAGTCACTCGCCGGGTGTGTCAATCAAACAATACAGCTACAGGAAGGAATAGGGGTCGACGTCGACGGTGACGCGCGTGTTCGCCTTCCACTTGAGGTCGCCAAGCCAGTTGCGGATGATGTCCTGTACCGGCACCGTCCGGGCGGCGTGGACGAGCAGGCGCAGGCGATGGCGGCCGCGCAGCATGGCGAGCGGGGCCGGCGCCGGGCCGAACACGGTCATGTTCTCACGCGCGGGCGCGGCGCGACCGATCATCCGGGCGGTCTCGGTCGCCTCGGCGAGATTCTCGGAGGACACGATGATCGCGGCGAGCCGGCCGAAGGGCGGCATGCCCGCCTCGCGCCGCGCCTCGGTCTCGGCGGCGTGGAAGCTTTCGGCATCGCCGCTCACCAGCGCCGCGATCACGCGCGCCTCGGGCTCGTGGGTCTGGATGAGCACGCGTCCCGGCTTTTCGCCGCGACCGGCGCGCCCGGACACCTGGCTGATCTGCTGGAAGGTGCGCTCGGCCGCGCGCAGGTCGCCGCCGGCAAGGCCAAGGTCGGCATCGACCACGCCGACCAGGGTGAGGTTCGGGAAATGATAGCCCTTGGTGACGAGCTGGGTGCCGACGACGATGTCGATATCGCCCGATTCCATCCGCGCCACGAACTCGGCCGCCCTGGCCGGCGACCAGATCGTGTCCGAGGTGACGATCGCGCTGCGCGCATCGGGGAACAGCGCGGCGACCTCGTCGGCGATGCGCTCGACGCCGGGGCCGCAGGCGACCAGGCTCTCCTCCAAGCCGCATTCGGGGCACGCCCCGGGCGTCGGCATGGCATGGCCGCAATGGTGGCAGGCGAGCCGGCGGGTGAAGCGGTGCTCCACCATCCAGGCGGTGCAGTTCGGGCACTGGAAGCGGTAGCCGCAGTGGCGGCACAGGGTGAGCGGCGCATAGCCGCGGCGGTTGAGGAACAGCAGCGACTGCTCCTGCGCCTCCAGATTGGCCGCGAGCGCGGCGACCAGCTCGGGCGCGAGCCAGCGGCCGCGCGGCGGCGGATCGGCGACAAGGTTCAGCGCGCGGATTTCGGGCAGCCGCGCGCCGCCATAGCGGTCGGGCAGCCTCAGTTCGCGATAGACGCCGATATCGACCATGTGGCGCGTCTCGATCGCCGGCGTCGCCGAGGCGAGCACGACCGGGATCTTCTCGAACGAACCACGCATCACCGCGACGTCGCGCGCGTGATAGGCGACGCCTTCCTCCTGCTTGAAGCTCTGGTCGTGCGCCTCGTCCACGACGATGAGGCCGAGCTTCGGATAGGGAAGGAACAGCGCCGATCGCGCGCCGACGACGACGCGGGCCTCGCCGCTCGCGATGGCGCGCCAGGCGCGGCGACGCTGCGACTGGCGCAGGCCGGAATGCCAGGCGACGGGATCGCAGCCGAAGCGCGCGGCGAAGCGCTTGAGGAAGGGCTCGGTGAGCGCGATTTCGGGGAGGAGGACGAGCGTCTGCCGGTCGCTGCGCAGCGCCTCGGCGATCGCCTCGAAATAGACCTCGGTCTTGCCCGAGCCGGTGACGCCGTCGAGCACGAAGGGGGCGAAGCCGCTCGCGCGCACCGCCTCTGTGAGCGCGGCGGCGGCGGCGGCCTGCGAGGATTCGAGCGTCGGCGGGGCATGGCCTGGATCGGGCGTCGGCCAGGGATCGTCGATCGCGACCTCGACCGGCTCGATCGCGCCGGCCTTCACGAGGCCGCGGATGACGCCGTCGGAAACGCCGCCGATGGCGGCGAGCTCGCGGATCAGGCCCTGACGCGCGCCGATCCGCTCCAGCGCCTGCGCGCGCTGCGCGGTCAGCCGCGCGGGGACGTTGCCGCTCGCGCGATATTCGGTCACGACGCGCGCGCCTTCGAGCGCGCTCGACGAGGGCAGCGCCATCCGCAGCACCGCGCCGATCGGGGCGAGATAATAATCGGCGGTCCACTCGATCAGCCGCCGCAGCGGCGTCGGCAGCGGCGGCACGTCATAGGCGTGCAGCAGCGGCCGCAGCCGATTGTCGCTGACGGCCGTGGCCGGGGCGCGCTCCGGCTCCCAGGCCACGCCGACAAGCTGGCGCGGGCCGAGCGGCGCGACGACGACCGCGCCGGGCGCGATCGTCATGCCCTCGGGAATGCGATAGTCGAGCGGGCCCAATGCGGCATTGAGCAGGAGGACGCGGGCGCGGGACACGAAGACTAGATCGAATCTCGCCGCCCGAAACGCAACCGTGGCGTGATGCCCGACACGGGGTCCGCGCGGCGCGGCGGCGGCCGCGAGCGGCACGGCCGGCCCGGCTCGCCCCCCTAGCATCGGGCCGCCGTCCGTGCGAACGGAGGGCGACAACCAAACCGGGATTCGCGCACATGAAATTCTTCGTCGACACCGCCGACACCGCCGAGATCCGCGATCTGGCCGAAACCGGCCTGCTCGACGGCGTCACCACCAACCCCTCGCTGATCCACAAGGCCGGCCGCGACTTCCTGGAGGTGGTGAAGGAGATTTGCGGCATCGTCCCAGGCCCGGTCTCGGCGGAGGTGGTCGCGACCGACCATGAGGGCATGATGCGCGAGGCCGAGGTGCTGCGGCGGATCGCCGACAATATCGCGATCAAGGTGCCGCTCACCGTCGACGGGCTCAAGACCTGCCGGAAGCTGACCGGCGACGGCACGATCGTGAACGTCACGCTCTGCTTCTCCGCCAATCAGGCGCTGCTCGCAGCCAAGGCCGGCGCGACCTTCGTCTCGCCCTTCGTCGGCCGCCACGACGATGTCGGCTATCCCGGCATCGAGCTGATCGCCGACATCCGCCAGATCTATGACAATTACGACTTCGGCACCGAAATCCTCGTCGCCAGCGTTCGCAACCCGATCCACGTCCACGAGGCCGCCAAGCTCGGCGCCGACGTGATGACCGCGCCGCCGGCGGTGATCCGCCAGCTTTTCAGGCACCCGCTCACCGACAACGGGATCAAGGCCTTCCTCGCCGACTGGGAACGGAGCGGCCAGAAGATCGCGTGAAGATCGCGTGAAGGGCGGGGTGAAGGTCGGGTGAAGGTCGTGGGCCGGGACGATGGCCCTGGCGCGGCGCCGATTTTCCATTTCGCCATCGCTTCTTAACCATATCCGCGCTAGGCTCGCCTCATGGGCAGCGTGATCAATTTCGAGGACCGGGCGGTGGCGAAGCTGCGCGCGCGGGTCGCGGCGGCGGAGGAGGCCAACCAGGACCTCATCGCCTTCGCGCGCGGCCATTCCGGCGCCGTCGCCTCGATCCACGCCGCCGTGCTCGCCGCGATCGAGGCGGAGGGGCTCGACCATCTGATCCATGTCGTGACGCAGGAATGGCCGCACCTGCTCGGCCTCGATGCGGTCGCGATCGCGCTGTGGGCGGGGACGACCGGCGTGCGCGCCGACGCCTCGGGCCTGCAGTTCGTCGAGCCGAGGCTGCTCGAACGCTCGGTGCGCGCCTTCGACGGCGTCGTGCTGCGCGGCGTCGCGCGCGGCCATCCCCTGTTCGGCCCGGCGTCCAGCCTGATTCGCGCCGAGGCGCTGATCCGGCTCGACAATGCGCCGCCGCTGCCCGCCGGCCTGCTCGCGCTCGGCCAGCGCGGCGCGCAGCGCTTCGAAACCCCGCACGGCGCCGAGCTGCTGGCCTTCCTCGGACGGGTGCTCGCCCGCTGCATGGCGCGGTGGCTGATCCCCTGACCGAAGGCGGCCACCCGGCGAGCCTGCTGGCGCGGCGCTGGCATGACCATCTTGCCGACGATCGGCGGCGCTCGCCGCATACGGTGCGCGCCTATGTCGCGACCGCGCATCGGCTGATCGCCTTTCTCGCCGGCTATCTCGGGCAGCCGGTGGACGGCGCGGCGCTGGCCGCGCTCAAGCCGAGGGACCTGCGCGCCTATTTGACGAAGCGGCGCGCGAGTGGCCTTTCCAATGCCTCGGCGGCGCGCGAGCTTTCGGCGGTGCGCGGCTTCCTCGCCTTCGCCGCGGCGGCGGCCGGGCGCGAGGCGAACCTGCCGCGCCTCAAGGGGCCGAAGAAGCCGCGCGGCGTGCCACGCCCGATCTCGCCCGACGAGGCGGTCTCGCTCGCCGGGCAAGCGGCGGCGGCGGCGCACCAGCCCTGGCTCGCGGCGCGCGATCTCGCGCTGCTGATGCTGCTCTACGGCTCGGGGCTGCGCGTCGCCGAGGCGCTGGCGCTGACCGGCGCGGCGCTGCCGCTCGGCGAGACGATCCTGGTGACCGGCAAGCGCGGCAAGACGCGAATCGTGCCGCTGCTCCCCCAGGTGCGCGTGGCGATCGAGGACTATCTCGCGCAATGCCCCTGGCCGGCGGGCCGCGACGAACCCCTGTTCCGCGGCGCGCGCGGTGGACCGCTGCGGGGCGAGATCGTGCGACGGGCGGTGAGGGGGGCGCGACGCGCGCTCGGCCTTTCGGAGCGGACGACGCCGCACGCGCTGCGCCACAGCTTCGCCACCCACCTGCTCGGCCGCGGCGTGGACCTGCGCGCGCTGCAGGAGCTGCTCGGCCATGCCAGCCTCAGCTCGACCCAGATCTACACCGCGGTCGATGCCGCTCGCCTGATGGACGTCTATCGCCACGCCCATCCGCGCGCCTGACCGCCTCGGCGCGCTATTCCGCGTTCATCCGCAGCAGCTCGATCTCGCGGCGCAGGCGCTGGATTTCGAGCTGGTAGACCGCGCTGCAATCGATCCGCTGCGGGCGATGGCCGATCGGGATGGTGAGGCGCACATAGGCCATGGCGGTGCGGTCGCGCTGGTCGAGCGAGAAGGCGCGGGTGGCCTCGTCGATCGGGCTCGCGGCGGTGCCGGCGGCGCCCAGGTCGAGATAGGGGCCGCTGCTGTTGACGCTCTGGCGGCAGCGCGTGCCGCTCGCCGTCTCGATCGAATCCTCGCCGCCGGGCCCGCTCGGCGGCGGCGGCAGGTAGACGCCATAGGTGCCGGCGAGCGCCGGAGCGGGCTCAAGCAGCAGGCAGGCGGCGAGCGCTAAGGTGCGAGCAGACGCGCGCATGGATCATTCCTTCCGCTGTGTCGGCGCGCTCCGCGCAGACGCGGAACGCATAGGTTTCGCCGGGCCTCAGCCCGGTGGCGACGATGAGGATGCGGCGGGTCGCGCGGCCGCCGAGCGTGACCTCGGCCGGCGTGATCCGCACGCGCGGCTGGGCCGCTTCGTCGTCCGCCCCGACGGCATAGGCCCGATAGGGCGTCGCCGCCGGATAGGGGTTGATCAGGGTCAGGAAGAAGCCCTTGCGCTCCGAATCGGTGACGCCCGATTTCGACAGCGGGCCGAGCCCGACCGCCAGCGCCGGCGTCGCCGCCAGCGCGAGCGCGGCCAGCGTCGCGGCGGCGCGCCTCATTGCTCGCACGTCGTCGTCGAGCGGACGGCGTAATTGCCGGCCGCGAAGCCGTTGGGGCTCACGATCCGCGCGTGGATGGTGAAGGTGTCGAGCAGCCGCACCTGCGCGCTTGAGGAGCTCGTGCCGGTATATGGCTGGTTCGATCCGCCAAGCGAGGTGTAGCGGATCTGCGCCTGGGCGCCGCCATCGAGCCCGCCTGGCCCCTCGATCACCGGCGCCGAGAAGGTGATGGTCGGCGTCGCGCCGACGGCCACCACCGCCATCAGCGCCGGATTGCCGCCCGCTTCCTCCGAGCCCATCATCGTCGGGTCGCCGGAGGCGGCGAGCCGGCCCTCGGTGCTGAGCGTCAGGATGCAGCTCGGCAGCAGGCTGCCGCGCAGCGTCACCTCCGCCGCCGGCGCGGGCGCGGCCAGCGCAAGGAGCGGCGCAAAGGAAATCGCAAGTCCGATGACACGCATGTCGGGTCCTCCTTTCGTTCGGGACCCGATACGAATTGTGCGCCCAAGAAAGGGTTAACGTCGCGACAGAAAATGACGCTAAATCAAGTAGTTATATCCATAATGGCGCCATTCCGGCGGGAATCGGCGCATCCTAGCGCGCGGCCAGCCTCGCCTCGATCGCGTCCCAGAGCCGTGCCGGCGTGTCCGTTCCGTTGAAGGCGTCGATGGCGACGATGCCGGTGGGGGAGGTGACATTGATCTCGGTGAGCCACTCGCCGCCGATCACGTCGATGCCGACGAAGAGCAGGCCGCGCGCCTTGAGCTCGGGGCCGAGCGCGGCGCAGATTTCCTCCTCGCGCGGGGTCAGCGAGGCCTGCGCCGCCTTGCCGCCGACGGCGAGGTTGGAGCGGATTTCGCCCGCGCCGGGAATGCGGTTGACCGCGCCGGCGACCTCGCCGTCGATGAGGACGATGCGCTTGTCCCCCCTGGCGATGCCGGGAAGGAAGGCCTGGACGACGTGCGGCTCGCGCCAGGTGCGGTTGAACAGCTCGAACAGCGAGGCGAGGTTCGCGCCATCGCCGCCGATGCGGAAGACCGAGCCGCCGGCGAAACCGTGCAGCGGCTTCACGACGATTTCGCCATGCTCGGCGAGGAAGGCGCGCGCCCGCTCGAGCGAGCGGGTGATCAGCGTCGGCGGCATGAAGCGCGCGAAATCGAGCACCCAGACCTTCTCGGGCGCGTCGCGGACGCTCGCCGGATCGTTGACCACCAGCGTCTCGCCCCGGATGCGCTCGAGCAGGTGGGTCGCGGTGATATAGCCGAGGTCGAAGGGCGGATCCTGCCGCATCAGCACGACATCCGCGTCGCGGCCGAGATCGAGCGCGACGGGCTCGCCGAAGCGGTAATGATCGCCCTCGACGCGCTGGACGGTGACGGGATGCGCCTCGGCGAGGAGCCGTCCGCCCTGCCAGCTCAGCGTTTCGGGCGCATAGTGCCACAGGCGATGCCCGCGCGCCTGGGCGGCGAGCATGATCGCGAAAGTGGAATCGCCCGCGACGTTGATCCTGTCGAGCGGGTCCATCTGGATGGCGACGCGCAGATTCATGACGTCCGCTTAAGGCCGCCCGGCGGCGCTGTCACCCATGCCAGACGTTTCGTACATGATGCGGCAGGCGGCCGGGCACGATGAAGATCGCATCGATGCGGATCGTGTCGCCCGGCCGGGCGTGGCGCGGCGCCAGCGCCTCGGCGGCGCGGGCGACGCGGCGCAGCCGCCAGTCGTCGAGCGCGAGCGCCGCCGCCTGCTCGCTGGCGCGCGCCTTCACCTCGACGAAGGCGAGCGTGCGGCCACGCCGCGCGATGATATCGATCTCGCCCACCGGCGTGCGCGCCCGCATTGCCAGAATCCGCCAGCCCCTGAGCCTGAGCCACCAGGCGGCCCACCGCTCGGCGCGCCGGCCGCCGCGTTCGGCCCGATGCCGCGCCCCGCGAACCTCGCTATGGTTGTGGCGGAGCCGTTTCATCCACGAAAATGCTGCCGCAGAAACGACACTTGCGTGCTTCCGCGCGAATGATTTCCGCGCAATCCGGGCATTTGCGCATTTCGCCGTTGGCGACGGCATTGCTCTCCATCTGCTGCTGATTTGGCGACATGACGAGCGCGATAATCAAGCCGAACGGCCCGAGCAGGAACCCCAATAAGAAACCGGCGCAGCCGCCGAGCCCCTTATTCTGAAAGACGATCGCCGTGACAATGCCGAACAGCACCCAGATAAAGATCAGCACAATCATCTGGCGCCCCCCTGCCCCTTGCCGACAATAGCCCCGCCACGATTCACTGTCGAGTTGCCGGCGGGCAGATGGTCACCGCCTCAGCCGCTGTGCCCGTTCGTAGACCTGACGTTTCGGCATGCCGAGGCGGGCGGCGACTTCGGCGGCGGCGCGCGACGGGGAGAGGCGCGTCATCGCCTCGGCGAGCGCGGCGTCGATCGCCCCCGCGTCCGCCGGCGGCGTGGCGGCGGGCGGGCCGACGACGATCACGATCTCGCCTTTGGGCGGCGCGTCGGCGTAGCGCGTGGCGAGCTCGGCGAGGGGGCCGGTGACGGTCTCCTCGAACGCCTTGCTGATCTCGCGGACCACCGCCGCCTCGCGCGCGCCGAGCCCGTCGCGCAGTGCGGCGAGCGCCGCGCCGAGCCGGGGTCCGCTCTCGTAGAAGACGAGCGTGCCCTCGAGCGTCCCGGCCTTGGCGATCGCCGCGGCGCGGGCGCCGGCCTTCGCGGGGAGGAAGCCGAAGAAGGCGAAGCGGTCGGTCGGCAGGCCCGCGAGAGTGAGCGCGGCGATGGCGGCGCTGGGGCCGGGAATGGTCGTCACCCGGGCGCCGGCCTCCCGTGCGTCGCGCACCAGCTTGTAGCCCGGATCGGAGATGAGCGGCGTGCCGGCGTCGCTGACCAGCGCGATCGCCTCGCGCCCCATCCGCGCGATCAGGCCGGGGCGGACCTTGTCGGCATTGTGATCGTGATAGGGCAGCATCGGCCGCTTCGCGCCGATATGGCGGAGCAATTTGGCGGTGACACGGCTGTCCTCGACCGCGATCGCGTCGGCGCGGGCGAGCGTGTCGGCGGCGCGCGGCGAAAGATCGGAAAGATTGCCGATCGGGGTCGCCACGATATAGAGGCCGGGTTCGAGCTTTTCGTCCATGTGAGGATCCGCGTCATGGCATCGCTGTCGCTTCCCCAGCAAGCCTGTCCTGAGCGGGGGCGGATGACGGCCCTCGTCAGGCTGTTTGTCCTCGCCATGCTGGCGTTCGCGATCGCGGGCTGCATTCCGCGCGGCAGCCGGCCGACGCAGCCGCCACCGCCCGAGCCTGGCCCGGCCGAGCCGGAGGACCTGCCGCGGCTGCCGGTGGACGAGACGCGCAACCGGGTCGCCGTGCTGGTGCCGCTTTCCGGCCCGAATGCGGGCCTTGGCCAGTCGCTGCTCAACGCCGCCAATCTCGCGCTGTTCGATACCGGCGGCCAGCGTATCCGCATCACCGCATATGATACCGGCCGCGGCGCCGGCCGGGCGGTGAACGAGGCGCTGGCCGATGGCAGCGGGCTGATCCTCGGCCCGCTGCTGGCGGAGGACGTACGCGCGGTGGCGCCGGTCGCGGCACGGCGCGGGGTGCCCGTGATCGCCTTTTCCAACGACGACAGCGTCGCCGGCGAGAATGTCTACCTGATGGGGCTCGATCCGGGCCAGTCGGTGCGCCGGGTGGTGAACTTCGCGCGCGCGCGCGGCGCGCGCCGCTTCGCCGCCATCGTGCCGGACAGCATCTATGGCGAGCGCGCCAGCCGGGCGCTGGCCCGGGCAGTCGAGGGCGCCGGCGGAACCCTGGTCGGCGTCGAGGCCTATCCGCGCACCGCCGCCGGCCTGCGCGCCGCCGCCGAGCGGCTGCGCGCGCGCGGGCGGGCCGACGCCGTGCTGATCGCCGACGGGCCGCGCGTCGCGGTTCAGCTCGTCCCGACGCTGCGCGAGGTTTCGCCGCAGCCACGCATCCTCGGCACCGAATTATGGGCCGCCGAAGGCAATCTCGGCGCGCAGGTCGGGCTGCGCGGGGCCTGGTTCGCGGCGCCCTCGGACGGCAATTTCGCGGCCTTCAGCCAGCGCTACCGGGCCCGCTACAACAGCCGGCCCTACCGGCTCGCGACGCTTGGCTACGATGCGGTGCTGCTCGCGGCGCGGATCGCGGCGGACTGGCCGATCGGCCGCCGCTTCCCCGAGCGGCAGTTGCGCGATCCGGCCGGCTTCGCCGGCGTCGACGGCGCCTTCCGCTTCGGTCGCGACGGCATCGCCGAGCGCGCGCTCGAGGTCCGTGAGGTCACCGCCGGCGGCGCCAACGTCGTCTCGCCGGCGCCGCGCGGCTTCAACTGACGATTTCGGCGAGGATCGCGTCGAGCAGCGGCCGGCCCGCGCGCCTGACGCGCAGCCGCGAGCCCTGAAGGTCGAGCAGGCCCCGTTCCACCAGCCGCCGCACGGCGGCGCGGTCGATCGCGTCGGCGGCGGGGCCGGTCAGCTCGATGCCCTCGGCGAGGCGCAGGCCCATCAGCAGCGCCTCGGTCCCCGCCTCGGTCGGGCTGAGCAACTGCTCCTCGGCGATGCCGTGGCCCTCGCGCGCGATCGCGCCTAGCCAGTTCTCCGGCTTCCGGTGCCGCCGCGTCGCGACGCGGCCGCGCCGGCCGTGCGCGCCGGGGCCGATGCCGGCATAGCCAAGGTAGCGCCAGTAGGCGAGGTTGTGACGACTCTCCTCGCCTGGCCGGGCATGGTTCGAGATTTCGTAGGCCGGCACGCCCGCCGCCTCGGTCATCGCCTGGGTGACTTCGTAGAGCGCGGCGGCCTCGTCCGGGTCGGCCGGGACGAGCGTCCCCTTCGCGGCGAGCGTCGCGAAGCGCGTCCCCGGCTCGATGGTGAGCTGGTAGAGCGACAGGTGCCCGGTCCCGAAGGAAAGGGCGCGGGAGAGCTCGCGCCGCCAGGCTGCCTCGGACTGACCGGGCAGGGCGTAGATCAGGTCGAAGCTGACCCGGGCGAACGCGGCCTGCGCGATGTCCAGCGCCGCCAGCCCCTCCGCCGCGTCATGCGCGCGCCCGAGGAAGCGCAGCGCCTTGTCGTCGAGCGACTGTAGCCCGAGCGAGACGCGGTTGACGCCTGCGGCGGCGAGATCGGCGAAGCGCGCTGCCTCGGCCGAATTGGGATTGGCCTCCAGCGTGATCTCGATGTCGGGAGCGCAGCGCCATTGCGTCGCCGCCGCCTCGACCAGCGCGGCCACCGTCGCCGGCGGCATCAGCGACGGCGTGCCGCCGCCGAAGAAGATCGAGGTGAGGCGACGGTCCGGCGCGCGCGCGGCCTCATGAGCGAGGTCGGCGAGCAGCGCCACGCGCCACGCGTCCTGGTCGATCGACTCGCGGACGTGGCTGTTGAAGTCGCAATAGGGGCATTTCGAGACGCAGAAGGGCCAGTGGATGTAGAGGGCGAGGGGCTCGTCCGCCGGGCGCCCCTGGCCGTCCCGGACGGCCGCGAGGGGTGCCGGCGTGACAGCCGCTGGACGCCCCTCGACGTCGCGCGGGGCGCGCGCGCCGGTCATCGGAGGAGCGTCTCCACCAGCTTGGCGAACGCCTCCGCGCGGTGGCTGATCCTGTGCTTCTCGGCCGGCTCCATTTCGCCGAAGGTCAGGTCGCGGCCGCCCGGCAGGAAGATCGGATCGTAGCCGAAGCCCCTGTCCCCGCGCGGCGGCCAGACGAGGGTGCCGTCCACCCGGCCCTCGAACCATTCGCCATGCCCGTCCGGCCAGACGAGGGCGAGGGCGCAGACGAAACGGGCATTGCGGCTGGCCTGCGGGCCGAGCGCTTCGAGCTCGTCGTGGACGCGCCGCATCGCGCGGCCGAAATCGCGCTCGCCCGCAACTTCACCCGGCTCGGCCGCCGGGTCGACATGCGGATCGACCAGCGCCCAGCGCGCGGAAAAGACGCCGGGCAGGTCGCCGAGCGCCTCGACGCACAGCCCGCTGTCGTCGGCGAGCGAAGGAAGGCCGGAAAGGTCGGCGGCGGCGCGCGCCTTGAGATCGGCATTGTCCATGAAGGTGACGCCGGTTTCCTCCGGCTCGGGCAGGCCCAGCTCCGCCGCCGGGACCGGCTCGATGCCATAGGGTCCGAGCAGCTCCCGGATCTCGCGCACCTTGCCTTCATTGTGGCTGGCGATGACGAGCTTGCCGGGGCCGAGCCTGCGGGTCATCGCCCGGTCGCCTTGTCCTGTGCGGCGAAGATTTCCGTGCAGCCGATGCGGGCGAGGCGAAGCAGGCGCAGCAGGCCCTCCTCGTCGAACACCGCGCCTTCGGCGCTGACCTGCGCCTCGACCAGCTTGCCCGTGCCGGTCAGCACGAAATTGCCGTCCGAGCCGGCGGTCGAATCCTCGGCATAATCGAGATCGAGCACGGCCTGGCCGTCGTGGATGCCGCAGCTTACCGCCGCCACCTTGTCGCGGATCGGATCGGCCGGGAGCGCCTTTACGGCGAGCAGCCCGTCCACCGCGAGACGCAGCGCCACCCAGGCGCCGGAGATGGCGGCGGTGCGGGTGCCGCCATCGGCCTGGAGCACGTCGCAGTCGAGGACGATCTGCCGCTCGCCGAGCGCCTCGAGATCGACGACGGCGCGCAGGCTGCGGCCGATCAGCCGCTGGATTTCCTGGGTGCGGCCCGATTGCTTGCCGGCCGCCGCCTCGCGTCGGCCACGGCTATGGGTCGCGCGCGGCAGCATGCCATATTCGGCGGTCACCCAGCCCTTGCCCTTGCCGCGCAGCCAGGGGGGCAGGCTCGTTTCGATCGAGGCGGTGCACAGCACCCGCGTGTCGCCGAAGGAGACGAGGCAGCTCCCCTCGGCATGGCGGGTGAAGCCCGCCTCCATCGCGATGGCGCGCATCTGGTCTGGCGCGCGGCCCGAAGGGCGCATAGGACTCTCCCAGGGATCAGAGGCGGCGGCCTTACCGGAGCTGACGCCCTTGCGCCAGCCTCTTGCAGCCGCCGCGACGGGGGAGACGATGTCCATGAAAGCCCTGCTCACCGTCGTCGGACTGGCGATCTTCGCCTGCGGCCTGCTGTTCATGGCGCAGGGCGGCGGCTGGATCGGCTGGCCGGCGGGGAACTTCATGATCGGCGCCTCCGCCTGGATCTGGCGCGGTGCCCTCATCGCGGCGGCCGGGCTGGTGATGCTCGGCCTGGGCATCCGGCGCTAGGCCGGATCGACATTCGCGCCGCCGCTCCGTTCCGCTTCCCCGCTGCCGCTGCTTTTTCGACTTCCGATTGGCCGCCCAGCGACTACATTTCCCCCATGGCGAGCACCATCGGCGCAATGGGCGAGCGCGCCCGTCTCATCTTCCGGCTCGTGGTCGAGGCCTATCTCGACAGCGGTCAGCCGGTCGGCTCGCGCACGATTTCGCGCACGTCCGGGCTCAATCTTTCGCCCGCCTCGATCCGCAACGTCATGCAGGATCTCGAGGAGACCGGGCTGCTCGCGGCACCGCACACGTCGGCGGGCCGCGTGCCGACCGAATCCGGCCTGCGCCTCTTCGTCGATGCGATGATGCAGGTCGCGGAGCCGCGGCCCGAGGACCGCGCCGCGATCGAGGCGCTGATCGACAAGGAGGGGCCGATCGAGGAGGCGATCAGCAACGCCACGGTGGCGCTGTCCGGCCTTTCCGCCTGTGCCGGCATCGTGCTCGTCCCCAAAGGGGAGCCGGTGCTGAAGCAGCTCGCCTTCGTGCCGCTGCCGGCGCGCAAGGCGGTGGCGGTGGTGGTCGGCAGCGACGGCAGCGTGGAGAATCGGGTGATCAGCCTGCCGCCCGGGGTCACCCCGTCGGCGCTGAACGAAGTCGGCAATTACGTCAGCACGCGCCTTTCCGGCCTCACCTTGCGCGAGGCGCGCAAGCGGCTCGACGAGGAGATCCGCGCCGGCAAGGCGGCGCTGGACAAGGCGGCGCGCACGCTGGTCGAGCGCGGGCTCGCGCTCTGGTCCGAGGATCCCTCGCGCCGCTCGGTGCTGATCGTGCGCGGCCAGGCGAACCTGCTCGACGACACGGCCGTCGCCGATCTCGAGCGGGTCCGCCAGCTCCTCGACGAACTCGAGGGCAAGGAGGAGATCGCCCGCCTGCTCGGCCGGGCCAGCGAGGGCGAGGCGATCAAGATTTTCATCGGATCGGAGAATGAGTTGTTCGCTTTGTCCGGTTCGTCCGTTATTGCCGCGCCCTATCGTGGCGCCGACGGCCGGCTGGTCGGCGTCGTCGGCGTGATCGGGCCGACCCGGTTGAACTATGCGCGGGTGGTTCCCATGGTGGACTTCACCGCCAAAGCCCTTTCGAGATTGATGCAATGACCGAGGACGACACGAAGATCGAGGAAATGGGCGCCGAGGAGGCGCCGGAGGCTGCCGCCGCGGCGGCGGACGCGGCCGCCGAGGCCGAGGTCGAGGCCGGGGAGAAGCCGGCGGAGCGAGGCCCGGCGCCGGCGCCCGAGGCGGACCGGCTCGCCGAACTGGAGCGCGAGCTGGAGGACGTGCGCAAGCACGTGCTCTACGCGCAGGCGGAGACGCAGAATGTCCGCCGCCGGCTCGAGCAGGAAAAGATCAACGCGGCCAATTACGCCGCCACCGCCTTCGCGCGCGACATACTGAGCGTGAAGGACAATCTCGAGCGCGCGCTGGACGCGGTTCCGCCCGACCTCAGGCAGGACGAGAAGCTGAAGGCGCTCGTGGCCGGGATCGAGGCGACTTCGCGCGAGATCGACAACGTCTTCCAGCGCCACGGCATCGCCCGCGTCGTCGCCCTGGGTGAGAAGCTCGATCCCAACCTCCATGAGGCGATGATCGAAGTACCCACCGGCGAGGCCGAGCCGGGCACGATCGTCCAGGAAATCCAGTCCGGCTACACGATCAGGGATCGCCTGCTGAGGCCCGCCCTGGTCGGGGTGGCGAAGGCGCCCTGATCGCCCCGCTCCCGTCCCGGCCAGGGCGGAAGCATCGTTGCATGGCCCGCCCGCCCGAGCGGACGGGCGCGGCTTCACGCATCCCGGTGCATGTCGAATTCGCGCACCTGGCGCTTCTGGCGCGCGACGTCGACGAGCCGTCGCAGCGTCTCGCGCCGTTCGCGCGCCTGGGGGACGTCGGGGATGATGAGGTCGCTGCGCCGCGTCGTCTCGTCGGAGGAATGAATGCCGATCGTGCCGATGTCGGCGAGCTGGTTGATCAGGGAGAAATCGAGGCGGATGTCCTTCACCCGGTAGAGCTCGATCTCGTCGATGCTCTTCATGAAGATGCCGCGCCTGATGATCAGCCGCTCCTCGGTGAGAAGGTAGCGCGCGGCGAGGTTGCGCAGCCACACGAAGCCGGCGATGCCGAGCGCGACCAGCGTCAGCGCCAGCGGCACGAGGCGCCGGTTCGAATCCATGCCCATCGTGCCGGCGGCGGTCATGATGAGGCCGGCCAGCCCGAGCAGGATCGTGCCCCAGCCGGCGAGCGAGCCCTTGAGCCAGCCCACCGTCGAGGACCGGAACGTATCGAGCGGCGCGTCCATCGCAATCTCCTCCCCCCAGGGCGGTGGAAGCTAGCACGCGCGGCGCGGAAGAAAAGGCTCGGGGCGGCGCCGACGGCGCGGCCGGGAGGGAGGCGCGCGGCGCGCTATGCCGGATGGGGCGTGCCGAAACGCGCCCCGACGATGCGCTCAAGCGCGGCCCGGGGCGGCATGCCCGGCAGCGTCGCGCCGCGCCGGGCGAGGAAGGCGTGGCGGATGATCTCGCCCTGCTGCTCGAGCCCGTAATCGTCGAACCGGCGCCCCGGCGCGATCTCGTAGCGGTAGCGGCAGAAGGGGTGGCGCATCAGCGGCAGGTAGAAGCGGCCGCGCTCCTGCGCCTGCAGGACATGGGTCAGCTCGTGCAGGAACAGGCCCTGCAGGGCGATCGGCGCCAGTGCGTAGTCCTCGCGCCACAGCTCGCTCGCCGGATGGGCGTGGATATGGCCGCACGGCGCCATCAGGACGTGGCGCGGCTGCAGCGGCCACCATTTGCGGCGATGGACGCGAACGCGCCCGTAATCGATCGCCGCGCCGAAGATCGAGCGGGCCAGCGCGACCTCGCCGGGCGTGAGCGTGCGCTCAGTGATCGGCGTGCGCCGCGCCGAAGCCCTGGACCTCGGCGTCGATCGAGACCGACGGCAGCCCCTCGAAGGTGAAGGTGAGCCGCACCGTGCCGCCGGCTTGCACACCGGGGGCGATGTCGTAGAGCATGGCGTGCTTGCCGCCCGGCGCGAAGACGACCGGCGCGTCCGGCGTCACCGGCACGTCGGCGATCGGACGCATCGTCATCATGTCGCCCCGCGCCATCGACTCGTGCAGCTCGATGCGCCCGGCGGCGGGGCTGGCGACGCCGATGAGCCGGGTGTCGCGGTTCGCGCGAATCGTGAAATAGGCGGCGCCCGGGCGGCCGGGCACGGGCGGCAGCCTCACGACCGCGTCGGTGACGGTCGCGCCGGCCGGCTGCGGCGGCGACTGACAGGCACAAAGGGCGAGCGGGATGGCCAGGGCGGGGACAAGGATGCGCATGGCGCCTCTCTAGAGGGCCCGGTGCCTTGTCGCAACGAATTCGCCCCCTATATCGCCGTCACCAACGGGGACCTGTGCGTCGCTTGTGAAGGACCGCGGGCTCGCAGTCTATTGAGAGGCAGAGGAAGAACTACATGGCACGAGTGATCGGCATCGACCTTGGCACGACCAACAGCGCGGTCGCCGTCATGGAAGGCGGCAAGCCCAAGGTCATCGAGAACAGCGAGGGGGCGCGCACGACGCCGTCCGTCGTCGCCTTCACCAAGGATGGCGAGCGCCTGATCGGCCAGCCGGCGAAGCGCCAGGCGGTGACCAACCCCGACAACACGATCTTCGCGGTCAAGCGCCTGATCGGCCGCCGCTTCGATGACCCGGTCACCAGGAAGGACACCGAGCTCGTTCCCTACAGGATCGTCAGGGGCAATAATGGCGACGCCTGGGTCAATGCCGGCGACAAGGATTACAGCCCCTCCCAGATTTCCGCCTTCATCCTCCAGAAGATGAAGGAAACGGCCGAGGCCTATCTCGGCGAGCCGGTCACCCAGGCGGTGATCACCGTTCCCGCCTATTTCAACGACGCCCAGCGCCAGGCGACCAAGGATGCCGGCCAGATCGCCGGACTCGAGGTGCTGCGCATCATCAACGAGCCGACTGCGGCCGCGCTCGCCTATGGCCTGGAGAAGCAGGACGGCAAGACGATCGCAGTCTATGACCTTGGCGGCGGCACGTTCGACATCTCCATCCTCGAGATCGGCGACGGCGTGTTCGAGGTGAAGTCGACCAACGGCGACACCTTCCTCGGCGGCGAGGATTTCGACAGCAGGCTGGTCGACTGGCTCGCCGACAAGTTCAAGGCGAAGGAGAATATCGACCTGCGCAACGATCGGCTCGCGCTCCAGCGCCTCAAGGAGGCCGCGGAGAAGGCGAAGATCGAGCTTTCCTCCGCGCAGACCACCGAGGTCAACCTGCCCTTCATCACCGCGCGGATGGAAGGCGGCGCCTCGACGCCGCTGCACCTCGTCGAGGCGATCAGCCGCGCCGATCTCGAGAAAATCGTCGGCGAGCTCATCAAGCGGACGCTCGAGCCCTCCCGCAAGGCGCTCGCCGACGCCGGCCTCAAGCCGAGCGAGGTCGACGAGGTCGTCCTTGTCGGCGGCATGACCCGCATGCCCAGGGTCCGCGAGACCGTGAAGGAGTTCTTCGGCAAGGAGCCGCATGTCGGCGTCAACCCGGACGAGGTCGTCGCGATGGGCGCGGCGATCCAGGCCGGCGTGCTGCAGGGCGAGGTCAAGGACGTGCTGCTGCTCGACGTCACGCCGCTGTCGCTCGGCATCGAGACGCTGGGCGGCGTCTTCACCCGGATGATCGATCGCAACACGACGATCCCGACCAAGAAGACGCAGACCTTCTCGACCGCCGAGGACAATCAGAACGCAGTGACGATCCGCGTCTTCCAGGGCGAGCGCGAGATGGCCGTGGACAACAAGCTGCTCGGCCAGTTCGACCTGGTCGGCATTCCGCCGGCGCCGCGCGGCGTGCCGCAGATCGAGGTCACCTTCGACATCGACGCCAACGGCATCGTCAACGTCAGCGCCAAGGACAAGGGCACCGGCAAGGAGCAGCAGATCCGCATCCAGGCGAGCGGCGGCCTTTCCGACCAGGATATCGAGAAGATGGTCGAGGAAGCCGCAAGGTTCGCGGAGGAGGACAAGAAGCGCCGCGATTCCGCCGAGGCGAGGAACCAGGCGGACAGCCTGGTCCATTCGACCGAGCAGCAGCTCAAGGAGCATGGCGACAAGGTCGACGCGTCGCTGAAGGCCGAGGTCGAAGGCGCGATCGCCGAGACCCGCGCCGCGCTCGACGGCGGCGACACCGACGCGATCAAGGCCAAGGCCGAGGCGCTGGCCCAGACGGCGATGAAGCTCGGCCAGGCGCTCTACGAGAAGGAGCAGCAGGCGGCGGCCTCGCCGGGCGCCGGCGCCTCCGGGAGCGACGGCCAGGCGAGCGACGAGGAGGTCGTCGACGCCGAGTTCTCGGAGGTCGACGAAGACAACAAGGGCTGAGGCGATGGCGGGGGCGCGCACGGCGGAGACATCCCGGCGCCGGCCGGGCGCCACTGACATGCTGTTCGGACGCCATCCCTCGGGCCCCCGTTCATGGGCTCCGGCTCGCGCCGGGGCGACTCGCTGAGCCATGGCTGAAACCGACTTTTACGAGCTGCTCCAGGTCGACCGGAACGCGGACGACAAGACGATCAGGGCGGCCTATCGCCGGCTGGCAATGGAGTGCCACCCGGACCGCAACGGCGGCTGTGCGGAAGCGGAGGCGCGCTTCAAGGCGATCAACCAGGCCTATGAGTGCCTGAAGGATCCGCGCAAGCGCGCCGCTTATGATCGCTTCGGCCACGCCGCCTTCCAGAATGGCGGCTTCGGCCAGGCGCACGCCGACACGCAGGACTTCGCCTCCTTCGCCGACATTTTCGA
The DNA here is from genome assembly GCA_040255785.1 of Sphingomonadales bacterium. Lineage (GTDB taxonomy): Bacteria > Pseudomonadota > Alphaproteobacteria > Sphingomonadales > Sphingomonadaceae > Allosphingosinicella. The sequence continues at coordinate 30,666 of JBDZVR010000012.1, forward strand.
CAATATCTTCGGTGAGTTCATGGGCGGCGCCCAGGGCCGCCGGCGCGACGTCCGGCGCGGCTCGGACCTGCGCTACGATCTCGAGATCCGGCTGGAGGACGCCTTCGCCGGGCGCGAGGTCGAGCTGTCGATCGACACGACCGCCGCCTGCGGCCCCTGCGGCGGCACCGGCGCCAAGCCGGGGACGGCTGCGCGCGCCTGCCACACCTGCGGCGGGCGCGGCCAGGTCCGCGCGCGGCAGGGCTTCTTCGTGGTCGAGCAGACCTGCCCCACCTGTCGCGGCGTCGGCGAGGTGATCGCCGATCCCTGCCCCGCCTGCCACGGCGAGGGCCGGGTGGACAAGCGCAAGACGCTGACCGTCAACATCCCCGCCGGCGTCGACGAGGGCACCCGGATTCGCCTCGCCGGCGAGGGCGAGGCGGGCGTGCGCGGTGGCCCGCCGGGCGACCTCTACATCTTCATGCACCTCGCGCGGCACCCGATCTTCAGCCGCGAGGGCACGACCCTGTTCTGCCGCGCGCCGATCAGCTTCACCACCGCCGCGCTCGGCGGCTGCATCGAGGTGCCGGGCCTCGATCGCCAGCCGCACGAAATCCGCATTCCCGCCGGCATCCAGTCCGGCAAGCAACTGCGGCTGCGCGGCGCCGGCATGCCGGCGCTCAACGCGCGCGGCCGGGGCGACATGGTGATCGAGATCGAGGTCGAGACGCCGACCAGGCTGACCGCCCGGCAGCGCGAGCTGCTCGAAGCCTTCCGCGAGACCGAGACGGGCGAGGAATGCCCCAATTCACGCGGCTTCTTCCAGAAGCTGAGGGACGCGATCACCGGCTGAGCCGCGCGGCTCCCGCCGCCGTCAGCCGTTCGCGCGACGGCACTCGCGCCGCTCGCGCCCGCGCAGGCGCGAACAATCCGGCAGCGCCAGGCTGAGCTGGGCGAGCTGGATCGGCATGCCCATGAAGGCGTAGCGATCATAGGTGGGGGTGAGCGCGTTGCGCAATTCGCGCAGCCGCTCGGCCGCGAGCCTGTGCAATTCGCCCTGGCGGCGGGTCAGCGCGTCCTTGGCGATGCTGGCGGCGACCTGGCAGAAGCCGAGCTGCGCGTTGAGCGTCGAAAAGCCGTTATAGGTCCGCGTCGAATAATCGTCGAAACGGCGCGGTCCCTGGCGTCCGTCGACGCGGCGGAAATAGCTCTCCAGGGTCTGGTAGGCGCGGGCGAGCTCGCCCGAATGCTGGGCCAGCACCGCGTTGTAATTGTCGACCGTGCGCAGGAACGGCGAGAACTGGCATTGCAGCGCGGCGACGTTCAGCCCCGAGCGCAGGTTCCAGACCAGCGCCGCCTGCGCCTCGGCGGCTGTCGCGCCCGGAAGGGCGATGCCGACGAGCGGATCGGTGGGCGTGATCGGCCCCGAGGCGATCCCCGGATCGTAGAGGAACAGCTGGGCGCTCGCCGGCACGGCGCCGAAGCCGGCGAGGCTCAACGCCGCGGCGCAAGCGAGCTGGCGAATCCCCGTGAACCGGCGCTGCCTCATCCTGACCCTCCCGGAGCGAAACCTAGCCGCGTCCGCCGGCATCGCCAATCGCCGCCGCCGGCAGCGTGGCGCGCCGGCGCCACGCCTCGCGGCATCGCCGGCTACATGCCGGCGACGTTGCTGTCGACCTGGTCGGCCACGCCGCTGTCGCCGGCGTTATCGCCGGTGTCGGCCGGGGTCGCCTCATCCTCGGCGGGAAGCGCGGCGGGCGCGGGCGTGTTGGCGACGCTCTCCATGGCGCTGGCGTCGTTGCCGATCTCGTCCATCATCAGGTTGCTGTCGAGTTCGCTGGCGCTGTTGTCGGCGCTCTGCGTGCCCTCGCCGCCGCAGGCCGCGACGAAGAGGGCCGCACCGGCGACCATCGAGAAACGAAGCGTGGTGGCGAGACGCATGGCTGGCTCCCTCGTGTCGATTGGAAGGGCGACTTATCCCTTCCCGCGGGGCGCGATGCAAGCCGGCAATGCGCTGCGCGGCCGGCGCGCCCAAAAAGCCAAAAAGCCAAAAAGAAGGCCGCCGGATCCCGGCGGCCTCCCCGTTTCGCGAACGAAGGATTCGCTTACTGGACGGCGTTGGTGTCCGCGGCCGTCGCATTCGCGTCCATCGACATGTTGGCGTCGGTCGCCGTCGCGTTGGCGTCCATGCCCATCATGTTCTCGTCCATGGTCATGTTGGTGTCCATGGTCATGTCGTTGGCTTCGTACATGGTGTCGTTGCCCATGTCGGTGTTGGTGGTCGCCGTATCGGCGCCGCCACCACAGGCGGCGACGAACAGGGCCGCGCCGGCAATCATCGATCCGGTGGCGAGTTTCTTCAGGATGTCACGCATTAAAAGGTCTCCCTAGATTGATGATTTGGTCGGGTAGGCCCCCTCTTTTGCCCAAATCGGTTGTGCACATTATACGCAATGGCAACAGCCCTCAACCCTCCCTCGTCCCCGCCTCCAGCGAGGACAGGAAGCGCCCGAGCCCTTCGTGCAGTGCCAGATCGAAACGGTCGCGAACGTCACGCACGCCGAGTTCGTCGAGGCTGGTCACTGGAAAGTCGGAGATACCGCACGGAACGATCCCTGCAAAGTGGGAAAGTTCCGGGCTCAGGTTGACCGAAAAGCCGTGCATCGTCACCCAGCGCTTCACGCGCACGCCGATCGCGCCGAGCTTGGCCTCGGTGCCGCGATGATTCACCCAGATGCCGATGCGTCGCTCGGCGGTGTGGGCGGCGACGCCGAGCTCCGCGAGCGCGCCGATCACCCAGTCCTCGAGCGCGTGCACGAAACGGCGAAGGTCGCGTCCGCGCCTGGCGAGGTCGATCATCAGGTAGCCGATCCGCTGGCCGGGGCCGTGATAGGTATAGCGTCCGCCGCGCCCGGCATCGTAGACCGGGAAGCCCCAGGGGTTGGAGATTTCGGAAGGGTCGGCGCTGGTGCCGGCGGTATAGAGCGGCGGATGTTCGAGCAGCCAGACCAGCTCCGGTGCGCCATCGTCGCGAATCGCGGCGGCGCGTGCCTCCATCTCGGCGAGCGCCTCGAGATAGTCGATCAGGCCCTCGCTTCGCCGCCACTCGACGGGCACGTCCGGCTGCGGGGACAAAGCGGGCCGGGGATGCGTTGCGCCAATCATTTGCCTCGCGCATAAGCCGGCGGCACGCGAAGGAAAAGGGTGGATGGCGAAACTATCGATCAACTCGGCCTGGGAGGAGGCGGCAGGATTCGTCCGTCGCGAGGGTCGGCTGCTTTTTCCGATCTCGTTCATGCTGATCGCGCTGCCGGGCGCGCTGGGCGAGGCGCTGGCGCCGGCGCCGGGCACGGGCGGCGAGGCCGGCGTCGGCGGCCTGTGGCTGCTGCTGTTCCTGCTGGCGTTGCTGCCGACCGCGATCGGCAATGTCGCGATCACCTTCCTCGCCATCCGGCCCGGAACATCGGTCGCCGAGGCGCTGCGGCGCGGCGCGGCGCGGCTGCTGCCGCTGCTGGCGGCGGCGGCCATCCTGATCGTCGCCCTGTTGCTGCTGTTCATGATCTTCGTCGTCGCGACCGCGGGGCTGGTGCCGGGCGCGATCGAGGCGGCGAAGGCGGGCGCGCCCACGCCCGCCTTCAGCCGCGCGATGCTGCTCGCGGTGCTCATCCTGCTGCCGATCGCCCTGTTCTTCAGCGCGCGGCTGATGCTGGTGACGCCGCTCGCCGCGAACGAGGAGGGCGGGCCGCTGCGGCTGATCGCGCGCAGCTGGCAATTGACCGCCGGGCATGGCTGGGTGCTCGTCGCCACCCTGCTGCTGGTGACGATCGTCTATGCGGTCGCGTGGATCGCGGTCCAGGCGGTCGCCGGGCTTGTCGTCGTCGCGCTGTTCGGCCAGCCCGCGCCGGGCAGCCTCGCGGCCTTCCTGATCACCCTCGTCGCGGCCGGGGTCACGACGCTCGCGGCGCCCTATCTCGCGAGCTTCTTCGCGCGCATCTACGCGCAGCTTGCAGCCTAGCTCGTATCGGCATTTGGCAGGATTTCCCCTTTCTCATGGAAGCGGGACGCCGCAAGGATTCCCCCGCTCCCCGCCGGCGGGGAGTGGGCAAGGGGGGTGCTGGCCGGGATGACGCCGCCGGTTACCGACGCCCCGCCTGGCCGATCGGGGCAGGCCCCTCGATCACCGGGATTTGCGGCGCGGCGTCGCGCGGGAGCAGCCCCTTGAGTCGCGGATCGGGAAAGCGTTCGAACGCGCGCGCGTATGGCGTGAAGCCGGCGCGCAGGTAGGAGGGCAGGGCGGCCGGGTGATCGAGGCTGCACGTATTGACCCGCACCCGCCGCACGCCCGCGCGCCAGGCGAGTCGCAGCGTCTCGGCGAACAGCCATCTGCCGTGGCCGCGCCCGGCAAGCTCGGGCGCGAGGCCGAGGAAGCGGATCAGGCATTCGCCCGGCTCGCGCAGGTCGAGCTCGAGGAGGCCGACATCCTCGCCCGAATCGTCCACGACCGAATGGACCTCGGCGATCGCGGCCAGGAGCGCGCGATCATCCATCGCGAGGCGGGAGAACCACAGCCAGGGCCCGCCGACCCGCGCGAAGAGCGCCCGGTAGCGGGCCGGGTCGATCCGGCTCCACGCTGCCAGCCGCAGCGGCGAGGGAGGGATTGGCGCCGGCGGCGGCGGCGCGTTCATCTCGAGATAGGTGACGACCGCGCCGACCATGCCCGCCGGCACCTCGACCAGCGCGGCGTTCACCGCCGTGCCTGCGCGGCAGGCCGCGCGGCCCGGGCGGGCGCGCGGGCGATCATGGCCAGGTCGCCAGCGGCGGCAGGCTCATCAGGATGGCATCGACATTGCCGCCGGTCTTGAGCCCGAACAACGTGCCGCGGTCGTAGATCAGGTTGAACTCGGCATAGCGCCCGCGCCATTCGAGCTGGCGGCGCCGGTCGGCCTCGTCGAACGGCGTCGCCATCCGCCGTCGCACCAGCCTGGGGAAGATGTCGAGGAACGCCTCGCCGACGTCGCGGGTGAAGGTGAAATTCTGCGCGAAAGTCGTCCCCTTGCCGGCCGGGTGGCATTCGAGATGGTCATAGAAGATGCCGCCGACCCCGCGCGCGACGCCGCGATGCGGAATGAAGAAATAATCGTCCGCCCATTTCCTGAAGCGGTCATAATAGGTCTGGTCGTGGGCGGCGCAGGCGGCGCGCAGGCGCGAGTGGAAGTCCGCGGTGTCCTCGTCGTAGGGAATCGGCGGGTTGAGATCGGCGCCGCCGCCGAACCAGCGCCTGGTGGTGACGAGGAAGCGCGTGTTCATGTGCACCGCCGGCACGTGCGGGTTGGCCATGTGCGCGACCAGGCTGATACCGGTCGCGAAGAACCGTGGATCCTCCTCGGCGCCGTGGATCGTCCGCGCGAAATCCTCCGAAAAGCGGCCGCCGACGGTCGACACATTGACCCCGACCTTTTCAAAAACCCGTCCCTTCATCAGCCCGCGCACGCCGCCGCCGCCGGGCGCGCCATCGGGATCGAGACGGTCCCAGGGCAGATATTCGAAGCGCGCATCGCTGCCCGCCTCCTTCTCGATCGCCTCGAATTCGGCGCAGATCCGGTCACGCAGCGATTCGAACCAGTCGCGCGCGGCCTGTTGCTCTTCGTCCAGCTCGATCATCCTCGACTCCTCGGCGCGAGCGATGCCGCCTCGTCGCGTGACTTGCAACCGGGCGTCGCCAGGTCGCCGTCCGGCCCGGGCGGCCATTGGCCGGTCTGCCGCAGCGCCTCGGCGAGCGCGATTCCCGCCGCCACCGCGAGGTTGAGGCTGCGCGTGGGCGCGGCCTGCGGTATTCTCACGCGCAAGGCGGCGCGGGCATGGACCTCGGGCGGCGCCCCGCGACTCTCGGCGCCGAGCAGCAGCACATCCCCCGCGGTGAAGCGCGCCTCGTCGAGTCGGGTGTCGCCGGCGGTGGTGAGCAGCACCAGCCGGCCGCGCCGCGCCGCCTCGAATCGGGTCCAGTCGGCATGGCGGGTCACGTTGGCGATTTCGGCATAGTCCATGCCGGCGCGCCGGAGCGCGCGCTCGCCCCAGGGAAAGCCGCAGGGCTCGATCACGTCGAGCGGGACGCCGAGGCACGCGGCGAGGCGCATGATGGCGCCGACATTGCCGGCCTGATCGGGTTGATAAAGGGCGAGCCGCATGGTGATGGTTTAGCCGCGGCGTCGAGTCGTGTCGCGGTCGGGGCAAATTGATGGTTGGCAAATCGCGCGCGGCGCGGCTATCAGGCCGGCGACGCCGCCAGGCCGACCGGCCGCGACAAATGGGGGGCGGGGTCCGGACCTCTCCCGGTCCGAACGAGGCTGAAGGAAGATATGGCTGCTCTCGAGCAAAGCGAGCTTCATGACGCACATGCAGACGATGGCGTGCGTCGACGCGATTTTCTCAATCTTGCAGCGGTGAGCTTCGCCGGCATCGGCGGCGTCGCGCTGCTCTATCCGTTGATCAACCAGATGAACCCGTCGGCGGACGTGCTCGCGCTCGCCCAGATCGACGTCGATCTGTCGGCGATCGAGCCGGGCCAGGCGATCAAGACGATCTGGCGCAAGCAGCCGGTGTTCATCCGCAACCTCACGCCGCGGGAGATCGCCGAGGCCAATGCGGTCGACGTGTCGACGCTGCGCGATCCGCAGACCCTCGCGGAACGGACCAAGCCGGGCAAGATGAACTGGCTCATCACCATGGGCGTGTGCACCCATCTGGGCTGCGTGCCGCTCGGGGCGGGCGAAGGCGAGCCGCGAGGCCCCTATGGCGGCTATTTCTGCCCCTGCCACGGTTCGGCCTATGACACCGCCGCGCGCATCCGCACGGGGCCCGCGCCGCTCAATCTGGAAGTGCCGGACTACGAATTCACGTCCGACACCGCTGTCCGCATCGGCTGAGGTAAGAGAAAATGAGCTTTCCCTGGGCTGAGGAATACAAGCCGAAGCATCCGTTCATGCGCTGGATGGACGAGAAGCTGCCATTGCCGCGGCTCGTCTGGGGCGCGGTCGGCGGTGGCTACCCGGTGCCGCGCAATCTCAACTATATGTGGAATTTCGGCGTGCTGGCCGGCCTCGCGCTGACGCTGCAGATCGTCACCGGCATCATCATGGCGATGCACTATCAGCCGGGCGGCGCGACCGCGTTCAATTCGGTCGAGCATATCATGCGCGACGTGAACCAGGGCTGGTTCCTGCGCTACGCGCACGCCAACGGCGCCTCGATGTTCTTCATCGTCACCTACCTGCACATCTTCCGCGGTCTCTATTACGGCTCGTACAAGGCGCCGCGCGAGATGGTGTGGATGCTCGGCCTCGTCATCTTCCTCCTGATGATGGCGACGGCATTCATGGGCTATGTCCTCCCCTGGGGGCAGATGAGCTTCTGGGGCGCCAAGGTGATCACCGGCCTGTTCGGCGCGATCCCGCTGGTCGGCGAGCCGATCCAGCACTGGCTGCTCGGCGGCTACGCGCCCGACGAGCCGACGCTGACGCGCTTCTTCTCGCTGCACTACCTGCTGCCGTTCGTGATCGCGGGCGTGATCGTCCTGCACATCTGGGCGCTGCACATCCCCGGCTCCAACAACCCGACCGGGGTGGACGTGAAGAGCCCGCAGGACACGGTGCCGTTCCACCCCTATTACACGGCGAAGGACGGCTTCGGCGTCGGCATCTTCTTCCTCGTTTTCGCGGCGCTGATCTTCCTTGCCCCGAACCTGTTCGGTCACGCCGACAACTATGTCGAGGCGAACCCGCTCTCGACGCCGGCGCACATCGTCCCCGAATGGTATTTCTGGCCGTTCTACGCGATCCTGCGCGCCTTCACGGTGGACTTCATCCTGCCGGCCAAGCTGTGGGGCGTGCTGGCGATGTTCGGCTCGATCCTGCTGCTCTTCTTCCTGCCGTGGATCGACAAGTCGCCGGTCCGTTCGGGCCGCTACCGGCCGACGTTCCGCGTCTTCTTCTGGATCCTGGTCCTCGACGTGCTCGTGCTCGGCTATTGCGGCGGGTCGCCGGCCGAGGAGCCGTTCGTCATGATCAGCCAGATCGCGACGGCCTATTATTTCCTGCACTTCCTCGTCATTCTGCCGCTGCTCTCGATGTTCGAGAAGACGCTGCCGCTGCCCAATTCGATCGCGGAAAGCGTGCTCGGATCGGACAAGGCGGGCGAGGCGGCGCCAGCGTCGGCCGCTTAAGGGGGCAAAGGTCAAATGGTTCGTATCGTAAGCATCTTCGTCGGGCTGTGCTTCGCGTTCGTCGTGTTGCTGGCCTTCGGCCACGGTGCCTATTCCTACGTCACGAGCCCGCCCGAGCAGACCGCCGAGGCGCGCTATCACGTGGCGCCGCGCGGGGATGTGCGCTTCTCGTTCGAAGGGCCGTTCGGCCGCTTCGACCGGCAGCAGCTCCAGCGCGGCTTCCAGGTCTATCGCGAGGTCTGCTCGACCTGCCATGGCCTTGGCCAGGTCGCCTTCCGCTCGCTCGGCGAGCTCGGCTATTCGGAGGCGGAGATCCGCGCGATCGCCGACCAGTGGCCGCACCAGGTGCCGGCGGTCAATCCGGACACCGGCGAGGCGACGACCCGCAAGCCGGCTCCCGCCGATCGCATCCCCGGGCCCTATGCCAACGAGACGATGGCGCGCGCGGCGAACAACAACGCGCTGCCGCCGGATCTGTCGCTGATGGCGAAGGCGCGCGAGGACGGGCCGCACTATCTCCATTCGCTGCTCGTCGGCTATCGCAACCCGCCGGCCGATATCGAGGTGCCGCCGGGGCTGCACTACAACCCCTATTTCGCGAACCTCAACATCGCGATGCCGCCGCCGCTGACCGCCGACGGCCAGGTCACCTACGCGCCGGGCAATCCCGCGCCGACGGTGGACCAGATGGCGCAGGACGTGTCCGCCTTCCTGATGTGGGCCGCCGAGCCCAATCTGGAGAGCCGCCACGCCCACGGCTGGCCGATCCTGATCTTCCTCGCGATCGCGACGATGCTGGCGTTCCTCTCCTACCGCAACATCTGGCACGGCAGGCACGAGGAGGAGGCGTCGGCCTGACGCCTCCCGGGTGCATCGGGGATGGGCGCGCCGGCCGCCGTCAGGTGGGCCGGCGCCGCATCAGCACGATCGAGACGTAGCGCATCACCAGCACGCCATCCTGGTTGGTGACCAGCGTCTCGGTGCGGATCGAGCCGATCTCCGGCTTGCTGCGCGAGGGCCGCTTCTCGAGAATCCTGCCGCGGACGTGGAGCGTGTCGCCGGGATAGACCGGCTTCAGCCAGCGCAGCTCGTCGATCCCCGGCGAGCCGAGCCCGGCCTGACCGGTCTCCACCACATGGCGGGCGATCACCGCCATCGTCATCGCGCAGCTGTGCCAGCCGCTCGCCGAGAGCCGGCCGAAATGGGTCGCCGCCGCGGCTTCGTCGCTGATGTGGAACGGCTGCGGATCATATTTGCGCGCGAATTCGAGCACTTCCTCGCGGGTCACCCGGTAGCTGCCGAAATCCGTCTCGGCGCCGACGTCCAGATCCTCGAAATAGATCACTTCTCTCTCCCCGCGCTCGCGAACCTCCCATCGGCGCGGCGCCGGCGGCTTGTCAAATCCCTCCGTCAGCAGCGCGCGCCCGGAACAGCACGCGCGGCCCGCTCGTTACCCGTGGCGGCGGCGCGCCTCGCTGCGGTCGCGCCCCGGCCTGGGAGAGAGAAGATGCGCGCATCCCGCTTGTTGATCCTGCTCGCGCTGCCGGCGGCGGCGCTGCCGCTCGGCGGCTGCGCCAGCGACGGCTATGGATATGGCTATGGCTACGGCTACGACGCCTATGACCGCGACTGGGGCGACCCCTATTGGGGCTGGTACGGCGATTATTATTATCCGGGCGTCGGCATCTACGTCTATGATAGCCAGCGTCGCCGGCATCGCTGGAACGATGGCCAGCGCCGCTACTGGGAAAGCCGGCGTTCGCACTGGCGCGGCCCGCATGGCGCGAGCCGCTCCAACTGGGGCGACTTCCGGCGTCGGGGCGACCATAGACGCGGCGACGGCGGCCGTCGCGGCGATCACCGGCGCGATCGCGACCATCGCGGCGACCGCGTCCGCCCGCAATGACGCGGCTCAGCCTCCCTGCGTGGCGAGCGCCGGCAGCAGCGGCATGATCGATCCGTCCGAGGCGCGCGGGGTGACGCCGATCAGCCGGGCAAGGAGCGGGTAGACATCGACATTGTCGAACGTCTCCAGCCTGACGCCGGCGCGAAACGCCGGGCCCGCCGCGACGAACAGCGCCAGCATCTCGGCCGAGCGGTTGTCATAGCCGTGTGCGCCGCCGAATAGCGGGGCGCGGTCCGGCGGGGTGATCATCCAGCCGGTATCGGCGAGGCAGTGGAAGGCGGGCACGCGCGGGTTGCGCCCGTAGTGGAATCGAGCGGGGATGTCGCGCTTGCGCCAGCAGCGGACATGATCGTGCGGCCGCAGCAATGCCGCCGCGACCTGGGCGTCGTGGCCGGGCAGCGCCTCCATGCCCGCATAGGGGCCGTCGGTCACAGTGTGAACGAGCTGTGGATCGACGAGCGTTCGCAGCGGCACCGCCCGGTCGGGGCTGGTCGCGGCCATGCCGTGATCGGCGACGATGACGAGATTGGCGCGCTGGCGAAGCTCGGCGAGGCCGGCGACAAGCTCGCCGATCCGGGCGTCGACCGCCGCGATTGCCGCGTTGGTCTCCGGCGCGTCGGGGCCGAAGCGATGCCCGACCGTATCGACCGTGTCGAAATAAAGGGTGATGAAGCGGGGCCGGATCGCCGCCGGCCGTCGCAGCCAGTCGATCACCGCGCGCACCCGCTGCGCTTCGGAAATATTCATGTCGTAGCGCATCCAGTCGGACGGGCGGGTATCGCCGAACGGCACTTCCGAGCCCGGCCAGAACATCGTCGCGATGCGCACGTGCTGATGCTCGGCGGTGATCCAGAGCGGCTCGGCCTCGTCCCACCAGAAGGGATCGAGCGACTGGCGCGGATCGCCGAGGGTGAAGGTGACGCCCGGCCGCCGGGCATCCTCCATCCTGTTGTCGACGATGCCGTTGCGGTCGGGGCGAAGGCCGGTCACCAGCGCATAATGGTTGGGGAAGGTCTTGGTCGGGTAGGAGGGGCGCATCGCCGCGCGCACGCCCTCGGCGGCGAGGCGCGACAGGTTCGGCGTCAGCCCCCGGTCGAGATAGTCGGCGCGAAACCCGTCGATCGAGACGAGGATGGTGACCGGCGCGCGTGCCTCGTCCGCCACGGGCGCGCTCGCCGCCTCTGGCGCGGCCGGCTGCCCTGCCGCGATTCCCGGCATGAGCACGGCCAGCGCGGCCGCGACCAGCGCCATCCGCCACCGGCCACGATGACGCCCAATCCTCGCCGGCCCGGCGCTGCGCTCGTCCATGACCCTGCTCTCCTTTTCGCGGCCGCCCCGGTCTGTTAGCCTGCCCGGCGCGACAGGGGGAGGCCAATGATGCGACATGCTGCGGTGGCGGGCATGGTGGCGCTGACGCTCGCCGGCTGCGCCGCCGGCCAGGAAAAGGATGCGGCCGAGCAGGCGGTGGCCCACTTCCACAGGCTGGTCGACCAGGAGCGCTTCGCCGAAATCTATCGCGCGGCGGCGCCCGATTTCCGCGCGACGGTTCGCGAGGCGGCCTTCGTTGATCTGATGAGCCGCGTCCGCGCTTTCGGGCCGGTGGGCGACACCCGGCAGACCGGCTGGCGCATCAACTATGATTCGCGCGGCCACCGGGTGACGCTCAACTATTCGACCCGCTACGGGCCGGCCGAGGCGCGGGAGGAATTCACCTATCGGATCGAAAATGGCGCGCCGGGGCTGGTCAGCTACGATTTCATGGCCGACAGGCCGTTGGCCCGGCCGGCCGCGCCGGCCACGGCGGACGGCACCGCGATCGCGCGCCCGGGCGGTGGCAAGCAGCCGCACGCGCCCGCCACCGGCGGAAAATAGCCGCGCGCGCCCTTCGGCGCTTCAGACGTTGAAACGGAACAGCATCACGTCGCCGTCCTGGACGACATAGTCCTTGCCCTCGGCGCGCATCTTGCCCGCGTCGCGGGCGCCGGCCTCGCCGCCGCAGGCAACGAAATCCTCGAAAGCGATCGTCTCGGCGCGGATGAAGCCGCGCTCGAAGTCCGAATGGATGACGCCGGCGGCCTCCGGCGCCTTCGCGCCCTTTCCGACCGTCCAGGCGCGCGCCTCCTTCGGCCCGACGGTGAAGAAGGTGATGAGGTGGAGCAGGTCGTAACCGGCGCGGATCACGCGGGCGAGGCCGGTTTCGGCGAGCCCGAGATCGGCGAGGAACTCCGCGCGCTCGGCCACCGGCATGGTCGCGATTTCGGCCTCGATCGCCGCCGAGACGATCACCGCCATCGCGCCTTCCGCCGCCGCCTTCTCGAACACCCGCGCCGAATGGGCGTTGCCGGCGGCCGCGTCGGCCTCGTCGACGTTGCAGACATAGAGGATCGGCTTGGCGGTCAATAGCTGCGCGCGCGCGAGCGCCTTCTTCTCCTCGTGATCCCTGGGCTCGACCAGCCGCGCCGGCCGCGACTGGCGCAGCAGGTCGAGCGCCTGGCCGAGCACGCTCGCCTCGACCTTTGCGTCCTTGTCGCCCTGCTGCGCCTTCTTGACGAGATTGGGGACGCGCCGCTCCAGGCTCTCGAGGTCGGCGAGCATCAGCTCGGTCTCCACCGTCTCGGCGTCGGCGATCGGATCGACACGGCCCTCGACATGGGTGACTTCGCCGTCCTCGAAGCAGCGCAGGACGTGGACGATCGCGTCGACCTCGCGGATGTTGCCGAGGAATTGGTTGCCCAGCCCCTCGCCGGTCGAGGCGCCGCGCACGAGACCGGCGATGTCGACGAACTCGATCTGCGTCTCGATCGTGCGCGCGGACCTGGCGATCGCCGCCAGCCGCGCGAGCCGCGGCTCGGGCACGGACACGCGGCCGACATTGGGCTCGATCGTGCAGAAGGGATAATTGGCCGCCTGCGCCGCCGCCGTCTCGGTCAGCGCGTTGAACAAGGTGGACTTGCCGACATTGGGCAGCCCGACGATCCCGCAACGGAAGCCCATGATCTCCCTTTTCCATCCAGGGTGGACCGGGGCGGCGGCGCCCTCCCGGTACGATGTTGGGAAGAGGGTGTCCCTCCCCGAGCCGCCCCCGCCCCCCGGGCGGGGAACGGGCGTTGGCGGCTCCGTTAGCGGTTGCGCGGCGGCTTTGCCAGCTTAGTGTCGCGGCAAAGCCGCAAGGGGGATTCGCATGAAGCCGCGCATTGCCATCCTGCTCGCCACCGGCGCGCTCGCAGCATCCGCGCTCGCCGCGCCCGCGCGCGCCGCCGATCCGGCGCCGCTTCGGCCGGCCGCGCAGGTGCTCGCCGGCACGACCGCGGAGGAGGGCCTGGTTCCGGTCCATGTCGACCGCGCCAACGGTCGCATCTTCCTCACCCTGCCGGCGCCGGGCCAGGATGGCGTCGCCGGGCGCTATCTCTACGTGACCTCGCTCGGCAGCGGGCTCGGCTCGGCGGCGCTCGGCCTCGATCGGGCGCAGAGCAGCGGCGCGCGGCTGCTCGTCTTCCGCCGGATCGGCCGCAAGATCGCCGCCGAGATCGAAAATCCCCGCTTCCGCGCGAGCGGCGCCGACGATTCGGTCGCGAACGGCGTGCGCGTGAGCTTCGCGACCTCGACGATCTGGATGGGCGACATCGCCGCGATCGACAATGGCGGGCGGCTGATCGTCGACATCACCTCCTTCCTCGCGCGCGACGACATGAACATCGCCGGCCGGCTTCGCGAGCAGCAGGATGGCGACTACAAGCTCCGGGCCGAGCTCAGCGTCGCGGACGTGAACTTCGTGCGCGCCTTCCCGCGCAATATCGAGCTCGCCGCGCGGCTCACCTTCGTCAGCGAGCGGCCGGGGCCTGAGGTCGCCAACATCGCGCCCGAGCGCGGCAATGTCAGTTTCACGCTGCGTCATTCGCTGATCGCGCTGCCCGGTCCCGGCTTCCAGCCGCGCCGCTTCGATCCGCGCGCCGGCACCTTCGGCATGCAGGTGGTCGACTACAACGCGCCGCTCGGCCGCCCGGTGGTGTACGAGCTCGCGACGCGCTTCCGGCTGGAGAAGACCGACCCGGAAGCGCCGCGATCGCCGGTGCGTGATCCGATCGTCTTCTACATTGACCGCGCCGCGCCGCCGCCGATCCGCGAGGCGCTGCGCGAGGGCGTCGCCTGGTGGCGCGAGGCGTTCGACGCGGCGGGCTTCGTCGACGCCTTCCGCGCCGAGATCCTGCCGGTCGGCGCGGATCCGCTCGACGTGCGCTACAATGTCGTCAACTGGGTCAACCGTGCGACCCGCGGCTGGTCCTACGGCCAGCCGATCGTCGATCCGCGCACCGGCGAGATCGTTCGCGGCCAGGTCCTGCTCGGCTCGCTGCGGGTGCGGCAGGACTTGATCATCTTCCAGGCGCTGGTCGGCGCCGGGCTCACCGGCACCGGCGATCCCAACGATCCGATCGCCGCCGCGCTCGCGCGCATCCGCCAGCTCGGCGCGCATGAGGTCGGCCACGCGCTCGGCCTTGCGCACAATTTCGCGGGCAGCTTCCAGGGCCGCGCGTCCGTGATGGACTATCCGGCGCCGCGCATCACCCTGCGCGAGGGCGTCCCGGACCTCACCGACGCCTATGGCGCCGGCGTCGGCCGCTGGGATCGGTTCGCGGTGGACTGGCTCTACGGCGCCCGCACCGACGCCGAGGGCGACCGGAAAATGGCCTCAGCCTTGCAGGACGGGCTGCGCTTCGTCGCGGACCAGCACGCGCGCGCCGCCGACTCGCCGCACCCGCTGGGCGGCCTCTGGGACGACGGCACCGATGCGGTCGAGGAGCTGGAGCGTGTGATGGAGGTGCGCGCGGCGGCGATCCGGCGCTTCGGCCCGGCCGCGCTGCACCCGGGCGATCCGCTCTCGCAGCTCCGCCGCGCCTTCGTGCCGATCTGGCTGCTCCACCGCTACCAGGTCGAGGCCGCCGCGAAACTGCTCGGCGGGGTCGATTTCACCTATGCCGTCGCCGGCGACGGGCAAGGCGAGGCCCGGCCCGTCGCCGCCGCCGACCAGCGCCGCGCGCTCGCCGCCCTTCTCGACACGCTGCGGCCCGACGCGCTCACCGTGCCGCCGCCATTGATGGCGCGGCTCAGCGTCGGCTGGTCGGGCGATTCGGATCGCCAGACCGACATCGAGCTGATCCCGACCGCGGGTGGCCCGGTATTCGATCCGCTCGCCGCGACCGAGACGGCGGCGGCGGTGACGCTGGCCGATCTGCTCGCGCCGACCCGGCTCAACCGGATGGAGATCCAGCACCAGGCCGATCCTCAAAGCCCCGGCGCGCGGGACGTGATCGAGGGGCTGATCGCGCGCGCCTTCGCCTTCGACCGGCTCGACGCCGCGCAGGCCGGCGTGCAGCGGCGGATCGCGACGACGAGCGCGCTCGCGCTCGCCCGTGCCCAGCGCGACGCGGCGCTGTCGCCGACGATCGCGCTGGCGCTTTCCGATCGGTTGCAGCGCCTCGCTGCGACCCTCGCGCGCGCCTCGGGCGACGACATGCAGGCGCAGTGGAGCCGCGGCCTCGCCCGCCTGCTCGGCGATCGCGAGGCGCTCGCGGCCGCGCTCGCCGACCCGCGGCGCCTGCCGGCCATCCCGCCCGGCATGCCGATCGGCGGCGCCGAAGGGGAGGCGTGGCCGGGACTTTAGCCGCTGCCGCTGCTCGCGGCCGCACCGTGCCGTCCCGGCGGCCGGCCCGGCCTGAGCCGGCGTCAGCCCTCGTCGGCCTGGCTCAGCCTGAGTGCCACCTCGTTCATGAAGCGGGCGTCGTCGCCGCCGGCCAGCCATTCCGCCTCGGCGGCGATCGCGCCGAGCATGTCGGCCAATGGCTCGACCTCCGCCCTGGCGTAATTGCCGAGGACGTGGCGCAGCACCCGGTCCTTGTGGCCGGGATGGCCGATGCCGATCCGCACGCGGCGGAAATCGGCGCCGATATGCGCCTCGGTCGAGCGCAGCCCGTTATGCCCGGCGGTGCCGCCGCCGCGCTTCACCTTGACCCGGAACGGGGCGAGGTCGAGCTCGTCGTGGAAGACGGTGACCTCGTCCGGCGCGGCCTTGTAGAAATCGAGCGCGGCGCGGATCGCGCGGCCCGATTCGTTCATGAAGGTCGCGGGCTTGAGCAGCAGCACGCGCGCCGGGCCGATCCGGCCGAGCCGCGCCGAGCCGGAAAAGGCCTTCTTCGGCGGTTCGAAATTCCAGACCTCGGCAATCGCGTCGATCGCCATGAAGCCGACATTGTGCCGCTGCATGGCATATTGGGCGCCGGGATTGCCTAGGCCGACCCAGATCTGCATGGCGATGAAATGCCCGGTTCGTCACGCCGGCGAAAGCCGGAATGACGAACCTTGCCGGGCCTACTCGCCTTCGCCCTCGGCGGCGGCGTCCTGCTGGGCGGCCGGCGCCTCTTCCGGCACGCCGGCCTCGGCGGCTTCCGCGGCCGCGGCTTCGGCGGCCTCGGCCTTCACGCCGGACGGCGCGACGATCGTCGCGATGGTGAAATCACGATCGGTGATCGCCGGCTGCGCGCCTTCGGGCAGCGTGACGTGGCTGATATGGATCGAATCGCCGATGTCGGTCCCGGCGAGGCTGATCTCGATCTCGTCCGGGATGCTGGCGGAATCGCAAACCAGCTCGAGCGCGTGGCGCACCGCGTTGAGCACGCCGCCGCGCTTGATGCCGCGCGACTGCTCCTCGCCGACGAAGCGGATCGGCACCTCGACGGTGACCTTGGCATGCGCCGAAATGCGCAGGAAATCGACATGCAGCGGCCGATCCGTGACCGGATGGAACTGGACGTCCTTGGGCAGCGTGCGCGCGGGCTTGCCGCCGACCTCGACCATGATCACCGAGTTCATGAAGAAGCCGGTGTTGAGGAGCTTGACCAGCTCCTTCTCCGCGACGTGGATCGCCAGCGGATCCTCGTTGTTGCCGTAGATGACGGCGGGGACGCGGCCTTGATTGCGCAGTGCGCGGGAGGCTCCCTTGCCTGCCCGTTCGCGCGGCTCGGCCGACAGCACAAGCTGCTCGCTCATCGCATGTCTCCAAAAAGCGGGTTTCAAAATATCCGCGCACGCCTCCAGGGATGACCATGCGCGAAGGAGCGCGCGCTATAGGGGAGCATGGCGCGGGAGGCAAGCGTGGCGCGCGCGGCAAGGGCGCCGAACGCACGCCGCTCCGGCGCCGCGTCGCGCGCGCTATTGGACGCGTTCCACCTCGATCCCGCGCCGCGCGAGGCCGGCGATCACCGAATCCGCGCCGGCGAGGTGGCCGGCGCCGACGGCGACGAAAACGGTGCCGGGCCGCCGCAGCCGGTCCGCGATCCATTCGGACCAGCGCGCGTTGCGCCGGGTGAGCAGCGCGCGGCGCAGCTCCGGGGTCAGCGTCTCGTTGGTGTTGAAGGTCTCGGCGATGGCGGCGACGTCGCCGCGGCTCCAGGCGTCGAGCATGCGCTCGAACTCCTCGCGCCCCTTGCCCGAATCCTCGACCGCGGCGACGAGCATCGCACGCTGCGACTCCTCGGAAAGCCCGTCGAGAAAGCCCATCTGCTCGGTCGCGGTCTCCAGCCCGATGGTCGGCCGATCGCCGGCGAGGCTGGCGAGGTTCACCTCGATGCCGCGCGCGCTGTCGATGCCCATCCGCTGGAGGTTGAGCGCGGTGAGCGTGAGCGCGGCCGCCCAGGTCTTCATCCGGTCGAACAGGCTGGCAGGAAGGCCGGAGCCGGCGATCGCCTCGCGCAGGCGGGCGCGCTTGTCGGCGGGCACGCGCTCGCTGATCGGCGGCGCGTCGTCGGAGAAGCCGAGCTGCTGCATCGCCCGCACGGCGCCCCCGGTCAGCTCGGATGGCGAGACTTCGGTGACCAGCACGTCGGCATCGGCGATGGCGCGGTCGAGCTCGGGCGTGTGCCAGTGCAGGTTCGCGGGCAAGGCGTGGATCGTGCCGAAGAGATAGATGGTGGCCTCGCCCTGGCGCACCCGCCACAGCGCGGGGCGCGCGATTCGGGTCACGCTCGCCGGGGTGGTGGGCTGCGGCCGGACCCGCGGCGCGTCCTCGGCCTGCGGCGTGGCCTGGGCATGGGCGATCGAGACCGTCAGCGCCGCCGCCGCGGCCGCCTTGAACAGCCGACCGGCCGCCACCTTCATCCTCATCCAGATCGTCACGCCCTCGTTCCTTTCCGTTTCCTTGACCGGCCTCATCCGATGGGCCAAAGCGGACCCGATTGTTGCACCCGCGAAGAGGACGCATTGGCCAGCGCGCCGCCCTCCTTTCAACAGCTCATATTGACGCTCCATGACTATTGGAGCGCGCGGGGCTGTCTCATCCTCCAGCCCTACGACATGGAGATGGGGGCGGGAACCTTCCACCCGGCGACGACGCTGCGGGCGCTCGGGCCCGATCCGTGGAACGCCGCCTTCGTCCAGCCCTGTCGGCGGCCGACCGACGGCCGCTATGGCGAAAATCCCAACCGGCTCCAGCATTATTACCAGTATCAGGTGGTGCTGAAGCCGAGCCCGCCCGACCTGCAGGAGCTTTATCTGGGCAGCCTGGAGGCGATCGGCATCGACTTTTCGGCCCATGACATCCGCTTTGTCGAGGACGACTGGGAATCGCCGACGCTCGGCGCCTGGGGGCTCGGCTGGGAAGTGTGGTGCGACGGGATGGAGGTGACGCAGTTCACCTATTTCCAGCAGATGGGCGGCTTCGATTGCCGGCCCGTCGCCGGCGAGCTCACCTACGGGCTCGAACGGCTCGCCATGTACATCCAGGCGAGGGACAATGTGTATGATCTCGCGTTCAACGACGCCGGCGTGACCTACGGCGACGTGTTCCTCGAGAACGAGCGCGAAATGTCGACCTGGAACTTCGAGCTCGCCGATACCGGGCGGCTGTTCGACCTGTTCCGCAAGGCCGAGGCGGAATGCCGCGCCTGCCTCGACGCCGGGCTGCCGATCCCGGCCTACGAGCAGGCGATCAAGGCGAGCCACGTCTTCAACCTGCTCAATGCCCGCGGTGTCGTCTCGGTCGCCGAGCGGCAGGCCTATATCGGCCGGGTCCGCGATCTCGCGAAAGGCGCCTGCCAGTCCTGGATGGAGAAGCATGGATGGGCGGCGTGAGCGGGGCGACGCAAGCACCCCGCGAGCGGGACGGAGCGCGGGCGGATTTCCTCCTCGAACTTCGCTCGGAGGAAATTCCGGCGCGGATGCAGGCGCGCGCCCGCGCCGATCTCGCCGCGCTGTTCGCGGCCGAGCTCGCCAAAGCAGGCCTCGAGGCCGGCGAGATCGAGACTTTCGCGACGCCGCGGCGGCTGGCGCTGATCGCGCGCGATCTGCCGCTGGAGACGGCGGCGCTCGCCGAGGAGATCAAGGGCCCGCGCACCACCGCGCCGGCGCAGGCGATCGAGGGCTTCCTGCGCAAGACGGGCCTGGCCAGGGAGCAGCTCATCGAACGCGACGGCGCCTGGTTCGCGCGGATCGAAAGGCCCGGGCGACGCGCCGCCGACGTGCTCGCCGAGGCGATCCCGGCGATCATCCGCGCCTTCCCCTGGCCCAAGTCGATGCGCTGGGGGGCGGCCTCGGTCTCGACCGAAAGCCTGCGCTGGGTGCGCCCGCTCCAGGGCATCGTCGCGATGCTGGGCGAAGAGGTGGTGCCGGTCGAGATTGCCGGCGTGAGGTCCGGCGCGGTCACCGCCGGCCATCGCTTCCACCATCCGGGGCCGGTCACGCTCGGCGGCGCGCGCGACTATGTCGAGGCGCTGCGCGCGGCGCGTGTCGTCGTTGATCCCGAAGAGCGCGCGCGGCTGATCCGCGAGGGCGCGGCGAAGGCCGCCGCCGAGGCGGGCCTCGTGCTGGCCGGGGACGAGGGGCTGGTGGCGGAGAATGCCGGGCTCACCGAATGGCCGGTGGCGCTGCTCGGCGGCTTCGACCCCGCCTTCCTCGATGTTCCGCGTGAGGTGATCCAGCTCACCATGCGGACCAACCAGAAATATTTCTCGTGCAACGACCGGTCGGGCGATCTCGCGCCTGCCTTCGTCTGCATCGCCAATATCGAGGCCACCGACGGCGGCGCGGCGATCGTCGAGGGCAACCGCAAGGTGCTCGCGGCGCGGCTCGCCGACGCCCGCTTCTTCTGGGAGCAGGACCTCAAGGTCAGGCTCGAAGAGCAGGCGAAGAAGCTCTCCGGCATCGTCTTCCACGAAAAGCTCGGCACCGTGGCGGACAAGGTCGAGCGGGTGGCGAAGCTCGCCCGCTGGCTGGTCGAGCAAGGGATCGTGAAACCCCTCCCCTCGAGGGGAGGGGTTGGGACGGGGCCCGTGGCTGCCGCGGATGGCGCGCCGCACATCCCCCACCCCCCGACCCCCTCCCCTGAAGGGGAGGGGGAGGCTGGGCGCCTCGCGGACCTCGCCGAGCACGCCGCGCGGCTCGCCAAGGCCGATCTCGTCACCGGCCTGGTCGGCGAGTTCCCGGAGCTGCAGGGCATTATCGGCGGCCACCTCGCCCGCGCCCAGGGCGAGCCGGCGGAAGTCGCCGACGCGATCCGCGACCATTACAAGCCGGTCGGCCACGGCGACGACGTGCCGACCGCGCCGGTCACGGTGGCGGTGAGCCTGGCGGACAAGCTGGATACGCTGACATGCTTCTTTGGAATTGATGAGAAGCCTACAGGATCACGTGATCCGTTCGCCTTGAGGCGTGCCGCTCTGGGAATCAACTCACTTACATTCCGGAGCGATCTGCGACTTTCGCAGATATCCGTTCTCAAGGAGGCTGTGGCACAAGCCCCTATTTTCGGGCCGGACTCGGATTCCTTCACGACGTTTGAACTGATTTACGGACACGGCTTTAGCGATGGCGAATCGCGCTC
Organism: Sphingomonadales bacterium; assembly: GCA_040255785.1. Classification (GTDB taxonomy): domain Bacteria; phylum Pseudomonadota; class Alphaproteobacteria; order Sphingomonadales; family Sphingomonadaceae; genus Allosphingosinicella. The sequence goes on from JBDZVR010000012.1 coordinate 51,636, forward strand.
CGACGCGGAATTGGAAGATCGGCGGAGAATTGAGCAACTGGCGGACCAAGTCGTTGCATTCATAATCGATCGCCTCAAGGTCCAGCAGCGCGAGGCGGGGGTGCGCCACGACCTGATCGACGCCGTTTTCGCGCTCGGCGAGGAGGATGATCTCGTCCGCCTGCTCGCGCGGGTAAAGGCGCTGCAGGCCTTCGTCGAGACGAAGGAGGGCGCTGATCTGCTCGCCGGCTACAAGCGCGCGGCGAACATATTGAAGAAGGAGGGCTGGCCTCCGGCAGCCCCCGCTCCCCAGGGAGGGGAGGGGAAGGAAGGACGGGGCGGGGAGGGCGCCGCCCCTTCCTATCCGCCCGAGCCCGAGGAGGCGGCGCTCATCGCGGCGCTGGACGCGGCGGAACCGCGCGCTTCGGCCGCGGTCGCGGCGGAGGATTTCGCCGGCGCGATGTCCGCGCTCGCGACGCTCCGCGCGCCCGTGGATGCGTTTTTCGACAATGTGACCGTGAATGATCCCGATCCCGCCAAGCGCGAAGCGCGGCTCGACCTGCTGCTGCGCATCCGCGACGCCGTCCATCGCGTCGCCGATTTCTCGAAGATCGAGGGGTGAGGGAGGGCGATGTCGCTTTCGACTTTCGGCTACCGGGGCGTACCGGAGCTTTCTACCGACCAGATGGATCTTTCGACGATGAGGATCGCGCAATGACCCGCTTTGTCTATCGCTTCGGCGGCGGCGTCTCCGATGGCGGCGCCGGCGACCGCAACCTGCTCGGCGGCAAGGGCGCGAACCTTGCCGAAATGGCCTCGATCGGGCTGCCGGTGCCGCCCGGCTTCACCATCTCGACCGAGATGTGCGCGCGCTATTATGCCGAAGGCGAGCGCATCCCCGACGATGTCCGCGACGAGATCGCCGAGGGCATCGCCCATATCGAGCGGATCGTCGGCAAGCGCTTCGGCGATCCGGCCGATCCCCTGCTCGTCTCGGTGCGCTCGGGCGCGCGGGTCTCGATGCCGGGCATGATGGACACCGTCCTCAATCTCGGCCTCAATGACGAGACGGTGGCGGGGCTTGCCGCCACGTCCGGCGATCCCCGCTTCGCCTGGGACAGCTACCGGCGCTTCATCCAGATGTATTCGGACGTCGTGCTCGGGCTCGATCACGGCCTGTTCGAGGAGGCGCTCGAAATCGCCAAGGAGGACAAGGGCGTCGAGCTCGACACCGCGCTCGCGGCCGAGGACTGGCAGCGCCTCGTCGGCCGCTACAAGCAGATCGTCGCCGAAAGGCTCGGCCGCGACTTTCCGTCCGATCCCAACGACCAGCTCTGGGGCGCGATCGGCGCGGTCTTCGGCTCGTGGCAATCGGAGCGCGCCCGCGTCTATCGCCGGCTCAACCATATTCCGGGCGACTGGGGCACGGCGGTCAACGTGCAGGCGATGGTGTTCGGCAATCTCGGCGAAACCAGCGCCACCGGCGTCGCCTTCACCCGCGATCCCGCCACCGGCGAGCGCGCTTATTATGGCGAATATCTGATCAACGCGCAGGGCGAGGATGTCGTCGCCGGCATCCGCACGCCGCAATATCTGACGAAGGCGGCGCGCGAGCGGGCGGGCGCGAAGGCGCCCTCGATGGAGGAGGCGCTGCCGGAGGTCTATGCCCAGCTCGCCGGCGTGTTCGACACGCTCGAGCGCCACTATCGCGACATGCAGGACATCGAGTTCACCGTCGAGCGCGGCACGCTGTGGATGCTGCAGACCCGCGCCGGCAAGCGCACCGCCCGGGCGGCGCTCAAGATCGCGGTGGACATGGCGAACGAGGGGCTGATTTCCGAGGAGGAAGCGGTGCGTCGCGTCGATCCCGCCGCGCTCGACCAGCTCCTCCACCCGACGCTCGATCCCGATGCGCCGCGCGAGGTGATCGCCAAGGGCCTGCCCGCCTCGCCCGGCGCGGCGAGCGGCAAGGCCGTGTTCGACGCCGACACTGCCGAGAAATGGGCGGAGGCCGGCGAGAAGGTGATCCTCGTGCGCGTGGAAACCAGCCCCGAGGACATTCACGGGATGCACGCCGCGCAGGGCATCCTCACCGCCCGCGGCGGCATGACCAGCCACGCGGCCGTGGTCGCGCGCGGCATGGGCCGCCCCTGCGTCTCCGGCGCCGGCGGCGTCGCGATCGACTACAAGGCGCGGCTGATGCGCGTCGCCGGCCGCGACGTGAAGGAGGGCGAGCTCATCACCATCGACGGCGGCACCGGCGAGGTGATGCTCGGCGAGGTGCCGACCGTCCAGCCCGAGCTGGTCGGCGATTTCGGCACCCTGATGGGCTGGGCCGACTCCCGGCGCCGGCTGAAGGTGCGCGCCAATGCCGAAACCCCGGCCGACTGCCGCACCGCGCGCGAGTTCGGGGCGGAAGGGATCGGCCTGTGCCGCACCGAGCACATGTTCTTCGATGCCGAGCGGATCGCCAATGTCCGCCAGATGATCCTCGCCGAGAGCGAGGAGGGGCGGCGCGCCGCGCTCGCCAAGCTGCTGCCGGCGCAGCGCGGCGACTTCGAGGAGATTTTCCGGATCATGGCCGGGCTGCCGGTCACCATCCGCCTGCTCGATCCGCCGCTGCACGAATTCCTGCCCCATGCGGAGGAGGAGTTCGCCGAGGTCGCCCGCGCCTCCGGGCTCGACGTCGAGACGCTGCGCCGGCGCGCTGCCGATCTCGCCGAATCGAACCCGATGCTCGGCCATCGCGGCTGCCGGCTCGGCATCACCTTCCCTGAAATCTACGAGATGCAGGCGCGCGCCGTCTTCGAGGCCGCGGTCGCGGTCGCGAAGGAGTCCGGGACGCCGCCGATCCCCGAGGTGATGGTGCCGCTGGTGGCGACCAGGGCGGAACTCGCGATCATCAAGGCGCTGGTCGAGAAGACCGCCGAGGCAGTCTTCGCAGAGGCCGGCGCCAGGATCGACTATCTCGTCGGCACGATGATCGAGCTGCCGCGTGCGGCGCTCCGCGCGGGCGAGATCGCCGAGGAGGCGCAGTTCTTCAGCTTCGGCACCAACGATCTCACCCAGACGACGCTGGGCGTCAGCCGCGACGACGCCGGCCGGTTCCTCTCGGCCTATGTCGACAAGGGCATCTTCGCGCGCGATCCCTTCGTCAGCATCGACATCGAGGGTGTCGGCGAGCTGATCCGCACCGCCGCCGAGCGTGGCCGCGCCACGCGCCGGGACGTGAAGCTCGGCATCTGCGGCGAGCATGGCGGCGATCCGGCGAGCATCGCCTTCTGCGAGGAGATCGGGCTCGATTACGTTTCGGCCTCGCCCTATCGCGTGCCGATCGCCCGGCTGGCGGCGGCGCAGGCGGCGCTCAGGAAGGGCTGAGGCCGCCCGCGCGCTCGCGCCGGCTCAGTCGCGCGAGGGAATGCGCAGCCCGCGCTGGACCGCGGGCCGCGCGAGGCCGCGCTCGAGCCAGGCGGGGACATGCGTCAGGCCGGCATAGCCCACCAGCTCGACCGCGTCGTAGAAGCCGATCAGGTTGCGCACCCAGCCGAGCAGGGCGATGTCGGCGATCGTATAGTCGTCGTCCATCACCCAGGTGCGCGTCGCCAGCCGGTCCTCGAGCACGCCGAGCAGGCGCTTGCTCTCCCCGGCATAGCGGTCGCGCGGGCGCTTGTCCTCGATGTCGCGGCCGGCGAACTTGTGGAAGAAGCCGACCTGGCCGAACATCGGCCCGACGCCGCCCATCTGCCACATCACCCACTGGATCGTCTGGTAGCGGCGCGCCGGATCGGCGGGGAGGAATTTGCCCGTCTTTTCGGCGAGATAGATCAGGATCGCGCCCGATTCCCACAGGCCCAGCGGCTGGCCGCCGGGGCCGTCGGGGTCGATGATCGCCGGAATCTTGCCATTGGGATTGAGCGACAGGAACGGCTCGGTCCAGGTCTCGTTCTCGCCGATGTCGACGAGGTGCGGTTCGTAGGGAAGGCCGGTTTCCTCCAGCATGATCGACGCCTTCACGCCGTTCGGCGTGTTCAGCGAATAAAGCTGGATGCGGTCCGGGTGTCGCGCGGGCCAGCGCTGCGTGATCGGGAACCGGGAAAGATCGGCCATCTGCTTCCTTTCATGCGCGCCGGTCGCCCCGGCGCGTTGCAACAGGGTGATGCGAGGCCTTCGAAGTCGGTGCTGGCGCGCGCCGGATCAAGCCCCGAAGGCTAGGCGCCTTCGCCGAAAACCCGCGCGAAGATCGTGTCGACGTGCTTCAGGTGGTAGTCGAGGTCGAACTGCCGCGCGAGTGCCTCGCCGGAGAGCAGGGCCGTCACCTCCGGATCCTGCTTGAGCAGGTCGAGCAGCGCAAGCTGCCCATCCGATTCCCACACCTTCATCGCGTTGCGCTGGACGAGGCGATAGGCCTCCTCGCGGCTGGCGCCGGCCTGGGTCAGCGCAAGCAGCACGCGCTGCGAATGGACGAGCCCGCCCATCCGGTCGAGCGTGCGCCGCATCCGCTCCGGGTAGACGAGCAGCTTGTCGATCACGCCGGTGAGCCGCGCCAGCGCGAAGTCGAGCGTCACCGTCGCGTCGGGGCCGATATAGCGCTCGACCGACGAGTGCGAGATGTCGCGCTCGTGCCACAGCGCGACATTTTCGAGCGCCGGCGTGACATAGCCGCGCACCATCCGCGCCAGCCCGGTCAGGTTCTCGCTCAGCACCGGGTTGCGCTTGTGCGGCATCGCCGAGGAGCCCTTCTGCCCCGGCGCGAAATATTCCTCCGCCTCCAGCACTTCGGTGCGCTGGAGGTGGCGCACCTCGGTGGCGAGGCGCTCGATCGAGGCAGCGACGACGCCGAGCGTCGCGAAGAAGCAGGCATGACGATCGCGCGGGATCACCTGGGTTGAGATCGGCTCAACCGAAAGGCCCATCTTTTCCGCGACATGTGCCTCAACGCGGGGGTCGACATTGGCGAAGGTGCCGACCGCGCCGGAAATCGCGCAGGTGGCGATCTCGCCGCGCGCCGCGATCAGCCGTGCGCGGGCGCGGGCGAACTCGGCATGGGCCTGGGCGAGCTTGAGCCCGAAGGTCACCGGCTCGGCGTGGATGCCGTGGCTGCGCCCGATCGTCGGGGTGAGCTTGTGTTCGTGTGCCCGGCGCCGCAGCACGTCGAGCAGCGAATCGAGATCGGCGATCAGGATGTCCGCCGCCCGCTTCAGTTGCACTGCAAGGCAGGTGTCGAGCACGTCGGAGCTGGTCATCCCCTGGTGGAGGAATCGCGCGTCCGGCCCCACCTGTTCGGCCACCCAGGTCAGGAAGGCGATGACGTCGTGCTTCGTCACCGCCTCGATCTCGTCGATCCGCGCGACGTCGATCGCGGGCCCGGCGCGCCACCACGCCCAGAGCTTCGCCGCCGCGTCCTTCGGCACCGTGCCGAGCTCGGCCATGGCGTCGAGCGCGTGCGCCTCGATCTCGAACCAGATGCGATAGCGGCACTCGGCCGACCAGAGCGCGGCCATTTCGGGGCGGGAATAGCGGGAGATCATGCGGCGGCTTTATGAGCGCGCCGCCGCGCGATCAATCCTCGCCGAAGCGGGGCGCTGATCCCGGCCGGGCCGTGACGACCCGGCACTAGCCGGCAAAGCGGCGAAATCCGATCGGCCGCGCAGCCTAGATCAGGCCCATCGCCTTCAGGCTCGAATGGCCCCTGGCGCCGATGATGACGTGATCGTGGACGGTGATCCTGAGGTGCCGGCCGGCCTCGATGATGTCGCGGGTGATGCGGATGTCCTGCTGGCTGGGGCTCGGATCGCCGCTCGGATGATTGTGGGCAAGGATCAGCGCGGTCGCGCCGAGATCGAGCGCGCGGCGCATGACCTCGCGCACATAGACGGCCGATTCGTCGATCGAGCCCTCCCACATCGGCTCGTCGCGGATCAGCATGTTGCGCGCGTTGAGAAAGAGGATGCGCACCCGCTCGATCCCCTCGTGCGCCATGTCGGCGCGCAAATAGTCGAGCAGCGCCTGCCAGGAGCCGAGCACGGGTCGCTCCTTCACCTCCTCCTTCAGCAGCCGCAGCGCCGCCGCGTGGGCGGACTTGAGCGCGGCCACCGCGCCTTCGCCGATCCCGCCGATGCGGGCGATCGTCTCGGCATCGGCGGTCACCAGCGCGCCGAAGCCGCCGAATTCGCGCAGCAGCTTCCTGGCGAGCGGCTTGGTGTCGCGGCGCGGGATGGCGAGGCCAAGTAGATATTCGACCAGCTCGTGATCGAGCAGCGCCTCCGGCCCGCCTGCGAACAGGCGCTGCCTCAGGCGGGCGCGATGCCCACTGCCGTCCCCCGCGTCGGCCATGGCGAAGGATTAGGGCCTCGCCGCAGATCCCGCAACGTCGTCAGCGTCCGCGCGCCGGCTCGAAGGCGTCGCGCCACCGGCCCGGCACGAGCGCGAGATCGCCCGCGTCCAGCGTCACCGTCAGCACGAAGGCGCCGGCGACATAGGGGGCCGCGTCATAGGGCGCGAGCAGGAAGTCGACCCGCTCGAAGCGGCCGTCGCCGTCCCTGTCGGCGGGCGCGACGACGATGTCGGACAGCGGGGGGCAGCGCGGGAAGATGTCGTCATCGCCGGGAACGGGGATGCCGCGCTCGCGCCGTTCGCGGTCGAGCGCGGCGCAGTAGCGCGGCGTCAGCCGCTCGATCGCCGCCGCGCCCAGCACCTCGCCCGCGTCGACCGGCGCGCTCGCGCGGTCGTCCCAGAGCAGCGATTCGAACAGGTGATTGGGATGGGCGCCGCCGGTGAAGGTATCGACGCGCGCGGTCAGGCTGACCAGCCCGGTCGCGGCGCCGGCGACGGCCCAGCGCTTGGCGAATTCGTGGCGCAGATGGGGGGCACCGCTCCCGATCCGGCTCGCCACGTCCTCGCGCGCGTCCGAAAGCGCGCTTTCGCGCGCCCGCGCCATGTCGTCGGCGAGGTGGGCACGCAGTGCCGGCCGTGCCTCGGCCTCGGCCGGCCAGGAATATCGGAAGTCGAGCAGCGCGCTGGTCTCATGCCGTGCGAACCCGTCGGCGGGGCCGGCCGCGACCAGCAGCAGCGCGAGAAAAAGGGCGCTCATCGCACCAGCCTAGCATGCGCCGCGGGCGTATCCCAGACGCGGTGATGCTGCAGTGCAGCTTGTTGACTTGCCTGCGCGTGCTTCCTAAAGGAACCGCGCCTTGGCGGGCTGGTCCGCCGGCATGCCTTGTCGCGGCCCCGGTGTCGGGAGGGATGGCATGACGGAAGACAATCCCCGGCAGGACCCAGGCTTTCCTGAAGATGCACGGCTGCGATCGCTCGAGCGGCGATTGAAGCAGGCGCAGGCGCAGGAAATCGCCCGGGCGGAGCGGAACGGAGGCGCGCGCCCCAAGGGGCAGTCCCAGGGGATGCGCATCCTTTCCGATCTGTTCGGCATGCCGCTCGGCGGCGCCCTCGTCGGGTGGCTGATCGACCGGTGGCTCGGGACCCGTCCGGCATTCCTGCTGGCGCTGCTGCTCCTCGGGTTCTGCGGCGCCATCTGGAATGTGTACAAGATTTCGAAGCAGCGCCCCTGACAGGCGCGAGGGAAGAAGCGAGCGTGGCGGCCGAAAGCAGAATCGATCCGATGCACCAGTTCGCGATCTCCAGGATCGCGGACCTGAACGTCGCCGGCTACGACATCAGCTTCACGACCTCGGCGCTGTGGATGCTGATCGTGCTCGGTGCGCTGTGGCTGTTCATGCTCGGCGGCATGAAGCGCGAGCTCGTTCCCGGCCGCTGGCAGACGATGGTCGAGGGCATGATCGGCTTCGTCGAGAACATGGTCTCGACCTGCATCGGGCCCGATGGACGCAGGTACGTGCCCTGGGTCTTCTCGATCTTCATGTTCATCCTGTTCGCGAACCTGATGGGCATGATGCCCTTCGCGATCATCCCCGGCGTGCGCGTCTTCACGGTGACGAGCCAGTTCACCGTGACCGGCCTGCTCGCGATCATGAGCTTCTCGATCGTGCTGATCGTCGGCTTCTGGCGCCACGGCTTCGGATTCTTCAAGGTCTTCGTGCCGCACGGCACACCGCCGGCGCTGCTGCCGCTCATCTTTCTGGTCGAGCTGATCTCGTTCATGGTCCGGCCGATCAGCCTGGCGCTACGACTCTTCGTGGCGATGATCGCCGGCCACATTCTGGTCGAGGTGTTCGCGAACTTCATCGTCCAGGGGATCAACATCGGCGGCGGCGGGATCCTGATCAGCCTGCTGTCGTTCGTCTTCATCGCCGCGGTGATGGCGCTCGAGCTGTTGATCTGCGCGATCCAGGCCTATGTTTTCGCGATCCTGACGTCGCTCTACATCAACGACGCGGTCAACCTTCACTAAGCCACCGGGATTCACAAGGGAGTTCATCATGGAAAGTCTTGAAGCAGCCAAGGTCATCGGCGCCGGCATCGCCGCGATCGGCGTCGGCATCGCCAGCATCGGCGTCAGCATCGTGTTCGGCCAGTTTCTCCAGGGCGCGCTGCGCAATCCGGCTGCCGCGGACGGCCAGCAGGGCCGCCTGTTCATCGGCTTCGCCGCGGCGGAGCTGCTCGGCCTGATCGCGTTCGCGGTGGCGATGATCATCCTGTTCGTGATGTAAGTCGCGCGGGCGGGCCGCGCGCCCGCCCGGTTGCCCTGCGAGAAGGTCGCCATGCCCCAGCTCACTCAGCTCGGCGACGTCGTCTGGTCGCAGTTCTTCTGGCTGCTGATCACGATCGGCATCGTCTATTATGGCATCGCCAAGGCGATGGTGCCGAAGATTCAGTCGACGGTCGAGGCCCGCGCGGAGCGGATCGCATCCGATCTCGCCGCCGCCGAGCAGGCCCGTGCCGCCGCCGACGAGGTCGAGGAGGCCTATCGCGCCCGCATGGCCGAAAGCCGCGCGGAAGCGATGAAGGTCACCGCCGCCGCAAGGCAGGACAGCGCGCGCGCCGCCGAGGCGCGGGTGCGCGCGGCGGACGAGGGGCTGCAGGCCAGGATCGAGGCGGCCGAGGCGCGGCTCGCCGAGCAGGCGGCGCAGGCCGCCGGGGACATCGAGCAGATCGCGGCCGAGGCGGCGCGGGACATGGTCGGGCGCCTCGCCGGGCTGAAGGTGGGCAAGTCGGAAGCCGCCGCGGCGGTGAAGGCGGTGGCCAATGGCTGAACATGCCGCGACGCTGGCGCACGAGGCGGCGCCCCATGTCGAACCGTCGGCGCTGGGCCTGGAGCCGCCGGTCTGGATCGCGCTGGCGATGCTCGCCGTCTTCGCGGTCCTTCTCTGGAAGAAGGTGCCGGCCGCGATCGGCCGCGCGCTCGACGCCAAGATCGCGACGATCCGCAAGCAGCTCGACGAGGCCGCGCAGCTGCGCGCCGAAGCCGAGGCGCTGAAGGCCGAATATGAGGCGAAGGCCGTGCGGGCCGACGCCGAGGCCGCAACCACGCTCGAGCGCGCGCGCGCCGAGGCCGCCGGCATCGTCGCCCAGGCCGAGGCCGACGCCGCCGCGCTGGTCGAGCGGCGCACCCGCATGGCCGAGGACAAGATCGCCGCCGCCGAGCGCGCGGCTGTCGACCAGGTTCGCGCGAAGGCCGCGGCCGCCGCTACCGCCGCCGCCGAGCGGCTGCTGCGCGAAAGGCTCGACGCCAGCGCCGACAAGGCCATGGTCGACGCGACGATCGCCGGCCTGGGGCGCGGCTGAGGCCGAACCGCGCGATCCCCGCTGTCGCGGGGACAGGGCATGGCGCGGCCGGGGCAGGGGCGCGACCTTGCTGTCCGCGCCGGCGCTCGGACGGGAGGCTGCGCGAGGGACGGCGGCGGGGCATCGCGCCGGCGCCCTTTTCCCGCGCGCCTATCCCTTCTTTCCTCCCGCCCGCTTGCGCCACGCCCATTCGAGCGTGCGCGCCAGCCATTCGTCGGAGACCGCCGCCAACCGCACCAGCGTCGAACCGCCGCGCCCCCAGGCGCCGCTGGCTGGGCGGAACGCATCCGGCTCGGCGGCGATCGCCAGCTCCTGCTGCTCGGGCATGAGCTGGACCATGCCGTGGCCCGCGTCCGGCGAGCCGAGGGTCGCGAAGATCTTGCCCCCGACGCGGAAATCCGGGTGGTTCATATGCGCCCCTTCCTCCGCGGCGGGCAAGGAAAGGGCGATGCGGCGGAATTCGTCGGGAGCGGCCATTCACCTTCAATAGCGCAGCATCAGGCGGCGGGCGAGGGCGGGGGAGAGGCTGTAGAGGTGCCGCAGCCACGAAGTCGCGCCGACATTGGCCTCGTCGCGCCCCCGCTCCATCGCGGTGACGATCGCCCGGGCGCAGTCGGCGGCGGACATCTTGGCATGGCGCGTGTTGCTCGCGGTCATCGCGGTGTCGACCAGCGGCGGCAGCGCCTCGAGGACGTGGACGCCGCTGCCGCGAAGCTGATGGCGCAGCGTCATCGAAAAGCTGCGCAGCCCCGCCTTGGTCGCGCAATAGACCGGGCTGCCGGTGCGAGGGGCGATGGCGAGGCCGGAGGTGACGTTGACGATCATCGCCTCGGGCCGCGCGCGCAGCGCCGGCAACAGCCGCGCCGCGAGCCGAATCGGCGCGTGGAGGTTGAGGAAGATGCAGCGATCGACCGCCTCGAGGTCGATCGGCGCGCTCACGTCAAAGGCGACGCCCGCGCCCGCATTGTTGACAAGGATGTCGAGCGGCCGATCCGCCAGCGCGTCGGCCAGCGCCTCGACGCCGGCCGGCGCGGACAGATCGGCGGCGATCGTCTCGAAGCCGTCGGCGGCGGCGGCGGCGAGCCGGCCGGGATCGCGGCCGTGGACGATCACCGCGGCGCCCCTGGCGCGGAGCGCGCGCGCCAGTTCGCGACCGATGCCGTCGGTGCCGCCGGTGACGAGCGCGGTCTTGCCGGAAAGGTTCATGTTCGTTTCCCTTCGCCCCAGGTCGATATTGTCCTCTGACCCGCACTCCTATCCTCGCCCCGGAGGGAGAGGGAAAGGGGGACGGACGCCGATCGGGGCTAGTGCGTTGCGCGGCGCGAATGCCTAAATCAGGCACGATGTCCGATCCGACCGCCAGCCCCAACCGCTTCAACGAGGACAAGGCGACCTATACGGTGCGCGGCGTCGACGCGCCGAATCTCGACGCGGGGATCGCGGCGATTCGCAAGGTGGCGAGGACGCTGCCCGCGCGCCCGGGCGTCTATCGGATGCTCGATGCGCGCGGCGACGTGCTCTACGTCGGCAAGGCGCGGGCGCTCAGGAACCGGGTGACGAGCTATACGCAGGTGCCGCGCCTCACCAGGCGGCTGCAGCGCATGGTCGCGCAGACCCGTTCGATGCAGGTCGTTACCACCAATAGCGAGGCCGAGGCGCTGCTGCTCGAGGCGCAGCTCATCAAGCGCTACCGGCCGCCCTACAACGTCCTGCTGCGCGACGACAAAAGCTTCCCCTTCATCCTTCTGCGCGAGGATCACGAATTTCCCCGCGTCCAGCTCCATCGCGGCGCGCGCCGCTTCAAGGGCCAGTATTACGGCCCCTTCGCCAGCGCCGGATCGGTGCGCGAGACGCTGAACGCGCTGCAGAAGCTGTTCCTGTTGCGCAGTTGCAGCGACAGCTTCTTCGCCAACCGCTCGCGGCCGTGCCTGCTCTACCAGATCCGCCGCTGCTCGGCGCCCTGCGTCGGGCGGATCGACGAGGCCGGCTATGCCGAGCTGGTCCGCGACGCCAGGGAGTTCCTCGCCGGCCGCTCGACCAAGATCCAGCACAAGCTCGGCAGGCTGATGTCGGCGGCGGCGGAGAAGCAGGATTACGAGCTCGCCGCCGTCTATCGCGACCGGCTGCGCGCGCTCACCTTCATCCAGGGCGCGCAGGCGGTCCATGCGGAGCGGCTGGGCGATGCCGATCTGTTCGCGCTCGCCGCCAAGGGGGGCCAGATGTGCATCCAGGCCTTCTTCATCCGCGGCGGCCAGAATTGGGGGCATCGCAGCTTCGTTCCCGCCCACACCAGCGACGTGCCGGAGGCGGAGGTGCTGCAGAGCTTCCTCGTCCAGTTCTACGAGGAGGTGCCGCCGGCGCGGCTGGTCCTCACCGATCGCGCGCTCCCCGAGGCGGAGCTGCTCGCCGAGGCCTTTTCCGAGCGTGCCGGGCGCAAGGTGGCGCTGCGCGTCCCGCGGCGGGGCGAGACCGCGCGGATGGTGCGCCAGGCGGCGCGCAACGCCGAGGAGGAGCTGGACCGCCGGCTCGCCGAATCCTCGACCACCGCGAGGAACCTGCGCGAGCTCGCCGACCTGTTCGAGCTGGCCGAGCCGCCGAACCGGATCGAGGTCTACGACAACAGCCATGTGATGGGCACCAACGCGGTCGGCGCGATGATCGTCGCCGGGCCGGAGGGATTCCGCAAGAACGCCTATCGCAAGTTCAACATCAAGCGGCCAGAGACGGCGCCGGGCGACGATTTCGCGATGATGCGCGAGGTGATCGGCCGCCGCTTCGCCCGGCTGGAGCGGGAGGATCCGGATCGCTCGCGCGGCGAATGGCCGGATTTGCTGCTGATCGACGGCGGCAAGGGCCAGCTTTCGGCGGTTTGCGACACACTGGAGGCCGCCGGCGTCCACGACGTGCCGGTGGTCGGCGTCGCCAAGGGGCCGGACCGCGACGCCGGCCGCGAGACCTTTCACCTGCCGAACGGACGCGAGCTTACCCTGCCGCCCAACTCGCCCGTGCTCTTCTACCTCCAGCGGCTGCGCGACGAGGCACACCGCTTCGCAATCGGCGCGCACCGCAGGAAGCGGGCGAAAAGCATCGTCGCGAGCCCGCTCGACGAGGTGCCGGGCATCGGCCCGAACCGCAAGCGCGCGCTGCTCATGCATTTCGGCACGGCGCGCGCCGTCAAGAGCGCGGCGCTCGAGGATCTGGAAAGGGTGCCCGGTATCAGCCGCGCGACCGCCCAGGCCATCTACGATTATTTCCACCCGCGCGGGTGACGGCCCGCTCCACTACGGCAGCAGCCCGGCGCGCGCCCTGCGGATCGCGCGATAGGCATAGGCCTTGCCGAGGTTGGCGCGCGGGAAGGGGGCCGGCGGCGCCGGCGCGAAGCCCCATTTGCGCAGCAGCCGGTTGAGCCCGCGCGCGTCCGCCTCCCGATAGGACCAGTGCGAACGCCAGGTGATCGAGAAGCTGATCGAGGGTTCGGGGCCGTTGCGGACCCAGTGCGGGCGCTTGACCGGCACGTGGATCGCCTCGCCCGGGGCGAGATCGAAGGCCTGGCCGAGCGCGGCGAATTCGTCGCGCCAGGGCAGGTTGCGATGATTGCCCGCGTGATAGGCCTCGTGCAGCTCGTCCGGCACGATGCCGGGATCGCCGGGGAAGACGGTCATCGTCTTGCGCCCGCGCACCTGGAGCAGGATGTTGTGCTCCGGGTCCATGTGGAAGGGCGTCACCGCGCCCGGCGAGGAGACGAAGATGAAGCCCTGGCGGGTCAGCATCTCGCCCGTCTTCGGACCGACGACGCCGGTGAGCTCGTCCAGCACCTCCTCGAGCAGCGCGGCATAGGCCGGCGCCTGCTCGACGCGCTTCAGCACCAGCCAGCTTCCGCACTGCTCGATGCGGCGGATCGTCTCCTCGACGGAAAGGCCGTTGGGTGTCACCGCCTCGGGCGCGATGCCGATCGGCAGGTCGCCGGCATTATATTCGACGCTGTCGGCCGGCAGCGCGCGGGCGAGGCCAACGAGCGCGTCGAGCGTCAGCAGCGGATGTTCGGTCAGGCGGTGGCGCAGCATCCCCGGCGTGGCCGGGTAGAGAGCGTCGAACCGGGCGAGGCTATCGTCGTCGAATACAGGCATGGGTCCAGCTTCCTCGGCCGGCGGCCTAGCCGATCATGGTATGCAATGGGTTACCGGCGGCAGACCCGCGGGAGAGGCGTTCCGAAACGGGTCACCACCCGCGCCAATCCTTGCTAGGCTGGCGCGATGCACATTGTCGCCGAGGCCATCGTCGTCGCCGTCCGCCCGCACGGCGAGCACGGCGCGATCGTGCGTGCGCTGACGCGCCGGGACGGCGTCAGGGCGGGCTATGTGCGCGGCGGCCGTTCCCGCCGCCTGCGGCCGGTGCTCGTGCCCGGCAACCGCATCCAGGCCGAATTTCGCGCGCGCGGCGATGAGCAGCTCGCCACCCTCGCCGCCGAACTGATCCACAGCCGGGCCTTCCTCCTGTCCGAGCCGCTGGCGGCGGCCGGAATCGAATGGGCCGCCGCGCTCACCGCCGCCGCGCTGCCCGAGGCCCAGCCTTATCCACGCGTCCACGACGGGCTGGAGGGTTTGCTCGGCGCGATCGAGGCAGCGCCGAGCGCGCGCGGCTGGGCGGTCGCGCTGGTGCGCTACGAGCTGCTCGTCCTCGCCGAGCTCGGCTTCGGGCTCGACGCAGGCGCGCTCGGCGGCCTGCCGGCGCGGTTGCGCGGCGGGGCCACCCCCGGCTGGCCGACGATCCGCCAAGGCCTGTCGATCAGCGGCCACCGTCTCGCCCGCGACCTGCTGACCCAGCGCCAGGCGGCGGTGCTGGCGGGCCGGGAGCGGTTGATCGACCGGCTCGATCGCATCGCCGGTTGACCGGCCGCGCGGGCGGCTCCACAGTCGGTCCGGTGAAAGAGCTTTTCGGTTATGCCGCGACCACCGACGACGTCACCGTGCGCGTCGCGGTGAACTTCCTTCCCGAGCAATCGGAGCCGGCGAGCGGGCGCTGGTTCTGGGCCTATCACGTGCGGATCGAGAACGGCTCGGCGCGCACGATCCAGCTCATCAGCCGCGAATGGATCATCGCCGACGGGCGCGGCATCACCCATGAAGTGCGCGGCGAGGGCGTCGTCGGCGAGCAGCCGGTGATCGCGCCGGGCGAGTCGTTCGATTATGTCTCCGGCTGCCCGTTGCAGACGCCGACCGGCTCGATGCGCGGGCGCTATCATATGGTCGCGGACGACGGCGGCAGCTTCGCGGTCGAAATCCCGCAATTTCCCCTGATCGCGCCGGCGGTGGCGAGCTAGCGGCGCGCCTTGCCCATGCGGGTGATGAGCCGGGCGTCGAACAGCATCCCCAGGGTGCACAGGACGAGGCCGAGAAAGGCCGGGTAATGGCCGAGCGCGACCAGCGCCAAGCTCGCCGTGAAGCCCGCCGCCTGCGCGCCTCCCGAGATCGGCCGGTCGAGGTAGAGCCGGTGCGCGCCGGCGACCCCGAGCGACATCCACAGCAGGAAGGCGAGCGGATAGGACTTGTCGGCGAACGTCTCGGCCGGTTTCGGCTTCAACGCGGCGGCCAGCGCCTCGATCGTCCTGGATCGGGCGCGTTCCTCTGCCGGCGTCGACGGCGGCGCGGCGTCTCCCCGGCGCGCCCGCTCGGCGGCGATGAACGCCTCGCGCCGTCGCGCCAGCTCCTCCTCGTCGGTGCGGGCCGGCGCGGCGGCGCTCCCAGCCTGGCCGAAGCGCGGCGCGGGGCGCGGCACGGACGCCGCGCCGCCGAGCCCTTTCCGTCCGAAGGTCGCGCCGGTCATGCCGCCGCAACTAGCGGCGCGTGGCAAAGATCGGGTTAAGAGGGTCCGGTCAGGTGCCGCGCGCCAGCAGGGTCATGGCGCGTGTCATCAGTGTCAGGAAGCGCGCCTCGTCCACCGGCGCGTCGGGATTGTTCCAGCTCCCCGTCGCCGCGTACCAGGCGCCGTCCCGTCCCTCCAGCAGCCAGGTGAGGTTGACCACGCCCGGCTCCGATCCCCCCTTGAAGCCGACATAGGCGAAGGAGCCGCGCAGTGCGGCGCTGCCCGGATTGACGGCGAGGATCGCGCGGGCGGCATCGCTGGCGTTGCGGCGCAGCCAGTCCATCGTGCGCACCAGATCGCTTGCAGTCACGAACCATTCGACCGAATCGATCCGCACCGGATCGCCGGCGAACAGCCCGGACGGCAGCCGCGCCGGATCCGGATCGGCATAGTCGCGCGCAAGGATCGCCCGCCGGCCGGCCTCGTCGGCGTCGCGCCAGAAGGCGAACGCGGCCTCCGGGGCCGCCTTCAGCGCGAACAGCTCCATCGTCGAGAGCAGGGGCCGGTTGCGCGCGGCGGTCGAGATGCCGATCGTGGCCATCATCCGCTCGACATTCTCGCGGCCGACGATCCGCAGCAGCGTGTCGGTGGCGGTATTGTCGCTGATCGAGATCATCAGCGTCGCCAGTGTGTGGAGCGTCACCGGCGCGTCGGCGGGCCAGCCCTGCGTGATCCCGCTCGGCGCCGAGCGCGCGCCGAGCCGGACGACATCGGACCAGCTTCGCTCGCCTGCGCGCACCTGCCGGTCGAGCTCGGCGAGAATGAAGAGCTTGAAGGTGGAGCCGATCGCCATCGGCCGGTCGGCCGCCAGCGCGCCGATCGCGCGCGGCGCCTCGTCGCCGAGCCGGGCCAGGGCGACGCCGGTCGCGCCGGGCAGCGCGCGGATTTCGTCGAGCACCGCCTCGATCGTGTCGCCGCTCAGCTCCGCGCCGGTGACCAGCAGGCCCGCGATCCGGTGCGGCGGCGCCGGCTCGATCCCAAGCTGGATGTGGAGCGTGCCACGCTCGGTCGCGACGTCGAGCGTGCCCGAATTGGCGTCGCGCGCGGTGAGGGCGGCGACCCGCTCGGCCCGGCCATATTGCTGGACGATCTGTGCCGAAATCGCCCGCAGTTGCTCCGGTGGAACCTGGGCGAGGAAGGCGGGCGTGAACAGCGCCGCGGGGTCACCGGCGCCGTTGATGATCGCGATGACATCCTCGGCCCGATCGGCGAGCGGGGTCCGCGCCACCGCGTCCGGCGCGGGCGCCGGGGCGGCCGCCGCGGCCGAAGGCGTCTGCGCGGCCGGGGAGCCATGGGCGGTCATGGCGGCCATGATCGCGATGAGGGGCAAGAGTCGGCGCATGGTCAATCCTCCTGATTGGCCGCGTCGAGCGCGGCGATTTCCCGGTCGATCCGGCGCGCGGCCGCCCGGTTGATGAAATGGATGGCGACGAAGATCGCGACGATCACGATGACCGACGGCGCGATCCCGGCGATCGCCGCCCCGGCCGGCATGGCCGCGCGCATTGCGCGGTAGATGGCGGCGATGAACAGCATCATGCCGGGCACCAGCGGCGCGAGATACCAGCGCCAGACCCCGGCAAGCGCATCGCGCTGGCGCACGAGCTGGTCGCGCAGGAAGTCGAATGCGGGCATCGCTAGCGCCTCCGGCATCGCCTGCGCGCGCCGGCGCCACAGGTTGAAGACGATCAGCGCGACGCCGCCGATCACGACGGCGCAGGCGACCTGCACGAAAAGGTCGCCGCTCAACCAGCCGATCCAGCCGAACACCGGCGTCACCAGCAAGGCGGCCCCATATTCGATGCCATTGCGTCGCTTGACGCGGCGATGGAGCGCATCGGCGCGCCGTCGCAGCGCGGCGGGGGAGAGCGGCGGCTGGTGTGCGCCGTCCGCGGCCCAGATCGTGCGCGGATCGGTCATGCGGGGTTTCCCTTCTCGAAATGGCGTGCGAGCAGCGCCTTGATGCGGTGCGTCTTCACCGCGACATTGCCGGACGAGAGGCCGACCACCTCGCCGATCGCGGCGGCATCCAGCCCTTCGAGCCAGAGCAGGATCACGGTGCGGTCGGCGGCGGTCAGGTGCGCGATCAGCCGGCGCAGACGGGCGAGCGCATGGGCTTCGCCGGCATTGCGTTCGGGATCGGACTCGTCGGCGATCGCCTCGGCTTCGTCGAGGCTGACCAGGGTCGCCGCTTTCGCGCCGTCGCGGCCGTGGCCGGCGGCGATATTGTGGGCGACGCGATAGGTCCAGGTGCCGAGCGCGCAGCGGCCGTCGAACGCGGCGAAGCTGCGCCACAGGCCGAAATGCATGTCCTGTTCGAGATCGCGGGCGCGGTCGGCATCGGCCTCGACCGCGCGCGCCAGCCGCGCGAGCGCCGGGCCGTGCGCCGCGATCGCCTGCTCGTAGAGCTCGTCCTGGTTGTGCTGGTCCCGCGCCATGATCCTTTAGTCGGTGGCGGCGGGCATTTCTTACAAAGGGTTTCTCACACCGCCGGCCAGGCCAGCGTCAAGGCGTAACCCGCCAGAACGAGCAGCACCAACCCGACGGCGATGTCGAAGCCGCGCACCGGGCGCATCAGGTGGCTGGTGCCGCGGCGGTTCATGTCGAATGCGGTGATCCACAGGATCGAGGCGCCGCACAGCGCGGTGGCGACCAGCAGGGCGAAATAGACGAGGAACAACCAGCGCGTCTCCTGGCCGAAAAGGGCCTGGATCAGCAGCGCGGCGCCGCCCAGGCCGAGCCCGAAGCTGGTCGCGCGCCGGATCGTCCAGCGCGGCTGGCGCGACGGCGGCGCGCGATGGCGCTTCCGGGTCACCGGCCCGGCCCAACGCGCCGGCGGCCGCGCCCGTCGGAGCCTCGCCGCATGTCGTCCCCCTGCCGCATTTCACCCTCCCCAATCGACCCTAGGCGTCGATTTCCGCTTCGTCGAGTTGCGCGGCGTGGCGCTGGATGAAGTCGAAGCGGTGCTCGGGATGGCGGCCCATCAGGCGGTCGACGAGTTCCTTCACCTGCGCGCGGTCCTGATAGTCGCCGGGCAGCGTGATCCGGATCAGGCTGCGCGTCGCCGGGTCCATGGTCGTCTCGCGAAGTTGCGCGGGGTTCATTTCGCCGAGACCCTTGAAGCGCGACACCTCCACCTTGCGGCCCTTGAACAGGTCGCGCTCCAGCGTCGCGCGGTGCGCCTCGTCGCGGGCGTAGGCGACAGTGCCGCCGGCGGCGAGCCGGAACAGCGGCGGCTGGGCGAGAAAGAGGTGCCCGCGGCGCACGAGCTCGGGCATTTCCTGGAAGAAGAAGGTCATCAGCAAGGTCGCGATGTGGGCGCCGTCCACGTCCGCGTCGGTCATGATGATGATGCGCTCGTAGCGCAGTTCGTCGGGATTGCAGCGCTCGCGCGTGCCGCAGCCGAGCGCCTGGACGAGATCGGCAATCTCCTGATTGGCGCGGATCTTGTCCGCGCTCGCGCTGGCGACGTTCAGGATCTTGCCGCGAATCGGCAGGATCGCCTGCGTCTTGCGGTCGCGCGCCTGCTTGGCCGATCCGCCGGCGCTGTCGCCCTCGACGATGAACAGCTCGGTGCCGCGCGGATCGTCGTTCGCGCAGTCGGTGAGCTTGCCGGGCAGGCGCAGCTTGCGCGCGCTGGTCGCGGACTTGCGCTTGATCTCGCGCTCGGCGCGGCGCTTCAGCCGCTCGTCCATCCGCTCCATGACGAAGCCGAGCAGGGCACGGCCGCGCTCCATGTGATCGGCCAGGAAATGGTCGAAATGGTCGCGCACGGCGTTTTCGACCAGCTTCACCGCGTCGGGCGAGGTCAGCCGGTCCTTGGTCTGGCTCTGGAACTGCGGGTCGCGGATGAAGACGGAGAGCATGATCTCGGCGCCGCTCATCACGTCCTCGGTCTGCAGCTCCTTCGCCTTCTTCTGGCCGACCAGCTCGCCGAAGGCGCGCAGGCCGCGCACCAGCGCGTTGCGCAGTCCCTGCTCATGGGTGCCGCCGTCGGGCGTCGGGATGGTGTTGCAGTAATGGATCTGGCTGCCGTCGCCCCAGACCGGCCAGGCGACCGCCCATTCGACCGAGCCCTGGCCATCGGCGAAGTCCTGCCGGCCGATGAAGGGCGCGCTCGTCGCGGTCTCCTTGCCGGCGATCTGCTCGGCGAGATGGTCGGCGAGCCCGCCCGGAAACTGGAACACCGCCTCGGCCGGCACCTCCTCGCTCGCCAGCGCGGGGTCGCAGCGCCAGCGTATCTCGACGCCGGCGAAGAGATAGGCCTTCGAGCGGGCGAGGCGATAGAGCCGCCTGGCGCTGAACTTCGCGTCCGCGCCAAAAATCTCCGGGTCCGGCACGAAGCTGGTGGTGGTGCCGCGCCGGTTCTGCGTCGGGCCGACCAGCACCAGCTTCGAGGTCGGCGCGCCGCGCGCGAAGCTCTGGCGATAGAGCTGCCGGTCGCGCGCCACCTCGACGATCGTCTCCACCGACAGCGCGTTGACCACGCTCACGCCGACGCCATGGAGGCCGCCCGAGGTCGCGTAGGCCTTGTCGGAGAACTTGCCGCCCGAGTGAAGCGTGGTGAGGATCACCTCGAGCGCCGACTTGCCGGGATATTTCGGATGCTCGTCGATCGGAATGCCGCGCCCGTTGTCGGCGATGGTGAGCCGCCCTGCCGCGCCCGGCACCGGCTCCAGCGTCACCTCGATCCGCGAGGCATGGCCCGCCACCGCCTCGTCCATCGAATTGTCGAGCACCTCGGCGGCGAGGTGGTGCAGCGCGCGCTCGTCGGTGCCGCCGACATACATGCCGGGCCGGCGGCGAACGGGCTCGAGTCCCTCGAGCACCTCGATCGCGCTGGCGTCATATTGACCGGGAGAATGCGCGGACGCCTGGCCATTGTCGGGCCGGACGGGGCCTCCGCTCGCAGCGAACAGATCGGACATGGCGGGGGTATAGGAGCCGGCGAGTCTGCCCCGCAAGGTGCTTGGGCGGTTCCATCCACAGCGATCACCGCGGTTTTCCGGCGATGGCCTCGTCCTCCCGGCCCCCCTCGTGCGCTTGTCCGCGCCGGGGCGAGGGCTTACATTCGCCGCTCATGGCACATCACCACCATTCGCAGTCGGGCGCCGCCCTCGCCGCGGCCGCGCAGGCGACGATCGAGCGCGCCGGCGAGCAGTGGACGCCGATGCGCGCAGCCGTGTTCGGGGTGCTGGCCGGCTTCGATCGGCCCGCCTCCGCCTACGACATTGCGGAGAAGCTGAGCCAGCAGCAGGGTCGCCGCGTCGCCGCCAACAGCGTCTATCGCATCCTCGACCTGTTCGTCGGCTCGAACCTCGCGCGGCGGGTGGAGAGCGCCAACGCCTATGTCGCCAACGATCATCCCGGCTGCGTCCACGACTGCATCTTCCTGATCTGCGATCAGTGCGGCTCGGCCACCCATGTCGACGATGACGGCCTCGCCCACGATGTGCGCGCCGCCGCCCGCCGCACCGGCTTTTCGCCCGAGCGGCCGGTGATCGAGATTCACGGGCGCTGCGAATCCTGCGCGGCGCATTAGGCACCGGATTCGATCGGCCGGCGCCCACACGACCCTGAAGCGGTCGCGGCGACCGGCGCGATCCCGGGTGGCGCCTCGGCACGAATGTCGATGCGGCACCCCAGAGGCTCGGTCGCCGGCGGCGAGGCGCGGATCGGCGCCGCGCCGGATCGCGCGCTGACGGTTCGACTTCCCGGACGCGCGCGCCTATGTAGGCGCGACTGGATTGGGGACTGTATGACCGAACGACCCGAAACGCCTCTGCTCGACACCGTCGCGACGCCAGAGGACCTGCGCCAGCTCGATCGCGCCCGGCTTCGCCAGCTTGCCGATGAACTGCGCGCAGAGACGATCTCGGCGGTGTCCGTCACCGGCGGCCATCTCGGCGCCGGGCTCGGCGTGGTCGAGCTCACGGTCGCGCTCCACTATGTCTTCGATACGCCGCGGGACCGGCTGGTCTGGGACGTCGGCCACCAGGCCTATCCGCACAAGATCATCACCGGCCGGCGCGAGCGCATCCGCACGCTGCGGCAGGGCGGCGGCCTGTCCGGCTTCACCAGGCGCTCGGAGAGCGAATATGATCCGTTCGGCGCGGCGCACAGCTCGACCTCGATCTCGGCCGCGCTCGGCTTCGCCGTCGCCAACAAGCTCTCCGGCGCGCCGGGCAAGGCGATCGCGGTGATCGGCGACGGCGCGATGAGCGCCGGCATGGCCTATGAGGCGATGAACAATGCCGAGCAGGCGGGCAACCGGCTGATCGTCATCCTCAACGACAACGACATGTCGATCGCGCCGCCGGTGGGCGGCCTCTCGCACTATCTCGCGCGGCTGGTCAGCTCGAACAAATACCTCTCGGTCCGCCACCTCGCCCAGCGCTTCGCGCGCCGGCTGCCCGAGCCGCTGCACAAGGCCGCGCGCAAGGCGGAGGAATATGCGCGCGGCATGGTGACCGGCGGCACGCTCTTCGAGGAGCTGGGCTTCTATTATGTCGGCCCGGTCGACGGCCATGACGTCGAGCGGCTGGTCGAGATCCTCGAAAATGTCCGCGACGCGGAGGTCGGGCCGATGCTCGTCCACGTCGTCACCCGGAAGGGCAAGGGCTATGCCCCGGCCGAAAAGGCGGCCGACAAATATCACGGCGTCGTCAAGTTCGACGTCGTGACCGGCAAGCAGGACAAGGGCCCGGCCGGCCCGCCCGCCTATCAGAACGTGTTCGGCGATACGCTGGCGAAGCTGGCCGACGAGGATCCGCGGATCTGCGCGATCACCGCGGCGATGCCGTCCGGCACCGGCGTTGACAGGTTCGCGGCGAGGCATCCCGAGCGCGCCTTCGATGTCGGCATCGCCGAGCAGCACGCCGTCACCTTCGCGGCTGGCCTCGCCGCGCAGGGAATGCGTCCCTTCTGCGCGATCTATTCCACCTTCCTTCAGCGCGCCTACGACCAGGTCGTCCACGACGTCGCGATCCAGAACCTGCCGGTGCGCTTCGCGATGGACCGCGCGGGCCTGGTCGGCGCCGACGGGGCGACCCATGCGGGGAGCTTCGACCTCGCCTATCTGTGCACGCTGCCGAACCTTGTGGTGATGGCCGCCGCCGACGAGGCGGAGCTGGGCCACATGATCCGCACGATGCAGCTTCACGATTCCGGGCCGATCGCGGTGCGCTACCCGCGCGGCGGCGGCGTCGGCGTGCCGCTGCCCGAAGCGCCGCAGGCGCTCGAGATCGGCAAGGGCCGCATCGTGCGCGCGGGCAAGAAGATCGCGATTCTCTCGCTCGGCACCCGTCTTGCGGAGGCGCTGAAGGCAGCCGACCGGCTCGACGCGCAGGGGCTTTCGACCACCGTCGCCGACATGCGCTTCGCCAAGCCGCTGGACGAGGCGCTGATCCGCCGCCTGCTCGCCAGCCACGAGGTCGCGGTGACGATCGAGGAGGCCGCGATCGGCGGCTTCGGCGCGCACGTGCTGACGCTGGCGAGCGATTCGGGCCTCATCGACGCCGGCCTGAAGCTCAGGACGATGCGCCTGCCCGATCGCTTCCAGGACCAGGACAAGCCCGAGCGGCAATATGCCGAGGCGGGCCTCGACGCCGACGGCATCGTCGCGACGGTGCTGAAGGCGCTCCGCCACAACAGCGCGGGCGTGGTCGAGGGGGCCAGGGCTTGAGCGGCGGGGCGCGGCGCTTGCTGCCTGCCTGACAGGCAGCGGGCCGAGATCATTTGCTATCGGATTGCCGGTTCATCGACATGGCCAAGTCCCGCGCCGACCAGCTCCTCGTCGATCGCGGACTCGCGCCGAGCCGGGCGCGGGCGCAGGCGCTGATCCTCGCCGGGCTGGTCTTTTCGGGCGAGCGCCGGATCGAGAAATCGGGCCAGCCGCTCCCGAGCGATGCGCCGCTCGATGTGCGCGGGCGCGATCATCCCTTTGTGTCGCGCGGCGGCGTCAAGCTCGCGCACGGGCTGGATCATTTCGGCTGGGACGTCGCGTGCGCGGTCGCGCTCGACATCGGCAGCTCGACCGGCGGCTTCACCGACGTGCTGCTTCAGCGCGGCGCGGCGAAGGTGTTCGCGATCGACGTCGGCACCAACCAGCTCGCGTGGAAGCTGCGGCGCGATCCGCGCGTCATCGTCCATGAGCGCACCAACGCGCGCTATCTGACCGGCGCCATCGTCACCGAGCCGGTGGACATCATCGTGTGCGATGCCAGCTTCATCGGCCTCGCCAAGGTGCTCGCCACCGCGCTCGATTTCGCCAGGCCCGGCGGCCGGCTCGTCGCCCTCGTCAAGCCGCAGTTCGAAGCGGCGCGCGCGGAGATCGGCAAGGGCGGCGTGGTGCGCGATCCCGCCGTGCGCGAGCGGGTCTGCGCCGAGGTCGCCGCCTGGCTCGCCGCGCGCGGCTGGACGGTGGCGGGCGTCACGCCCTCGCCAATCACGGGACCGGAAGGCAATGTCGAATATCTGATCGGGGCGACGCGCGCTTGATCGCTGCGGCGCGCGGGGAGGGCGTCGAAATGGCGCAGGCCGCGCGCGCAGGCGGCGAAAGCTGGCGCGAGATATTTGACGCGGGCGCCGCGCCTTCCTAACCGCTGATTGTCTCCAACCTCGGGAAACGCGATGCCAAAGTCCTTCGCCCTGGAACCGAGCGCCAGCCCCGTGCCGGCCGAAGAGCGCGCGAAGCTGCTCGAAGCGCCGGGCTTCGGGCGCGTCTTCACCGATCACATGGCGCTCGCCCGCTACCACCCCGATCGCGGCTGGCACGACGCGCGCATCACAGGGCGCGCCTCGGTGACGCTCGATCCCGCCGCCGCCGTGCTCCATTACGCGCAGGAGATTTTCGAGGGGCTGAAGGCCTATCCGCGCCCCGATGGCGGCGCCGCCCTGTTCCGGGCCGGGGCCAATGCGCGCCGCTTCCGCGATTCCGCGCGGCGGATGGCGATGCCGGAGCTGCCCGAGGAGATGTTCCTCGAATCGGTGCGCGAGCTCGTGCGGCTCGACAAGGCGTGGATCCCGGCGGGCGAGGACGGCGCGCTCTACCTCCGGCCGTTCATGTTCGCGAGCGAGACCTATCTCGGCGTCAAGCCGGCGGGCGAATATCTCTACATCGTCATGGCCTCGTCGGTCGCCCGCTATTTCAAGGGCGGGCCGCGCGCCGTGAAGCTCTGGGTCTCGCGCGAATTCACCCGCGCCGCGCCGGGCGGGACGGGCGCCGCCAAGTGCGGCGGCAACTATGCCGCGAGCCTCGCCGCGCAGGCGGAGGCGATCCGCCAGGGCTGCGACCAGGTCGTCTTCCTCGATGCGGTCGAGCACCGCTGGGTCGAGGAGTTGGGCGGCATGAACATCTTCTTCGTCTTCGATGACGGCAGCCTTGCGACGCCGCCGCTCACC
Source organism: Sphingomonadales bacterium (assembly GCA_040255785.1). Classification (GTDB taxonomy): domain Bacteria; phylum Pseudomonadota; class Alphaproteobacteria; order Sphingomonadales; family Sphingomonadaceae; genus Allosphingosinicella. The sequence continues at coordinate 76,578 of JBDZVR010000012.1, forward strand.
GGGACGATCCTGCCGGGCATCACCCGCGATTCGCTGATCACGCTCGCGCGCGACGCCGGGCTCGCGGTTCGCGAGGAACCCTATTCGATCGACCAGTGGCAGGCGGATGCCAGGACGGGGCGGCTGACCGAGGCCTTCGCCTGCGGCACCGCGGCGGTGATCACGCCGATCGGCTCGGCCCGGGGCAATGGCGGGATCGACTTTTCGATCGGCGACCAGTCGATCGGGCCGGTGACGCAGCGGCTGCGCGAGCGGCTGGTCTCGATCCAGCGCGGTACCGCCGCCGATCCCTATGGCTGGATCGAGGAGATCGCCTGAGCGGGCGGGCGAGGGTCCCCGCCGGCCGGCCGCGCCAGCCGCCCCGCGCGCCGACGCGCGGCGCGGTCCGGCGCCGCTGCCACGCCGGCC
>JBDZVR010000055.1:0-3158 GCA_040255785.1 Sphingomonadales bacterium
GCGGCGCTGGATACCGGGCGCTGGATATGCGTAAACCTATATCAGACCGACTCTAATCCTCCCGCTGGCCGGGACGACGCCCGTAGCTCGGCAGGCCGATGCCGCGCTCGATCGCGAGGCCGCGCAGGGCGAAGCCGGCGAGGCCAGCCGCCGGCCCGGCGATCGCGCCCGGCACGCCGAACAGGAGCAGCCCCACGACGAGCCCCGCGGCGAGCGCGGCCGCGGTCACGTAAAGCTCCGGGCGCATCAGGATCGACGGTTCGCCGGCGAGCACGTCGCGGATGATGCCGCCGAGGCAACCGGTCATCACCCCCATCGCGAAGGCAGGGAGCGGCGCGATGCCCCAGGCGAGGCCCTTGGCCGCGCCGTAGCTCGCATAGGCGGCCATGCCGGCCGCGTCGAGCCAGAGCAGGGCCTTGCCCTGCCAGAGCCCGCGCGGCAGCAGCCAGACCGCGAGCGCCGCGACAAGGCAGATCAGCAGCGTTGCATTCTGGTGCACCCAGAAGACCGGCGCGCCGATCAGGAGGTCGCGCGCCGTGCCGCCGCCGACGCCGGTCACCACCGCGAAGAAGGCGAAGGTGACGAGCGTCTGCCGCTTGCCGGCAGCGACCAGCGCGCCGGACAGCGCAAAGACGGCGATGCCGGCGAGATCGAGCAGGTGGAGGACCGGGCCGATCAGTGCGGGGAGCTGACCGTCGGCCATGGCTCAGCGCGGCTCGCGGCGAATGCCGGCATGATCAACCGCAATCAGCCGCGGCGGCGCGGCTTCGCCCATGCCGCGCGCGAGGGTCTGCTTCACGCGCATTTGAAATTGGCTCCGGGTCGAGCGCATCCGCGCCTTCGTAGCACAGCCGGTCATGCGCGCGAACATGCCCCCCATCCAGCCATGGCGGGACCGGTGCAATCACGCATCGGAGCCCGACGGGTCCCGGCCCTAGATGTGGATCGGCTTGCCGGACACCGCCATCGCCGCTTCCTTCACCGCCTCGCTGTGGGTCGGATGGGCGTGGCAGGTATAGGCGATGTCCTCGGCGGTCGCGCCGAACTCCATCGCCTGCGCGGCCTGGGCGATCATCGTGCCGGCGACCGAGGCGACCATCCACACGCCGAGCACGCGATCCGACTTCGCGTCGGCGACGATCTTGACGAAGCCGTCCGGCTCGCGGTTGGTCTTGGCGCGCGAATTGGCGAGCATCGGGAACTTGCCGGTCCTCACCTCGTGACCGCGCGCCTTCGCGTCCTCCTCGGTGAGGCCGACGCCCGCAATCTCCGGCATCGTGTAGACCACGCTCGGGATCACGTCGTGATTCACGATGCCGGGCTGGCCGGCGATGATCTCCGCCGCGGCGACGCCCTCGTCCTCGGCCTTGTGGGCGAGCATGGGACCGGGAACGACGTCGCCGATCGCATAGATGCCGGCAACCTGCGTGCGGAAATCGCGATCGACCTCGATCTGCCCGCGCTTGTTGGTGGCAAGGCCGGCCTTGTCGAGATCGAGCCCCTCGGTGTTCGGCCGGCGGCCGATCGAGACCAGCACCACATCCGCCTCGATCGTCTGGGCATCGCCGCCGGCAGCCGGTTCGACGGTGAGGCTCACGCCCTTGCCCTGCACGCGCGCGCCGGTGACCCTGGTCGACGTGCGGATGTCGAAACCCTGCTTCTTCAATATCTTCGCGGCTTCCTTGCGGACCTCGCCGTCCATGCCGGGCAGGATCTGGTCGAGGAACTCGACGACGATCACCTCCGCGCCCAGCCGCCGCCAGACGCTGCCGAGCTCCAGCCCGATCACGCCACCGCCGATCACGACCAGTTTCTTCGGCACCTCGGCGAGCTCGAGTGCACCGGTGGAATCGACGATGCGCTTCTGGTCGATCTCGACACCGGGCAGCGGAGTCACCGACGAGCCGGTGGCGATGATGATGTTCTTCGCCGTGTAGGCGGTGCCGGCGACGTCGATCCGGTTGGCGTCAAGGAAGCGGCCGCGGCCCTTGAGCCAGGTCACCTTGTTCTTGCGGAAAAGGAACTCGATGCCGCCGGTGAGCCCCTTGATCGCCTCGCGCCGCGCCGCGTGCATCGCGTCGAGATCGAGCGACACGCCCTTCGTCGCGACGCCCCATTTGGCGAGCGCGCCCGAATGCGCCTCCTCGTAGAGCTCGGAGGCGTGGAGCATGGCCTTGGAAGGGATGCAGCCGACATTGAGGCAGGTGCCGCCCAGCGTCTCGCGGCTTTCGACGCAGGCGGTCTTCAGCCCCAGCTGCGCGGCCCGGATCGCCGCGACATAGCCGCCCGGCCCTGCGCCGATCACGATGACGTCGAATTCGGTATCTGCCATTTTCCACCTCGTGCCCCGGCGAAGGCCGGGGGTCCAATATCCGCGGGCGCGCCCGCGCCCCGGCCGCGCCGGGGAACAGCCGTCAAAGGTCGATCAGGAGCCGCGTCGGATCCTCGAGCGCTTCCTTCATGCGCACGAGGAAAGTGACCGCCTCGCGGCCGTCGATCAGGCGGTGATCGTAGCTGAGCGCGAGATACATCATCGGGCGCGCGACGATCGCGCCATCCCTGACGACCGGACGCTCCTCGATCCGGTGCATCCCGAGCACCGCCGACTGCGGCGGATTGATGATCGGGGTGGAGAGCAGCGAGCCGAACACGCCGCCGTTGGAGATAGTGAAGGTGCCGCCCTGCATCTCCTCGAGCGTCAGCGTGCCCTCCTTCGCGCGGCGACCGAAATCGGCGATCGTCGTCTCGATCTCGGCGAAGGACAGCGCCTGCGCGTCGCGGATGACAGGCACGACCAGCCCCTGCGGCGCGGATACCGCGACCGAGACGTCGACATAGTCGCGATAGACGATCTCGTCGCCGTCGATCGAGGCGTTGACCGAGGGAATGTCGCGCGCCGCGAGCACCGCCGCCTTCACGAAGAAGCTCATGAAGCCGAGCCTTATGCCGTGCTTCTTCTCGAACAGGTCCTTGTAGCGGCCGCGCGCCGCCATCACCGCCGACATGTCCACGTCGTTGAACGTGGTCAGCATCGCCGCGGTGTCCTGCGCCTCCTTGAGGCGGCGGGCGACGGTCTGGCGCAGGCGCGACATCCGCACCCGCTCCTCGCGGCGCTCGCCGGCGACGGCGCGCGCGGCGGGCGCGGGCGGCGGCGCGGC
>JBDZVR010000041.1:0-17369 GCA_040255785.1 Sphingomonadales bacterium
ATCGAGAAGGAAAGCTCGGTGAACGAGGCGATCGACCGGATGCGCCATTCGGCCACCCGCGCGCTGCTCGAGCGCGACGATGTGATCATCGTCGCCTCGGTCTCCTGCCTCTACGGCATCGGCTCGGTCGAAACCTATTCGGCGATGGTTTTCGATCTCAGGAAGGGCCAGATCGTCGACCAGCGCGAGATCGTGCGCAAGCTCGTCGCGCTGCAATATCGGCGCAACGATCAGGGCTTCGCGCGCGGCAATTTCCGGGTGAAGGGCGACAATCTCGAGATCTTCCCCTCGCACTATGAGGACAGCGCCTGGCGGGTCTCCTTCTTCGGCGACGAGATCGAGCAGATCGTCGAGTTCGATCCGCTGACCGGCAGGAAGTCGGCGAGCCTCGATCACATCCGCGTCTATGCGAACTCGCACTACGTCACGCCCGGCCCGACGCTGAAGCAGGCGATGGCGGCGATCCGCCTCGAACTCGCCGAGCGGCTGAAGGAGCTGCAGGCGGAAGGGCGGCTGCTCGAGGCGCAGCGGCTCGAGCAGCGCACCAATTTCGACCTGGAGATGATCGCCGCCACCGGTTCGTGCGCGGGGATCGAGAATTACAGCCGCTTCCTTACCGGCCGCCTGCCCGGCGAGCCACCGCCGACCCTGTTCGAATATCTCCCCGACAACGCGCTGCTCTTCGTCGACGAGAGCCACCAGACGATCCCGCAGATCGGCGCGATGGCGCGCGGCGACCACCGGCGCAAGATCACGCTCGCCGAATATGGCTTCCGCCTGCCGAGCTGCATCGACAACCGGCCGCTCCGGTTCAACGAATGGGACGCGATGCGCCCGCAGACGGTTGCCGTCTCGGCAACGCCGGGGCCGTGGGAGATGGAGCAGGCGAGCGGCGTCTTCGTCGAGCAGGTGATCCGCCCGACCGGCCTCATCGACCCGCCGGTCGAGATCAAGCCGGTCGAGGACCAGGTCGACGATCTCATCGCCGAGGCGAAGGCGACGGCGGCCAGGGGCTATCGCACGCTCGTCACCACGCTCACCAAGCGGATGGCGGAGGATCTCACCGAGTTCCTGCACGAGGCCGGTCTCAAGGTCCGCTACATGCACAGCGATGTCGAGACATTGGAGCGCATCGAGCTGATCCGGGATCTCAGGCTCGGCGTCTACGACGTGCTCGTCGGCATCAACCTGCTGCGCGAGGGACTCGACATCCCCGAATGCGGGCTGGTCGCGATCCTCGATGCCGACAAGGAGGGCTTCCTGCGCTCGGAAACCTCGCTCATCCAGACGATCGGCCGGGCCGCGCGCAACGTCGAGAGCAAGGTCATTCTCTACGCCGACACGATCACCGGCTCGATCGAGCGGGCGCTCAACGAGACCAATCGCCGGCGCGAGAAGCAGCAGGCCTACAACGCCGCCCACGGCATCACGCCGACGACGATCAGGCGCAACATCGCCGACATCCTCGCCGACGTGTCGAACCGCGATTCGGTGCTGGTCGACACCGGTGACGAGGCGCGGCCCGAGCTGGTCGGCCACAATCTGCGCGCCTATATCGAGGAGCTGGAGGGCCGGATGCGCCAGGCCGCCGCCGATCTCGAGTTCGAGGAGGCCGCCCGCCTGCGCGACGAGATCCGCCGGCTCGAGGCGGGCGAGCTCGGCCTTGCCACCGAACCCGGCCACGCCGCCGCCATCGGCCATTCCACCCAGGGCCAGCCCGGCACCCGCAAGCTGCGCTACGGCAAGACGCGGCGCAAATGGGCGGGCGGCCGCCCGGCACGATGAGCCGGGGAACATCGCGCCCCGCGCGGCCGTTCGCTGGCGCATGACCCGCGAGTTGCCCGAACCGGCCAGGCAAGCGCCGCGCATCGCCCTCGGTCGCGCCTGAACCCGGCGCATGGTCTTGAAAGGCCGCGCGCGCTCCGCCACGGTGGGCGGGAACCGCCGGAAATTCTGGAGTCCCCGCATGGCCGCGAAACGCATCGCCCTTCTTGCCGCCCTCGCCCTCGCCGCCTGCGCGCGATCCGAGCCGGCCGAGCTGCTCGCCGACGACAACGAGGCCGCCCGCGCGGTCGAGCAGGTCCGCAACCCCGAGCAGGGCGACGCCACGCTCGCGCTCGGCGAATGGCGGACCTCGGTCCAGGACGACAGCAGCATCCTCGAATTCGGCCCCGCCGGCGCGCCGCCGATCTTCAGCCTGCGCTGCGACGGCCGGCGCGGGCTTTATCTGCAGAGCAACGGCGCGGCGCCCACCGGCGACCTGCCGACCATGCTGGTGACGATGGGCAGCGAGACCCGCCGGCTCGCGGTGGTCGCGGTGAACAATGGCGCGGTGCCGATGCTGCGCGCCGCGCTGATGCCGCAGGATCCGCTGCTCGGCGTGCTCGCCCGCAACCGCGAGCCGATCGTGATTCGGATCGGCGACGCGCCGCCGCTGGCGCTGCCGGCCGGGCCGCAGGTCAGCACCTATGTGGAGGGCTGCACCAGGGGCAATATCGGTGCCCCGGCGCCGACACCGGCGCCCGCCGCGGCGAACGAGGTCGCGCCGGCGCCGCCCGCGGCCGGGAACGGCGCGTGAGGCTTCGCCTCGCCCGCGTCGCGTCCGGCACCGCGCTCGCGGTGCTGCTCGCCGGCTGCATTCCGCGGCCGGCGCCGCCGCCGCCTCCACCTCCGCCGCCATCGCGGGAAGCACCGGCGCCGTCGCCGCCGGCGCCGCTGCCCGCGCCGCCGGGCACCGACTGGCGCGACGCGCCGATCAGCCCGGGCGACTGGCACTATGACGGCGATGGCCGTTCGCTTGCCTGGTTCGGCCCGGCCGGCGCGCCGAGCTTCGCCGCGCGCTGCGATGGCGGCGCGGTCGCGCTCACCCTCGCCGGCGCGACGCGGGGGCCGCTGCGGGTGACGACCAGCTTCGGCGCGCGCACCCTTCCGGCGGAGGTTCAGGGGACGAATCTGGTGGCGACGCTTGCGCCGCGCGATCCGCTGCTCGACCGGATGGCGTTCAGCCGTGGCCGCTTCATGGTCGAGGCGCCCGGCGCGTCGCCGCTCTACGTGCCCGCCTGGCCCGAATTCGCGCGGGTGGTGGAGGATTGCCGCGGCGGCGCCTGAGCGCTGGCGCATGGAAAAGCCGCCCGGACGGACGGCGTGAAGCAGGGAATCCTGACGGCGAAAAAGTTCGGTTCAAGACTTGATCGTCGATTCCGGGCGATTCATATTGCTCGCGAGTTCAACTTAGCGAAAGGAGGTGATCCGATGTCTCATGGCTCAGCAGAGGTGTCGGTCAAGTCCGTTCGGGAGCCGAAAGCCTAGGCTTTTCAAAGGGTTTCCGGGCTGGAAAGCTTCCGGCCGCTGACCATGTCGAGAGGCCGTCGGGCAAGGGCCCGGCGGCCTTTCGCCTGTTCGGGCCTCGCGCCGCCGCCGCCGCTTCCCGCCGGCCCCGCCCGCGCCGTTCGCCGGGGCCGCCCGGCGCCCGCGTCGCAATGGAACTGTTCGCCCGCTCGCGTGTCTGTTACGCAAACCGCGCGAGGTCCAAGGAGGTCCCCATGGCGAAGGCCAAGAAATCGTCCGCAAAGTCAAATCAGGCCGGCAAGTCCGACCGGGCCGGCGAGTCCGACCGGGCTGGCAAGGCCGGCGAGGCCATTCCCGACGCGCTGCGCGAGGCGGGCCGCAAGGCTGCCGAGCTGGCGAGGAACCCGGTTGCGCGCAGCCTGCTCGCGGCCGGCCTGCTCACCGCCACGACCGCGCTCGCCGCGAACAAGTCGGTGCGCGATTCGGTGAAGAAGGGCGCGCGCCAGGCGCAGGACGCGGCGGAATCCGCGGCCGACGCCGCCGCCGAGAGCGCCAGCCGGATCGGCGCGGCGATGGTCGAGGCGGCGACCGATGTGGTCCGCCGCCTGCTCGGCGAGGGCAATGACGCGGCCGCCACCGAATCGGCCTCTGCCGCCGCGACCGCGACGCCTGCGCGCGCCCGGTCGACCGGCGCGCGGACCACCGCGAAGAAGCCCGCCGCGCGCAAGGCGGGCGCGTCGGCCTCGTCGGCCTCGTCGGGCGCGTCCACGCGGACCGGCGCGCGCGACTCAGGCACGGCCCGGCGCGGCGCCCGTTCCCGCCCGACCAGGCCGAAGAGCTGAATCAACGCCTTCGTTCGCGCGCATCGAGTTGACGCGAAAAAGGGGCGCCTCCCGGGGCGCCCTTTCGGATCCGGCCGCTTCCGTCGCCTCAGCGGCAGCGGGCGTTGCTGCGCTCGACCTCGCGGCCGAGCAGCGCGCCGGCGGCGGCGCCGATGACGGTGCCGGCGGTCCGGTCGCGCCCGCCGTCGATCGAGCGGCCGATCAGCGCGCCCGCCGCGCCGCCGATCAGGAGGCCGGTCGTGCCGTCCGGCTTGCGGCAGTAATAGCGCCCGTCGCGGCCGCGCCAGTGTGGCCCGTGATAATTGCCGTGACGGTCGTAATATTGGCTGTAGCGGTCGCGGTGGTGGCGCTGGGCGTCCGCCGGCGTCGATACCGCGATCGTCGCCGGAATCGCCATCGCGGTGGCCGAAATGGCGAGAATGAGCGTACGCATGATTTCCTCCTCGAACTGATCTGCCCGGCCAACGCGCCCCACGCCGGCCTGGTTTCATTAACCTCGAACAACGAAGCCGTCATCTGCGGCAAACCCTGCCTTTCGCGGTTCGCGGGCATTGCCGATCCCGTTCACGGCTCCTAAAGCGCCGCAGGGCACACGGGAGGTGCGGCTTTGGCGAATGTCACCGTGATCGGCGGCCAGTGGGGCGACGAGGGCAAGGGCAAGATCGTCGACTGGCTGGCGAGCCGGGCCGATCTCGTCGTTCGCTTCCAGGGCGGCCACAATGCCGGCCACACGCTCGTCATCGACGGCGTGACCTACAGGCTCTCGCTGCTTCCCTCGGGGATCGTGCGCGGCACGCTGTCGGTGATCGGCAATGGCGTGGTGCTCGATCCCTGGGCGCTGAAGGCGGAGGTCGAGACGCTCGCCGCGCAGGGCGTGCCGGTGACGCCGAAGGTGCTGCGGATCGCCGACAACTGCCCGCTGATCCTGCCGATCCACCGCGATCTCGACGCGCTGCGCGAGGATGCGAGCGGCCAGGGCAAGATCGGCACGACGCGGCGCGGCATCGGTCCCGCTTACGAGGACAAGGTCGGCCGCCGCGCGATCCGGGTGTGCGACCTTGCCCATCTCGGCGAGCTGGGGCCGCAGCTCGACCGGCTGTGCGCCCATCACGATGCGCTGCGGGCCGGCTTCGGCGAGCCGCCGGTCGATCGCGCCGCGCTCGAGCGCGAGCTGGGCGAAATCGCCGAGTTCGTGCTGCGGTTCGCCGGCCCGGTCTGGCAGACGCTCGACGAGGCGCACCGTCGTGGCCGGCGCATCCTGTTCGAAGGCGCGCAGGGCGTGCTGCTCGATGTCGACCACGGCACCTATCCTTTCGTCACCTCCTCGAACACCGTCGCCGGCACCGCCGCCTCGGGCACCGGCCTCGGCCCGGGCGCGGCGGGCTTCGTGCTCGGCATCGTCAAGGCCTATACGACCCGGGTCGGTTCCGGCCCCTTCCCGACCGAGCTCGACGACGAGATCGGCCAGCGCCTCGGCGAGCGCGGCCGCGAGTTCGGCACGGTGACCGGCCGCCGGCGCCGCTGCGGCTGGTTCGATGCCGCGCTTGTCCGCCAGTCCTGCGCCGTCGCCGGCGTCAACGGCATCGCCTTCACCAAGCTCGACGTGCTCGACGGGCTCGACGAGGTGAGGATCTGCGTCGGCTATGAGGTGAACGGGCGGCGCGTCGATCATCTGCCCGCCCATGCCGCCGACCAGGCGGCGGCGAGGCCGATCTACGAAACCATGCCCGGCTGGGCCGAATCCACCGCCGGCGCGCGCAGCTGGGCGCAGCTTCCGGCCCAGGCGATCAAATATATCAGGCGGGTCGAGGAACTGATCGCCTGCCCGGTCGCTCTCGTGTCGACCAGCCCGGAACGGGAGGACACGATCCTGGTAAGGGATCCATTCGCCCAATGACGACGCGCGAGGCCACCGGGTTGCTGCCGCGCGCCGACGCGCTCATCGTCGGCGATTATGCGCGCGGCCTGTCCGACCGGCTCGCGGTGACCGCGTTCGGGGCGATCCAGTGGCCCTGGCTGGTGCGCGGCCTGCACGGCGGCCGCCGCGCCGACAAGAAGGCGTTGCTCGAGCGGCTCGACCTGCCGCTCGACGCGCTCCCCAATCTCGGCGCCTGGAAGGCCGACATGGGCCTGCTCAAGCATATCGTCGATCACGTCTTCACGCGCCGCCCGCGCCGGGTCGTCGAGTTCGGCATGGGTGCCTCGACCCTGATCCTCGCGCGCGCGCTCGAGCGGGTCGGCGGCGCCACGCTGGTCAGCTTCGATCAGCACGCCGACTTCGTCGAATCGACCGGCCGCTGGCTCGCCGATCACGGGCTGATGGCCGATCTGCGCGCCGTGCCGCTGCGCCGCTCGCCGGATGGCTGGCCGGGCCTGTGGTACGATCATGGCCCGCTTCCCGGCGAGATCGACCTGATGGTGGTGGACGGGCCGCCCTGGGCGATCCACCCCTTCACCCGCGGCGCGGCGGAATCGCTGTTCGCGCGGATCGCGCCGGGCGGGACGGTGCTGCTCGACGACGGCGCGCGACCCGGCGAGCGCATCGTCGCGCGGCGCTGGCGCCACCGTCACCCGGAATTCGATTTCCGGCTGGAAACCAACGGCAGCAAGGGCACGCTGATCGGCGTCAAGCGCGGCTAGCGGGCCGGCCCCGGCTCAGCCGCACTGCGCGCGGTGGAGCAGCTTCTGGTCGGCGAGGACGAGCGCCATCGCCGCCGCCACCTGCGCCGCCGCGTCCTCGGGCAGCGGATCGAAACCGACGCGCACCACCACCGGCTGCCCGCTCGCGATGCCGCCGAGCACGCCGCCGGCATGGTTGGACAGGAAAGTCGCTCCAGCGCGCATCGGATCGGCGTTCTGCGAACCGCTGAGCCGCGCCGCCGCGAAACCATCGCCAATCTCGACTCGCCGCGCCCCGGCGATCGCGCCGACCGCGCCGGCGATCTCGGCGTCGAGCCGGGCATAAGCGGGCGCGCCCCAGCCGGCGGGCACGCCCTCGGCGATGCAGGTCACGCTGTCGCCCTCGGCCTCGGCACGGATCGCGACGCCCTCGATCACCTTCCGCGCGATCGCGCCCGCCGCCTTCAGCGGCGCGCCGGGACCGCCGGTGACTTCAAGCCCGATCGGCGTGCCGGTCGTCCGCCCCTCGAACGTGCCGGAAAGCACGCGCGCGCCGGTCTCCGCCTCGTCCAGCGCGAGCCCCGGCGGGCAGCCGTCGATGAGCGCGCCGGCGCCCCCCGCGCCCGCCCAGAAGGACCAGCGCAGCGCATGGCCCCGGGGGCCGCCGTCGCTCATCGCGCCGCGCTCACGACACCGTGATGTCGGGCGCGTCCTCGGCCTTCATGCCGATGACGTTGTAGCCGGCATCGACATGGTGGATTTCGCCGGTGACCCCGGCCGCCAGGTCCGACAGCAGGTAGAGCCCGGCGCCGCCGACATCCTCGATGGTGACGTTGCGGCGCAGCGGGCTGTTATACTCGTTCCACTTCATGATGTAGCGGAAGTCGCCGATCCCGCTCGCCGCCAGCGTCTTGATCGGCCCGGCCGAGATCGCATTGACGCGGATCTTTCGCGGCCCCAGGTCCATCGCCAGATATTTGACGCTGGTCTCGAGCGCGGCCTTGGCGACGCCCATCACATTATAGTGCGGGATCACCTTCTCTGCTCCGTAATAGGAGAGGGTGAGCAGCGCGCCGCCTTGCGGCATCATGTCGCGCGCGCGCTGCGCGACCGCGACGAAGCTGTAGGCGGAGATGTTCATCGTCAGCAGGAAATTGTCGAGGCTGGTGTCGACGAACTGGCCGCGCAGCTCGTTCTTGTCGGAAAAGCCGATCGCGTGGACGATGAAGTCGATCGTCGGCCAGTGCGACCCGAGCCGTCCGAACGCGGCGTCGAGCGCGGCCATGTCGGAAACGTCGCAATCGATCAGGATGTCGGAGCCGAGCTCGCCGGCGAGCGGCGCGACGCGCTTGCGCAGTGCCTCGCCCTGGAAGCTGAACGCGAGCTCCGCCCCCTGTTCGTGGAGCTTGCGCGCAATGCCCCAGGCAAGCGAGCGGTCGTTGGCGAGCCCCATGATGAGGCCGCGCTTTCCCGTCATCAGGCCGGTCATCAATCCTCCTGCTGGCTTCTCCCCGGTGACGCGACGGCCGTCCCCGCGTCGGCCGCGCCTTCCCCCTCTTGGCTTGCCGTGGGCGACTCGGCAAGCGCCGCATTGAGTTCGGCGGCGATCACCAGGCCGAGCCCGATGAGGAAGAAGAAGAGCAGGGTGACGATCACCCCGGCGAGCCCGCCATAGGTGAGCCCGTAATTGACGAGGTGGCCGAGCACGATCGGCAGCAGCGCCGTCGTCGCCATCCACCACAGGGTCGCGAACAGCGCGCCCGGCCATTTCGGGCAGCCCGAGACGCGATAGGCCGACGGGGTCAGCGCGTAGAACAGGGTGTAGAGCGCGGCGAACATCGCCAGCGCCGGCACCGCCTGCAGCCAGGTGAGCAGCGAGACGATATTGGCCGCGCCGGGCACATGCGAGACGATCAGCTGCTGCACGCTCGACATCGTCACCGACAGCGCGAAGGCGGTCATCGTCACGATCACCGCGGCGACGATGATCCCGACCGAGCCCAGCCGATATTCCCAGAAGGCGCGGCCGAAGGGGACGCCGTAGGCGCGGCGGATGATGTCGCGGATCGTCTCGATGAAGCTCGCCGTCGTCCACAGCCCGACCAGCGCGCCGAACCAGAGCAGATAGCCCGAGCGCATCTCCACCACCTCGCGCATCGGCTGGTCGAGCACGTGCCTCACGCTCGGCGGCATCGCCTCGAGCAGCGCGCTCGCCGCCGCCATGCTGGCGTCGCCCTGGCCGAGCAGGTGCGCCATCGCGGCGGCGACGATCACGAAGGGAAAGATCGAGAGCAGGGCGAGATAAGCGAGATTGCCGGCGTGGATGAAGCCGTCCGAATAGACGCCGACCGCGACCCGCCGGACGACCTCGCGCAGCCGCGATCCCCGCCGCATGTGGGCGCGAAGTTCGGCCAGCCGCCGCCTGCCGTCCCGCCCTTCCCGTCGCGCCTCCGGCGATTCGGGGGAAATGTCGCGCATCGACGGCTAGACGCCCAGGCCCGCCCTGGGGTTGCGCTTGCCCCGCCCGCTCCAGCCCTCGAGGAAGCCGGCGAGCTCGGCATCGTCACCCGGCACGTCGACGATCAGGGTGACGAGCTGGTCGCCGCGCGCGCCGCTCTTGCCAGTGAAGCCCTTGCCCTTGAGCCGGAGCACCTTGCCGGAGGTCGAGCCCCTGGGGATCGAGAGCATCACCGGGCCGTCCACCGTCGGCACGCGCACCCGGGCGCCGAGCACCGCCTCGTCGAGCGAGATCGGCAGATCGAGCCGGATATTGTCGCCGTCGCGGGTGAAGAAGCGATGCCTGGCGATCGAGATCGTGACGATCGCGTCGCCATTGCCGCCCGGCCCCGGCTGCCCCTGGCCGGCGAGACGGATCTTCGTGCCCTCCTCGACGCCCTTCGGCAGCTTGATGTCGAGCGTCTTGCCGCTGGAGAGGGTGACGCGCTGGCCCTTCAGCGTCGCCGCCTCCGCGAAGGGAACGTCGAGCCGGTAGGCGACATCGGCGCCCTTGCGCGGTGGCGTGTCGCGTCGGCCGAAGCCGAACGGGCCGCCGCCGCCGCCTCCGCGCCGGCCGAGGCCGCCGAACAGCCCCTCGAAGAGGTCGGAGAGGTCGCCCGGCTCGGCGCCCTGGAAGCGAAAGTCGCCATTGCCCTCGCCGAACGGATGGCCGCGGAACGGCCCGCCGCCGGCCGCGCCAGCGCCCGCGCCGAAGCCGAACGGCGCGCGCGGGTTGCCCTCGTCGTCGATCTCGCCGCGATCATATTGGGCGCGCTTGTCCCTGTCGGTCAGGATGTCATAGGCGCGCGTCACCTGCGCGAAGCGCTCCGCCGCCTGGGGATTGTCCTTGTTGCGGTCGGGATGCAGCTCCTTGGCGAGCTTGCGATAGGCTTTCTTGATGTCCGCCTCGCTCGCGCTTCGCGCCACGCCGAGGGTCGAATAAAGATCGGCCATGCCGGTTCCTTCTCCACCCTTTGCCAAAAGTCCACTGTTGTCCTGCTGCAACAAGCAGAAGCTGGGATCGCCCTGCCGCCATGGCAAGCGGCGGCGAGCGTCGGCGGGCGCCTTGCTCGCCGCGGCCATCGCGCACGTGTCCGAGCGTCGGCCCGGCTCGCCCCGATCCTTCCCCCACCCATCGCTCGGGAGAGGGAAGTCCCGCCGAATGCCGATCCAGCCTAGGTCGCGAAGCCGGGATCGAGCCGGTAGGCCTTGCGCAGCAACGCCGGCCAGGCGAGCATGTTGGCGCCGGCCTTCAGGCTCGCGCGGCCCTGCTGGGCGGTGATCTCGGGCGCGCCCTGCGGCGGCCGGTTGAGGCTGGCCTCGCCGGCGGCGAGCGCCTTCACCTGCGCCTCGCAGGCGCGCTCCAGGAAATAGATCTTGAGGAACGCCTCGCCGATCGTCTCGCCGAAGGCGAGCGTGCCGTGGTTCCTCAGGATCATCGCGCTCTTGTCGCCAAGGTCGGCGACCAGCCGCTCGCGCTCGCCGAGATCCACCGCCAGCCCCTCATAGTCATGATAGGCGATCTCCTCGCGGATCAGCATCGCCGTCTGGGTGAGCGGCAGCAGCCCCTCGGCATGGGCGGAGACCGCCTGGCCATTGGGCGTGTGCAGGTGGATCACCGCCAGCGCGTCCGCGCGCGCCATGTGCAGCGCCGAATGGATGGTGAAGCCCGCCGCGTTGACGATGAAGGGGGTCGGATCGACCGCGCGGCCCTCCATGTCCACCTTGACCAGGCTGGAGGCGGTGACCTCCTCGAACATGAGATTGTAGGGGTTGAGCAGGAAATGGTGCTCCGGCCCCGGCACGCGCGCCGACAGATGGGTGAAGACGAGGTCGTCCCAACCGAAATGCGCGACCAGCCGGTAGGCGGCGGCGAGGTCGACGCGGACCTGCCATTCTTCCTCGCTCACCTTGCCCTTGAGCGACGGGATTTCGACTGTGGACAAGGCGCGCGCTTCGGCAAGATTCCCGGCGATCGCTTCGACACGTCCCATTGGCTGACTCTCCCGATTGCGCCCCGTTCTAGCGCGGTGCGCCTTCCGGCGCGACCCTTTCGGGGTGGGCCGCGGCGAAGGCGGGAAGGGCGCGCGCCGCCGCGTCGACGCGCACCAGCGTCGGATAGCCCTCCAGCGGGCATTCGAACCGTCGCGCGTTGAACATCTGCGGCACCAGGCAGATGTCGGCGAGCGTCACGCTGTCGCCGAACAGGAAGCGGCCGGCGCGCTTCAGCGCCAGCGCCTCGAGCGCGGCGAAGCCCTCGGCGATCCAGTGCCGGTACCACTGGTCACGCGCCGGCTTCTCGATGCCGAGCCGGGTCAGATATTTGAGCACGCGAAGATTGTCGACCGGATGGATGTCGGCGGCGATGACCAGCGCCATTTCGAGCACCGCGGCGCGCGCCGCCGGGTCGGCGGGGAGCAGGCGTGGCTCGGGCCACAGCGAGTCGAGCCGGTCGATGATCGCGAGGCTCTGGGTCAGCCGCTCCTCGCCCACTTCCAGCATCGGCACCAGCCCCTGCGGGCTGCGGGCCTTGTAGCCGGGCGCCTGCTGCGCGTCGTCGAGCAGGTTGATCGCCACGCGCTCATGGTCGACGCCCTTCAGCGCGAGCGCGATGCGCACCCGGTAGGAAGCCGACGAGCGCCAGTAATCGTAGAGGATCGGCCGGGTCATCGCCCGGGAGATATCGCGCGGCGGCGTCCCGCACAATCGCGGCCTCGGCCAGATTCGGGAGACGATGGCGGGGCACCATCGTCTCCCGGGACGGGCGCCCGCGCGGTGGGCTTGTGAATGCGGTGCCACCCGTCATCTGGTCGTGTCGCGTACCGGCGGGGCCGGCTTGGTTCCTCTTGCGCCCCGGCAAGGCGCGATGCCCGCCCGCTTCGACAAAGCGCGGCTCCGCTTCGACGTGCGGCGCGCCGCGCAACCCTTCCGGCCGCCGCTGTTCCGCATCGGGACAGGCCGAAATCGGCGCGTCCGCGCGGCTTGCGATCGGCTAGCCTGCGTGGCTTGGCGGGCGCCGTGCACGCGGGGAGCCAGGCATGAGCATGGGTCGTTCCAGCATCCGTTCGCGGCAGGGCCGGCATCGCCGGGCCCGCCCGCTCGTGCTGCTCGCGCTTTCGCTCACCAGCATTTCCTGCGTGCCCGCCACGCGGACCGGACCAGCGCCGGCTTCCGCCAGTTTCCTGCCCGAAGCCGCCCCGAATCGCGCCATTGCCGCCATTGCCACGCCGATTCCGGCGCGGGCCGACCGGACGGCCGCGACGCCCTTCGTCGGCCGCACCCCGATCGACCGGCTGCGCGCGCTCGATTGCCTCGCCCAGGCGATCTATTACGAAGCCGGCAACGAGAGCGAGGATGGCCGCCGCGCGGTCGCGCAGGTCGTGCTCAACCGGGTCCGCAACCCGGCCTTTCCCGACAGCGTCTGCGGCGTCGTCTACCAGGGCCCGCTGCGCGTCGGCGGCGGCTGCCAGTTCACCTTCACCTGCGATGGCTCGCTCGCCCGCGCGCCGGTCGGGCCGCGCTGGGCGGAGGCGCGGCGGATCGCGCGCGAGGCGCTCGCGGGCCGCGCCTTCGCGCCGGTCGGCCTCGCCACCCATTATCACGCCAACTATGTCGCGCCGTCCTGGGCGCCGGGGCTCATCCCGCTCGGGGCGATCGGCGCCCACCTCTTCTATCGGATGCCTGGCCCGGCCGGCCGGCCAATCGCCTTTACCGCCACCTATTCGGGCCGCGAGCCGATGCCGCGTCCGGCCGCCTATACGCCGCGCCAGAGCATGCCGCGCCCGGCCGGCCTCGCGCCGCACTTCGCCGCGGCGGAAGCGCCGCACGCACCGGCGGCCGAAATACCGCGACCGGCGGATCTGCCATCATCGACGATCCGCGAGGAATGGCGCCATTCCGGCGCGTGGCGCGCCGACGCGCCCGCCGCGATCACCGGCGCGCGCTAGCCGATCCGCGTGAGCCGCGCCGCGGCACGGGCGACGCCGGGCAGGGCGGCGAGCGCCATCGTCGGGCGCCGCCAGCGCGGGCTCTCGGCCATGCGCCGCAGCAGCTCGGCGACCGTGACCGGCCGCGCGGCGCGGCGGGCGAAGGCGGCCTGGTAGCCGGCACCGTCGCCCTGGAGGAAGGCATGGGCGGCGGCGATGCCGCTGGCGAGCGCGACCGCGATGCCGTCGCCGGCGAGGCTCGCGATCACCGCCGCCTGGTCGCCGATCCGGTAGCGACCGGGCTCGGCGGCCCGCGCGCGCCAGCCATAGGGCACGCCGGCGATCGCCTCCCACCGCCCCGGCATCGCCGCGCCGATGCGCTCGCGCAGGCGCGGCGCCTCGTCGGCGAGCCGGTCGAGCAGCGCCGCCGGGCCGCCCGCCGCCGCCATCCGCTCGCGCCCGACGCTGAGGCACAGATTGGCATCGCCATCCTCCTGCATCAGCAGGCCGCAATAGCCGCCGTCGAACAGGTGCAGCTCGATCGTCCCGGCGAGTGCCGCCTCCAGCCGTGCCGAGCCGGGGAGCGGGGCGCGAAGGCCGATGGCGACCTGCCGCGTCCCGATGGCGCGCGCGGCGCCGCGCAGCTCGTGCTTGCCAGTGGCGAGGAACAGTGCGTCGGCGGCGAGCTCCTCGCCATCCTCCAGGCGCACGCCGCCTTCGGTCGCCGCGCGCGCCGCACGTCCGCGCAGCACCGACGCGCCCGCTTCCTCGGCGAGCGCGAGCAGGGCGGCGTCGAGCGCACGGCGCGACAGCCCGGCCGCCGCCCCGGGCAGCGCCGCCTCGATCGAGCGGGCGCCGGCGACGAGCCGGAGCCGCCGGATCGGCCGTGCGCCGAGCGTGCGCGGATCGAGCCCGAGCCGCCCGAGCGTCGCGATCGCGTCCCAGCCGAGAAAGCCGCCGCACACCACGTCGCGCGGGCCGGCGGCGCGCTCGATCACCAGCGGCGGCACGCCGCCGCGCGCGAGCGTAATCGCGGCGGCCGATCCGGCCGGCCCGCCGCCGACGATCAGCGCCGACGCTCTAGACACAGCCGGAAGGGGAAGCGGCGCACGATCCGCGTCGTGCCTTCTGGCAGGCCGGCCCGGTTGAGGATCGCGCGCCAGTCATCTTCGCGGAAGGAGCGGGCGATCGAGATCTGCCCGTCCTCGCGCACGATGTGGTGGACGCGAAGGATGCGGCCGAGCAGGCCGAAGCCGTGATAGGAAATGGCGAGCCGGTGGAGGTCGTTGAGGAACCAGCCAAGCTCGGCCCGCGCCTCCATGAAGCGGAGGAAGGAATCGAGTTCGTCGTCGCTCATATGGTGGGCGACGAGGCTGGAGACGATGAAGTCGAATGGCCCGGCGAGGTCGCGATAGTCGCCGGTGCGATAGTCGATCGGCAGGCCCGCCGGCGTCGCGGCGCGGGCGATGGCCTCGCTGTTCGGGTTGAGATCGACGCCGACGAGATCGGCCGCGATGCCCCGCCGCTGCGCCCATTTCGCGATCGCGCGCAGCATGTCGCCCTGGCCGAAGCCGACGTCGAGCAGGCGCAGGCGGCGCCGGTCGGCGGCGACCGTGCCGAGCCAGGCGAGCGTCGCGCGGTGGGCGAGGGTCCAGGCGTTGACCCGGGCGAGGTCGCCGAGCACCGCGGCGTAGATGGCGGGATCGAGGTCGGGATCGTCCATCCGCTCGGCGCGGCGAACGCGCCGCGACAGGTCGATCATCGCGCCACCCGCTCGAAGTGGAAGCCCTCGGCGGCGAGGCCGGGGCCGAAGGCGATCGCGATGCCCTTGTCGACGCCGGGACGCGCCATCAGCTCGGCGAGCACGAACATCAGCGTCGCCGACGACATGTTGCCGCAGCGGGCGAGGATGTCGCGCGAGGCGGAAAGCGCGCCCTGCGGCAAGTCCAGCCCCTTTTCGACCGCGTCGAGGATCGAGCGCCCGCCGGCATGGACGGCCCAGCCGTCGATCTCGCCGGCATCCCGGCCATTGTAGAGCATCGCGCGCAGCGCCGGTGCTTCGAGCGCGCGGCGGATGCGGTTCGGCACCTCGCCGGACAGCGTCATTTCGAAGCCGGTGTCGCCGATCTTCCACTGGATCAGCCCGGCCGAGTCCTCCAGCGCGCGCGAGAAGAGATGGCTCATCTCGAAGCCCTCCGGCTCGGCGGAGACGATCGCGGCGGCGGCGCCATCGCTGAACTGGAGCATGGCGAGCAGGTTTTCGAGTTGCTGCGTCTTCTGGAGATGCAGCGTGCAAAGCTCGATCGCGACGGTCAGCACCCGCGCCCCTGGGTCGGAGCGGACGATATGGAAGGCGGTGCGCAGCGCGCAGACCGCCGCGTAGCAGCCCATGAAGCCGACCAGGGTGCGCTCGACATGATCCAGCCCCAGCGCGCGCGCGATGAGCTGGTCGATCCCGGGCGCGACGAAGCCGGTGCAGCTCGCCACGACGAGGTGGGTGACGCCGTCGAGCGCGGCCTGCGCGCGGAGCCGCTCGATCGCGCCCAGCGCCAGTTGCGGCGCCTCCTCGGCGTAGCGGCGCATCCGGTCCGCGGTGCCCGGCCATTGGTGGTAGAAGCCGCCGGGCCGGTCATGCGGCTCGCCGCCGGGGGGCGCGAGCACCGACCAGCGATGGTCGATGCCCGAGCGCTCGGCCATGCGCATGAACAGCTTGCGCAGCCGGGGATCCTCCACCTGGTCGCCGGCCCAGTCGATGAACAGGCGGTGGACGTCATGGGGTGGCGTGACGCCGGCGAGGGCGTTGATATAGGCGCGCCGTTGGACCACGAAGGGGCTTCCTTCCCTCATACCGCCGATGCGGCCGCGGCCGCGCTACGCCCATCCCGCCACGCGCAGCCTTACCGGACCTGACCGGGCCGCGCCAGCCGCCCCGGAGCGGCGGCCGGCACGCGAGGGAACGAACGCGCGGCGGCCCGCCCGGGTGCCGGCGGTGGGCCCAGCGCAAACGACCCTCCCGCGCGCCACCTCCAGCGGAGCCCGGCCGGGCCAGGCGATCAGCGGTCCGGCGAAGAGGGCGGAGCGGCCTCGCCGGGCGCGCCCTGCTGCTCCTGCTGCTGCATGCGCGCGATCACGGCCTCGCGCTCGGCATCGCTCAGCGTGCCGTCATGATCGGTGTCGGCGGCGTCGAAGCGGGCCAGCGTGCCCGCGGAAATCTCGGCGAGCGAGAGCTTGCCGTCATGATCGGCGTCGAGGCTGGCCAGCGCGCCGTCGGCATCCTCGCCCAGCTCCTCGCGACCGATGAAGCCGTCCTGGTCGGCGTCGTGCGCGGCGAACTGCTCCTGGATGCGCTGCTCGATCGTCGCGCGGGTAATCGCGCCGCCGCCCGGCTGCTGGGCGAAAGCGGGGGCGGAGGCAAGGGCGGCGAGCGCGGCGCCGGCGATCAGATAGGGCTTCATGTCATCGTCTCTCCTGCGGAGCCGCGAAACGCGACCCGGCCCGGTGGGCGCGCCCCCATGCTTCGCGTCGGCGCGCGTGGCAAGCGGAATCGGTGGCGGATGCGGCCAGCGGAAAATGGCGGACGCCGACGCGCCCGCCATTCCTCCCCGGTCCCCGCGCGGGTTCGCCTGGTCAGCCGTCCTGGCCGGCGGCCATGCGGCGCGTCGCCTCGCGCAGTTCGCGGGCGCTCTCGCGCATGTCGCGCGCGCCCGCCTCGAGCCCGCGCGCGGCCTGGAGCAGCTCGGCGTCGGACACCGTCTCGCCGC
This sequence comes from Sphingomonadales bacterium, assembly GCA_040255785.1. GTDB lineage: Bacteria > Pseudomonadota > Alphaproteobacteria > Sphingomonadales > Sphingomonadaceae > Allosphingosinicella. The sequence continues at coordinate 16,933 of JBDZVR010000041.1, forward strand.
GCTCGCGGGCGCGCTCGATCGCGCGGGCGCGCCAGGCCGGATCGCGCATCCGCGCCGCCTGCCGCTCCATGCGAGCAGCGGCCGCCTCGATCCGGTCCGCGCCGCGCGCCATGCCGGCGGCGCCACCGGCGAAGGCGAGCGTCGTCGCCTGGCGCGCCCGTGCCTCGCGGATCTCGACGCGCGACGCCGCCAGCGCCCGATCGACGGCGGCGCGGATGCGCGCGCGATCGGCGGGCGTCAGCTTGCGGGCATGTGCCGCGCGCGCGATCTCGGTGGCGTCGATCGAGGCCATCGCGTCGGCGACGATTGCGCCCATATCCGGCATCGATGCCATCGCGGCGCCGATCGCATCGTCCACGCTCGCGACGATGTCGGCGTGCAGGCGCGGCGCGGACGGTGCGGGCAGCGCCGACGGCGCGGCGGGCGCGGCGGGCGCG
>JBDZVR010000042.1:0-17172 GCA_040255785.1 Sphingomonadales bacterium
CTCTAGCATATCTCTTCTATATGATTCGGCGCGTTTGGAGCCTTTCAGAAAGGCGCGATCATTCTTGACCTACCATCACCGCAAAAGGAGAAGGTCGATCCTTGTGCCGGGCCTAGGGCGAACTTAGGCGGTGGTGTGGGCGCAACGGGTTTTCTCGGCCTGCTAGGTGTATCAGGCGGCCTTAGTGTCAACGTCTCGGTCCCCACTGCCTCGCTCAGCAATTTCAGTCTGCGCGGCATCCAGTTTTCCTTCTCAGGTTCGGTAACGCCGTTGGTTGGTGTCGGGGTGGTTCTGGGCGCGGGACCAAGTTATTCGGCAGGCGGTTCGAGCGGCACTCTGCGCAATGTCAGTGGTTCGATCACCCCAGTCATCTAGGCTGGGGCTGGCTACGGTGGTGGCGTGGAAGTCAGCACCGATTTCAGGCTCGCCCTGGCGCGACCTGCCCGGGCGCCATGGCCCCTGCACGACACAGAGGCCTATGGATCAGACATCAACGCAACGACATCAACGCAACAGGGAAATCCCCTGAATGTCGATGCGACCCAGGCTTGCGACTTGTGTGTGCGACCGCGCATGTTAAGCGCGCCACTATGACCGAATACGCATCCGATCTCCTGCGCCTGCTCGACGAGCGCGGCTACATCCACCAGGTCACCGATCCGGCGGGCCTCGACGCGCTGGCGTCGGCGCACGTCGTGCCTGGCTATATCGGCTTCGATGCGACCGCACCCTCGCTTCACGTCGGCAGCCTGGTGCAGATCATGATGCTGCGCCGGCTCCAGCAGAGCGGGCACAAGCCGATCGTCGTGATGGGCGGCGGCACCACCAAGATCGGCGACCCTTCCGGCAAGGACGAGAGCCGCAGGCTGCTGAGCGACGCGACGATCGCCGCCAATATCGCCTCGATCCGGCGCATCTTCGAGCGCTTCCTCGCCTTCGGCGACGGGCCGACCGACGCCATCATGGTGGACAATGCCGACTGGCTCGACGCGCTCGACTACATCCCCTTCCTGCGCGACATCGGGCCGCACTTCACGATCAACCGGATGCTGACCTTCGACAGCGTCCGCCTCCGGCTCGAGCGCGAGCAACCGCTCACCTTCCTCGAGTTCAACTATATGGTCCTGCAGGCCTACGACTTCCTGGAGCTGTCGCGGCGCGTCGGCTGCCGGCTGCAGCTCGGCGGCTCGGACCAGTGGGGCAATATCGTCAACGGCATCGAGCTTGCCCGGCGGATCGACGGCACCCAGCTCCACGGCCTCACCACGCCCCTCATCACCACCGCCGACGGCGGCAAGATGGGCAAGACCGCCGCCGGCGCCATCTGGCTCAATGCCAATCAGCTCGGCGCCTACGATTACTGGCAGTTCTGGCGGAACACGCAGGACGCCGATGTCGGCCGCTTCCTGCGCCTGTTCACCGACCTGCCGCTCGACGAGATCGCGCGGCTGGAGGCGCTGCGCGGGGCCGAGATCAACGAGGCGAAGAAGCGTCTGGCCGACGAGGCGACCGCGCTGGCGCACGGGCGCGCCGCCGCGGCCGAAGCCGCCGAGACCGCGCGCAGGACGTTCGAGGAAGGCGCCGCCGGTGAAGCGCTGCCGCACTTGCGCGTGCTCGGCGCGATCACGCTCGTCGAGGCGCTGGTCGGGCTCGGCCTCGTCGCGTCCAGGAACGAGGCGCGCCGGCTCATCGCCCAGGGAGGCGCCCGCATCGACGGCAACGCCGCGCGCGCGGATGTCGACATCGAGGTGGACCGCGAAATCCGCATCTCCGCGGGCAAGAAGCGGCACGGCCTGCTGACGCCATAGGGCGCTAGCCCCCGCGCAGCAGGCTCACCGCCGCGTCGCGCTCCAGCAGATAGAGCAGCTGTCGCGCCGCCTGGCCGCGCGGGCTGGAAAGGCCGCCGTCGCGTTCGATCAGCAGCCGCGCGTCGTCCAGCGCGAGCCGGGCGAGTTCCCCGATCTGCTCGGGCCGGGCGAGGCGGAATTGCTCCTCGCCCGATTGGCGCGTTCCCAGTATCTCGCCCGCGCCGCGCAGCCGCAGATCCTCCTCGGCGATGCGGAAGCCGTCATTGGTCTCGCGCATCAGGGCCAGCCGCGCCCGCGCCGTCTCGCTGAGGGAATTGCCCCGCAGCAGCAGGCAGACGCTGCGCGCTTCCCCGCGCCCGACCCGGCCACGCAGCTGGTGAAGCTGCGCCAGCCCGAGGCGGTCGGCATGTTCGACGATCATCAGGCTGGCCCCGGGGACGTCGACGCCGACCTCGATTACCGTGGTGGCGACAAGCACCGCGATCCGCCCGGCCGCGAATTCGGCCATCACGGCGTCCTTCGCCGGCCCCTTCATGCGGCCGTGGACGACGCCGATTCGGCCGGGAAAGCGCTGTGAGAGCAGCCGCGCTCTTTCCTCGGCGGCGGCGAGGTCGGACGTCTCGCTCTCCTCCACCAGCGGACAGACCCAATAGGCCTGGCCGCCCGCCGCGATGTGGCGGCCGAGCCCATCGACGACCTCGGCAAGGCGATCGTCGCTGACCACGCGCGTCTCGACCGGCGCTCGGCCCGGCGGCATCTCGTCGAGCCGGCTCACGTCCATCTCGCCATAGCGGGTGAGCGTCAGCGTGCGCGGGATCGGCGTCGCGGTCATGACCAGCAGGTGCGGCGGATGCGCGGCCTTGGCGGCGAGCATCATCCGCTGGGCAACGCCAAAGCGATGCTGCTCATCCACCACGGCGAGGCCGAGCCGCCTGTAGCTCACCTTCTGCTGGAAGATCGCGTGGGTGCCGACGAGGATGTGAATCGAGCCGTCGGCGAGCCCCATCAGGCAGGATTCGCGCGCCCGTCCCTTCTCGCGCCCGGTGAGGATCGCGACGTTGACCGGCAGCCCGGCGAGCAGGCGCGCAAGCGTGTCGCGATGCTGGCGCGCGAGGATCTCGGTGGGCGCGAGCAGCGCCGCCTGCGCGCCGGCCTCGACCGCGACCAGCATCGCCATCAGCGCGACCAGCGTCTTGCCCGAGCCGACATCGCCCTGGAGCAGGCGCAGCATCGGCGCCTCCTGCGCTAGGTCCGCCTCGATCTCGCCGACCGCCCGCCGCTGTGCGCCGGTGAGCTCGTAGGGCAGCCGCAGGCGCGCGCGAAGCTGCCCGTCGCCGCTGAGCGGCACGCCCCGACGCCGGCGCGACGAGAGGCGCACCAGACTGAGCGCGAGCTGGTTCGCGAAGATCTCGTCATAGGCCAGCCGCTCCCGCGCGGCCTCCTCCGCTCCCCGCCAACCTGCGATCGCCAGCTCGCCTTCTCCCCTCCCGCTCGCGGCCGGGGCCGGGAGCGGGCCGGATGGCGCCTCGCCGGGCGTCGCGACCGTGCCCCCTTCTCCAGGCCCTTCCGCAAGCGGCAAGGGTGCGGCGCCATGCGCGATCCTGAGCGCATCCGCCCAGTCCGGCCAGCCGCGTGCCGCCTTCAGCGTCGGCTCGATCCACTCCCCGAGGTTCGGCAGCCGCGCCAGCGCCTGGCCGGCGAGGTCGCCGAGACGATGGCTGGTGATCCCTTCCGAGAGCGGATAGACCGCCTCGCGCACCGGAATCGGCGTCGCCCCGCTCGCGCCGGGATCGACGACAAGGTCAGGGTGGACGATCTGAAGCTCCTGGCCGTAGCGGTCGAGCTTGCCCGACACGATCCGCGGCGCGCCGATCGGGAGTTGCTTCTTCGCCCAGCCGGGATTGTTGAAATAGACCAGCGTCACGTAATTGCCGGCGCGGTCCTCGGCATGGACGCGAAACGGCCCGCGCCCGCCGCCCTGCCGGTAGTCGCGCGCGGTCAAGGCGATCGCGATCACCGTCCCGACGTCCGCCTCGTCCAGTTCGGCGACGCGCTTGCGGTGGATCCAGCCGGCCGGCAGGTGGAACAGAACGTCCACGACCCGATCGAGCGCGAGCCGATGCAGTGGCTTGGCGAGCCGTGGCCCGACGCCCTTCAGCACCTCCACTTCGGCAAATAGCGGGTTGAGGATTTCCGGCCGCATCGCGCCGATCCTAGCCGCACCGCGCCCGCGCGTCATGCCGGACGTGATGCGGGGTGACGGGGCGGCGCCGGGCCATTACATGGGCGCCATCGAAGCCGCCCGGAGTCCCGGCGCGGTCCCTTCCGCATTGGGCACGCTCATGGATCGCGACACCCGCCTCAAACGCCTGAAGTTTCGCTCCTGGCATCGCGGGACGCGCGAGGCCGACATGATGATCGGCGGCTATTTCGAGCGCTGGCACGCCCACTGGGACGACGACGAGATCGCCTGGTTCGAGGCGCTGCTCGAGGAGCAGGACGTCGACATCATGGCCTGGGCGATGGGCCAGCAGCCGGTGCCCCAGCGATGGCGGGGCGAAATGATGCGCCGCCTCCAGGCGCTGGACTATGTCGAGCTGCCGCGATGATGGAGGCCAGGCGCTCCACCCCTCCCCTCCTGAGGACCATGTGACCGATTTCGCAAGGATACTGACGTCGCCCGCGCCGATGACGCTGGCCGGCGTGCCGGCTGGCTTTCTGCCCTGGCTCGCCGCCGATCTGGCGCGCGCGGCGCGGGGCGCCGGTGGCGCGGGCCGCGCCGTCTTCATCGCGCCGGACGAGGCGGCGATGCGCGCGCTCGCCGACGCCGCGCGCTATTTCGCGCCTGAGCTGGAGACGCTGACCTTCCCGGCCTGGGATTGCCTGCCCTACGACCGCGCCTCGCCGTCGCTGCGCGCGACTTCGGAGCGGCTGGCGACGCTGCACGCGCTGCAGCTCGAGGCGGACAGGCCGCGGCTTCTCGTCACCACCGTCAACGCCGCGCTCCAGCGCACGCTGACCCCGTTTCGCGTCCGCCAGCTCGTCGCCCGCCTCGCCCCCGGCGCGCGCATCGACATCGACCGGCTCGCCGCGCTCCTTGCCGCGAATGGCTACGGCCGCACGGAGACGGTGCGCGATCCCGGCGAATTCGCGGTGCGCGGCGGCATCGTCGATCTCTTTCCCGCCGGCGAGGAAACCGGCCTGCGTCTCGACTTCTTCGGCGACGAGATCGAGAGCGTCCGCCGCTTCGACCCGGCGAGCCAGCGCGGCATCGAGCGCAGCGCGGGCTTCACCCTGCTGCCCGCCTCCGAGACGCTGCTCGACGAGGACAGCGTCCGACGCTTCCGCTCGCGCTACCGTGAGCTGTTTGGCGCGACGGCGACCGGCGATCCGGTCTACCAGGCGGTCTCCGAAGGCCGCCGCATCGCGGGCGTCGACCACTGGCTGCCGCTGTTCGAGGAGCGGCTCGCCACCTTGTTCGACCATCTCGGCGAACGCGATATCATCGTGCGCGAGGCCGGCGTGGCCGGCGCGGCCGACGCGCGGTTCGAGGCGGTCGCCGACTATTTCGAGAACCGCCAGCGTGCCCAGTCATCCGATCCCGGCAGCTATCGCCCGCTGGAGCCGACCGCGCTCTATCTCGACCGCGATGAATGGCACGGCCTCGTCGAGGCACGCCCGCTCCATCTCGTCTCGCCCTTCCACGAGCCGGAAAGCGAGCGCGTGCTCGACTTCGGCGTCGAGCCGCCGCGCGACTTCGCGCAGGAGCGCACGCAAGGGGCCAATGTCTATGAGGCGGTCGTCGCCCACGTGGCGGCGCTGCGCCGTGCGGGGCACAAGATCGTCCTCGCCAGCTATTCGGCCGGTGCGCGCGAGCGCCTCAAGGGCCTGCTCGCGGACCACGGGCTCGGCGCGGCCGTCGAGACCGAGACCTGGCAGGAGGCGCTGGGAACGGCGTCTCCCCTCCCGCCCGTCGCCGACCGGCACGACCGGTCCGCCCCTCGATCCGCTCCCGCAAGCGGCGCGGGAGGCAGGGTCGCGCTCGCCGTCATCCAGCTCGATCACGGCTTCACCACCGCCGACGTCGCGGTGCTCACCGAGCAGGACATGCTCGGCGACCGGCTGGTGCGACGGCGGCGCAAGAGATCGAGCCAGGCCTTCCTCGACGAGCTTGCCACGCTCACCCCCGGCGATCTCGTCGTCCACGCCGATCACGGCATCGGCCGCTACGAGGGGCTGACCCGCATCCCGGTGCAGAAGGCGCCGCACGATTGCGTCGCGCTCAGCTATGCCGGCGGCGACAAGCTCTACGTCCCGGTCGAGAATATCGATGTCCTCTCGCGCTACGGCTCGGAGAGCGACGGCGTCGCGCTCGACCGGCTCGGCGGCGAGGCGTGGCAGCGGCGCAAGAGCCGGATGAAGGAGCGCATCCGCGAGATCGCGCACGAGCTGATCCGCACCGCCGCCGAGCGCGCGCTCCGCCCCGGCGTCGTCGCCGAGCCGGACACCGGCTATGCCGCCTTCGCGGACCGCTTTCCCTACGAGGAAACCGAGGACCAGGATCGCGCGATCGACGACGTGATCCGCGATCTCGCCGCCGGCAAGCCGATGGACCGGCTGGTCTGCGGCGATGTCGGATTCGGCAAGACGGAGGTCGCGCTGCGCGCCGCCTTCATCGCCGCGATGGCGGGGCTCCAGGTCGCGCTGATCGCGCCAACCACCCTGCTCGCCCGCCAGCACTTCCAGAACTTCAGCGAGCGCTTCCAGGGCTTCCCGATCGAGATCGGCCGGCTCTCTCGCCTCGTCCCGACGAAGGAGGCGGCGGCGACGAAGGAGGGTCTCAAGGCCGGCAGGATCGACATTGTCGTCGGTACCCACGCGATCCTCGGCAAGGGCGTCGAATTCAGGAATCTCGGCCTCGTCATCGTCGACGAGGAGCAGCGCTTCGGTGTCACCCACAAGGAGAAGCTCAAGGCGCTGAGGAGCGACGTCCACGTCCTCACGCTCACCGCGACGCCGATCCCGCGCACGCTGCAGATGGCGATGTCGGGCCTGCGCGAGCTTTCCGTGATCCAGACCCCGCCGGTCGACCGGCTCGCGGTTCGGACCTATGTCATGCCGTGGGACGGCGTCGTCATCCGCGAGGCGCTGCTGCGCGAACATTATCGCGGCGGCCAGAGCTTCTTCGTCGTGCCGCGCATCGCCGACCTGCCCGATATCGAGGGCTTCCTGCGCGAGGAGGTGCCGGAAGTGCGCGTCGTCACCGCGCACGGCCAGATGTCCGCGACCGAGATCGAGGAGCGGATGAGCGCCTTCTACGACCGCAAATATGAGGTGCTGCTCTCCACCACGATCGTCGAATCGGGGCTCGACATTCCGAGCGCGAACACGCTCATCGTCCACCGCGCCGATCGCTTCGGCCTCGCCCAGCTCTACCAGCTGCGCGGCCGCGTCGGCCGGGCGAAGACGCGCGCCTACGCCTACTTCACCACCGCGCCTGACCGGGTGACGACCGAGGCCGCGGACAAGCGGCTGCAGGTGCTCGCCAGCCTCGACAGCCTCGGGGCGGGCTTCCAGCTCGCCAGCCATGATCTCGACATGCGCGGCGCCGGCAACCTGCTCGGCGACGAGCAATCGGGGCATATCAAGGAAGTCGGGTTCGAACTCTACCAGTCGATGCTCGAGGAGGCGATCCTCGAGGCCAGGTCCGGCGGGCGCGAGACGCGGCCCGAGCAGTTCTCGCCACAGATCACGGTGGATGCGCCGATCCTCATCCCGGAAAGCTACGTCCCCGACCTTGACCTGCGCATGGGCCTCTACCGGCGGATGAACGAGCTCGAGCGGAGCGCCGACATCGATCCCTTCGCGGCCGAGCTGATCGACCGCTTCGGCAAGCTGCCCGAGGAGACTGAAAACCTGCTCAAGGTGATCGAGATCAAGATGAATTGCCGCGCCGCAATGGTCGCCAGGCTCGACGCCGGGCCCAGGGGCGCGCTCGTCCACTTCCACAACGACAGCTTCCCGGACCTTGCCGGCCTCCTCGCCTATGTCGAGCGGCTCAAGGGCACCGCAAAGCTCCGCCCGGACAGCAAGCTCGTCATCACCCGCGACTGGCCCACCGCCGAGGCGCGGCTGAACGGCGCACTGCAATTGTCGAAGGGACTGGCGAAGATCTTGGGGTGAGCGCGCAGGCCTTCAGCGTCAACGCAGGCTCAACGCAGGCTGATCCCGCTCCAAGCCCGGCGCCCCGAACGATCGGGAATGAGGTGGCCCGCTCGCCGGGATCGAGCGCGACCTCGTTCACTTAAATCGGCCCGTGCTGCACCGATCGTGAACGAGATCGGGCCGCAGCCACAATTCCCGCCGGGTTAACGAATGGTCGCCGCTCGACGCTCCGCCCGGGACGAACCGTTCATCCGGCACGGCGCGCCGCCCCGGGCGCGGCTATTTGCTTCATCGAATCCCGTTAGGATCGCCGCGATCCGGTCCGGGGGGATTCGCCTTGAATTCGTCGCTTCTTACGCTCCTGTCGCGCCTTATCGCTCGCGGCCTGCTGGCCTTGGGCCTTGCCATCGTTGCCACGTCCCCTGCCGCCGCCGCGCTGCAGTGCGTGCCCTATGCGCGCGCCGAATCCGGGATCGACATCCACGGCAATGCCGGCACCTGGTGGGACCAGGCCGAGGGGCGCTACGAGCGCGGCGACAGGCCGCGCGTCGGCGCGGTGCTCGCCTTCCAGCCGACGCGGGCGATGCCGATCGGCCATGTCGCCGTCGTCGCCGAGGTCATTGACGATCGCCGCATCTACCTCAACCACGCCAACTGGTCGGGCCCCGGCCGCATCGAGACCCGCGCGCTTGCCGAGGACGTTTCCCCGGAAGGCGACTGGAGCGAGGTGCGCGTCTGGTATGCGCCGATCGGCGCGCTGGGCCGCCGCGTCAACCCGACCTACGGCTTCATCTACAACGAGACGCCCGACGAGGACGACCGGTTCGCGCCGCGCCCGGCCCTGACGACGATGATCGCCGCCGTCGCGGACGACGAGGACGCACCGGCCGGCACACGCTGAGGCCGCCGCGCCGGCGCGCTCAGCCCGCCGCCGCTTCCCGTTCCGCCACCAGCGTCGCCAGCGCCTCGCTGTCCACCGGCGGCGCGCACAGGAAACCCTGGTAGAGCGTGCAGCCCTCCTCCGCGAGGAGCGCGAGCTGCTGCTCCGTCTCCACGCCTTCGGCGACCACGTCGAGTCCCAGCGAGCGCGCCATCTCGATCACGCCGCGCACGACGATGCGGTCGCGCATCGAGCCGGCGATGTCCTGGGCGAGGCGCTTGTCGATCTTGAGATAGTCGAGCGGCAGCGCCTTCAGATAGGCAAGGCTCGAATAGCCGGTGCCGAAATCGTCGATCGCGACGCGCAGCCCGCCGCCGCGCAGCGCCGCGAGCAGGTCGGCGGCAACGGACAGATCCTCGATCAGCCCGCTTTCCGTCACCTCCACCGTGAGCCGCGCCGGGTCGAAGCCGCTTTCACGCACCAGCGCCAGGAACTGGCCAGCGAAGCCCGGCCGCACGATATCGGCGGCGGTGATGTTGACCGAGAGGCGCAGCGCGCGCAAGCCCTCGGGCCAGGCCGCGGCGGTGGCGACCGCCCTGCGCTGCACATGGTCCGAAAGCTGGGCGAGATAGTCCGAGCGCGCGGCGACGCGCAGCAGGGTCGACGCGCCGAGCTCGCCCAGTTGGGGATGGCGCCAGCGCGCCAGCGCCTCGGCCCCGACGATCCGTCCGCTCGCGATCGACACCTGCGGCTGGAAACGGACCTCGATCTCGCCGCGATCGAGCGCGCGGCGCAGATCGACCTCGAGCCGTCCCTCGCGCGCGCGCTCGTTCTCGGCCCCTTCCTCGATCGCCCGCACCGGAACGCCGTCGCCCGCCTTGGCCGCGGCGAGCGCCGCGCTCGCCCGCCGCAACAGCGCCGCGGCATCGTCGCCGGGGCGCGATATGGCAAGGCCGGCGCGACAGGCGAGCGTGATCAGGTGGGCCCCGGCGGAAAAGGGCCGTGACAGCGCCTCGATCAGCTCGCGCGCGAGCACCTGGCCGTCACCGAGCGTCGCCGGGGCATCGAGCAGCACCGCATATTCGGCGCCGGCCATGCGCGCGGCGAGCCGGGTGCGCCCGTCGGTGTCGGCCAGTCGCTCGATCCGCCCAGCCACCGCCTGCAGCACCGCGTCGCCGCTGGCGCGGCCGAATGCCGCGTTGATCGCATCGAACCGGCTGACCGCGATCAGCAGGGCGACGACGGGGCCGCGATGATCGCCGCCGAGCCGCTCCGCGAGCCAGGCGCGCGCCGCGCGGGCGTCGCCGATCCCGGTCAGCGGGTCGCGGCTCGCGACCGCGCGCCGCTCGTCCGAGGGGATCACTTCGGCGCGCCCGACGATCTCCCCTTCGGCACGGATGCGCACGTGATGGGCGATGCGTGCGCCCGGCGCCTCGACATCACCATGCGCGAAGGCGGTCGCCTCGCCCGTCTCGATCAGTCGCCGGATCGCGGCGCGCGCCGCCCTGCGCCCTTCGGGATCGAGCTTGCGGAGCAGCTCAAGCAGGCTGATTTCGCGCCCGTCCTCGATGCCCAGTCCCGCCTTGCGCGCCAGCGCCGGGCTGAGCTCGACGGTGCGGGCGCCCGGTCGCCAGCGCCACGAAGGCTCCTCCTCGCCCCGGCGCCGCGGCAGCGGACCGCCGACCCGCTCCGCGTGCCTCAGCGCGTAGCGCAGCGCCTGGTCGAGCTGCCGGGCCGAAAAGGGGCTCATCAGGAAATGGGTCGCGCCGAGGCCGAGCATCGTCTCCAGCGCCGCGCCGTCGCCGCGCGAGAGCAGCACCAGCAGCGCCGCGCCGTTGGTCTCGACCGCATCGCCGATTGCGCGCGCCGCCTCCTCGCCCTCATCGAGCGCGCCGCGTGCGTCGAGCAGCGCCACCGCCGCGCCGGAGGCGACGAAGCGCGCTTCAGCATTGTCGGCGCGCCGGGCCGCGATTGCCTGCCATCCCGCCGCCTCGGCGAGCCGGATCAGCTCGTCGCGATGACGAAAGGACAGGATGAACAGCGGCGCCCCCATCTGGCGAGGTCTAGCCCCGGGCCTCGCCGCCGCCAATCCGCCTTCGCGTGGCCATCCCGGGCTGGCACATTGACGCCATCCCCACGCCGCCTCTAGCAAGGCACCCCATGAAAGCGCTCGACGTGCCGACGGCGCTGGTCGCCTCCAACGCCGAAGCGGCGCTCGCCGCCGAAGCGTTGCTGCGCAAGCGCTACGAATTCGCGGAGCTGCGGCAGGCCGAACGGATCGTGGCGCTCGGCGGCGACGGCTTCATGCTGCAGACGCTTCACGAGATGCTCTCGCGCGGCAGGGTCTGCCCGGTATTCGGGATGAACCGCGGCACCGTCGGCTTCCTGATGAACGAATGGCGCATCGAGGCGCTCGACGCGCGGCTGCGCGGCGCGCGCGCGTTCGCGGTGGCGCCGTTGCGGATGACCGCGATCCGCGTCGACGGCGAGGTCGTTCGCCACAACGCGATCAACGAGATCTCGATGCTGCGCGAAACGCGCCAGACGGCATGGATCGAGGTGTCGGTCAACGGCCGCGTCGTCCTGCCCGAGCTGGTCTGCGACGGCGTGCTGGTCGCGACGCCGGCGGGTTCGACCGCCTACAATCTCTCGGCGCGCGGCCCGATCCTGCCGCTCAATTCGAAGCTGATGGCGCTGACCCCCATCAGCCCGTTCCGGCCGCGTCGCTGGCACGGTGCCCTGATCAACGACGACGTCAAGATCGTGCTGCGCGTGCTCGATCCGGTGAAGCGCCCGGTTTCGGTCGTCGCCGACCAGCGCGAGGTGCGCGAGGTCGCGACGGTCGAGATCTGCATGGACCGCGAGCGCGCGCTCACGCTGCTCTTCGATCCCGAGCACGCGCTCGACGAGCGCATCGCGATGGAGCAGTTCGCGGTCTGAAAGCGGCCATCGGCGGGGTTGAAACGGACGACAGTCCTGCTATAGGCCCGCCTCGCCCCACGGGGCTGCTCCCCGGTAGCTCAGCGGTAGAGCAACCGGCTGTTAACCGGTTGGTCGATGGTTCGAATCCGTCCCGGGGAGCCATTTCGCATTTTGGGATTCTCCGGCTGGTCGCGATGGCGGCCGATAGCCTGGTTCGAGCTGCCGACGCAGATTGGGCCACGAGGATCGTACCGCCGCGCGTGTCCGGCGCGGTCCAGGCATATCCGCGCGCGCCCGATTCAGCGGCGGGCACGCCCCTGCGCAGAGGGACATGGTGGCGGGAGCGGACGATCCGCCAGATCCTCGATCGGCCTGAAATCCTCGTCCAGCCCGAACTGGCGCGGCCCAAGCACCTCGAGGCTCTGGGCGGTGCGCAACTGGGCGGCGGCGGCATAGCCGAGAACCTTCACCCGCTGCCCATAGGCGAGCATTTCTGCGGTCAGCGGCTCCCCCGATTCACGATCGAGCAGCGTGATGAGGTCCGGCACGATCGTCACCGTCCGGCCATCTACCCGTGCCACCGTGAATTCGTTCTGAAACTCGACCACGCATTCCCGGTCGGGATCGCCGATGCCGCGCAGCCGGACATGGCCGTAATGCCAGCCGTCCCGGGTGTCGTGGGCGACATTGACGATCCGCCCGTCGAACAGAATCCGGGCATGGCGCCCGTCGCGTCTTTCGAGGCAGGCGATGAGCTGCGCGAATATGTCCTCGCCGCTTTCGCGCGCGATGCGGATGACGCGACCGATGTCGCGCGTCTGGGTCAGCGTTCCCTGCACCGCAAAGGCCTTCGCGTCGGCCCCGCTCATCGGATAGAGCGCGCCGAAGGACAATGCGCCCATCGCCGCGGTGACGGATCGACACAATTCCTCGGCCGCGCGATCGTCCACCGCCTCGATCACCGCGGCATTGCCGCTGTCATCCATCAGGATGCACGGCGTCGCCTTGCAGCCGTGGATACTGAACGTCGTCATTTCGATATGGGGAACGGCGCGGCCGATGCCGTCTGCATCGAGCACCGGGATTCCGCTGATCGCCGACAAGGCGAGCGGGAACATCGAATTGGCACCGCCGATCTCGGCGCTGATCAGGGCATCGACGCGGCGGCCGTAGAAAGCCTCGACCCGCGCGAGCAGACGCAGCAACGTGCGGTCGCTGACAAGATGCTCGACGATCACGGTCGGCGCCCCGATCCCCGCGATCGAGAGCACGAAGGCGTCGTCGGCAATGGCTTCGCTGGCGATCACCCTGGGGAGACGGCCCGCCTTCAACTGTGCCTGGAGAAAGAGCTGGCCGACATAGGGATCGCCGCCCCCGCCGGTACCGAGCAGAACAGCGCCGCGCGCCATGTCCCGGATATCTTCTGCGCTTTCCACGATCAGCATGGCCGGCTTTCTCCGTCAGGGATCAAGGGAGAGTCGCGAGCGGCCCGACCGCCCGGACCCTGATCTGGACCATGCCCGTCCGCATGTGCGTCATCGGCAGCTCGACGATGTCGACCACCTCCACATCCTCCGCCCGCGCGCCAGCGGCGACGGCGGCCTCGGTGGCCTCGGCGCCGGCCTGCGCGATCGCGGCGTCGCGCCCGAGCGCGTCCACGTCGTAGAGCTTGTCGACCCGGCCGCTGACCAGTGCGATCGCGGCGCCGACGGCATTGGCAACGGCGGCATGATCGGGGCGCAATATCTCCGATGCGCCGCTCAGCGGCCGGCTGACCAGGATGCTCCCGCCGCCGACCAGCACCAGCGGCATCGGCCGCGGGCTGGTCTTGATCCGGTCAATCGCCTCCTCGATCTGCGCATGGATATCGTCGAGCGCGGCCTCGACGGTGGCGGCATCGACATCGGCGAGCCTGGCTGGATCGCCGATTTCCACCTGTCCGGCGCGCACCGCGATATCGGTGGCGGTCAACACCGCGCCACCGAACGCGATCCCGTCCTGCTGGAGCCTGTAGCCGACGGAATCCGGGCCGACCCGCCACCCGCCCTCCACTTCCCGCACCCGGCTGCCGCCGCCGATGCCGATCGACAGCACATCCGGCATCCGGAAATTGGTGCGCACCCCGCCAATATCATTGGCCGTCGTCGTCTCGCGCGGGAAGCCGCGCAGCAGGAAGCCGATGTCGCTGGTCGTCCCGCCGATGTCGACGACGATCGCCTCGTCGAGACCAGTCAGGAAGGCGGCGCCGCGAATGCTGTTCGTGGGGCCGGCCGAGCAGGTGAGGATCGGAAAGGCACTGGCGACGTCGGTGGTGATCAGCGTGCCGTCGTTCTGGCTGATGAAGATTGGGGCGTCGATCGAGAGCTCGGCCATCGCCTGCTTCAGCGATGCGATCACGCGCACCGCGAGATCGGCCAGCATGGCGTTGATGATCGCGGCATTCTCGCGGTCGATCAGGCCGATGCCGCCGACATCGGACGACAGGGTAATCCGCGCGCCGGGAATGACCTCGCGCACGATCGCCGCCGCCCGCCTCTCGATATCCGGCCGGATCGGCGCGAAATTGGCAGAGATCGCGATCGCGCTCAGCCCCTGGTCGCGCGCATCGAGGGCAGCCGCGCGCAGGGCGTCCTCGTCGAGCGGCGCATAATCCTTGCCGGTATAGAGCGCGCCGCCGCCGATCATATGGATGCGCGCGCCGGCGGCCTCGACCAGGTCGTCCGGCCAGCCCGCCATCGGCGGCACGCCATCCGCCTTCGGCAGCGACACGCGGAACACGGCAACCCGCGTAAGATCGCGGCGCTGCACGAAGGCGTTTACGAACTGGGTCGTGCCGATCATCACCGCGGCGATCTTGTCGCGCTGCTCCGGCGCCGCGGCCAGCACCGCGGAGACGGCGTTGATGACACCGCTGCGTACATCCGCCGTCGTGAAGCTCTTCGCCGAGGCGAGCACTTCATTGCCGCGCATCAGCACCGCATCGGTATTGGTGCCCCCGACATCGATGCCGAGCCTGCACGCGCCCATCAGGTTCATTCGCTTTCTCGCCACAGCTGCCGGATCTTTCCGGGTCCTAGAACCGGAACCGGAATTCGACGCCGTAGGTACGCGGCGTGCCCGGATAGCCGATGGCGACGTTCAGGCCCGAATAGCGCGGATCGACGAACTCGGTGTAATAGTCCTCGCCAAGCAGGTTGCGGACGAAGCCGTAGAGCCCGACGCTGCCACGTTCGATGCCGGCGCGCAGGTTGACGATGTCATAGCCGTCCTGGACGGAGACATTGTCCGCCGCCCAATATTTTCGGCCGTTATGCTGCCACTCGGCCCGCGCGAACCCTTCGACATCGCCGGCGAGCGACGTGCGATATTGCAATGAAGCGTTGAGCGAGAAGGGCGTCGTGCGCGGCGTCCTGTTGCCGACATCGGCCGGAAACAGGCTGCGGCGGATATTGGTGTCGGTCCAGCCCAGCGCGAGCGCGGCATCGAGGCCCCGCGCCGGCCGTGCGATCGCTTCCAGCTCCACCCCGCGGATGCGCACGCGCGCGATATTGTCGATGATCTGTGACGCGGTGAGCGCATCGACGTAGAAGAACTGGTAATTGTCGACGTTCATCTGGAACGCCGCGCCGTTCAGCGTAAGGCGCCGGTTCAGCCACTGGGTCTTGAAGCCGACCTCGAAACTTTCCAGCGTCTCGGCCCGGAACGAGGGCACCGACACATTCGGCGCATTGAACCCGCCCGAGCGAAAGCCAGTGCCATAGGTGGCGTAGAGCAGCCGCCCGGGACGCGCGTGCCAGGTCAACGTCACCTTGGGCTGGACCCGCTCGAAGGCGAGGTGGCGCACCTCGCCGGTCGCGACATTGGCCTGGTTGCGCTCGTCGCGATCGTAGCGCAGGCCGCCGGTCAGGGTGAGACCGCCAGCCAGGTCGTAATCGAGCTGGGTGAAGGCCGCATAGGCGTTGTTGCGGCTGACCTCGTTATTCTCGATGATCACCAGCGCCGGATTGTCGAACTGCGCCGGATCGCTGTCGATGTCGATGAAGCCGCGCGTCAGCAAGGCCCGGCGGGTGTTGAGATAATAGCCGCCGAACAGCCAGCGCAGCCGGCCGCTGTCGTCCGAGACGAGGCGAAGCTCCTGGCTGAACGTGTCCTGGGTGAGATTCTGCCCCTGGCCGAGCTGGAAGCCGAGCCCGTTGAAGCCCGACGGCGTATCGACCGGATTGCTGAAATCGAGATCGGACCGGTAATCCTGAGCGAAGCGCGAATAGGCTGAGATGCCGGTCAGCGTGGCGAAACCGAAATCATAATCGATCTTCGCGCTGAGATCGGTGCTGTCGCCCGAAGCGGACGAGGGCAGGTTGAATTGCGGCGCCGGGAAATCGTTGGGACTGCCAGAGGGAACCACCGCATAGCCATTGGTGCCGGCACGGAAATCGCGATGCCCGGCGCGCAAGTCGATCCTCAGCGCCGCGCCGGGCGTCAGCAGCAGCCGCCCGCGCAGCGTGTAGTCATGATCGACGAAATCCGTTGTGTTGCCCTGGAAGCTGTTGCGAATGAGCCCGTCCGAGCGCCGGTAGGTGCCCGCCACACGGAAGCGCGCGACGTCGGGCGCGATCGCACCGGAAAGCCCCGCGGCGACCTCCAGCGTGTCGCCATTGCCATAATCGAGATTGCCGAAGCCATGCAGGTCGTTGGTCGGCTCGGTGGTGATGACGTTGATCGCGCCACCGACCGCGTTGCGACCGTAGAGCGCGCCCTGCGGTCCTTTCAGCACCTCGATCCGCTCGATATCGAACAGGCTGACGCCAAGCTGCTCCTGGCTCGTCTGCGGCACGCCGTCGATGACGAAGGCGATCGGCGGATCCGCGTTGGTGATCTGCGTCAGGCCGCGCATCGTGATGAAATTGCTGCTGTAATTGTTGCCGCGATCGAAGCTGACATTGGGGAGCTGGCCGATCACGTCGGCGGTCGAGCGGATGTCGGCATCGTCGATCGCCTGCGCGGCGAAGGCGCGGATCTGGATCGGCACGTCCTGCAGCGGCTCGGCGCGGCGCTGGGCGGTAACGATGATGTCAGCGACGTCCCGATCGCCGGCTTGCGCGTCCTCCACAAGCGCGTTGTCGTCCTGTGCGGTGGCGGGCGCGGGCAATGCCGCCAGGGCCAGACAGGTGCCCGCGCAAAGCCGTCCGAGAAATGCCTTATGCCGCGATGCCATGTTGCGCCTCCCTTGCTCCCGGACGCATCCAAACATGGCGGCCGCAGGCCTGGCCAATGCGAATATGGGTGGTTTCGCGCCAATCCGGGTAGGCCGGAGCGGCGCCGGATCAGGAATCCTCCATCATTGAGGTGGTCCCGCCTTCTTGGACAGGTTGGCGGCGAAGTTAAGCTAATCCCGGA
>JBDZVR010000013.1:0-74745 GCA_040255785.1 Sphingomonadales bacterium
CCGTGTCGCCCGTCATCCCCTGGGTGATGACCTTCGTGTTCCTGTCAACGAGAATGCTCACCCGTACCTCCCCGACCGCACCCGGCGATGACGCGCCCCGCGCAAGCGCTCATTCATCCGAGAAGCGGGCGCCGCGCCCGGCGAGGTCGACCAGCTTCGCCGACGGCCGGAACGCCGCGCCATATTCGCTCTCCAGTTCCCTCAGCCCATCGACGATCGTTCCCAGGCCGAGCTGATCCGCCCAGAACATCGGCCCGCCCCGATAGGCCGGCCAGCCATAGCCGAGCACGATCGCCACATCGATGTCGGACGCGCGCAGCGCGATCCCTTCCTCGAGTATCCGCGCGCCCTCGTTGACGACGGGATAGAGCAGCCGCGCCACGATCTCGGCATCGCTGAAGCCGCGCTGGGGAATGGCGAGATCCCGGGCGAGCGCCCGGATCGTCTCGATCGCGTCCGCGGACGGTGTCGCCTTCCTTTCGGCGTCGTAATCGTAATAGCCGCCGCCGCTCTTCTGGCCGAGCCGCCCCCTGGCGACGAGATCGGACTGGACCGTCCGTGTCGGCGAGTCGCGGCCGATCACGTCGAGGCCGACCAGATCGAGCATGCGGAACGGCCCCATCGGGAATCCGAACTCGAACATGACCCGATCGACTTCGGCCGGAACGGCGCCCTCGAGCACGATCGCATCGGCCTGCTCGGCGCGCCGGGACATCATCCGATTGGCGATGAACCCGTGGCAAACGCCCGAGACGACCGGCACCTTGCCGATCCGCCGGGCGATGGCGAGAGCCGCCGCAAGCACTTCCGGCGAAGTCCGGGCGCCGCGGACGATCTCGAGCAGCCGCATGACGTTGGCCGGGGAGAAGAAATGCAGGCCCACCACCTGCCCGGGCCGGGATGTCGCGCGCGCGATCTCGTCCAGGTCGAGGAAGGACGTGTTCGACGCGAGGATCGCATCGCGCCTGGCGACCCGATCAAGCGCGGCAAAAATCTCCCGCTTCACGTCCATGCTCTCGTACACGGCCTCGATGACGAGCGCGCAATCGGCCAGCGCATCGATCGACAGCGACGGCCGCAGCAGCGCCAGGCGCTGCTCCACCGCCTCGCCGGTGAGGCGCCCCTTGCGCGCGCTCGCCTCGTAATTGCGGCGAATCGTGGCGAGACCCCGCTCGAGAGCCGCCTCGTTCTGCTCGACGATGACGACCGGGATTCCGACGTTGAGGAAGTTCATCGCGATCCCGCCGCCCATCGTGCCGGCGCCGATCACGCCGACCGACTGGAGCTCGGGAGGCCGCGAGGCCGGCAGCCCGGGCACCTTGGCCGCCTTGCGCTCGGCGAAGAAGAGGTGGCGCTGCGCCTCCGATTCCGGACTGTAGACCAGCTCCTCGAACAGGGCAGCCTCGCGCTGGCGCCCCTCGTCATATGGCAGGGTGACCGCGGCCTCGATCGCCTTGATGATGTTCTCCGGCGCCTTGAAGCCCCGGAATGCGCGCCCGTGCCTGCGACGGAAATCCGCGAACAGCTCGGGCTTGCCACGATCGTCCGCGAGCTTGTCCTCGAGGTCACGCACGCGGCGAAGCGGCGCCCCCTGCGCAACCAGCCGCGCCGCAAAGGCGACCGCTTCCTCGCGCAGGCGGCCCTCCGGGACGACGGCATCGAGAATCCCGAGATCCTTCGCCTCGGCGGCGCCGATCGAGCGCCCGCTGGTGATGAGATCAAGAGCGATCGCGGCGCCGGTGATGCGCGGCAGCCGCTGGGTTCCGCCGGCGCCGGGAAGCAGGCCGAGCGCGACCTCCGGCAGGCCGAGCTTCGTGGAGGGAACGGCGACACGATAATGGCAGCCGAGCGCCACCTCGAGACCGCCGCCGAGCGCCGTGCCGTGCATGGCCGCGACGACCGGCTTGGTCGAGGCTTCGAGCGTGTCGATGACGACGAGCAGGTCCGGCTGCTCGGCCGGGCGGCCGAACTCGGTGATGTCCGCGCCGGCGAAGAAGGTCCGCCCCTCGCAGATGAGCACGATCGCCCGGACATCGTCATCGGCAAGCGCCGCGGCGACATGATCGACCACCGCCCGCCGGACGGCGATGCCGAGGGCGTTCACCGGCGGCGAATCGATGGCGATGACGCCGATACCGTCCTGGACCTCGAAACTTGCGACACTCATGTGCATCTCCCTTCGCGCCGGCGGCGCGCATCAATCCGAAAGCGGAAGCGGCCGGCCTATCGCCGGTAGCGCGGCTCGCGCTTCTCGAGGAACGCGGCGACCCCTTCGCGGCAATTCGTGCTGTCCTGCGCGGCGAGAATCTGGTTGCGATCCTCCATCGCGACGACCGCCTCCAGCCCCTGCGCGTCGATCGCGACATTGAGGGCTTCCTTGGTGAGGCGAAGGCCGAGGGGCGTGGCCCGGAGCATGTCCTTCAGCAGCTCGTCCCCTTCCGCCGCGAGCGCCTCGGGTGCGACGATCCGGCTGACGAGGCCATGGCGCAGCGCATCCTCGGCTCGCAGGAACCGTCCGGTCAGCATATATTCGGCGGCAACCGAGCTGCCGACCATGCGGGGAAGGAAGTAGCTCACCCCGATATCGCACGCCGACAGGCCGATTCGGATGAAGGCGGCGTTCATCTTGAGCCGCGGCGTCCCGATCCGCACGTCCGAGGCGAGCGCGAGGGCAAAGCCGCCGCCCGCCGCCGCGCCGTCCACCAGGGCGATGATCGGCTGCGGGCAGCGCCGCATCGCCATGACGATCTCCGCGATCTCGCGCTGGAGGAAGAGCTCCTCCCCGACGGGCTGGGGATCCTGTTCGGCAAACTCCTTGAGGTCGAGCCCGGCGCAGAAGGACTCGCCCGCGCCCCTCAGGACAACCACCCGGATCTCCCGATCGAGGTAGAGGCCACGGAAGAGTTCGCCGAGTGCGCGGATCATCGGCCGCGTCAGCGCATTGAGCCGACCCGGACGGTCGAGCGTCACCCGCAGGACATCATCCTGCCTCTCGATGGAAAGACCCGTGTCGCTCATGCTCTTGCGTCTCCTCGTCGTCACCCGATGGTGAGCACGATCTTGCCTTGTGCCCTGCGGTCCATCACCCAGCGGATCGCCGCCCCGGCTTCAGCGAGCGGAAAGCGGCGGCTGATATGCGGCCGGATGCGCCCGTCGCGATGCCAGCGCATCAGCTCCTCGATGTTGGCGCGATGCGTTTCCGGCTCCCGGACGGTGAAGGCGCCCCAGAAGACGCCGATCACGGCCGCGCCTTTCAGCAAGGGCAGGTTGAGTGGCAGCCGCGGTATCTCGCCGCCCGCGAAGCCGACCACCAGGTAGCGCCCGTTCCAGGCGATGGAACGGAAGGCTGGCTCGGCGAACCTATCACCTACCGGATCGTAGATGACGTCGGCGCCTCGGCCCCCGGTCAGTTCCCTGATCGCCTGCTTGAGGTCCGCTTGCGCGTAGTTGACCGCCTCGTCGGCGCCACGATCCCGGCAGAGCGCCAGTCGTTCGTCCGACGAGGCGGCGGCGATGACCTTGGCCCCCATCGCCTTCCCCAGCTCGACCGCGGCAAGCCCGACGCCACCGGACGCGCCGAGAACGAGCAAGGTTTCTCCTTCCTGCAACCGCGCCCGCTGCCGAAGCGCGTGGTGCGACGTTCCGTAGGTCAGCAGGAACGCGGCCGCCTCCTCATGATCCATCGCCTCGCCGATCGGCACGATCGCCGAGGCCGGGAGCGCGACGCGCTCGGCAAAGCAGCCATGGCCGGCAAGGCCGATGACGCGCATGCCGACCCGGAGCCCTTCCACGCCCTCGCCGAGGGCGGCGATCTCCCCGGCAACCTCGGCGCCCGGAACGAAGGGGAGCGGCGGCTGGAACTGGTATTTGCCCTGGATGATCAGGCAATCAGGGAAGTTCACCGCCGCCGCCCGCGCCCGGATCAGCACCTCCCCCGGCCGCGGCTCCGGCACCGGCACGTCCCGCACGGCCAGCGCCTCCGGCGGACCATGCTGTTCGCACAGGACGGCTCTCATCGTTTCTGCCAAGGCCGCCTCGTCAAAATCTGAAGTTGAAGTCGATGCCCACCTCGCGCGGGATGCTGTAGCTTCCGTACTGGAAGAGCGGAGGCGTCGCGAGCGCGTTGACGATATAGCGCTCGTTGGTGAGGTTGCGCGACCACAGCGAGACCGACCAGTCGCCGCTTTCCGGCCCCCAGCCGATCGAGGCGCTCAGCAGCCCGGCCGCGGGCAGGCGCTCGATCGGCAGCGCCGTGAAGTTCGACAATTCCTCCGATTTCCACGAATAGAGCGCGCTGACGGTGAGCTCGCCGCCTGCCAGCGGCGTGTTGTAATTGGCGCCGAGCGACGCCGTCCAATCCGGCGCGCGGGGAATGCGGCGTCCCGAATAATCGACGCCGCCGGTGACGAACTCCTCGAAGCGGGCATGCAGGTAGCCCAGCGTCCCGGTGATGCGGAAATTGTCGATCGGCACGGCGACCACCTCGGCCTCGACACCCCGGGTGACGACCGACGCCGCATTCTCGATCGTCGAAGCGGCGATCGATCCGATGAAGCGGATCTGCGGGACCTGCTTGTCGTCATACCAGTTCTGGAAGGCCGCGATGTTGACCCGCAGCCGCCGGTCGAACCAGTCCGACTTGAAGCCCACCTCGATCGTGTCCACGGTCTCCGGGCCGAACGGCCCGATCGCCTCGGGCACGTTGATGCGCCCGTTGAAGCCACCCGATTTGAAGCCGCGCGCATAATAAGCGTACATGGTGATATCGTCGGTGGGCTGGTAGTTCAGCCCGATGCGGCCGCCGAACTGGGTCCAGTCCTCCGAACCGCTCGCCTGCACGTCGCTGATCATGTCGTCGCCGGTAAGCTGCGCGATCCCGCTGGGATGGATATATTGCGTCACGCCGGCCCGGGCATCGGTCTGCTCGTAAGTGACTCGCGCGCCGACCTGCAGTTGCAGCGTGTCGGTCAGCGAGAAATAGGCCTGCGCGAAACCGGAAATGGCGCGGCTGTCCTGTGACTGGGTGCCGCGGCTGCGAAGCCCCGGCGTCACCCCCTGCAGCAGGCTGTCGAGGACGACATCATACCATTTGTCGAGATAGAAGGCGCCCAGCAGCACCTCCACCCCGTCCACCGGCCGGACCGTCGCCCTGAGCTCCTGCGAGAACTGGTTCGCCGCCGCGTCCCTCGGCCCGTGCAGGAGGAATTCGGGCAGGCCGTCATAATCGGTCCAGCGCAGGTTGGTATATTCGCTGTAGCCGGTGATCGAAGTCATATCGACGTCGCCGATGTCGAGGTTGACGGTCAGGGTCGCCATATACTGGTCGAAGCGGAACACGTCGGGGACCTGGCTGGCGGTCTCGTAGCGGATGCCGGTGGTCGGCGACGGGCGATAGAAGACGTTGCCCGGGATCGAGAGGTTGACGATCGGATCCGCCCCGTTGCGGCCGCGATCGTAGCCGACGACCAGCGTCGCATCGACATTACCGTTCTCGTAGCGAAGATAGCCGCGGATCAGGGTCAGGTCCTGATCGCCGACCGACGATCCCGCCGGATCCACCAGGTTGCGATAATAGCCGCTGCGCGACTTGTGCAGGATGCTGACCTTGCCCGAGAGGCCGTCGAGGAGCGGAAAGTTGATCGCGGCCGCACCCTCGATGCGATCGAAATTGCCGATCGTGACCCGGCCCTCGACGCCGAAGTCGCCGGTCGGCTGACGGGTGACGATGTTGATGACGCCCCCGGTGGTATTGGCGCCGAACAGGGTTCCCTGCGGCCCGCGCAGCACCTCGACCCGCTCGACGTCGAACAGATCGACCAGCCCGATCGTCGGGGTGGTTTGGATGACGCCGTCCACGACGACGGCCACCGAGCTGCCGGCGAAGGGATCGCCCTCGGTGATCCCGACGCCCCGGATGGCGTAGCTCGCCGTCAGCGTGTTGTTCGGGATCGGCGCGACGATGAGATTGGGGATCGATCCGGTCACAT
The DNA here is from genome assembly GCA_040255785.1 of Sphingomonadales bacterium. GTDB lineage: Bacteria > Pseudomonadota > Alphaproteobacteria > Sphingomonadales > Sphingomonadaceae > Allosphingosinicella. The sequence goes on from JBDZVR010000013.1 coordinate 5,988, forward strand.
CGGCGAGGTTGTTGACGTGCAGGCGCTCGATGGCCCCGCCATCGATGGCACTGACCGCGATCGGCACATCCTGGAGGTTCTCGGTCCGCTTCTGGGCGGTGACGACGATATCCTCGATCCCGCCGCCCGCTTGCGCGCCCGAGGCCTCGGCCTCGGCCGGCGGCGGCGGAACATCAGCCGCCTGCGCGAATGCCGCCGCCGGCGCCACCATCACGGCCGTCAGCGCGACGGCAGCCCCCGATTGCCTCAATGCCCGCATACATTCCTCTCGCCACCATTTTAATTAATCGATCGCATAATGCGCATCAGGCAGCGAGTCAACCATTGTCCGGCGACCCGGAAACTCCGCGTGAATCCTGGCGAAAACTATTGCCGCGGCCTGGCTCCCCAGGCCCCGCTTCCCTGCCCGATTCCCAGCGCCGGGGCGGGCGGCTCAGCGCGCCGTAATGTCATGCGCCGCGCCGGCCCGGATGGCCCTCGCAAAGGCTCGCCGCGACCAGATCAGCAGCGCGAGCTGGATCGGAACCGCGAGCACGACCAGCGCGATCAGCGCGGAGCTGAGGCCGTCGGCCGAGCCGAACCAGTTGTCGGAAAGCCAGGCGACGACCAGCGGCCCGGTGCCGAGGCCGGCGAGATTGGTCGCCAGCAGATAAAGGGCGGTCACCTGCCCTCTCAGGTGCGGGGGCGGCAGCAGGGCCAGCGTGCCCGTCATCATGATCCCCATGCCGAGCTGGATCATGAAGGCGGGGGCGGCGAGGAGCAGCGACGTGGCGGGGCCGGCGGCCAGCAGCGCGCCGAGCAGCAGCGGCGTCGCAACCAGCGTCGAGACGATCGCCGTCCACATTACGGAATCGTCGCGGCCGCGCCGGTAGAGCCAGGTCGAGAAATTGGGAATCGCCATGCCGCCGACGAAGGTCGTCGCCACGCCAAGCACGCCGAAGAGATAGCCCGCATCCGAGGAGGACAGCCCGTAGCTGCGCACCAGGTTGCTGGGATACCAGGAAATGACGCTGAGATTGATCATCGCGATCAGGCTGGTCGCGCCGATGAACCCGGCATAGGCGCGCCAGTGCTCGCCGACGTGCAGGGCGACCTCGCGAACCGAGGCGTCGGGGGCGCGGCTGCGGCTCGGGCGGGAGGGCTCGGCGACGAGCGCCCGGAACAGCAAGGTGAAGGCGAGGCCGACCGTGCCGAGCAGCAGCAGCGCGAGGCGCCACTCCGCCATGTCGCCCAGCAGCGGCAGGGCACGCACCCATGGCTGCGAGACGAGATCGAGGCCGCCCGCCGCGACGATGAGGGCGCCGGCGGCGCCGGTCGCCCCGACGCCGACGAAGACGCTGGTGGGAAAGCCCCGCTTCTCGCGAACGAAGAGGTCGGCGATCATCGACAGGGCTGCCGGCATCAGCACCGCTTCGCCCAGCGCGACGCCGATGCGCAGGACGAGCAGCGTCTCGAAATTCTGGGCGAAGGCCGAAAGCGCGGTCGTCGCGTTCCAGGCGAGCGCGCCCCAGAAGATGAGGTTGCGCCGGTTCGCGCGATCGGCGATCCGCGACATCGGCAGCGCGAACAGGGTGTAGAAGATCGCGAACGTGGTTCCGACCAATAGGCCGATCTGGGTGTCGCTGAGGCCGAGATCGGCCTTCACCGGCGCAACCAGCACGACGAGCGCAAGCCGGTCGACATAGGAGATGAGATAGAAGGCGCTCAGGAAGAAGATGGCCGTCCAGGCCGCGCCGGCGGTGGGGACCATCGCTCGGCGGGTCGCCGTCCTTTCCTGCGTCGCCTCGTCCGGCGCGCTGCCCGCGACGCTCATGCGCACCGCTCCCGCCGGCATGGCCGAACGCGCGGCCGCAAAGATGACGGGCGCGGCATCGGGGCGCGGCCCGGCAGGCGCGTCGTGCCGCCCCTGTGGGTCGCCCCGGTCAAGAGGCGGCCCGCGCCGCGGCCAGCACACGTTCGGCCAGCGCCTCGTCGATGCCGAGCTCGCGCAGCAGATCGTGCGTATCCGCGCCGGCCGGACGCGACGGCGCCGGCGGGCGGGTGGCGCTGCGGGAATAGCGCGGCGCGGGCGCCGGCTGGTAATGCCCGTCGACCAGCACGAACGCCCCGCGCTGGATGTTGTGCGGGTGTCGGGGCGCCTCGGCCAGGCTCAGCACCGGCGCGAAGCAGGCATCGCAATGTTCGAGCAGCTCGCACCATTGGTCGCGCGTCCGGGTCGCGAAGAGCGCGGCCATCTTCGCCTTGAGCGCCGGCCAGGCGGCAGAATCCATCTGGGCATCGAAGTCGGGATCTTCGTCGAGCCCGGCGCGGCGCCGCAGCTCGGCATAGAATTGGGGCTCGATCGCACCGACCGCGATGTGCCGGCCGTCGGCGCAGGCATAGGTTTCGTAGAAGTGCGCGCCGGTATCGAGCAGGTTCACGCCTCGCTCGTCCCGCCACCAGCCCATCGCCAGGAACGACCAGATCGTCGCCATCAGCAGCGATGCGCCCTCGGTCATGGCGCAATCGACGACCTGCCCCTCGCCGGTCCGCTGCGCATGCAGCAAGGCGCTCAGCACGCCGAAGGCGAGCATCATCCCGCCGCCGCCGAAATCGCCGACCATGTTGATCGGCGGCGTCGGCTTGTCGCCGGCCCGCCCGAAGGCGTGGAGGGCGCCGGAAAGCGCGATATAATTGATGTCGTGCCCAGCATAGGGTGCGTAATCGCCGGTCTGGCCCCAGCCGGTCATCCGGCCGTAGACCAGCTTCGGGTTGTCCGCGAAGAGGACGTCCGGCCCGAGGCCGAGGCGCTCCATCACGCCGGGGCGATAGCCCTCGATCACCGCGTCGGCGCGGCGGCAGAGCGCGCGCACCAGGGCGACGCCGTCCGCGCTCTTGAGGTCCGCGATCAGCGAGCGGCGCCCGCGCACCAGGGCATCGCGCGGATCGACTTTCGCGCCCGGCCGTTCCACGCGGATCACCTCGGCGCCATGATCGGCGAGCATCATCCCGCAAAACGGCCCGGGGCCGATGCCGGCCAGCTCGATCACGCGCAAGCCCGCGAGCGGCCCGCCGGGGTTACCGCTCATGCCGGGGCTGCTCGTGCCGTTTATATTCGGACCGGGCGACAGCGCGGCGGTGAACCTCGTCCGGGCCATCGACCAGCCGCATGGTCCGCAACCCCGCATAGGCGCGGGCCAGGCCGAAATCCTCGGCGACGCCGGCCGCGCCATGGGCCTGAATGGCATGGTCGGCAATGGCGAGCGCCATCCGGGGGGCGGCGATCTTGATCATCGCGATCTCGTCCCTGGCCGCCTTGTTGCCCTTCGTGTCCATCAGGTGCGCCGCCTTGAGGCACAGGAGGCGCGTCATCTCGATGTCGATGCGGGCATTCGCGACGCGCTCCTCCCACACGCCCTGATCGGCGATCCTCTTGCCGAACGCCTCGCGGCTCAGCAGCCGGCGGACCATCTTCTCGAGCAGCACCTCGGCGGCACCGATCGTGCGCATGCAATGGTGGATGCGGCCCGGGCCGAGCCGCCCCTGCGCGATCTCAAACCCCCTGCCCTCGCCCAGGATCATGTTCTCCGCAGGCACGCGCACGTCGGTCAGCCGAATTTCGGCATGGCCGTGCGGCGCGTCATCATATCCGAAGACCGGGAGCAGGCGGACCAGCTCGACCCCGGGCGTATCCATCGGCACCAGGATCATGCTTTGCTGGGCGTGCCTGGGCGCGGCCGGATCGGTCTTGCCCATCACGATGAGGATCTTGCAGCGCGGATCGCCCGCCCCGCTCGACCACCATTTGCGACCGTTGATCACGTAGGAGTCGCCGTCCCTCTCGATCCGGGTGGAGATATTGGTCGCGTCCGATGAAGCAACGTCCGGCTCGGTCATCAGGAAGGCCGACCTGATCTGGCCCTTCATGAGCGGCACGAGCCAGCGTTGCTGCTGGTCATGCGTGCCGTAGCGCATCAGGACTTCCATGTTGCCCGTATCGGGCGCCGAGCAGTTGAATATTTCCGAAGCCCATTCGACGCGCCCCATCTCCTCGGCGAGCGGCGCATATTCGAGGTTGGTGAGCTGGGTCCCGTCGAACTCGAACGGATGAACCGGGGGCGCCCCGTGATTGGGCGGCATGAAGAGGTTCCACAGGCCGGCCTCGCGGGCCCGCTGCTTCAGCGGCTCGATGACCGGGGGCACGCACCAGCGCCCGCCCTCGTCGAGCTCACGCTCGCGACGCTCCTCGGCGGGCAGGACGTGCTCCGCCATGAAGGCGCGCAGCTTTGCAAGCAGTGCGCGGGTCGTATCATTGGGTTCGAAAGACATCCGGATTCCTTGCACCTTGGCCGGTCAGAAGATGGCGAGCGTGGTCCACTGGGCGGCGAGAGCCGGCCGGTCCCCGCCCTCGATGTCGACCTCTACGTCGAACACCGACTTCCACACGCCCGGCGAGCGTTCGTCGAACGAGGCGAGGCTGAAGCGGCCGCGCACGCGCTCACCCGATTTCACCGGGGCGATGAAGCGCACCTTGTCGAGCCCGTAATTGACGCCCAGCCGCGCGCCCTCGACCGCGGGGATGACGTCGTAGGCCATGGCCGGGAGCAGGGACAGGGTGAGATAGCCATGGGCGATCGTCGTCCCGAACGGCGTATCGGCCGCGCGGACGGGATCCACGTGGATGAACTGATGGTCGCCGGTGACGTCAGCGAAACCGGTGATCCGGGCCTGATCGACACGGATCCAGTCCGAGACGCCGAGCTCCTGCCCGAGCCTGGCCCGCAGCGCCGCGAGCGGGACGGTGCCGGCGCGTCCCGGTTCGCCGCGCGCCGCGCTCACCGGGCGCTCCCCGGAAATCGCGGAACCGGGCGCCGGCCTGCCGGCAAGGGCCGCCCTGCACGCCTGCCGCGCACCTTCGACCTCAAGCCGTGCCGCCGGGAAGCTCCCGGGCGTAGGATTGATCGCCGGGATCGCGGCGCCCCTTGATGAAGGTGTCCTGCAGCCCGAATCGCGCGTCCACCGGGGTCGAGCGGGTGAAATCGACGACGACCCAGCGCTCGGCGATCTTCCATTCGCCCGACCGCTTCTCGAACCGGTCGACATAGCGGCCGATGAACTCATCTACCCGGTCGGCATGGTTCAGCATCGAGTGAAGATAGGATTCGACATGGGCGCGATCGCCGTCCAGCTCGATGGAGATATTGGCGATCCGGTGCGAATGGCCCGTCGCCGCCTCCTTCATGAACTGCGCCACATGGACGGCGAACGCCTTCCCCGCCATGTCGAACCGGCCATGATGGTCCATGGCGTCGTCGTGATAGACGGACGCGATGAGCTCCGCGTCGCAGCGATCGACGCCGCGGCAATAGCGCATGAGCGCTTCGCGAATCGCCTGCTTGTCGAGCAGCTCGGCGAGCGCCCCTTGATCAACCTGCGACACGTTCGCTCCCTCTAGAACCTGAAGATCAGATCCACGCCATATTCGCGCGGCGCTCCGAAGCTGGCATAAGAGAAAAGCGGGCGCGTGTCCTTTGCGCTGAGGAGATAGCGTTCGTCGGTCAGGTTGCGGCCCCACAGGGAGATGCCCCAGCGCCCGCCATCGGCGGTCCAGCCGATCGACGCGTTGAGGAGGCCGTAGGCGGGCAGGAACTCCGCCGGATACTGCGTATAATCACCCCACGCGCTCGAGGAGTGGTTGTAGGCGATGCTGCCCTCGATCTCGCCATTGCCGAGGCGCGTCGTGTAGCTCGCGCCGAGCGACCAGGTCCATTCCGGCGAATAGGGCGTCCGCCGGCCGCTATAATCGGTCGTACCCGCCTGGAACGTGTCGAACTCGGCATCGAGATAGCCGAGCGTTCCGCTCAGCCGCAGCCCGTCCACCGGCACGACGACGGTTTCGAGCTCGACGCCCCGCGAGATGACGGATGCCGCATTGTCGATCGTCGAGGCGGCGATCGTGCCGATGAACCGGACCTGCGGCACCTGCTTGTCGCTGTACCAGTTGTTGAACAGGGTGAGGTTGAACCGAACCCGCCGGTCGAACAGGTCGGATTTCAGGCCGGCCTCGATCGTGTCGACGAACTCCGGCCCGAAGGGACCGATCGCCTCCGGCGTGTTGATGCGCCCGTTGAAGCCGCCCGATTTGAAGCCGCGCGCATAATGGGCGTAGAGCGTGAGATCCCGGGTCGGGCGATAGGTGAGCCCCACCTTGCCGCCGAACAGCGTCCACGATTCCTCGCCGCGGGCGGAAATCGCGCTGATCGGCGTGTCGCCGGTGAGCTGCGATATGCCGCTCGGATGGACGAACTGGTTGGTCGCCGCGCTCGCTTCCACATTCTCGTGCGTGATGCGCGCGCCGGCGAGGAACTCGAGCGTGTCGGTGATCTGCCAGTAGAACTGGGTGTAGGCCGAGATCGCCTTGCGGTCCTGCTCCTGCAGGGCCTGGCTGCGCAGTCCCGGCGAGGCGCCCTGAAGGAGGCTTTCCAGGTCGATCCAATAATGGTTCTGCTGATAATAGATGCCGCTCGTGTTCTGGAGGCCGTCCGCCCATTGCGAGTTGAGCCGCAGCTCCTGCGAGAATTGCGAGCCTTCAAAGTAGCGCGGGCCATGGAGCAGGAAGTCGGGCGTCCCGTCATAGTCGGCCCAGAAGTCGAAATCGATGTCGGTATAGTTGGTCACCGAGACGAGGTCGCCAATGCCGGTCTCGATCTCCATCCGCAGGGTCGCGCTGACCCGGTCGATGTCCGACTGGCTGGGCACCTCGCTCGCCGTGACGAAGTCGAAATCATCGACCGTCGTGAACTGGCCGGGCCGATAGAAGGAATGGACGCCCGGGCTGGACGTGTTGACGATCGCGGTCGAACCGTTCCGGGCCTGGAAATATTCGACGATCGCGGTGGCATCGAAACCGATGCCGTCATAGGCCAGATAGCCGCGCGCGATGTTCACGTTCTGCGTATCGATCGACTCGTCGGGCCGGACCTGGTTCGTATAGTAGCCGTCCCGCCCGCGGTGCACGAAGCTCACCTTGCCGGCGAGGCTGTCGGTGATCGGGAAGTTGACCGCGACCGAGCCATCGACACGATCATAATTGCCCAGCGTGATGCGCCCCTCGACGCCGAACTGCCCGGTCGGCTGGCGGGTGACGATGTTGATCACGCCCGCGGTGGTGTTCGCGCCGAACAGCGTGCCCTGCGGGCCGCGCAGGACCTCGATGCGATCCACGTCGAAGAAGTCGCCGAGGGCGGTGACGTTGAACGCCTGGACGACGTCGTCGATGACGACGCCGACGGTCGTGCCGGCGAAGGGATCCCCCTCGTTAATGCCGATGCCCCGGATGGTGAGCGTCGCCGTCGCGCCGATATTGCCGCGATTGGTGAACTGCACGTTGGGAATCGTGGCGGTGAGATTGCTGAGGTTGGAGACATGGCCCTGCTCGAGCGTGTCGCCGGTGACGGCGCTGACGGCGATCGGCACGTCCTGGAGATTCTCGGAGCGCCGCTGGGCGGTGACGACGATATCCTCCACGCCTTGTACGGCGGCCGCACCGCGCGTCGCCTCCTCGGCGGACGTCGCCGGTGCCGGCGCCGGCGCCTCGTCCTGCGCGAAAGCAGCGCCCGATCCCAGGATTGCCCCGGCCGCCGCCGCGAACCGCGTCGCCTGCCTCAAGCTCATTGCCTTGCCCACAACCTCTCCTCTTGTCTTGCGGCCATCTGATTCGATACCGCTGAGGAGATACTTTATTTAATCGATTGGGTAAAGTCTAGAAGCCCGCCGCCGTCGACGTTGATCCTCTGGCCGTTCAGGTAGGAATTCGCCGGTGACACGAGATAGGTGACGACGCGGGCGACATCCTCGGGGCGGCTGACGTGGCCGAACGGATGCTTGTGGTCGATCGCCGCGAAATCCTCCACCCCGGTGCGCGCCCGCACCATCCTCGCCCCCATGTCGGTGACGGTCACGGTCGGGCAGACGATGTTCGTCCTGATCCCGTGGTCCCGCTCCTCGAGGGCAAGCGTCTGGGCGAGCGCCTCCATCGCCGCCTTGCCCATCATGTAGGGCGCCCCGTTGGGCGTCGGCCGGCTTGTTGCGATCGACGAGATCATGATGATGTCGCCCCGACCCAGCGGACGCATCGACGGGAGCGCCAGCTTGGCCAGATAATGCGGCGCGAAGCCGTGGACACGCATGACCCGCTCCAGCTCCGCCGGGTCCGTGTCGTGGACGCTGAGGCCGCGGCTGGCGATGCCGCAATTGTTCACGAGGATCCCGATCGGCCCGAGCTCGGCGACGACGGCCTCCACCATCGCGCGATCCTGGTCGAGATCGTCCACCGATGCCCGATAGGCGCTCGCCCGTCGCCCCATCGCCCGGATGAGGCCGACGACCTCCTCGGCGGCTCCGGCTTCCCGGCGATAGTTCACGGCGACGTCGGCGCCATGCTCGGCGAGCATCAGCGCGATGGCGCGCCCGATCCCGCGGCTGGCGCCGGTCACCAGCGCGACGCGCCCCTCCAGGGAGAGATCGAGCATCAGTCCTGGGCAGCGGCAGCGAGGAACTTGTCGAGCGTCTGGTGGAAGTGCCTGATGCGCACCTCCTGATACTCGCCAAGCTCGACAAGGCCGTTCTTCGAGGCGCGCAGGCCGGCCTGGACCTCCGCAACATTGGTCACGTCCTGGTCGAGCACCTCGCCGAGCGCGACACCGAGCTCGTGCGCCTGGGACCAGCTCTCGTCATCGCCGAGCAGGCGCATCGGCACGGCCGGCGGAATCGGCTCGCCCGGATGGACCGGCGTGAGGATGCGCACCTCCATCAGGGTCCGGTGCTGGTCCGGCCATGGCCGGAAGCGATAGCAGATGTTCGGCTTGAAGCCGCCCCAGGGCGCGAAGTTCGGGAACACGCCGTAATAGATCGAATCGAGCAGCTCGGAATCGGTGGCGTGGTCGATGTCATAGCCGAACATCGGCGCATATTGCTCCCGTGCCCGCGCGCCGAGCACCTTGCGCGCGGTCTCCCCGGGCGGGACCTTGACCTTGCCGTCCTGCCGGTATTGTGCGCGACTGTAATAGGCGGCGATCTGATCGGCGATCCACTGCTCGTCCTTGCCCTCCCGGTCAAGCTGTGGCGACATGATGCCCTGCGCGGAGATCGCGCTGTTCACCGTGTCGCTGTAGATATTGTAGCGGGTGTTCGCATCGCCGGTGAACGGCACGATCTGGGGATGCGTGGTATAGGAGTGCCACGCCTCCATGAACGCCTCCATCACCGCCTTCCAGTTGGCGTCCATCACCTTGGCCACCCACGCCGCGGTGGTCCGCCGTTCGTGCGCCCAGCGCGCGAAATGCTCGGGAACGGGATCGAGCCATTCCTCGAGGCTCGGCCCGCCCGGATTCTCCCTGATGAAGATATAGCCGCCCCAGCGGCCGACCTCCGCTTCGGGGAGCTTCATCTTCTCATCGCTGAGGTGCCCGAAATCCCAGCGGCAGGGAATCTGCCTCAGGGAGCCGTCATTGTTCCAGGTGAACCCGTGATAGGGGCACTGGATCGCGCTCGCCGAGCCGCTTTCCGTGCGCAGCCGCCGGCCGCGATGCAGGCAGACATTGTGGAAGGCGCGGACGCTCCCGTCCGCCTGGCGGATCAGCAGGTAGGAGCGGCCCGCATTTTCATAGACGACCATGTCGTCCGGCTCGAGCATTTCCTCTTCCCGCGCGGCGAACTGCCAGACGTTCGGCCACATATGCTCGGTCTCGCGCCGGAAGAACGCATCGCCGACATAGCGCTCGGCGGTGATCGGCTCCGAACCGAGATACTCGTAGCGATCCTCCCGCATGAAATCCGGCACGGGACGTGAGTCGGCCTCGACAAGGTCGGCATAGGACGTCCCCGGACACCGGGCGACGACCTTCTTCGAGATCTCGTTCATCTTTCTCTCCTCTCCCATGATCAGCCGACCCGCTGCGCCTGCGCCCAGGCCGTTTCGGCAAGCGGCTCGGCGCGTGCCGCCATTTCGCGTGCATGTGCCGAAGCGGCGGTCCCGCGCACGACACGTCCCTTGATTCCGTGGAGGATGGCCGCCAGGCGAAACATGCTGAAAGCAATGTAGAAATTGAGGTCCGGAATGGAATCGCGCCCGGTACGCCGGCAATAGGCGGCGACATAATCGGCTTCGCTCGGGAGATTCTGGCGGACGAGGTCGAGCCCGGCAAATCCCGTCGAGACTTCGGGCGGGATGCGATAGACCATGAGATGATAGGCGAAGTCCGCGAGCGGGTCGCCGATCGTCGAGAGCTCCCAGTCAAGGACTGCGATCACGCGCGGCTCGACCGGGTGGAAGATCAGATTGTCGCAGCGAAAGTCGCCGTGGACCAGCGACGCCCGCTCCTGGGCGGGAATGTTCGCCGGAAGCCACTCGACCAGCCGGTCCATGGCGGCGATCCGCCCCGCCTCGACATCCTCCTGATACTGCCGCGTCCAGCGGGCGATCTGGCGCTCGAAATAGTTCGAGCTGCGGCCATAGTCCTCGAGCCCGATCGCGCGATGATCAAGGCTGTGCAGCCGCGCGAGGGTCTCGTTCATCGCGTCGAAATAGGCCGGCCGCTCGGCCCGCTCCACCGAGCCGAGCGCCGGATCCCAGAAGATCCGCCCCTCGGTGAACTCCATGACATAGAACCAGGTGCCGATCACGGCCTCGTCGCGGCACAGCGCGAACGGGCGCGGCACCGGAAAGCCGACGGAATGGAGCGCGGCAAGCACCCTGAACTCGCGGTCCACCGCATGGGCGGACTTGACGAGGAGCCCCGGCGGCTTGCGCCGCATGACGTAGCGCCCGCTGGGAGAGGACAGCTTGTAGGTCGGATTCGATTGCCCGCCCTTGAACTGCTCCACCGCAAGCGGCCCGCAAAATCCGGGGACCTGCTCGGCCATCCACGCCTCAAGCCGCGGCACATCGAAGCGATGCGCCTCGCGCACCTCGACCGTGCCCGAATTGAGGCTTGCCGCGTCCATGGCTCAGAGCCGTTCGACGATGGTGACGTTGGCGAGCCCGCCGCCCTCGCACATCGTCTGGAGGCCATAGCGCTTGCCACGCGCGCGAAGAGCATAGATCAGCGTCGCCATCAGCTTGGTTCCGCTGGCGCCCAGCGGGTGACCCAGCGCGATCGCGCCGCCGTTCACGTTGAGCCGCTCGGGATCCCCGCCCGTCTCCTTCAGCCAGGCGAGCGGCACCGGCGCGAAGGCCTCGTTCACCTCGTAAAGGTCGATCTCGTCGATCGTCATGCCAGCCTTCCGGAGCGCCCGCTTCGTGGCATTGATCGGCGCCTCGAGCATGATCACCGGATCCTCGCCTATGACGGAGGCATGATGGACGCGCGCCAGCGGCTCGACGCCGAGCCGCTTGAGCCCCGCTTCGTTCACCACCATCACGCCGGATGCGCCGTCGCAGATCTGGCTCGCGGTCGCCGCCGTCACGCGGCCGCCCTCCCGCAGCAGCTTCACCGATCCGATCCCTTCGAGGCTCGCGTCGAAGCGGATGCCCTCGTCGCGATCGTGCATCTCCGTGGCGCCCTGCTCGGTGGTGATCTCGAGCGGCAATATCTCGTCGCTGAAGGCGCCGGCATTGGTCGCGGCCGCGGCCTTCTGGTGGCTGGCGAGCGCGAAGCGATCCAGCTCGTCGCGCGTCTGGCCATATTTCTCGGCGATCATCTCGGCGCCGACGAACTGGCTGAACTCGACGCCCGGATAGCGCCGCTCCTGCCGCGGCGACTTGGCGACGCCGAAGCCGTTCTGTTCGGGCAGGCTGCTGGCGAGGCCCATCGGCACGCGGGTCATGCTCTCGACGCCGCCGGCGATGATGATGTCCATCTGCCCCGACATCACCGTCGCAGCGGCGAAATGCAGCGCCTGCTGCGAGCTGCCGCACTGCCGGTCGATCGTCGTGCCGGGCACCGATTCGGGCAGACTCGAGGCAAGCACGGCGCCGCGCCCGATGGACAGCGACTGCTCGCCCGTCTGGGTCACGCAGCCCATGATCACATCCTCGACCATCGCCGGATCCGCGCCCGTGCGGCGAACCAGCTCGTCGAGCACCGCCCCCGCCATGTCGGCGGGATGCCAGTCCCTCAGCCGTCCACCCTTGCGCGCGCCCGCCGTGCGTGCCGCTGCCACGATATACGCTTCCGCCATTTTCCTCGCTCTCGCTCAGGCCGCCCAGCGCGGCGTTTCAATCGATCGATTAATGTAATCGCCCCCTCGAGGTCAAGGGTGCACGACATGACAATTTCGCGGTGGTGGGTTGCATTTAATCGATCGCCTAATTATCGTCGGGGACTGGTTATGTTACGGAGGCTGCCGGCCTCGAGGGGAGCGAATGCTGAAGACGAGGTTCACCGAGCTGTTCGAGGTCGATCACCCGATCATGCAGGGAGGCATGCAGTGGGTGGGCCGGGCCGAGCTTGTCGCCCCCGTCGCGCAGGCGGGCGCCCTCGGCATGCTCACTGCCCTCACCCAGCCGACCCCGGAGGCCCTCGTCGCCGAGATCGAGCGTACGCGCAGCATGACCGACCGACCCTTCGGCGTCAATCTCACCATCCTGCCGACGACCCGGCCCGTCCCCTATGACGAGTTCCGGCTCGCGGTGATCGAATCCGGCATCAAGGTGGTCGAGACCGCCGGTGCCAATCCCGGGCCGCATATGGACCAGTTCAAGCGGGCCGGGGTCAAGGTCATCCACAAATGCACCTCGGTGCGCCACGCGCTCAAGGCGCAGAGTGTCGGCGTCGATGCGATCTCCATCGACGGCTTCGAGTGCGCCGGGCATCCCGGCGACGACGATATCGGCGGGCTGGTGCTGATCCCGATAACCGCGGACAAGGTGGACATCCCGATCATCGCCTCGGGCGGATTCGGCGACGGCCGGGGCCTCGCCGCGGCGCTCGCGCTGGGCGCGGAGGGAATCAACATGGGGACGCGCTTCTGCGCGACGCGCGAGGCGCCGATCCACGAGCGGGTGAAGCAGCTGCTCGTCGAGAGCGACGAGCGCTCCACCAACATCATCTTCCGCTCGCTCCACAACACCGCGCGGGTCGGCAAGAACAGCGTGTCGGACGCGGTCGTCGAGCTGCTCTCCCGGCCGGGGGCGAAGTTCGAGGACGTCGCCCACCTGGTTTCGGGCGCGCGCGGACGCGAAGTCCTGGAGACGGGCGAGATCGACCGGGGTCTCTACTGGGCGGGCCAGATCCAGGGGCTCATCCATGACGTGCCGGCCGTCGCCGAACTCATCGAGCGAATCGTGACGGAAGCCGAGGCGGTCATCAGCAAGCGCCTGCTCGGCATGGCCGGGCGCTCCGCCGCCCGCCAGGTCGCGGCATGACGGCAGCGCCCCAGCCCCTTGCCGGGCGCACGATCTTCGTCACCGGCGCCTCGTCGGGTCTCGGCGCGCGCTTCGTGCGGCAATTTTCCGCCGCGGGCGCGGCGGTCGTGGCCGGCGCGCGGCGCATGGCCGCGCTGCAGGCGCTCGTCGAGGAAGTGTCGTCGGGCGGCGGCCGCGCCTGCGCGGTGCCGGTTGACGTGACCGACGAAGCCTCCGTCATGGCCGCCTTCGACGCCGCCGAGGCCGCGATCGGCCCGATCGATTCGCTTGTCGCCAATGCCGGGATAAACATACGCGGGCTGGCCCTCGACATGCCGGTCGATGATTTCGACCGCATCATGGCGGTGAACCTGCGCGGCGCCTTCATCACCGCGCGCGAGGCGGCACGCCGATTGATCGCGCGCGGCGACGCGCAGCGCGGCCGGGTGCTGCTCGTCTCCTCGATCGGCGCGACCCGCATCATCGCCGGCTCGAGCGCCTATTGCGCGTCGAAGGGCGGCATCGATGCGCTTGGGCGCAATCTCGCGCGGGAATGGGCGCGGCACGGAATCAACGTGAACATGATTGCGCCGGGCTTCATCCGCACCGATATCAACGCCGCCTGGTTCGACGAGGAAGGCGGCCGCAAGCAGCTCGCCCGCTTTCCGCGCCGCCGGCTTCTCGAGGCGGATCAGCTGGACGCGATCGCGATCCATCTGCTCTCGGATGCCGCATCGGGTATCACCGGCTCCTCGTTCGTGATCGACGACGGCCAGACACTCTGACGACAGCAGGAACCAGCATGCTCGACCTTTCATCCCGTACCATCTTCGGCGAGGAGCACGCGATCTTCCGCGAGCAGGTCCGGCGCTTCTTCGCGCGCGAGCTCACGCCGAACCTCGATCGGTGGGAAGAGGATGGAATCGTGCCGCGCGAGTTCTGGCGCAAGTGCGGCGAGGCCGGCCTCCTCTGCCCGACCGCGCCCGCCGAATATGGCGGCGCCGGCCTCGACTTCACCTACAATGCGATCGTCACCGAGGAGCTCTCCTATTCCGGCTCGTCCGCGAGCCTCCCGCTCCAGTCGGACATCATCATCGACTATATCGTCCTCTACGGGAGCGAGGCGCAGAAGGCGAAGCTCGTGCCGGGGATGATCTCGGGCGAGATCCTCGCCGCCATCGCCATGACCGAGCCGGGCGCCGGATCGGACCTCCAGGGGATTCGGACGGTGGCCCGGCGGGACGGCGACGAATATGTCATCAACGGATCGAAGACCTACATCTCCAGTGGGCAGAATTGCGACTTCGTCATCGTCGTCGCCAAGACCGACCCTGAAGCCGGCGCGAAGGGCACGAGCCTGATCATCGTCGAGGCAGACCGCGAGGGCTTCGAGCGCGGCCGCAACCTCGACAAGATCGGACAAAGCTCGGCCGACACTTCGGAGCTGTTCTTCAGCGACGTACGCGTGCCCGTCGCCAACCTGCTGGGCGAGGAAAATCGCGGCTTCGTCTATCTGATGAGCCAGCTGCCGCAGGAGCGGCTCTCCCTCGCGGTCGCGGCGCAGGCGGGCGCGCAGCGCGCGTTCGACGAAGCAGTGCGCTTCACGAAGGAGCGCAAGGCCTTCGGGCGCACAGTCTTCGATTTCCAGAACACGCAATTCACGCTGGCCGCGATGAAGGCGAAGCTCCAGGCCGGCTGGGCCCATATCGACTGGTGCCTGGATCGCCACCGGCGCGGCGCGCTGACCGCCGTCGAAGGCGCGGCCGCCAAATTGTGGCACGCCGAGACCCAGTGGGAGATCGTCGATGCGGCGCTCCAGCTCCATGGCGGCGCCGGCTATATGAACGAATATCCGATCGCGCGGCTTTGGCGCGACGCGCGCGTGCAGCGCATCCACGGCGGCACGAGCGAAATCATGAAGCTGGTGATTGGACGGTCGCTGTGACTCGCTATGAACTGATCAGGCTGGATTTCTCCGGCGGGGTGGCGACGCTGACGCTCGCCCGGCCCGACGTCCTCAATGCCTTCAACCTGGCAACGCTCGAGGAAGTGACCGCCGCATTGGACGAGATCGTCGGCACTCCCGGCGTGCGTGCGCTGCTGCTCACCGGGGAAGGACGGGCCTTCTCGGCCGGCGCCGACCTCAGCGACGGTTCGGCGGGCGATACGACGCTCGATGCCGGCGCCGCGCTCGAGAGCCATTTCAACCCGCTTCTCGAGCGCATGGCCGACCTGCCCTTCCCGCTGGTCACGGCGGTCAACGGCGCAGCGGCCGGGGCGGGCTGCTCGTTCGCGCTCGCCGGCGACGTCGTGATCGCCGCGCGCTCGGCCTATTTCCTCCAGGCCTTCGTCAATATCGGCCTCGTGCCCGACGTCGGTTCGACCTGGCTGCTCCCCCGCCTCGTCGGGCGCGCCCGCGCCCTGCGGATGATGATGCTGGGCGAGCGGATCAGCGCGGAGCGCGCCGAGCAATGGGGCATGATCCACTCGGTCGTCGATGACGCGGAGCTGATCGGTACCGCCCGGTCGATGGCCGAGCAGCTGGCGCGCGGCCCGACCCGCGCCTACGGCCTCATCCGGCAGGGCGTGCGACAGTGCCTTGAGGTGCCGCTGCGGGAGGCACTCGCGATCGAGCGCCGCAACCAGCGCGAAGCCGGCTATTCGAGCGACTTCGCGGAAGGCGTCGCCGCCTTTCGCGAGAAGCGCGCGCCCGTCTTCACCGGCCGATAGGGCTTTCGCGACGCGTGGAGGCATGGCAGGGCGAAACAATGGCCTTTCTTCCCGCGATTGCCGATGAAGCGCTCGCGGAGGGCGCAAGCCTCGGCATCGAACTGGGCGGGCGCGCGATCCTCCTGTGCCGCTTCGAAGGCACCGTTTACGCGCTCGAGAATCGCTGCAGCCACGCCTACAGCCCGCTGGACGGCGGACGGGTCCGGGCCGGCTGCATCCAATGCCCGCTGCACGGCGCCCGCTTCGCGCTCGCGACGGGCCAGCCGGTCGGCGCGGGCACGAACGGCCCGATCGCCACCTATCGGGTGGCAATCGTCGATCAGGTGATTCACGTTGATCCGGATCAGCCCGCGCGGGCGTAGGACTGATCCTGCCGGTCCCGCCGGCCCTTCAGGAAATAGCCTTCGGACGCATAGCGCGACGCCACCGGCATCGCACGGGTGAAATCCGCCACCACCCAGCGTTCGCCGATCTTCCATTCGCCGTCGCGGCGTTCGAACCGGTCGATATAGCGGCCGACGAACTCGTCGATCCGGTCGGCATGGTTCATGAAGCTGTGGAGGTAGGATTCGGTCCAGGCGACATCGCCCCGAAGGTCGATCGAGAGATTGGCGATGCGATGCTGGCTGGCGTCGAACAGCTCGGCGAGGCGCACGACGAGATAGTCCGCATATTTGACGCCGAGCATGTTGCTGGGCCCGTGATGGTCATAGGCGTCCGGGTGATAGACCGAGGCGATCAGGTCCCGGTCGAGGCGGTCCACGCCCCGGCAATAGCGCATCAGCACCGTGTGGATGGCTTCCCGGTCAAGCGCCGCCTGCAGCGCGGCTTCGTCGAGGGCGTTCATTCGCGATTCTCCGTGTCGAGCGGATCGGGGCCTCCCGGCAGCCAATAGACGGGGTCGCTCCGGTCGCGCCGGGCGAGCGTTCGGGCCATGGCCGGGCTGCGCTCGGACGCGGGCATCCAATATTCCCATTCGGTGAAGCAGATGTGCCGCTTGATGCGCCATTCGCCGTCGCGGCGTTCGAACCAGTTGATGTACCGCCCGCAGAAGACGGCATCCTCCGCCCGGCTCTCATCGTGCCGGGAAAAGGCGCTTTCGGCAAGCACCTCGCCGCCGGGAATCGGGCCGGCCGCGACGCGATGCCAGGCGGTGAACAGGGCCTCCTGATGGGCAAAATCGCCCTCCACCCGGATGAGGACGTTCGAGGCGTAATGAAGCGCGGCCTCGATCCGGCCGAGGAAGGACAGCGCGCCGCGCCAGAAGTCCTCCGCGCTGCCGCGATAGGGCCCGTGGTGCGCGGTCGCGTCGGGCCAGAACAGGCTGGCCATCAACTCCTCGTCCAGCCGGTCGCAGGCACGGCAATAGGAGAACAGCTTGTCGGCGATCTGCTGGCGCGCCCAAAGCAGCTCGAGACGCTCGTCCATCGGCCCGCTCACAGTTTCGAGAACTCGGCGCGGCGCGGGCCGACGAACCCGAACAGATGCCCGGCGATCTTGCGCATCTGGATCTCCTCGGCCCCTTCGGTGATGCGATAGCGCCGATGGTGCCGGTAGATGTGCTCGAACGGCTTGTGGCGCGAATAGCCGATGCCGCCATGGACCTGCATCGCCCGGTCCGCAGCTTCGCAGACGAGCCGGTTCGCCCAGTAATTGCACATGCTCACCTTGTCGGAGAGGCGATGCTCCACCTCGGTCTTCGGCATCTGGTCCATTTCCCACGCCGTCTTGCGGATCAGGAGGCGCAGCATTTCCGCCTGGGTGGCCAGCTCGACCAGCGGCCACTGGATGGCCTGATTGGCGGCCAGCGCCCGGCCGAACGGCTTGCGCGCCCGCGCGTAGCGCACGCTCTGCTCGATGCAGTAGCTGGCCGCGCCCAGCGAGCTCGCCGCCTGCCGGATCCGGTTCTCGTGAACGAAGTGCTGGGCGATCGCCAGCCCCGCGCCGACCGCCCCGAGCACCGCGCTGTCCGGCACCCAGACATCCGCGAGGCTGATCCGCGGATGATCGGTCGGCATGTTGAAGGTCCACAGATATTCACGGATGTCGAGGCCCGGACTGTCCGACGGGACGAGGAAGCAGGTGATCCCCTTCGCATCGCCATCCTCGCCCGAGGTGCGGGCGAACAGCGCGCAATGGGTCGCGATGTGCATGCCCGTGATCCACATCTTCTCGCCGTTGATGCACCATCCGTCCTCGCCCCCGCGCCGCTCGCGCACCGCCCGGGTTTCCATATGCGTCGCATCGGAGCCATGATCCGGCTCGGTAAGCCCGAACGCCAGGATCCGCGATCGATCGAGCATCCCGGGGATGAACTCGGCCTTCTGCGCTTCGGTGCCGAAGTCGCGCAAAAGAAGGACGAACGGATTGTTGCCGACGATCGAATGTTCGTTCTGGAGATCGTTATGGAGGCCGAGCCCCTTCGCCGCGAGATGCTCGCGGATCACGGCCATGGCGAGGTTGGAGCCGTCCTTGCCGCCAAACTCCGCGGGAAGGCCGAACCGGTAATGGCCGGCCGCGTCGGCCTTCAGCCGCGCGGTCTCGAGCAGCTGCTCCCACTCCTCGCGCGGCAGGCCGCCGCGCTCGAAATCGGTGCGGGCCCATTCCCGGCGATGATCGAAGAAGCGGGCATTGTCGTCCGCCGCTTCGAGCGGCGCGATCTCGGTTTCGATGAACCGGTCCAGCTCCTCGAGATAGGCGGTCAGCTCCGGGGGCAGTTCGAAATTCATTCGGAAGGCTCCTGCGCGCAAGATGGATGCCGGCTGGCCGCCTGCTCGCGGGAGGCATAGGCCGGCTGGTCGATCGCGATGCGCGCCAACACGTCGTCCCACAGATAGGCCGCGACGCCCGGCGAACCGAGCGCGAGCGTGCCACTGCGAAGGCTCGCCGCGAGCTCACGCTCGAGCGCCGCCTCGTCGCCATCATGGCCGAGCAGGCTGGCGAGGCGCGCGCCTTTCGGGAAGGGCGCGGCCGCGAGCTCGCGGCGGACGAGATCGATCGCGTTCGCCGCGACCCGTGCGCCGAAGGCGGCATGGCCGGACAGCCGGGGCATCGCCTCCCGCCGCAGGAAATCGGCGACGCTGGCGAGCAGGGTGTCGGCGTCGGGCTTGGCGGTCATGACGCTTCCTCGATCAGGATGAGCAGGTCGAGCTCGGTCTCCGAGGCGCGACGGCCGATCATCGCGCGCTCCACGGAAAGCTGCCCGGTCTCGCTGGAGGCGGCGAACATCTCGAGGCACATCAGCCCCCATTTGAGCGTCCCCAGAACCTCCCAGAACCGGATTCGATCAAGGTCGATTCGCTCGCCCGCAACCGCCTGGTAGCCATCGACGAGATCGGCATAGCCACCGAAGCCGCCCGCCGGCGCATCCATCTTGCCGAAGCGCCACGAGCGCACGCACAGCCACCCCAGATCCTCGGCCGGATCGCCCAGATGGGTGAGCTCCCAGTCGAGCACCGCCCTCACGCCATCCTCGCCGATGATGAGATTGCCGTTGCGGAAATCGCCGTGCACCAGGCGCGCCGGCGCCGGCGCCGGCAGCCGCCTCTCAAGCCAGCGCAGCGCGAGATCGAATACCGGACGCACGCTGCCGGCCTGATCGTAGCGGCGCGCCAGATCCCGAAGCTGGGCGCGCGCGTCCGACACGGGCAGCGGCGGCAGGCGCCGGGCATCGACCGAGTGGATCCGGGCGAGAATCCCGCCGCACTGGCCGGCCAGCCGCGGCCGCACCGCATCGAAGCGCGCATCTCGCAGGATGCGCCGCGCGATCGTCTCGCCCTCGACGGCGGTCATGACGAATCCCGAGCCCAGCGCGTCGGCGGGCTCGAGCACCCCGACGACGTCGGGCACGGGCACGCCGGCGCTGGCGGCGGCGGTGATCACCGCCGCCTGCTCCTCCAGCGAGAGCGTATAGTCGGCCCGCCGCTCGAGCGGCGGGGCGCGCCGCAGCACATAGGCGCGCTCGCGCCCCCCGGCCCCGGCCCGGAACGCCCAGCTTTCCTGGCTCGCGCCGCCGGTCAGCTTCGCCAGCCCCCCGATTCGGGCCTCCTGCCCGAGCAGGCGCGACATCAGACGCGCAATCGCCGCCTCGCTCATCGGCACGGTCGCCGCGGCGGCCGGGGAGTCGGTGGCGGCGTCCTGGCTCACCGCGGCGCCATCCGGATGGCGCCGTCGAGGCGGACATGCTCGCCGTTGAAATAGGCGTTGCGGCACATCTCGACGGCAAGGCTGGCGAACTCGGCGGGCAGGCCGAGCCGCTTGGGGAAAGGCACCGAGGCGGCCAGGGCCGATTTCACGGCGTCCGGCACGGCCTGCATCAACGGCGTATCGAAGATGCCGGGAAGGATCGTGTTGACGCGGATCCCCTCGCCCATCAGGTCGCGCGCGACCGGCAGGGTCATGCCGACGATGCCCCCCTTGGAGGCCGAATAGGCGGCCTGGCCCACCTGCCCGTCCTCGGCAGCGACGGAGGCCGTGTTGACGATCGCGCCCCGCTCGCCATCGTCGAGCGGATCGAGCGTGAGCATGCCCGCCGCGGCCTTCGCGATGCACCGGAAGGTGCCGATCAGATTTATCTGGATGACCTTCGTGAAATCCTCGAGCGGAAAATGCCGGATCTCGCCGGTCTCGCGGGCGCGCGACGCGGTCTTGGCCGCGATTCCCATGCCGGCGCAGTTGACAAGTATCCGCTCCTGGCCATGCGCGGCGCGCGCCTTGGCGAAGGCGGCATCGACCTGCGCGTCCGAGGTCACGTCCACCTTGCAGAAGGTTCCGCCGATCTCGCGCGCGACGACCTCGCCGGCCGCCGCGTTGAGATCGAAGATGGCGACCCGCGCCCCTTCGGCCGCGAGCGCCCTCGCCGTCGCCTCACCCAGTCCCGAGGCTCCCCCGGTCACCACCGCCGCGCAATTTCTGATATCCATTCAGCTCCTCCGCCAGTACCGCCGGATGGCGGCCGGAATCGCTGCTTGAATGCCGCGGGATTCGCATTTATGCAATCGATTAATGAAGATAGGAGAGTCAATATGGACCTTCGCCTGAACGGAAAACGCGCCATTCTCGCCGGAGCCAGCAAGGGAATCGGCAAAGCGACGGCCAAGCTGCTGGCGGCCGAAGGCTGCTTCGTAGCCCTGTGCGCCCGCGGGCGCGAGAGCCTGGATGCGACGGTCGACGAGATCCGCTCGGCCGGCGGCAAGGCGACAGGCGCCGCGCTCGACATGTCGGACGCCGAATCCTACCGCGCCTGGATCGACGAGAGCGCGGCGCAGATGGGCGGCGCGGACATCTTCGCCTGCTTCGCCACCGCGGGCGGGGGCCAGCCCAGCGAGGACAGCTGGAAAGCCTCCTTCGAAGCCGACCTGATGCTCACCTGGCGCGGCTGCGAAGCCGTGATCCCGCACCTGAAGGCGGCGGGCGGCGGCTCGATCGTGGCCCTGTCCTCGGTGGCGGCGGTCGAGGACTTCTTCGGCGCGCAGCCCTATAATGCGATGAAGGCCGCCCTGATCACCTATGCGGCGGCGCTCTCGCAGCAGCTCGCCTCCAGCGGAATCCGGGTCAACACCATTTCCCCCGGCCCCGTCCTGTTCGAGGGCGGCACCTGGGACCGGATCCGGCGCGAGAAGCCCGACATCTTCCAGGCGATGACCGCGAAGATCCCGGTCGGCCGGATGGCGAGTGCCGAGGAGATCGCGAGCGCGATCGCCTTCCTCTGCTCGCCGCTGAGCGGATCGACCACCGGCACGAACCTGGTTATCGACGGCGGCTTCACCAAGCGGGTCCAGTTCTGATCATGGCCGCCCAAGCTCAGGATCGCCCTTCGGCGGCGGCGGCTTCGCCACGGGTGCTCGGCGATATCCCCGGCCATTTCGCGCGCCGGCAACCGGACAATGTCGCGCTTTCGTTCGAGGGGCGCACGACGACCTACGCGGCGCTCGAGCGCCAGACCAGCCAGGTCGCGCGCGCCCTCCTTGCGTCCGGGGCCGGGCCGGGCGACCGGATCTGCTATCTGGGCAAGAATACCGACCTTTATTTCGAGCTGCTGCTGGGCGCGGCCAAGGCGGGCGTGACGATGGTGCCGATCAACTGGCGCCTCGCGCCGCCCGAGGCGGCCTATATCGCGCGCAATGCCGAGGCACGCCTGCTCTTTTCGACCCGCGAGTTTCTCGACACCGCCCGCGCGCTCTCGCGCGAAATTTCGGGCATCACCCTGATCCCGCTCGAGGATGCCGGCCCCGGCGAGCCGGCATACGCGGCATGGCGCGACGCGCACGGCCCGGGGCCGGTCGATCATGCCGCGCAGCCTTCCGACATCGTCATCCAGCTCTACACGTCGGGAACCACGGGGCACCCGAAGGGGGCCATGCTCAGCCACGGCAACCTGCTGGTTCCGCTGGCCGCGCTCGCCGAGGCCGGCATCGAATGGAATCGCTGGGGCCCGTCGGACATCGGGCTCGTGGCCATGCCGGTGGCGCATATCAGCGGCACCGGCTGGGGCCTGGTCGGCCTCTACAACGGCTCGAAATCCGTGGTCACGCGCGAGTTCGATCCGCACGCGGTGCTCGACTTCATCGAGAATGAGAAGATCACCAAGCTGTTCATGGTGCCCTCGGCGATGCAGATCGTCCTGTCCGACCCGCGGGCGCGAACGGTCGATTATTCGCGCCTGCGATACATACTTTACGGCGCCTCGCCGATCCCGCCGCCGCTGCTGCGCGAGGGAATGGAGGTGTTCGGCTGCGGGTTCGTGCAGAATTACGGCATGACCGAAACGGCGGGCTCGGTGACGGCCCTGGTCCCGGAAGACCACAGCCTGGAGGACGTGCCGCGCATGAAGTCCGCCGGCAAGCCGCTGCCCGGCGTCGAGATCGCGATCCTCGACCCGCAGGGCCGGCCGCTGCCGCCCGGCCAGTCGGGCGAGATCGCAACCCGATCGCCCGCGAACATGGCGGGCTACTGGCGGATGCCGGAGGCGACCGCCGCCGCCCTCACGCCCGACGGCTGGCTGCGCACCGGCGATGCCGGCTATCTCGATGAGGACGGCTATCTGTACATCCACGACCGCATCAAGGACATGATCATCTCGGGCGGCGAGAACGTCTATCCGGCGGAGGTGGAAAAGGTCCTGTCCGATCATCCCCAGATCGCCGAGGTCGCGGTGATCGGCGTGCCGCATCCCAAATGGGGCGAGGCCGTGAAGGCGGTGGTCGTGCCGCGCCCCGGCGCCGGGATCGACCCCGCCGAAATCATCGCCTGGGCGCGCCCGCGCATCGCCGGCTACAAATTACCGAAGAGCGTCGATGTCGTTGCCTCGCTCCCGCGCAACGCCTCCGGCAAGATCCTGCGCCGCGAACTGCGCGCACCATATTGGGAGGAGCAAATTCGTCCAATCAATTGACTAGATTCCATCGGCGGTTCAAACCGAAGTCGAAACTTGCGAAAGCCGA
This sequence comes from Sphingomonadales bacterium, assembly GCA_040255785.1. Lineage (GTDB taxonomy): Bacteria > Pseudomonadota > Alphaproteobacteria > Sphingomonadales > Sphingomonadaceae > Allosphingosinicella. The sequence goes on from JBDZVR010000013.1 coordinate 29,484, forward strand.
GGGGTATGGCTTCAGATATCGAGACGGGTGGGCGAACCCGCAAATCGCGCTCGGGCAAGCAGGCGCACGGTTCCCGCGAAATGCTTCTGGACGCGGCCAGCTCGCTGATGATCCGAACCCAGTCAGTGGACATTTCCCTCAGTGAGCTTGCGAGCCATTCGGGGCTCAATTCGGCGCTGGTCAAATATTATTTCGGCAGCAAGAACGGGATGCTCGTCGCGCTGATGAAGCGCGCCGCCAGCACCGCCCTGGCCCAGCTCGATTACCTCAAGTCGATGCCGATCTCGCCGACCGCGAAAATGAAGCTGCACATCGCGGGCATCATCAACACCTATCATCGCTTCCCCTACTGGAACCGGCTGGTCCACTATCTGCTGCAGGATCCCACATCGGCGCAGAGCGCCGAGATCGTGGAGTTCTTCGTCAAGCCACTGATCGAGTTCCAGCGCGACATTCTCGCCGAAGGCGTCCGGGCGGGAGAGTTCCGCCAGATAGACCCGATGAACTTCTACTTCTCGGTCGTGGGCGCGTGCGACGCACCATTCTTCGCCCGGTTCGTCTTCGACCTGATGGGCGTCGAGGATTTCGACGACCAGCGGCGGCGGTCCTACATCGCCCACGTGACCGAGCTGGTCCTCAGCCAGCTCCTGGTCGAGCCGGAACGCGCGCGCGGCGCCGACGGCGGCAGCGAATCCTGATCGTCCGCCATCGCCGGTCCGGCGGCTCGAACGACGGCATCGATCGTTAACGGCCTGCCCGGGAGCCGCGATTCCCGGCCCCCGTGCGCGGCTCGCCCGTTACCGGCGTCGGCCCGAAGCACAACGCGGTCGCAGCGGCCCAATCCGCCCCCCTCCCGCGCATTGGCCAAGCGGCCTGGCGCCTGCGGATTATGCAATCCGCCTTCCATGATACCGGGAGCCTACCCACACCACGCAATTTTCGTATCTGGCCCAAACAGGATTGCATGCAAAATCACCTTTGGTGTACCCGTTGGCCGAATGTTGAGCGAGGTGTCGGCCGTTGAGTGAGACCAGCTTTGTCCTCGGCGAGATGGTGGACCGCCTGTTCGCGCGCGTGCTGGACGACGACGCGATGCGATCCGCGCGTGCGGGCGCCTGGCCGGACGCGGCCTGGCGCGCGGTCGTGGAGCAGGGCCTGCTGCGCGCGCTGGTCGCAGGCGATCAGGGCTTCGGGCTGCCCCTCGCCGACGGGCTTGCGCTCGTGCGCCAGCTCGGCCGCCGCGCCGTTCCCCTGCCGCTCGCCGAGACGATGATCGCCAACGCCCTGCTCGAGAAGGCCGGCCTGCCGGTCGTCGACGGTGTTGTCGGGCTCGTGCCCGAGCAGGCTGGCGTCCTTCTGCGCGAGGAGGGATCCGCCTGGCGGGCCTCGGGCGAGGCGGACCGGATCGCATGGGGACGCCATGCAGATGCGCTGCTGGTCGAGGCGGGCGGAAGGATCGGCCTGATGACCTCGCATTTCCGGGTGGACCGCGAAGGCTCGAACATGGCCGCCCAGCCGCGCGATCGCATGGTCCTCGACGGGCCGGCGACCGTCGCGCCGGCGCCGCGCCTGTCGCTGCTGGAAGCGGGCGCGCTGATCCGCGCGCTGGCCATGGCGGGTGCGCTTCAGACGCTGGTCGCGATGACGATCGAGCACGTTTCGCAGCGCCACCAGTTCGGCCGCCCCCTGTCGGCCTTTCAGGTGATCCAGCATGGCCTCGCGCGCCTCGCCGCCGAGTCCGCGGCGGCCTCGGCGGCCGCCGACCTCGCGGCCGATGCCTATGCGGGCGATAGCCCGCGCGCCGGGCTGGCCATCGCCGCGGCGCGCGCCCGGATCGGCGAGGCGGCCGGCATCGCGATCGGCCTCGCGCACCAGTTGCACGGGGCCCTTGGCTTCACCGAGGAGCATCGGCTGCACTGGTTCACGACCGCCCTGTGGGCCTGGCGCGATGAATATGGCACCGCCGCCTGGTGGACGCGCCGGCTGGGCGCCGAGGCGCTCGCCTGGCAGGCTCCCTCTTATTGGCCCAACGTCACGGCGGTCTGATCGCTCATGCTCGATTTTCCCTCACCCCCGCATCACGAGGCCGCGGAGAGGCTGCGCGACGAGGTCCGTGCGTTCCTGGCGGCCGAGATCGCCGGGCGCACGCCGCTGCAGCGCGCCGAAAGCTGGAACGGATTCGACCGCGCATTCAGCCGGGCGCTCGGCGCGCGCGGCTGGCTCGGCATGACCTGGCCGAAACGCTATGGCGGCCACGAGCGAACCACATTCGAGCGCTATGTCGTCGTCGAGGAGACGCTGGCCGCCGGCGCGCCGGTCTCGGCGCACTGGATCGCCGACCGGCAAAGCGGCCCCACCCTGCTCAAGTTCGGAAGCGAGGCGCAGAAGGAATCGATCCTGCCACGGATCGCAGCCGGCGACTGCGTCTTTTGCATCGGCATGAGCGAGCCGGATTCGGGCTCGGACCTCGCGGCAGTGCGGACCCGCGCGGAGCCGGTTGCGGGCGGCTGGCGCGTCACCGGCACCAAGTTGTGGACCACGAACGCGCACGAAGCGGACTATATGATCCTCTTCTGCCGCACCTCGGGCTCGCCGGCCGATCGCCACAAGGGGACGAGCCAGCTGCTCGTCGACATGAAGGCGACCGAGGGCATGACGGTGCGCCCGATATACGACCTCGCCGGCCAGCATCATTTCAACGAGGTCCATTTCGACCAGGCCTTCCTGCCCGCGACCGCACTGATCGGGACCGAGGGCAATGGCTGGAGCCAGGTGATGAGCGAGCTGGCCTTCGAGCGCAGCGGCCCCGAGCGCTTCCTGTCCTCGATCCAGTTGCTCGTCGAGCTGATCCGGGCGCTGCGGGGGAGCGGAAGCGATCTTGCGCAGCAGACGATCGGCCGCCTCACCGCTCATCTGCTCACCTTGCGTCGTCTCTCGCGCGGCGTCGCCACCTTGCTCGAGGAGGGGCGCGACGCCGCCGTCCAGGCCGCGATCGTCAAGGACCTGGGCGCCACGTTCGAGCAGGAGCTGCCCGAGATCGCGCGCAGCCTTGTCGATGCGGAACCGGATCGGCAATCGACCCGCGATCTTCTGGCGGTGCTGGCCTATACGATGATGGTAGCGCCGTCCTTTTCGCTGAGGGGCGGCACGCGCGAGATCCTTCGCGGAATCATAGCCCGGGGTCTGGGAGCAAGATGAACGCTATCGAACTGGTGGAGGTGTCGCCCCGCGACGGCCTCCAGAACGAGCCGCGGATACTGCCCACCGACGACAAGGTCGAGCTCGTCCGGCGCGCCATCGACGCCGGGGCGCGGCGAATCGAGGTCGCCAGCTTCGTCCATCCGGGCAAGGTGCCGCAGATGGCGGATGCGGAGGCGGTGGTCGCGCGCCTGCGGCCGGGCGCCGCCCGCTATGTCGGGCTGGTGCTCAACAAGCGCGGCGCGCTGCGCGCGCTGGCCACCGGCGTCGACGAAATCGGGATCGTCTGCACCGCGAGCGACACGTTCGGCATGCGGAACCAGGGGCTGGACAGCGAAGGCTCGCTGGCCATGGCCGGGGATGTGCTGCGGCTGTGCGCGGAACAGGGGCGGCCCGCCCAGGCGACGATCGCCGTCGCCTTCGGCTGCCCCTTCGAGGGATCGGTGGCGCCCGAAAAGGTCATCGCCATGGCGCGGCGGATCGCCGCCGCCGGTGCGATCGAGGTCGCGCTGGCCGACACGATCGGGATCGCCCGCCCTGGCGCGGTCGAGCGGCTGGTCGCCGAGGTGAAGGCGGCCATCGCGCCGGTGCCCGTCCGGGTCCACTTCCACGACACGCGCGGCATGGGCGTCGCGAACGTGATGGCCGCGGTGCGCAGCGGCGCGACGGTCGTGGACGCCGCCATCGGGGGAACGGGCGGCTGCCCCTTCGCGCCCGGGGCGGCCGGCAATGTCGCCAGCGAGGACGTCGCCTTCGCGCTCGGCGACACGCTCGGCGTTGACATCGCCAAGCTGGTCGAGGCCGCCGGCTGGCTCAACGACCGGCTCGGGCGCGACCGGACGAGCGCCGTGGCGCGTGCATGGGCATCCGCCAACGGCTGACGGCGAAGGCCTGAACCTCCCCCGCTCTACCTGCGGATCGGGTCATGTCCTGCCGCCTCAGTCGGGGACGGGAGCCTCGCCCCGCGCCCGGCCCGGCCCGGTCGGCCCGGCCGGCGCGTCTGGATCGATCTCGCGGCCCAGCCAGCGCCGCAGGATCTCCGCCGTGTCCTGCCCGACCTCGCGCGGCGCCGGCCGGCGGATGCGCGCGGGCGTCGCCGACAGCTTCGGGAACACGCCCTGCATCGGCGTCGGGCCGAGCACCGGGTCCTCGACCGTGACGATCGCCTCGCGCGCCGCGAAGTGCGGATCGCTGAGCATGTCCTCGGCGTCGTACATGCGCCCCGCCGGCACGGAATGGGCGATCATCGCGGCCTCGACCTCGGCGACCGTGTGCCGCGAGGTCCATTCCTCGACGAGCGCGTCGAGCTCCTCCTGATGGGCGCCCCGGGCCGTATGCGTGGCGTAGCGGGGGTCGCGGGCCAGTTCGGGCCGCCCGATCGCCTCGCAGAGCCGCGCGAACACGCTGTCCTGGTTCGCGCCGATCAGGAACTCGCCGTCGGCGCAGCGATAGACATTGGAAGGCGCGATCCGCGGCAGCTTGGCGCCGGTCCGCTCCCTTTTGTGCCCCGCGACCGCCCATTCCGGCACCAGGCCTTCCATGACCTGCAGCACGCTCTCGTAGAGCGCCGCGTCGACGATCTGCCCCTCGCCGGTCCGGCTGCGATGATGCAGCGCCGCCAGCGCGCCGAGGCAGCCATAGGAGGCGGCCAGCGTGTCACCGATCGAAACGCCCATGCGGGGCGGCGGGCGATCGGGAAAGCCGACGATCTTGCGCCATCCGCCCATCGCCTCCGCGATGCCGCCGAAACCGGCGCGGTTGGCGTAGGGGCCGGTCTGGCCGTAGCCCGAGATGCGGACGACGATCAGGCCGGGATGATCGGCGCGCAGCGCCTCCGGGTCGAGATTCCACCGCTCGAGCGTGCCCGGGCGGAAATTCTCGATCAGGATGTCGGCCTCGCCGATCAGCTCGCGCGCCAGCTTCTGCCCCGGCTCTGAGCGCAGGTCGGCGGCGACCGAGAATTTGTTGCGGGCGATCACGCGCCACCAGGTCGGCGTGCTCCCCTGCCCCCATTCGCGCATCGGATCGCCGCTGCCAGGCGGCTCCAGCTTCACGACCTCGGCGCCCATGTCGCCGAGCAGCTGGCCGCAGAACGGCCCGGCGATCAACTGGCCGAGCTCGACGACGCGGATGCCGGCCAGCGGACCGCCATTTTCAGTGCGTGTGGTCATGCCTGCCTGCTCAGACCGCATGGATTGCCTTGGTGATCATGTGCGCCTCAAATCCCTCCGGGCCATCTTCCGACCCGAAGCCGCTTTCCTTGATTCCGCCGAACGGCGCGTCCGGCCACGAGGTCCGGACCGTGTTGATCGCCACCATCCCCGCTTCGATCGCCTCGCCCAGCAGCACCTGCCTGCGCCCGTTCTCGGTGAAGCAATAGGCGGCGAGCCCATAGGGCAGGCGATTCGCCTGCTCGATCGCCTCCTCCAGGGTCGAGAAGCGGCGCAGCAGTGCCAGCGGGCCGAACGGCTCCCGGTTCATCGCGTCGGCTTCGACCGGAACATCGCCCAGCACGGTGGGATGGAAGAAGAAGCCGGCTCCATCGACCCGCCCGCCGCCGGCGAGCAGCGTCGCGCCGGCGCTGCGCGCATCCTCGATCATCGCCTCGATCGCGGCCGGCCGGCGATCGTTGGCGGTCGGCCCCATGCCGGTATCGGGCGCATGCCCGTCCCCGACATTGATCCGCCTGGCGCGGTCGGCGAAGCCGGATGCGAACCGGTCGTAGATGCCGTCCTGCACGTAGAACCGGGTCGGCGAGACGCAGACCTGGCCGGCATTGCGGAACTTGTGCGCGACCAGGATGTCGAGCGTCCTGTCGAGATCGCAATCGTCGAACACCAGCACCGGCGCATGGCCGCCCAGCTCCATCGTCATGCGCATGACGGTATCGGCGGCGAGCCGCATCAGATGCTTGCCCACCGGCACCGAGCCGGTGAAGCTGAGCTTGCGCGTCACCGGCGAGGCGAGCAGCGTGCGCGAGACGGTGTCGGGCACACCGAACACGAGCTGCGCCACATCGCCGGGAAGGCCCGCCTCCGCGAAGCAGCGTATCACCGCGATCGCGCTGGCCGGCGTTTCCTCGCTGGGCTTCAGGATCACCGAGCAGCCCGCAGCCAGCGCCGGCGAGAGCTTCCGAACCGGATTGATCACCGGAAAGTTCCATGCGCAGAAGGCCGCCACCGGGCCGACCGGCTGATGGACGACGATCGAGCGCGTCCCGGGCGGGCGCGGCAGCACCCGGCCGCGCTGACGCACCGCCTCGCCCGCGTGGAATTCGAGGATCGCCGCCGCGCCCATCACCTCGCCGCGCGCCTCGGCGAGCGGCTTGCCCTGCTCGAGGGTCGCGATCCCGGCGATGCGGTCGGCGCGCTCGCGGATGAGCGCCGCTGTCCGATTGAGCACGGCCGCCCTCTCCTCGGGAGCGGTCGCCCGCCATGCCGCGAAGCCACGCCGCGCCGCCTCCAGCGCATCATCGAGATCCGCGGGCCCGGCAAGCGGCAGGGCGGCGATCGCCTCCCCCGTCGCCGGGTTGATCACGTCCTGAGTGTCGCGGCCGGCCGGCCCCCGCCACTCGCCGCCGACATACAGCCCCAGATCGGGAAAATTCCCACCGGTCATCGAACGCCCCTCCGCCGGCCGGGCGAACCCGGGACGGCGCTTTTCCTCAAAACAGCCGGCCGTTGCGGCCGAGCAATGCGACTTTGACTAGATTGCATGCAAATGGCAAGTATGTGGATATCAGATTCGACGCGGCGGTCCGCGAAAATCGGCCGTTGGCAGGGGAAAAGGTCGCAACACATTGCGCGAGAATTCCATTCCTAATCAACAGGATAATGAAGTTCAGGTGCTCGATTCCGTGCGCGCGGAGCCGCCGCGCCCGACGGACGACATCGATGCGGCGCGCCTGGCAGAGTGGATGAAACATGCCGTTGAAGGCTTTGCCGGACCACTCGAGGTCCTGCGTTTCGCCGGTGGACAATCCAACCCGACCTATCAGCTGCGAACGCCGGGCCGGCGCTACGTGCTGCGGCGCAAGCCGCCGGGCAGGCTGCTGGCCTCGGCCCATGCGGTCGATCGCGAATATCGCGTCATGCGCGCGCTCGGCGGCGCCGGCTTTCCAGTGCCGCGCGCCTATGCGCTCTGCGAGGACAAATCCGTCATCGGCTCGGTCTTCTACGTGATGGCGATGGTGGAGGGCCGCATCCTGTGGGACGGGCGCCTTCCCGATTGCACCGCCGCCGAGAGGCGCGCCATCTACGAGGCGGAGATCGACACGCTGGCGACGCTTCACCGCCTCGATCCGCACGCGATCGGCCTGGGCGATTATGGCCACCCGGGGAACTATTTCGCGCGCCAGCTCAAGCGCTGGTCCCGGCAATATGTCGAATCGGACGGACCCCGCTATGCCGAGATGGACAGGCTGATCGCCTGGCTGCCCGAGCAGCTGCCCCCGGACCGGCCGCCGCGAATCGTCCATGGCGACTATCGGCTCGACAACATGGTCTTCGACCAATGCGCCCCGCGCGTCGTCGCCGTGCTCGACTGGGAATTGTCGACGCTGGGCGATCCGATCGCCGACCTCACCTACCTGCTCATGCACTGGGTGACACCGACGCACGAGCGCAACTCGCTCGCCGGCCTCGCTCCGGGCGAGCGCGGCATCCCGACCATGGACGAGATGCTGGGGCGCTATCTCGCCGTGACCGGCGACCGGCTCGATGCGCCGATCGACTGGTATCTCGCCTACAATCTCTTCCGCTTCGCCGCGATTCTCCATGGCGTCGCCGCGCGCGGCCGCGCGGGCAATGCGAACAATGCGCGCGCGCGCCTCGCGCAGCAGCGGGTCGGGCCGCTCGCCGAGGCGGCATGGCGGCTGGCCCGAAAGGTCGGCGCCGAATGACCTGGCCGGCCCGCGGCATGGCCGAGGCGCGGGCGCTGCTCACCGCGCCCGGCGCGCCGTTCGAGACGATGCAGATCGAGGCGCTCGGCCGGCGCGTGCGTGGCTATGTGCGCACGCCGCGCGACCTGCGCGCCGTGTTCGACGCCAGCCGGCGCTTCGCCGCGCGCGACCTGCTGGTGTTCGAGGGCGAGCGGCTGGGCTTCGAGGCGCACTGGCGGGCCGCGACCGCCTTCGGGCGGGCCCTTTCGGAGCGATTCGGAATCGCCAAGGGCGACCGCGTGGCGATCGCGATGCGCAACTATCCCGAATGGTCGATCTGCGCCTGGGGCGTGCTGGCGATCGGCGGCGTCCTTGTCCCGCTCAATGCGTGGGAATCGGGTGAGAGCCTGACGCGCCTGCTGGCGGACTGCGGTGCGCGGCTGGCCGTCGTCGACGGCGAACGGCAGCGCCGTCTCGAGGAAGCCGGCCCGGTCGACGCGACGCTCGTCGTCGCGCGCGCCGAGGCGCCGGGCGCAGCGCTGCCGCTCGAGGCGCTCATCGGTCCCCGGGCCGGATATGTCCGGTTGCCCGATACGGCCCTGCCCGATCCCGGCCTCGCCCCCGACGATCTCGCGACCATCTTCTACACGTCGGGGACGACCGGGCGACCCAAGGGGGCGATGGGGACGCATCGCAACGTCCTGAGCAATTATGTGAGCACCGCATTCCGCACCGCGCTCGCCGCCGTCCGGCGCGGTGATCCGGTGCCCGCCATCCCCTCGACCGCGCCGCGCCGGCTGCTGCTGCCGATGCCCTTCTTCCATGTGACCGGCTTTCATTCGACACTGGTGCCGGCCATGGCGAACGGCGCCACCGTCCATCTGATGTACAAATGGGATGTCACCAGGGCGCTCGACATCATCGCGCGCGAGCGGATCAACGGCCTCGGCCTGGTGCCGACGCTCGCCTGGCAGCTGGCCGACGCCGCGGCCGGCAGGAGCCTCGACCTCGCCAGCGTGGATCTGGTCGGCTATGGCGGCGCCGCTGCGCCGCCCGAGCTGGCGCAGCGCATGCGCGATACCTTTCCCAACGCCTTTCCCGGCCAGGGCTATGGCGCGACGGAGACCTCGTCGCTGGTCGCCGCCATCAGCCATGAGGACATGATGGCACGGCCCGGCAGCGTCGGCACGCCGGTCCCCTGCTGCGACACGCGCGTCGTGGATGAGCGCGGGCGCGATGTGCCCGTCGGGGAGCCCGGCGAGCTCTGGGTCCGCGGGCCGAATGTCGTCGCCGGCTACTGGAACCTGCCCGAGGCGACGCGCGAATGCTTCGCCGACGGATGGTATCGGACCGGCGACGTGGTGCGGATCGACGCGGAGGGCTTCATTACCGTTCTGGACCGGATGAAGGACATGCTCATCCGCGGCGGCGAGAATATCTACTGCGTGGAAATCGAGGATGTCCTGGCGAGCCATCCCGATGTGCTGGAAGCGGCCGTGTTCGGCATGCCCGAGCGCGTGCTGGGCGAGGTGGTGGCGGCGGTGGTGCGCCTGCGCGCGGATGCCGCGGCGGACGCCGCCGCCCTGATCGAACATGCGCGCGCGCGGCTGGCGGCGCACAAGGTGCCCGTCCTGGTCGAGATCCACGACGGGCCACTGCCGCGCAATGCTTCCGGCAAGATTATGAAGCGGTCCATCCGCGCGGCCATGCTCGAACGGACGGTCACGCCCCGGGATTAGGAGGAGAGGATATGGACGATCGGAACGAAGCGGCGCTCGCGGCCGCGGAGCGGCTCTTTCATACCGTCGAGCATGGCGACCTCGCCGATCTGCGCGAGATTTTCGCCGAAGGCGCGATGGTCTGGCACAATACCGACGAGAAACTGACGGACGTCGAGACGACGATCCGCAACCTGGAGAAGATCCGCTCCGGCGCCAAGGTCTTCCACTATACCGACATCAGGCGCGAACCGACGCCGAGCGGCTTCGTGCAGCAGCATCTGCTGATCGTGGAGATGCCCGACGGGCGCGCCATGCGTGACCTCGCCTGCTGCGTCTGCCGCGTGGAGAACGGCCGCATCGCGCACATGGACGCTTATCACGATTCGGCCGTGGTGAACGGCATGGCGCACAGGAGCCCCGCCGCGAACTCCTGAGCAAAGGTCCAGGGAGGGGCGGCGGCCCGCCCCTCCCCCTCGCCCGCGTCAGGCGGGCCGCCTGGGAATGTTCGCGTAATAGGGGATCGGCACGCCATCGGCGCCGCTGGCATCGCCCACCATCATGCGGGTGCGCGGGTGCATGACGGCGGCATCGATGATGAGGTTGATCAGGCGCGGCTCGCCGGCGGCGAACGCCTCGCGCACGGCCGGCGCGATATCCTCGTAGCGATCGATCCGCACCCCCTTGACGCCGAATCCCTCGGCCACCGTCTCGAAATGCGTGTCCCGAAGGGTCACGATCACCTCGCGATTCCTGCCGTAGAGCAGATTCTGGGCGTTGCGCGACATGCCCCATTCGGCATTGTTGAGGATCACCATCACGATCGGCAGCCGGTGCCGCATGATCGTGTCGAGCTCCTGGATGTTGAACCCGGCGCCGCCATCGCCGGCGAAGCACACGACCGGCCGGTCGGGATTGGCGCGGGCCGCCCCGATCGCGAAGCCCTGCGATATTCCGAGGCAGCCCAGATAGCCGCAACGCAGATGCTGGCCCGCGCCCGGCGAGCGCACGAGATCGCCCACCCAATTGCCGGCCTCGCCGCCATCGGTGACCACCGCCGTGCCTTCGGGCAAGGCGTCCATCACCGCCGCGACCGCATGGCCCGGATGGATCTTGCCGGGCTGTGTCTCCTTCGGGGCATCGGCGAATGCCTTGCGCGCATTTCCGCGAAAGCCCCGCAGCAAGGCCGCCCAATCCTCCCGGCTCGACCAGCTTTGTCCCTCGGCGGCGGCGATCAGGGCATCGAGCGTCGCCCCGGCATCGGCTACGATCGGGAGATCGGCCGTGCGCACCCGCCCGATCTCCTCGGGATTCGCCTCGATCTGCGCGACGAAAGCCTCGGCCGGGATGATCGCGCCCATCGCGCCGCCCAGGAACATGCCCATGCGCGCGCCGACCAGGAGCACCGCGTCGGTCGGCTGGCCCGCGCTCGCCGCAGCGGCCAGACCCGCCGCCGCCCCGCCATAAAGGGGATGAGCGTCGGGGAGCACGCCGAGCGCCTTCTGGCTTGCGATCACCGGCACGCCGGTGCGCTCGGCCAGTCGCCGCAGCCGCTCACCCGAATTCGTCAGCATCGCGCCGCCGCCGGCGATGATCACCGGCCGCTCGGCGCCGCGCAGCATCTCGATGACGCGCGCGACCGCGTCGGCGGACGGCGCGGCCGGCGCCGGGCGCCGCCAACCCGAAACGTCCGGCGCCGGGTCTTCGGTCGGCCAGAACATGGCGTCGATCGGGATTTCGAGAAATACCGGTCCCGGCGAGCCGCTCAGCGCGATCTCGCCCGCCCGGCGCACGAATTCGACGATGCGGCCCGGCTCGGCGACGCGCTGCGCCCACTTGGTCACCGGGCGCGCCATCGCCACCGCGTCGAACCCGCTCTGCAGCGTATTGGCCTCCACCTCGCGGACCGGCGCCGCGCCGGCGATGAAGAGCACGGGGATGCGATCGAGCCAGGCATTGGTGACCGCCGTGAGCGCGTTGGTGAAGCCCGGCCCCGCCGTTACGGCGCACACGCCGAGCTTTCCGTTCGAGGCGCGGGCATAGGCGTCGGCGGCGTGGCCGGCCGACGCCTCGTGGCGCGTGTCGGTCAGCCGGATTCCGAATTCCTCGCAGGCCATATACAGGGGATCGAGGTGGCTGCCGTGCAACGTGAAGACTTCCGAGACACCCAGTCCCCGCAGGGCCGCCGCAACCAGCTCGCCGGCGGCGCGCTTCTTCGTCATGTTCCTCTCCGTTGCCGCTACTTCGGCGCCATTCCTATGCCCGCGCCCGAAGGAACACAAGTTTATTGTATGCAATCAGCGCTGTAGAATGTTCGCTTTCCCCGGCTGTCGCCATCGAACCCCAGCCTATCGCCAGTCACTGGGCGCATTTCGGCTCGCGCTCGAAGTCGGACTCGACTCGAGCCATATTGGATGCAATGTTGCGCGGGGGCGGGTTTCGCTCTAGGACTCGGAGCCACGCCGCGAGAGCGCGAGACGGAGAATCAGTCGGTGAAGCACGTCACGGAAACGGCCCAGCTCAAATCGGACGCGCGCAGCGCGAGGCCGCTCCGCGCGGCCGTGGTCGGCGCCGGCATGGCCGGCGTGCTTTCCGCGATCAAGCTGCGTGGGCGCGGGATCGACGTGACCGTCTTCGAGAAGGGCGACAAGGTAGGCGGCACCTGGCGGGAGAACACCTATCCCGGCATCGCGTGCGATGTCGCGGCGCATTGGTACACCTATTCCTTCGCCCGCAACCCGGACTGGGACACGCTGATGGCGCCGGGCGCGAAGATCCGCGAATATTTCGAGCGCGTCGCGCGGGACTACGAGGTGCTGCCGCGCATCCGCTTCAACGAGGAGGTGGTCCGGCTGGAATATGAGGACGCCGGGTGGAAGCTGCGCACCGCGACCGGGCATGCCGACCGGTTCGACGTGGTGGTCGTCGCGACCGGCGTGCTGCACCACCCCAATATCCCCGATTTCGAAGGCGCCGAGCAATTCGGCGGCGCCATGTTCCACTCGGCGCGCTGGGATCATGAGGTGCCGCTCGACGGCAGGCGCATCGGCGTCGTCGGCACCGGATCGACCGCGATCCAGCTCGTGACCGCGCTGGTGCCGCGCGCCGGGCATTTCTCCCTCTTCCAGCGCACCCCGCAATGGGTGATGCACCGCCCGAACCCGGCCTATAGCGAGGAGGAGAAGGCGCTTTTCCGCTCCGATCCAGCGGCGCTCGACCGGCTGGTCCAGGAACTGCGCAGCAAGACGGTTGAAGGCTATGCGACCGCGGTCATCGATGCCGATTCGCCCGAGCTGGCGGCGATCGAGCAGCTCTGCCGGGAGAATCTCGAGAAGGTCCGCGATCCCGAGCTGCGCGCCAGGCTCACCCCCGACTACCGCGCCGCCTGCAAGCGGCTGGTCATGTCGGACGGTTTCTACGAAGCGATCCAGGCACCCAATGCCACGCTCGTCACCTCGCCCATCGCGCGTATCGAGCCCGAGGGCGTGCGCACCGCCGATGGAGTCCTGCACCCGCTCGACGTCTTCGTGCTCGCCACCGGCTTTCTCGTCGATCGCTTCATCCGGCCGACCAAGGTGATCGGCCGCGGCGGCAAGGACCTGGACGAGGCCTGGGCGGACGGGCCGGAGGCCTATATCTCGGTCTCGGTCCCCGATTTCCCGAACCTGTTCATGGTCAACGGCCCGGGCAGCCCGTTCGGCAATTTCTCGGCGATCGAGACTTCGGAATATCAGGCCGAATATGTCATGCAGCTGATCGACGGCATCCGGCGCGGGGAATATCGCGAGGTGAGCGCCTCGCACGCGGCGCTGCGCCGCTTCGAGGCCGAGCGCCGGGAGGCGGGCCGCAAGACCGTGTGGGTCACGGGCTGCGACAGCTGGTACCTGGACAAGAAGGGCGTGCCGACTTCGTGGACCTTCTCCTACCAGCGTTTCGTCGAGGAGATGACGCGGCCGCGCATGCCGGATTTCGAAACGAGATAGGCCGGGAGGGAGAGATGATCAGCCGGGAGAGGATCGAGCGCGCCTTGCGCGAGCTGAACGCCGCCGAAAATGATCGGGTGAACACGACCGTGGAGGCGACGAGCGCGCGGATCGACGCGATCATGGCGCCCGACGTGGAGGGATGGCGCAACGGCGTCCATGTGGCGAGCCGCGCCGCCGAGCGCGAGGTCGAGAAGAAGGCGTTCGGCGCGCTGGTCGACTATAACCGGCAGTTCGAGCTGATGATCATCGAGCCTCCCCTCGCGGCGATCACCTGGACCATCCGCGGCACCTTCAACGGCCAGGAGGTGAGGGCGCCGGGCTGCTCCAATTTCGAGTTCAACGAGGAGGGTCGCGTCCAGCGCTACTGGATGTATTTCAATCCGGCGGACTTCGCCTACCGCAACTGAGAACCGGAGACTTCATTCCATGGCAAGCGTGTACCTCCCCAATGTCGGGATGGGAATTTCGGAGGCGACCATCGTCCGGTGGCTGAAGGCGGTCGGCGACCGCGTCGAGGCGGGCGAGGCGGTGGCGGAGATCGAGACCGCGAAGTCGACGGTGGAGATCGAGGCGCCGGTGGGCGGGACGCTGACCGCGATCCACTTCGCGGAAGACAGCGAGGTCGAGATCGGCGCCGAGATCGCGATCATCGAGGAAGCCTGAAATGCCGCTCGACCGCGCCGCCGGCCTCGAAGGCTATTCGCGGATGCTGAGGATCCGCAAGTTCGAGGAGGCGATCATCGCCCACCATCCGGTCGGGCATCTCAGCATCGGCCACGAGGGTGCGATCGTCGGCGCGTGCATGGCGCTGCGCGACGACGATTATGTCACGGGCACGCACCGCTCGCACGGCCATCCGATCGGCAAGGGCGCCGACCTGCGGCCACTCATGGCCGAGATCTTCGGCAAGCGCACCGGCATCTGCAAGGGCCTCGGCGGATCGATGCACCTGACCGACACCAGCCTCGGGCTGATCGGCGAATCGGCGATCGTCGGCGGCGGCATCCCGCTTGCCACCGGGGCCGGGCTGAGCATCCAGGTGCGCCGCACCGACCAGGTGAGCCTGTGCTTCTTCGGCGACGGCGCGGCGAACGAAGGCACCTTTCACGAGAGCCTCAACATGGCCGCGGTCTGGAAGCTGCCGGTCATCTATTTCTGCGAGAATAACGGCTATGCCGTCACCACTTCGGTGGAAAAATCGCACGGCCAGCCCGACGTCGCGCGGCGCGCCGACGGCTACGGCATGCCCGGCATCATCGTCGACGGACAGGATATCGAAGCCGTCCACGCGGCCACGGCCGAGGCCGTCGCGCGCGCCCGCGCGGGCAAGGGCCCGACGCTGATCGAGGCCAAGACCTATCGTTTCGACGAGCATTCGAACCGCCTCGCCATTCCGATCAAATATCGGGAGGAGGAGGAAGTCGCGCATTGGCGCGCCGCGCGCGATCCGATCACGCTCTACCGCGATGTGCTGGCCGCGCGCGGGCTGCGGGCCGAGCTCGACGCGGTGGAGGCCGCGGTCGCCAAGATGGTCGAGGAAGCCGTGCAGTTCGCCAAGGACAGCCCCGAGCCGGAAATGCAGGACCTGATCGATTCGATGTTCAGCAATCCGGTCCACTTCCCGGCCGACGCGGGGATCGCCTGATGCTGAACTCCACCACGAAGCTCTCCTATCTCCAGGCGATCGTCGAGGCGCATCGCGAGGAAATGCGCCGCGACGAGACCGTGATCCTGATGGGCGAGGATATCGCCGTCTATGGCGCGCAGTCGCTGTTCGACGAGTTCGACGAGGGACGGCTGCGCAACTGCCCGCTTTCGGAACTCGGCTTCACCGGCGTCGGCGTCGGCGCCGCGCTGACCGGCTTGAGGCCGATCGTCGACCTCACGATCGCCAGCTTCCTCTACCTGGCGTCGGACCAGATCATCAACCAGGCCGCGAAGCTGCGCTTCATGACCGGCGGGCAGCTCAAGGTGCCACTCGTCGTTCGCGCCAGCACCTTCTACAACAACCGCACGGCGGCGCAGCATGCCGACCGGCCCTATCCGCTGATGATGAACGTGCCGGGCCTCAAGATCCTCGCGCCATCCTGCGCGAGCGACGCCAAGGGGCTGCTGAAGTCGGCCGTGCGCGACGACGATCCGGTGCTGTTCTTCGAGGACATCACCTTGTGGGGCAAGAAGGAGGAGGTCCCGGTCGACGAGGACCATCTCGTCCCCATCGGCAAGGCGGATGTGAAGCGCGCCGGCACCGACGTGACGATCGTCGCCTTCGCCGGGAGCGTCCCCCCCGCCCTCGCTGCGGCCGAGCTGCTGGCGAAGGACGGGATCGAGGCGGAGGTGGTGGATCTGCGCACGCTGCTGCCGATGGACAAGGAGACGATCCTCGGCTCGGTGGCGAAGACCGGGCGGCTCGTGATCGTCGACAATTCGCACCGGGTCGGGAGCGTCGCGTCGGAGATCGCGGCGGTCGTCGCCGACGAAGGCTTCGAGAGCCTTCGCAAGCCGATCCGGCGGGTGACGGCGCCGGCGGTCCACGTTCCCTACAACCAGGCGCTTGAGCGTTCGCTTTTCCCCGACAAGAACAAGGTGGCGGCGGCGGTGCGGACCCTCCTCTGATCGACGGGGAGGGCGCGGCCGCGCGCCGCCGCCATTGCGTCAGGCGGCCGCGAGCGCGGCCAGCGCGGCTTGCGCCACCTGCATGTCCTGCGAATAATGACCGCCGCTGATGCCGATGGCGCCGGCGATGCCGCCCTCCAGCTCGACCGGATAGCCGCCGCCGAAGACGACCAGGCGCGGCGTGTGGACGATGCCGTGGAGGAGCGGCGGGTCCTCCTTGATGAAATCGTGCCAGGCGTGCGTCGGCAAGCCGTAGGCGGCGGCGGTATAGGCCTTGTTGGTCGCGATCTCGGTCGCCAGGAGCGGCGCGCCGTCCATCCGGCGGAAAGCCTTGAGCGCGCCACCCGCATCGACGACGGCGATGGCGACGCGCAGCCCCAGCTCGGTCGCCTTCGCGGTGGCCGCGTCAATCAGTATGTCGGCCGCCGCCTGGCTGATCGCGGTCTGGGCCAGGGTCTTGTCCATGAAATCCTCCTCTCTGGTCAGGGATGCGCCGCGCCGTCCGGCGGTGCGGCCGGCGAACAGGCACGGACAGTCATATTATATGCAGTTGGCCACAATGTAACCGCTGCAGCTCGAAATGAGGCCAGCATTGCATGCAATGATTGGCGAGGCAATGCGCAATCCGGTATCGCGGAGGCAGGCCGGCGATGCGCCTGTCGCGATCGTCAGGACCGCCGGGCGGCGGCTCCGCCGGCCAGCTTGCGCGATGCGCCCCCGCCCCTGCCGCGTCCGTCCGCGGGCGCACGCCGATCGGCCGGCCCGGCGCGGTCGCCGGCGGCGGGGCGATCGTTCGTGGAGGCGAACAGGCCGCTGCCCGCATCCCCGACGCTCGACATCAAGGTGTGGCGCGCCGAACGGATATGGGCGGTCATCACGCTCTGCGCCCAGGCGGGATCGTGCGCCTCGAACGCCTCGACCAGTTCCAGATGCTGCGCGGCGGAGCGCCTGAGCTCGGCGGCGGTGTAGCGGCGGAACGTGTTGAGGACGAGCGGCACCTCGACGATCGCGTTCAGCAGGTCGCGCAGGCGCGCATTGCCGGCGGCTTCCAGCACTGCCTTGTGGAACTTGTCGTTGACCTGGGCGATGGCGGCCACATCGGCTGGCTCGGCGAGCGCGAGATCGCGCATCTCGAGCGCGAGCTGGCGCAGGTCGGCGAGCCGCTCGTCGGTGATCGCCACGGCCGCTTCCCGCGCGGCAAAGCTCTCGAGCAGCACGCGCAGCTCGTAGGTCTGGGCGATCTCGTCCTCGGTCCAGCTGGAGACGAAGGCGCCGCGGTTCGGAATGAAGCGGATCAGCCCTTCCGCGTGGAGGCGTCGCATCGCCTCGCGCACCGGCGTGCGGCTGAGGCTCGTCGTCTCCGCCAGCTGCTGCGCCGTGATGTGGGATCCCTGCGGGAAATCACCGGACAGAATTCCGTCACGGATCGCCGCATAGGCTACGTCAACCGCCTTCGACATTCTATGCGCCCCGTTTCCTTACCCGCGAATATTAGGATGCCGGCCGGGGCATGTCGAGCGCACCGCCGGCATCAGGAATCCATTTCCCACCAGTCGTGACGCCCCGGCGGAACCCGATAGGCCCCGTCGAGCCGCACGACCGTCCCATTCAGCATCGGGTTCGCGATCGCGTGGGCGACGAAGCCGGCAAATTCCTCCGCATGGCCCGGCCGGGCCGGAAACTGGACCTGCTCGCGCAGCCAGGCGACCATCGGCCCACGCGCGTTGGAGAACATCGGCGTTTCGAAAATGCCGGGCGCGATCGCCAGAACGCGGATACCGTAGCGGGCGAATTCGCGCGCGAGCGGCAAGGTCATACCGTGGATGCCCGCCTTAGCGGCGGCATAGGCGGCCGTTCCGATCTGCCCTTCGAACGCCACGATCGATGAAGTGTTGATGATGACACCGCGTTCGCCATTGGCGTCCCGCGCATTGCCCACCATGCGATCGGCCGCCGCCTGGGCGAGGATGAAGCTGCCGAGCGTGTTGACGTCGAGCACCCGGCGAAATCCCTCTGGCGTCACCTTCTTGGCCGGGCCCGCCGAGATCCCGGAATGGCCGGTCCCGGTCGTGTTCAGCAGGGCGTGGATACCCGGAAGCTCCGCTGCCAGCGCATCCATCGCCGCGGCCACCGCGTCGGGATTGCTGACGTCCGCCAGTGCAAAGGGTCCGCCAAGCTCTGGATTGCGCTTCAGATCGAGCACGCCGACCTTGGCGCCCGCGCGCGCCAGGTGCCGCACCGCGGCAAGGCCGAGGCCCGAGCTTCCCCCGGCGACGATGATCCCGCTTCCGGCAAGGCGCATGTCAGGCTTCTCCCAGGGCGCTGCGGCGGACGTCCGCTGCGATCGAGTGGCTCGAAAGCCAGTAGAGCAGGGCCGAGGCCAGCCCGGCCGCCAGGCCGATCAGCACGGCGGCACGAAGGCCCTCGCCGGTCCCCAGGGCCGGGGCGAAGGCGTCGCTGAGCGCGCCCATGACGAGGGGGCCGAGGCCGAGGCCGACGACGCTGTTGACGAACAGCGAGATGGCGAGCGCGGTCGCGCGGCTGTGCGGGCCGGCGAGGCGCTGGATGGCCAGCGTCCCCGGCCCGTACCAGAAATTCGAGAAGAAGGCCGCGACGAAGAACAATCCGAACGACGCGGCCGCGCTCGGCACCGTGAACATGGCAAGATAGCCCAGCGCGCACAGCAGCGAGCCGATCGCCGGGATCAGCACGAGCCAGCGCGGATCGTCCCCGCCGCCCCTGTTGCCGAGCCGCCCGCCGGCAATCGCGCCGAGGGCGCCGCCGATGCCGCCGAACAGGCCGAGGCCGAGGCCGACCACGCCGATCGGCGCAAGGCCCAGGCTCTCGCCGAGCACGGCGATCTCCGCGGCGTGGATGCGAAGGTAGAAGGATCCGGCAAAGGCCATCGCGCCATAGTTCACGAAGCTGAGCAGCGCGCAGGCGACGATGACCAGCAGGAACGACCGGTTTCGCATGAGGTGGGCCAGGACGCCGCGAAGCGGCGGGATGGCCGCGCCGCTTCGACCGGCGTGACGGTCGGCAAGGGTCGCCAGCACGAGCGCGCCGACGATCAAGCCCGGCGCGCCGGCGGCGACCATCGTCCAGCGCCAGCCGATCGCTCCTGCCAATATGCCGCCGGCGACGAGGCCGACCGAGGCGCCGATCGGCGAGCCGAGGGCGAAGATTGCAAGCGCGCCCGCGCGGCGCTCGGGGGGAAATTCATCGGCGATCAGCGACTGCGACGGCGGTGCGCAGCCGGCCTCGCCGATGCCGACGCCGATCCGCAGCAGAAGCAGCTGCACGAAGCTCGCGGCCGCGCCGCAGGCGGCGCAGAAGAAGCTCCAGACGAGAATGGCGAGGCCGACGATGCGGACGCGGTCGCCGCGATCGGCCTGCCGGGCGATGGGCAGCGCGAGCACGCTGTAGAGCAATGCGAAGGACAGGCCGGTGAGGGCGCCGAGCTGCGCGTCGCTCAGGTCGAGGTCGCGCTTGATCGGTTCGGCGAGGATGTTGATGATCTGCCGATCGAGCAGATTGAGCCCGAAGGCGACCGTCAGCAGGCCGAGCATCCAGCCCCGCGCCCGGGGAACTCCGTCGGGCGCCGGCGGGGCGCCGGCAGGGGAAGCAGTTGCTTCGCCGCTGCCGACGCCCGCTCCCGCATTGGCAAGGTCAGCGGCCAAACGAGATTTGCAGCTTGACCCCGATCGTCCGGCTCGAATCCAGAGCGGGGATGTTCGAATAGCCGATGGTCGAAAGCGGGGTCGAGTTCGCCGCGCCGGCGTCGAGCGGCGACCGGAAGATGCCCGCCACGAAATATTTGTCGAACAGGTTGCGGGCGAAGGCCGACACCCGCCACCGGCCGTCGGCCGAGCCGACGCCCACTTCGACGTTCATGAGGCCATAGCCCGGATTGATGGAGTTCGGATCGGCGACCAGGCCGTAGGTCCTGCTGCGCCAGGAATAGGTCGCATGGGCGCCCACCTCCAGATTGTTGCCCACCGGCACGTTGACGTCCCCGGTGATCGCATAGGTCCATTTCGGCGAATAGATGAGCGGATAGCCGGCCGCGTTGAACTGGAACGGTGCGCCCGGGGGCGTGCCGGGCCGGAGGTAATTGCATTCGCCCGGCGGCGTGGCCGGATTGGCATAGAGGTCGAAGCACTGGACCGCGAATTCGGTGAATTCCGTGGGGATGTAGGAGACATTGCCGGACAGGGTGAGCCAGGGCTGCACGCGCCACGCCGCATCGAACTCGACGCCGCGCGTCCTGAGGCCGCCGGCATTGGTCGTCGTATAGTAGAAGATCGGCGGCGAGCCGACGCGCTGCTGCCCCTGGAAATTGTCATAATCGACCTGGAACACGCTGAGGTTCACCGCGAGCCGCCGCTGGAACATCTGCGCGCGCAGCCCCGCCTCCCAGCTTTCCGACGTCTCCGGCAACAGCGGGAGCTGCGGCTGGTTCGCCGGATAGGAGATCATCGGCCCCTTGTAGCCGGTCGCGTAGCTCACGTAGATGTTGAAATCGGGACTGAAGGCATATTGGGCGGTGAGCTTGTAGGTCAGCCGGTCGGCGTCGGTCCGGGCAACGTCGACGGGAGTCGGCATCGACTGCGAAAAGCAGCTTGCGCCCGAAGCATAGGCCGCCCGGCACAGGAAATCGGTCGCGAAATAGAAGATCTCCTGGCGCACATTGTCGTTCGTGTAGCGCGCGCCGGCGATCAGCCGAAGCTCGGGGGTGACCTGAGCCTCGAGCTGGCCGAACAGCGCCCAGCTCTCGACCGTCGCACTGACGTCCACGGCGCCGCCCGAATTGGCGAACGGGCCGATCGACGTCGTGTTGAGCAGGATCGGCGACGAATCCGGGAGCAGGCCCAGCGTGCCGCCATTGATCCCGATCTGATAGGGCGTCGCATGATAGTAGAAGGCGCCCAGCGTATATTCGAAGATGCTGGCGCGGCCGGCGAGGCGCAGCTCCTGCGTGAACTGGTCGCCGCCGGAAAAGTTGGTGTTGAGGCTGTAGATCGGCCGCTGGGTGCCGTCCGTATCGACGCCGATATTCTGATCGAGGTGCCGGAAGGCCGTGATCGAGGTCAGCGTCGGGCCGCCGAGATCCCAGTCGATCCGGCCCGACAGGGTGTAGGAATCCTGGTCGGTGAAGTTCGGCCCTTCGACCGCCACGTCGAGATTCCTGGGTCCCGGCACCACGCCCAGCGGACGCACCGTGTCGCAGGGATTGAAGGCGCCGGAGCCACTGCCGCACACGCGCAGCGTCCACAGCCCGTTCGCATTGTCCTCGGCATGCTGGTAGGTGCCGGAAAGAAGCACGCTCAGATTCGCCGTCGGCTCCCAGAGCAGGCGTGCCCGGAGGGTCTGGCGGTCATAGCCCCAGTGATCCTCCCCGGTGAGCAGGTTGTTCACGAAGCCGTCGCGGTGCTGAAGGTTGCCGGAGACGCGCAGCGCGACGCGATCGCCGATCGGCAGGTTCACCGTCGCGCTGGTATTGAGCTCGCTGTAGGAGCCGTAGGAGACCGAGGCATCGACCGAGGAGATGCCGAGCTCCGGCCGGCGCGTGACGATCTGGATGACGCCGGCCGAGCTGTTCTTGCCGAACAGGGTGCCCTGGGGCCCGCGCAACACCTCGATGCGGTCGAGATCGCCCAGCGACTGGTAGCTCGGCCCGGCGAAGGAGACTTCGGGAAGCCCCTGGATGACGTCGTCGATGACCAGCGCGACCGACTGTTCGGCGGTGATCAAAAGCGACTGGGTTCCGACGCCGCGCACGTTGAAGCCGCCGCCGAAGTTGGAATTGTAGTTCACGCCCGGAGACAGATACTGGATGTCGGCAATCGTCGTCAGGTTGCTGCGGTCGAAATCCTCGACGGACACGACGTCGATCGACAGGGGCACGTCCTGGAGACGCTGCTCGCGCCGCTGGGCGGTGACGATGACCTCGCCTTCCGACGCGACGCCGGAGAGCGGCGTCGCCGCGGCGTCCTCAGGCGGCGCTTCCGGGGCGGTTTGCTGCGGCGTCGCTTGCGCCTCGGCCTGTCCCGCCAGCGCCAGCGCGCTGCACCCGATCAGCCAAGTCGCGACTCCCCTCGATCGAATCCGCATAGAACCTCCCCTTCGTATCGTGACCCGGAATCATCCTTCGGCGCTCCGGTTCCCCTTCCTTATCGCGCCTCCATCTTGCATGCAATTCATATTATCAATGGGGCAGTCCCCGGCGAGAAGGCGGGGAAATTTGTGGATTATGTGTCCAATTTCGCTTTGAAAGGGGGTTTCGAGCCATGGGAACGACGATCGTCACGGGCGCCGGTTCCGGCATCGGGCGGGCGGCCGCGCTCCAGCTCGCCGAGGCCGGGCGGGCCGTCCTCGTCTGCGACCGCGACGGCCCGGCGGCGCGCGAAACCTGCCGCCTGGCCGAGTCGGCGGGCGGCAGGGCCACGGCGGCGATCGTCGATCTCAGCGATGCCGCCGCGACGACGCGGATGGTCGAGACGGCCGCGCGCGGCGATGGGGTGTCCGCCCTCATCCACAGCGCCGGCCTGTTCCCGCGGCTGAGCTTCGCCGATGCGGTGCCGGCCGATCTGGATGCGGTGATGTCGGTCAATTTCCGCGCCGCCTTCGTCCTCGCCAAGGCCTGCGCCGCGACGATGACGGCGGGCGGCGCGCTCGTCTTCCTGACGTCGGGCGCCGGCCTCCTCGAGCGGGCCGGCGATCCGTTCCAGCGCGGCTTCTCGCTCTACGGCGCCTCCAAGGCGGCGCTCGATCGATGGGCGCTCGGGATCGCCGCCGAACTGGCCGAGGCAGGAATCGCCGTATCAACCGTCACGCCCGGCGCCGTCGTCGATACGCCGGGCACGGCCGCGATCCGGGATGAAGTCTTCGCGTCGATGCCGAGGATCGCACCGGCGGCGGTCGGCCGCGCCCTGGCCTGGCTGGCGGCGGCGCCGCGGCTGGCGCTTGCCGGCCGCCGGCTGAGCGCGGCCGCGTTCGGGAAGGCGTGGGGCCCGTGAGCGCGCGCGTCAGATCCGCATGCCGCCGTCCACGAACAGCGTCTGGCCGGTCATGAAGCTGGCATCGTCGCTGGCGAGGAAGGCGGCGACCGAGGCCATTTCTTCCGGTTCGGCGGCGCGCCCGAGCGGGATGCGTGCCGCGACGAAGCGCTCGATCTGCTCCTGCGCCGTCGTGCCGGGATTGCGCGCGGCGACATATTCGTAGCGCTGGCGGACATAGGGCGTCAGCGTGATGCCGGGGGCGAAGGCGTTGACGCGGATCCCCCTGGGCGCGAGTTCGACCGCCAGGGTGCGCGTGAGCGCCGTCACCGCGAACTTCGCCGCCGAGTAGGCGGAGATTCCCGGCGCGCCGTGATAGGCGGAGATCGACGTCGTGTTCACGATCGCCCCGCCCTGCCGGCGCAGCATGTGCGGCACGACATGCTTGCTGCACAGGAACACCGAACCGAGGCTGACCGACATCGTGTAATCCCAGTCGGCCCTGGCGAGCTCGGCGACCGGCGTCTGATCGACCGGCCCGGCACCCGTCCCTCCGCCGGCATTGTTGAACAGGATGTCGATGCCGCCGAGCTTGCCTGCGACCTCCTCGAACATCGCCGACACTTCGGCTTCGTCGGTGACGTCGGCCCGGACGGCAAGGCCCCTGCGGCCCGACCGCTCAAGGCCGTCGGCCATCGCGCACAGCTCCGCCCAGCCACCGAAGCGCTCGCGCGGCGCCTCGGGCTTGTCGCGGCACAGGTCGACGACGGCGACGGATGCGCCCTCCCTCGTCAGGCGATGGGCGATCGCGCCACCGATGCCGCCCTCGCGCCCGGCGCCGGTGACGATGGCGACCTTGCCCTCGAACCTGCGGGTCAGAATCGCACCGTCGCCTGCAGGGAAACGGACCGATATTCGTCCATCCAGTTGATCGAGCGCGCCGTCCCGGTGATCGATGCCGGCAGGCGGATCGCCGCGCCGCGCGTATGCTCATCGAACAGGTTGCGGGCGACGAGCGCGATCGTCCAGCGATCGTCCCGTGGCCCGAAGGCAATGCGCCCGTCGAGCTTCACCCAGCCGTCCTGGAGGCCCCAGATCGGGCTATAGCCGTCGGCGATGTAGTAATCGGACCGGAACTGGGCATTGGCGCTGGTCTGCACGTGAAAATCGCCGACGGCCAGATCGTGCTGGAAGCCGACATTGCCGCTCCATCGCGGCGCGAACTGCAGCGGAAGGCCGGCAATATTGTGCGCGGCGATGCTCGCCGGATCCGCCGAATTGCATTGCGCCAGCGTCTCGAAAGCGAGGCACGGCGCTCCCGGATAGTCGAGGAAGCGGGCGTCGAGATAGGCGAGGCTGGCGTTGACGGTGAGCGAGCGCGCCGGCCGCAGCTGGAGTTCCGCCTCGAAGCCTTCCGACCGCGCCGAGGCCGCGTTGCGCGTGAAGAAGGTGCGGCGATCGGGATCGTAGGCCGATTGCTGCAGGTCGTTGAAGTCGGTCCTGAACACCGAGAGATTGATCGTGGCGCGACCTCCGAGCCAGGTCGTGCGCAGGCCCGCTTCGTAATTGGTCGATCGTTCGGGCAGGAACTGGAAGCCGTCCTGCGTGACATTGTAGGTGTTGGACACGAAGCCGCCGGACTTGGAGCCACGCGCATAGGTGGCGTAGAACATGACGTCCGGCGTGAAGTTGACCTGCACGATGACCGACGGGTCGAGATAATCCTCATCGAGGCTTCCCGCCACATCCGGCCCGATCGGGTTGAGCGGCGTCCCCGAAACGGTGCGCGACGTGAAGGTCGCGTCCTTCGAGGTGTGCGAGTAGCGCAGGCCGCCGATGAGGCGCAGCCAGGGCGTCAGGTGGGCGGTGGCCTGCCCGTAGAGCGAGAAGGAATCGCTGTCCTGCGAGAAATCGGTCGATTGGTGGCCGGTGATGGTACCGGCGATCTCGCGATAGTAGGTGTCCTGATGGAGCTGGTAGTCGGACGTATCGTAATAGGCGCCGACGACATATTCGAGGAACTGGCCGGTCGGCGAGGTCAGGCGGAGCTCGCCGGAATATTGGGTGAAGTCCTCGGGGAAGCCGTTGCCGAAGCGCGCGTTCGAGCCGTTGACGCCGATCGTTCCGTCGGGATTGCGCTCATCATAGGCGGTGAAGCGCGTCGTCGTGAAGCTGGAATAGCCGGCGATCGCGGTCAGCGTATGCTGGCCGAGGCCGATCGACGCGTTGACGACGCCGTTCCACGATTCGATGCCGCTATTCTCCTTGAGACCCGAGCCGGCATAATTGTCGGAAATGTAGCGTTCGCTCCCGAACCGGTTGAAGTCGACCGCCTCGGTGAGCGAGCCCGACACGGTGACGCCGCCGGTGAGCAGGTGCCGGCCATATTCGATCTTGCCGGTCACGTCGATGTCGCTGGCCGGGCGCCAGCGCAGGGTCAGCCGGGCGAGCTCGTCGCGCAGGCCGGGATCGTCGTCGCCATTGAAGGTGTTGACGATATAGCCGTCCTGGTCGGTGAACTGGCCCGCGAAGCGGACGCTCAGCGTGTCGCTGATCGGGCCGCTGACGACGCCGGACAGGCTGACGCCCTCGCGCTCGAAATCATAGCCGGCGGTGACGAAGGCCTCGAACCGGTCGGTCGGGCGCGCCGACACCAGGCTGATCGCCCCCGCCGCCGTGTTGCGGCCGAAAAGGGCGCCCTGCGGCCCGCGCAGCACCTCCATGCGCTCGAGATCGAAGAAGGGAGCGGTGAACTGGGCGCCGCGCCCGCCATAGATGCCGTCGAGATAGACCGACACCTCCTGGTCGAAAGCGACGTTGTTGGGGCCGGAACCGAAGCCACGGATATAGACGACCGGATTCACGCCCGAATTCAGCACGGCCATGTTCGGGACATAGGATTGCACGCTGCGCAGGTCGGCGATCCCGAGATCCTGGATCTGCTGGCCGCCGATCGCGGCGACGGAGACCGGCACGTCCTGGAGCCGCTGTTCGCGGCGCTGCGCGGTGACGATGATCTCGCCCAGCGACTGGCCCGGGCCGGACGCGGCCGTCTCGGCAGGAGCGCTCGCCGCCGCTTCCTGCGGTGCCTCGCCGACGACCGCCTGCTCCTGGGCCGCGGCCAGCGAAGGCACGAACAATGCGCTGCTGACGACAGGCATGGCCATCCAGGCCGCCGAACGAGGCTTCGTGATCATTCATACCCTCCCTGATCGCGGCGCTTCGGTGCGCCTTTTGCATACACTAGGCCATAATTGCATTCATATTTCAAGCGGTAGATTCCGCCTCCTGTGTCAATCTCAGGCTGAAATGCTGGGCTGCATGGCATTTTGCGTAAAAACCTCTTTGGATGTATGCAATCTGCATGAGTGGGCAAGGGATCAACGGTGCCCGGGCGCTGATCACCGGGGCCGCCAGCGGCATCGGCCGCGCCTGTGCCGAGGCCATGGCGCGCGAAGGCGCGAGGGTCATCGTCGCCGACATCGACGGCAAATCGGGTCCGCAAGTGGCCGCCGCGGTCGGCGGCCGGTTCCTGTCCCTCGACGTGAGCGTCGAGGCGGACTGGGCGCGCGCGGTGGCCGAACTTGCCGCGGACGGCGGCGGGCTCGACATCCTGGTCAACAATGCCGGGATCGGCATCGGCGGTGACATCACCGCGCTGGCGCTCGCCGACTGGCAGCGCCAGCTCGCCGTGAACCTGGACGGGACGTTCCTCGGCATCAAGCATGCGCTGCCGCTGCTGCGAGCGGCGCGCCGACCGAGCGGCGAGGCCGGCACGATCATCAACATCGCTTCGGTGACAGGGATCAGGGGTTCGGGCGTGTTCGTTGCCTATGCTGCGAGCAAGGGCGGGGTGATCGCCCTTACCCGCTCGGTCGCGCGGCAATGCGCCCTGGCCCGGGACGGCGTGCGGGTGAACGCGATCGCGCCCGGCGTGATCGACACACCGATCTTCGACCGGATCGAGGGCGTGGATTCCGACGCCGCCGACGCCGCCGCAACCGCCGCGCGGCTGGTCCCGCTCGGCCGGGCCGGCCGGCCCGCGGATATTGCCGAGGCGGCGGTCTATCTGGCGAGCGACGCCGCGCGCTACGTGACCGGCGTGGTGCTGCCCGTCGACGGCGGGCTGCTCATGGGCTGAGCGAGCGTTTCGGCGAGCCTGCGCGCCGCCGGACGCCCCCACAGGATGGACAGCGCCACGAGAGCCACCGATATCGCCGTGGTCAGCGCGAGCGCCTTGCCGATGCCGGTCGGCCCGCCAAACACATAGTCGGACGCGAAGGCGGTCAGGGTGGGCGCCACGCCGAGGCCCGCGATCGTGATCGCGGTCGTGTAGAGCGCCGCCATCACCCCCCGCATGCGGCCCGGCGACAGGCTCTGCACCATCGCCGCCTGCAGCCCGCCGATCATGCTCGCCGCGGTGACGGCGGCGCAGAACAGGATCGCGGCAAGCGCGAAATCGCTCGCCAGATAGGCGCCGATGAACAATATCCCCGCGGCGACAGCCGCCTGAAGCGAGACCGTGATCGGCGCGTCGATCCGCCCGCGCCGCACCAGCCGGTCGGAAAGGATGCCCCCGCCAACGACTCCCATCGTGCCGAGGACGCCATAGCCGAGGCCGAACAGCAGGCCGACGTCGGCCGGGCTGAGGCCATGGAGCCGCATGAAATAGGCCGGCCCCCAGACCTGGAAGGCATAGCCGTTGACCGCGATGAAGGAGAAGCCGGCGAACATCGGCAGGATCGCCCGCGCATGCCGGCCGACATGGGCTGCCGCCTCGGCCCAGCTCGGCGGCTGTTCATCCTCGGCCGCGGTCAGCCGCCGCGCGGGCTCCCGCACGGTCAGGGCGATCAGCAGCGCCACCAGCAGGCCGGGCAGCCCGACGAGCACGAAAACCATCTGCCATGGCGCCAGCGGCAGATCGGCCTGAGTGGTCGTCGCCCACTGCACGACCTCGCCGCCGGCAAGGATCGCCAGCCCGCCGCCCACCGAGGCGCCGCAGGCGAAGATCGCCATGGCGAGTCCGCGCCGCGCCGGCGGGAAATAATCGGCGATCATCGAATAGGCGACGGGATTGACGCTCCCCTCCCCCACCCCGACCGCGGCGCGCATGATGAACAGCAGCCAGAAGCTCGTCGCGAGGCCACAGCCCGCGGTCGCGAGGCTCCACAAGGTGATGCCGAGGATGATGGCGTTGCGCCGGCTGTGGCGATCGACCCAGCGTCCGAAGACGAAGGCGAAGAGAACGTAGCAGGATGCGAAGGCCGCGCCGGCCAGCAGGCTCACCTCGCTGTCGGTCAGATCCAGCGCCGCGCGGATCGGATCGATCAACAGGCTGAGCACCAGCCGGTCGAGGAACGAGAAGGCGCTCGCCAGCATCAGGCAGGCGACCACCCAATAGGCATGAGCGCTGGGCGGGGCTTCCGCGCGCGGCGGGGCGCTCATCCACGCCTCGGCAGCGGCGCCGGCTCCCGGTCCACGAACCGGTATTCGGGCGGCGAGGGCATTTCGGCCACCCGCTCGTCATAATCGTCGTGCTCGAGCCGGAGCGCGCGGATCATGCCGGCATTCATCATGAACATCGAGGCGATGTAGGTCAGCTCGACGAGCTGCTCCTCGTCGAACGCGGCTGCGAGCGCCGCGAACAGCGAATCGCTCGTCCGCCCGTGGTCGAGCGCGATGCAATCGGCATAGGCCAGCACCGCCCGCTCGACGGCATCGAAGCCGTCGTGAAGCGGCCAGCTCGGAATGGCGTCCAGCGCTTCCTCCGGATAGCCGAGGCCACGCAGGATCTTGCGATGCTCCGAATACATCCAGCGGCACGAGCAGGCCCAGCCGATCCGGGTGATCGCGAGCTCCATATATTTGAGCGGCAGCTTGCGCGCCCTGGTCTGCTTCAGGTGGAAGCCGCGCACGGCATGTTCGAGGATGTCCGGTGAATGGGCGAGCACCGCCTCGTAATTGCCGGGCGCGCCGGACGCGGTCTCGCCGGGATCGACCGCCGGGTCGCGCCCCGGGAACTTGCGATCGTACATGAAGAGGACGAGCGGGTCGGTCACGTCCTTGCGGCTGACCAGGCTCAGGCGGGGCATTAGTCTGTCTCCCTCGTCGAAAGCGGCTTCGCGCCCGCGTCACTCGATCGCCAGGCCCTTCATCCCGTTCGCGCGCCACTCGCGGATCAGGGCATGGAAGGCGATCGGCCCGCCGCCGAAATATTCGTCGGAGCGGCTGATCCCCACGCCCACCTTCCCTTCGTCATTGAAATTGCCCGGCGTGCAGTTGCGCTGGAAATCGTGGAAGCTCTTGTCCTTGGCGCGGATCGTGGCGACCCATTCGGCCTCGGCCTCGGGCGTCGGCTCGACCAGCGTCGCGCCGCGCTCGTGGGCCACCGCGAGCACGTCGGCGATATGCTCCGCCTGCTCGTCGAGGCAGTAGGTGATGCAGAAAGCAAGGCCATTCTGCGATCCGCCCATGTGGAACAGGTTCGGAAAGCCCGCCGAATAAAAGCCGTGCAGGGTGCGCATCCCTTCCGCCCATTCCCCCGCGAGCGAGAGGCCGCCGCGCCCATGGATCGGATGCCCCTTCTGCTGGGCGCGGCCCGAATAGGCGTTGCCGAAGTCGAAGCCGGTCGCGAGAATGACGCAATCGACCGGATGGAGCCGGCCACGGAACAGGAAGCCTTCCTCGGTGAAGCCGTCCAGACCCTTGCCGTCGGTATCGATCAGCGTGACGTTGGGGCGATTGAAGGCCGGCAGATAGTCGTCGTTGAAGGTCGGCCGCTTGCAGAATTGCCGATACCAGGGCTTGAGCGCCTCCGCGGTCACCGGATCATGAACGATTCGCTCGATCCGCGCACGGATCGCGTTCATCTTGATGAAATCGGCGAGCTCCAGCTTCTCCTGCAGATCCTCCTCCCCGGCGGCATCGACGGGGACGTTGGTGCCGCCGAGGCTGCGCACGACCTCGGTCCAGCCGTCGCCCACGAGGTCCTCGTCCTGCGGCATGCCGGTGGTCAGCGCCGTGAAATTCTCGCGCCTGCGACGCTGCCAGCCCGGCTCGAAGCGCTTCACCGCCTCGACGTCCGTTGGCGCATTGCCGCGCTCGTCCACGCTCGAAGGCGTGCGCTGCACGACATAGAGATGCGCGGCATGGGCAGCGACGTGCGGCACGACCTGGATCGCCGTCGCGCCCGTGCCGATCACGGCGACCTGCTTGTCGGCCAGCCCGGTGAGGCCGCCATTCGTGTCGCCTCCGGTATAATCATAGTCCCACCGGCTGGTGTGGAAGATGTGGCCCTTGAAGCTGGCGATGCCGGGGATGCCGGGAAGCTTCGGGCGGTCGAGGATGCCGTTGGTGCGCACCACGAAGCGCGCCTTGAAGAGGTCGTCGCGATCGGTGCGGACCAGCCACCTGCGCTCCTCGTCCAGCCAGCGAAGCTCGGTCACCGCGGTCTGGAACAGGGCGTCGTCGTAGAGCTCGAAATGGCGCGCGATACGGCGCGCGTGCTCGAGGATCTCCGGCCCGCGCGAATAGCGCTCGGCCGGGATATAGCCGGTCTCCTCCAGCAGCGGGAGATAGACCAGCGACTCGATGTCGCACTGGATGCCCGGATAGCGGTTCCAGTACCAGGTGCCGCCGAAATCGCCCGCCTTCTCGACATAGCGGATGCCGGAGAGGCCGCGCTTCCTGAGCTCGGCGCCGACGGAAAGGCCGCCGAAGCCGCCGCCGACGATCAGGAACGTGACATCATCGTGGACGGGTGCGCGCGTGAAGCCCGGCTCCACATAAGGATCCTCGACGAACCGGCTGAGCTCGCCGGCGGGCGCGACATATTGCGCCGGGCCTTCGTCGCGCAGCCGCTTGTCGCGCTCGATGCGGTATTTCTCCCGCAGCGCCGCGGGATCGAATCCCAGTTTCGTGCTAGCGTTCACTCATCCCCTCCAAGCATTCATTTCGCCGCCTGCGCGTGGCGGCCGAATTCTTTGCGCGCGACGACGCGGGCGTGGACTTCGTCCGGCCCATCGACCAGCCGCATCGTGCGTGCCCTGGCGAAGAGCGCCGCCAGCCCGAAATCGGCGGCGACGCCGGCGCCTCCATGGGCCTGGATCGCGTCATCGACGACGGCCAGCGCCACGCGTGGAACCGCCAGCTTGATCATCGAAATGTCGTGCCGCACCTGCCTGCCATCATGGCGGTCGAGCAGCGCGGCGCAACGCAGCGTCAGCAGCCGGCACATCTCGATGTCCACGCGCGCGCGCGCCACCCGCTCTTCCCAGACCGACTGCTCGGCCAGCGTCCTGCCGAACGCGCGCCGCGAGACGAGGCGCGCGCACATCGCCTCGAGCGCCGCCTCGGCCAGCCCGATCGTGCGCATGCAATGGTGGACGCGGCCCGGGCCGAGGCGGCCCTGCGCGATCTCGAAGCCGCGGCCCTCGCCCAACACGAGATTTTCCGCGGGCACGCGCACATCGTTGAGGATCACCTCGCCATGGCCGTGCGGCGCGTCGTCATAGCCGAAGACGTTCAGCATGCGGACGATCTCGACGCCCGGCGTTTCCACCGGCACCAGGACCTGGCTCTGCTGCGCGTGCGGCGGCGCGTCGGGGTCGGTCTTGCCCATGACGATCAGCAGCCTGCAATCCGGATCGCCGACGCCGGTCGACCACCATTTGCGGCCATTGATGACATAATGGTTCCCGTCGCGGACGATCCGCATCTCGACATTGGTGGCGTCCGAGCAGGCGACCTGCGGCTCCGTCATCAGATAGGCCGACCTGATCTCGCCGTTCATGAGCGGCGTCAGCCAGCGCGCCTGCTGTTCCGGTGATCCGTAGCGCAGCAGCAGCTCCATGTTGCCGGTGTCGGGCGGCGCGCAATTGAAGACGCGCGAGGCGAAGTCCAGCCGCCCCATCATCTCGGCCAGAGGCGCATATTCGAGATTGGTCAGCCCCGGCGTATCGAACCGGTAGCCGTGGCCGGCATGGGCGAGCGCCGCCGGCGGCATGAACAGGTTCCACAACCCTGCCTCGCGCGCCTTCACCTGCATCTCGGCCATGACCGGCGGGCTGCGCCAGCGATCGCACTCCAGTTGGGCATAATAGGCGCCGGCATTGGGCCGCACATGCGCGCCCATGAAGGCATCCAGCCGCGCCAGCCACTCCTTCTGCCTGTCCGAATAGTCGAACTGCATGGCGATCCCGTCAGTAGAAGGCCGGATCGATCGGGTCGGGCCAGATGTCGGGCAGGCCCGCCGAGACGCGTTCGGTGAACCTGGCCGGGCGCTTTTCGAGGAAGGCCTGGACGCCCTCCAGCGTGTCGGGCGCGCTGCGGCGGGCAAGGATCGCGCGGCTGTCGACCCGGTGCGCCTCCATCGGGTGGGCGGCGCCGAGCATCCGCCACATCATCTGGCGCGTGAGCGAAACGGCCACGCGCGAGCCCGTCGTCGCCAGTTCCTCGCCCAGCGTCAGCGCCGCATCGAGGAGCGCCTCGGGCGCATGCAGCGAGCGGACGAGGCCGGCGGCGTGCGCCTCCTGCGCGGACACCATGCGGCCCGCCATCGTCCATTCCAGCGCGGTCGAGATCCCGACGATGCGCGGGAGGAACCAGGAGGAAGCCGCTTCGGGCACCAGCCCGCGCCTCGTGAACAGGAAGCCGAACCGGGCGTCCTCGCTCGCAATGCGGATGTCGCAGGGCAGGGTCAGCGTGACGCCAACGCCGACCGCGGCGCCGTTGATCGCCGCGATGACCGGCTTGCGGCTCTCGAAGATGCGCAGCGACGCATAGCCGCCGCCATCGCGGAAAAGGTCGCCGTGCCGGAGCGCCTCGCGGCCGGGATCATCGCCCAGCCGGGCGAAGGCGTCGCCGCCTGCGGAGATGTCGGCGCCGGAGCAGAAGGCGCGGCCGGCGCCGGTGATGACGACGCAGCCGATCGCGTCGTCCGCATCCGCCCGATCGAGCGCCGCGACCAGATCCAGCATCATCCGCGTGTTGTAGGCGTTGAGCCGTTCGGGCCGGCTCAGCGTGA
Source organism: Sphingomonadales bacterium (assembly GCA_040255785.1). Taxonomy (GTDB): domain Bacteria; phylum Pseudomonadota; class Alphaproteobacteria; order Sphingomonadales; family Sphingomonadaceae; genus Allosphingosinicella. The sequence continues at coordinate 62,903 of JBDZVR010000013.1, forward strand.
TCAGCGCCGTTGCGTCGCGCTGCTCCCATGACAGAGTCTCGAACACCCGCTTCTCCCAATCTTGCATGCAAATAGGATAAGACGGGCGATAGATGCAACGAGTTTCCGCGCCGGCTTTGGATCTTTTGCATGCAAGTATGATGGAGATTGGTTGCCATGTCGCGCCCCGCGCGGCTAGGATCGGGCAAACGGACGAGGGAAGATGATGAGCCAACCGCTCCTGGCCGAACGCGACGGCGCGATCCTGACGCTGACGCTCAACCTGCCCGACCAGCGCAATCCGATTTCGGGCCTGCCGATGGTCGAGGCGCTGGAGGCGGCGCTCCAGGCGGCCGACCGCGATCTGGCGGTGCGCGCCGTGATCCTGACCGGGGCGGGCTCCGCCTTCTCCAGCGGCGGCGACCTGAAGGCGATGGCGCCGGGCCAGGGCCTGCGCGGCGCGGCGGCGGTCGAAACGCGCACCAACTATCGCCGCGGCATCCAGCGCCTGCCCTTGCTGTTCCAATCGCTCGAAGTGCCGGTGATCGCAGCGGTGAACGGGCCGGCGATCGGCGCCGGCTGCGACCTCGCCTGCATGTGCGACATCCGCATCGCTGCCGAGAGCGCGCGCTTCGCCGAGAGCTTCGTGAAGGTGGGGATCATCCCGGGTGACGGCGGCGCCTGGCTGCTGCCGCGAATCATCGGCTTCGCGAGGGCGACCGAGATGGCGCTGACCGGCGACGTGATCGACGCGCAGGAGGCATTGGCCTGCGGCCTGGTATCGCGCGTGGTGCCGGATCGCGATCTCCTCGCGACGGCGCGGACGATCGCCGGGCGGATCGCGGCCAACCCGCCGCACGCGGTGCGCATGACCAAGCGCCTGCTGCGCGATGGCCAGTCGGCGACCCTGGCGGCCCTGCTCGAACAATCGGCCGCGATGCAGGCGCTAGCGCACACGACCGCCGACCACGAGGAGGCGGTGGCCTCGTTTCTCGAGAAGCGCAAGCCCCGGTTCAGGGGCGAGTGACGCTTTCGTGATGCCGCGCCCAGCGGGATGGCGACCGCTTCGTCGGCGCCGTCCCTGACGCGAGCCGCCGGCCGGCGGGCCGTGGCTCACCGCTGGCGCGTGCCGATGATCCCCCGTTCGGCCAGCCGCGCCACTTCGGCCTGGTCGAGGCCGAGCAACTCCGCAAGCGCGTCGCCGGTCTGCGCGCCGAGGGCCGGTGCCGGACGCACACAGGCGCGCTCCGCCGCCAGCGTGGCGAAAGGGCCGGCGGCGCGATAATCGAGGCCGCTGGCATTGGTGGTGGGCGAGAATATCGGGTTGGCCGCGACGAGCGCCGGATCGCCCAGCGCCTCCACCATCGTCCGGTAGGGCCCGAAGCAGCAGCCACGCGCCGCCAGCGCTTCGGCGAGCGGGGCATAATCGCGCGCCGCGATCCTCGCCTCGACCAGCGGATAGAGCGCGTCCGCATGGCGGAAGCGCTGGCTCTCGTCGGTCGCGAAGGAAACGCCGCGCTCGGCCTCGATCGCCGCCACCTCTTCCTCGATGCCGAGAGCGGCGACGAGCCCGGCCCACTGGCGCGGGGTGATCGCAAGGAGCATCAGCCGCCTGCCGTCGCGGGTCACGAAGTCGCGGCCGAAGGCGCCATAGACGCCGTTGCCCAGCCGCGGGCGATCGGCCCCGCGAAGCTGCGCCTCGGCGAGCATGCCGAGATTGGCGAGGGTGCCGATCGCGACGTCGGCGAGCGGGATCCGCACCTCCTGCCCCTCGCCCGTCCGGTCACGGTGGCGCAGCGCCGTCATCAGCGCGAAGGCGGCATAGGCGCCGGTCAGCAGGTCCCAGCACGGCAGCACATGGTTGACCGGCGGATCGTCCGGCGATCCGGGGCCGGTGATCCCGGGGATGCCCACCGCGGCATTGACCGTATAGTCGAGCGCAGGGCCGCCATCGGCCTGGCCCATCACCCGCACGGTGATGTGATCGGGGCGCAATCGCGCGATCTCGTCATGCGCGAGAAAGCCGCCTACCGGGAAATTGGTCACCAGCAGGCCCGCCGATGCCGCCAGCCGCCGAAGCAGCGCGCGCCCTTCCTCGCTCGCAAGATCGAGCGCGACCGACTTCTTCGCCCGGTTGAGATTCTCCCAGTAGAGGCTCGCACCGCTCGGCCCCAGCGGCCAGCGATTGAAATCGGGGCCGCCGCCGATCTGGTCGACCCGGATCACCTCCGCGCCCATCTGCGCGAGGTAGAGGCCGGCGGTCGGACCGGCGACGAAGGAGGCGGCCTCCACGACCCGCAGGCCTTCGAGCAGCCGGTACATCAGGCCGCTGCCTTGCGCAGCAGCTGCCGGGCGATGACGAGCTGCATGATCTGGGTGGTGCCTTCGTAGATGCGAAAGACACGGGAATCGCGGAACAGGCGCTCCGCCTCATAGGCCGCAAGATAGCCCGCGCCGCCATGGATCTGGACGCAGCGATCTGCGATGCGTCCGCAAGCCTCGGAGGCGAACATCTTGGCGCTCGCGGCTTCCAGCGTGACCGGCGCGCCTTCGTCGGCGAGGCGGCAGGCATCGGCGATCATGCAGCGGGCGGCGTAGAGCTCGGCGGCGCTGTCGGCGAGCATGGCCTGGACGAGCTGGAAATTGGCGATGGGGCCTCCGAACGCCTTGCGTTCACGGGCATAGCGCAGGGCGGTGTCGAGGATGCGCTGGCCATAGCCGGCGCTGCTCGCGGCCACCGAGAGCCGGCCGGTGTCGAGGCTGGCCATGGCCGCGGTGAAGCCGAGGCCCTCCCGGCCGCCGAGCAGGGCGTCGGCGGGGACGCGGACATCCTCGAGAAGGATGTCTGCGATCTGCGATCCCCGCTGGCCCATCTTCGCCTCGGGCGGGCCGACGCTGACGCCCTTCGTGTCCATCGGCACCAGGAAGGCGCTGACATGCGCGTTGCGCGGCAGGGGATCGGCCTGCGTCCTTGCCAGCACGAGGGCGACCTCGGCGAGCGGCGCGTTGGTGATGTAGCGCTTCGTGCCGCTCAGCACATAATCGCCGCCGTCGCGCAGGGCGCGGGTCCGCAGCGCCGCGGCGTCGGAACCCGATTCCGGCTCGGTGAGCGCGAAGCAGCCGATCGCGCCGCCAGCCAGCCGCGGCAGCCACTCCGTCTGCTGGGCCTCGGTCCCGAACCGGGTGAGCGCCGAATTGAGCATGCCGACATTGAGCGAGGTCAGCGCCTTGTAGGCCGGCAGCGCGTAGGAGAGGATGCGCGCCGCCTCGACGGCCTGGCTGACGTTCATCCCGGCGCCGCCGAACCGGGGCGGAATCGTCGTGCCGAACAGGCCGAGCGCGCGCATCTCCGCGATCAATTGGTCGGGGACGCGGTCGGCCGCGACCACCTCTGCCTCCGCCGGAATCAGTCGTTCGCGGACGAATCGCTCGAGCGTCCCGGCAAATGCGGCGAAGCTCTCGGGATCGATGCCGCCGGCGGCGCTGACCTCAGGCATCCGCCAGGCCCACGATCGCAACCGCCGAGACGTTCTGGATCGGCGAGCCGCCCAGATTGTGGCTGAGCGCCAGCCGCGGCGGAACGGCCCGCTGGCGCTCGCCGGCCCGGCCGAGGAGCTGCAGGTAGTTCTCGTAGATCATCCGCAATCCCGAAGCGCCGATCGGGTGGCCGAAGCATTTGAGGCCGCCGTCGATCTGGCAGGGGATCCGGCCGTCGGCGTCGAAGAAGCCGTCGAGCACGTCCTTCCAGGCCGCTCCCTCCTTCGAGATGAACAGGTCCTCCATCGTGACCAGCTCGGTGATCGAGAAGCAGTCATGGACCTCGATGAGGTCGATCTGCTCGCGCGGCCGGGTGATGCCCGCTTCCTCATAGGCCCGGGCGGCAGCGATGCGGGTCGTATGGAAATAGCTGCCGTCCCAGCCCCCCGACTGCTGGAGCTCCCAGCCGTTCGAGGTCGAAATCTGAAGCGCCTTCACGGTGACGAGTTCGGTCTTGCCGAGGGCGCGGGCGATCTCCGGCGTCGTCACGATCGCGCAGGCGGCGCCGTCGGAGACACCGCAGCAATCATAGAGGCCGAGCGGATCGGCGATCATCGGGGCGTTCAGGACCGTATCGATGTCGATGCGGTTGCGCAGATGCGCCTTCGGGTTGCGCGCGCCGTTCTCGTGGCTCTTGACCGAGATATGGGCCATGGCCCGCTTGAGATCGCCCTTCGAAACGCCGTGCCTGGCGCGGTAGGCCGCGGCGAGCTGCGCGAAATTGCCGGGCGCCGAGCCGGTTACGCCAACCATGTCGAAGGTCGTGCCCTTGCTTCGGACCGGGAGCCCGCCATAGCCGGTGTCCTTCAGCTTCTCGACGCCGAGCGCGAGCGCGATGTCGGCCGCGCCCGAGGCCACCGCATAGACCGCGCCGCGGAAGCTCTCGGTGCCGCTCGCGCAATAATTCTCGACCCTGGTCACGCCGATATTGGGCAGGCGCAGCGCCATCGCCAGCGGAATGCCGGACGGGCCGACATTCACCGCGTCGAAGGCAACGCCGAGCCACGCCGCCTCGATCCGGCTGGTATCGATGCCGGCATCGGCGATCGCCTCCTCATAGGCCTCGACCATCAGCGTGTCGGCATCGTCGCCCCAGCGCTCGCCGAAGCGTGCGCAACCCATGCCCAGGATCGCCACCCTGTCCCTGATGCCGCGCGCCATTACTGGCCTCCATCGGTTGCCGGAACCGCCTTCCAGAAATATTTGGTGAAGCCGCGCTGGTCGTCCACGGCCTTGATGCGGAAGACCATGCGCACGAGGCGGCCGACCTCGAGATCGTCCGGCCCCGCTTCGGCGAATTCGGTCACCAGCCGGCCACCGCCTTCGAAATCGATCGTGCCGTAGCAGGTCGGCGGATCCGGCGAATAAGTGAGGCTGTCCGCCGTATAGGAGACGATCCGCGCCGGCCGATCGGCGAGCGGATAATCCTGCTGGACGCCGACCGAGCGGTCGTTCGGATCGACGCCGATATCGGAGCGCGGGAACTGGACCGTGCCGGTCCTGGGACAACGGCCGCCGACCAGGCCGAGCACGGCCTTGCGGTGGCGGTAGAGCGTGGTCCCCGGCTGCTTCTGGTCGAGCTCGGCCCGCATGCCCTTGTCCAGCGCGAGCTGCCCGCGATGGAACAGGAAGCGCATGTAATTCTCGTCCGCCTGGCGCCGGGCAAGGTGCCCCGCCACGCCCGCGCGCGGCGGGAGGTCGGCGAGCGCGCGGGTGGTGCGCAGCAGGATGACGTCGACGCCCTGGCCGAAGCCGGCGACCAGGATGGTCTGGCCTGGCTCGGCCTTCTCGAGCGCGGCGGCGAGCAACAGCAGCGGGTGCGCCGTGCCCGTGTCGCCGAGCGTCTGGCCCAGCGGATCGACCAGCGCCTCGGCGCGCATGCCGGCCTTTCGCGCGACCCCCGCCGCGACGCCGCGCAGCGTCACCGGAATCACCGCGTGGTCCACCGCCTCGCCGGCGAGCCCCGCCCGATCGAGCGCGGCGGCGATCGCCCCGGCGAGAAGCTTGCCATAGCCCTCGTCGCGGACCCAGCGGCTCTCCCAGCCATAGTCGGTGTCCGCCCCCGCGGCCCGGAAATGATCGACGAAATCGACGCTGAGGCTCTGCGCGAGGATGACCTCGGCGATGACCGGCCCGGTGCCGACGAGGATCGCGGCGGCCCCGTCCCCCTGGATCAGCTCGGCCTCGGAAGCCGGCTTGGCGCGGCGCAGATCGGCGGCGACGACGAGCCGCCGGCGACCGCCCTCCAGCGCGCGGATGAGGGCGCTCGTCCCGGCGCGCAGGCTGCCGCCGGCATCGTCGGTCGCGACCGCATCGGGGAGGACGAGCGCCTCCTTGACGACGCCGGCGTTGAGGCGGTCGGCGAATGGAAAGGTGGTTGATGCCAGCGTGAGCCCATCGACCGTCGCGCGCTCGATTCCGGTCAGCGCGTCGCGGCTCGCCTCGACCGCCAGCGTGATCGTGTCCTCGTCCCAGTTCGCGATGCTGCGCTCGCCCCTGGCGAGGCCGCGCAGGCCCGGCGCGAACCAGCCGTTGGCGGCGTGGACCGCGGCGCGCTGGAGCCGGCGGCTCGGTATATAGGCTCCGAAGGAGAGAATGCCGGCGCTCATGCGATCTCCGCTCTGCCATGGGAAAGGATGCGGACGCCGCGCTCCACGCTGTGCGCCTCGAAGCGGGCGATGGCGCCCCCGGCCCAGATCCGCGTCTCGATCGTCTCGCCCGGATAGACCGGCATGCTGAAGCGCACGTCGAGCCGCCGCAGTCGCTCCGGGCGGTTGTCGCACAGGGCGGACAGGATGGCCCGCCCGGCGACGCCATAGGTGCACAGGCCGTGAAGGATCGGCCGGTCGAACCCCGCCGCGCGCGCGACCGCGGGGTCGACGTGGAGCGGGTTGAGGTCGCCCGAAAGGCGATAGATCAGGGCCTGCTCGGGGGTGGTGGCGAGCGTGACGACATGATCGGGATCGCGATCGGGCGTGAATGCGTCGGGCCGGGCGAGCGGTGCGCCGGCGCTGCCGCAGCCGCCGTCGCCGCGCAGGAAGGCGGTGCGCCGGTCGGTGGCATAGAGCGTGCCGTCGGTGCCGGCGATGGTGCGCGCGACCTGGACGACGGCGCCCTTGTCCGGCCCCTTGTCCGCCACGCCCTCGAATGACGTCCGGCCGATGAACTCGCCCTCGCAGGGCAGCGGCCGGTGGATGGTGACGCTCTGCTCGCCATGGACGATCCGGCGCCAGTCCGCGCCATAGGCCGGATCGGTCCAGAAGAAGCCGGGATAGCACAGCACCACGGCCATCGTCGGCAGCGCGCGCAGCCCTTGCTCATAGGCGAATTCGCGCTCGAATGCGCCGATACCGAGCGCATAGAGGATCGTATCGCGCCGGGCGAGCGTCTGGCGCGTCTCCAGCGGCGGGCGGGCGACCAGTGCGGCGGGATCGATCATGTCAGACCGGATCCCAGCAGAATACGTCCGGCGAACGCTCCATGCCGGCGAAGCTGCTGCGCAAGGCCGGCACGAGATCGCTGGCGATCGCCTCGGCGGTCCAGCCCTCGGAGCGATGCATCGACCGGATCGGCCGCGGCTTCGAGAACAGGAAGATCTCGTTCCGGCGGACGGCGAAGATCTGGTTGGTCACGTCCTTCGCGGCGTCGGACGCGAGGAAGGCGACGAGCGGCGCGATCTTGTCGGCGCTCATCGACTTGAGGCGCTCGACCCGCGCCGCTTCCTCGGGCGTCGAGGCCGGGATGGTGGCCGTCATGCGGCTCCAGGCGAACGGCGCGATGCAGTTCGAGCGCACACCGAACCGGCTCATGTCGAGCGCGATCGACTGCGACAGGCCGACGATTCCGAGCTTCGCGGCCGAATAATTGGCCTGGCCGAGATTGCCGATGAGCCCCGAGGTCGAGGTGAAGTGGATGAAGCTGCCCGATCCCTGATCGCGGAAATAGGGGGTCGCCGCCTTCGAGACGTTGAACGCGCCGTTCAGGTGGACGTCGATCACCGACGACCAGTCCTCGAAGCTCATCTTGTGCCAGATGCGGTCGCGCAGGATCCCGGCATTGTTCACCACCGCATCGATGCGCCCGAAATGCGACACCGCGTCCCCGATGATCGAGGCCGCGCCGACCGGATCGGTGACGCTGGCGTCGTTGGCGACCGCCCGGCCCCCGGCGGCGACGATATCGTTGGCGGTCCGGGTGGCCGGCCCGGCATCGGCGCCCTCGCCCTCGGGCGAGCCGCCGAGATCGTTGACCACCACGGCCGCGCCCTCCGCCGCGCAGAGCAGCGCGATCTCGCGGCCGATTCCCCGTCCCGCCCCCGTGACCGCCACGACCCGTCCCTCAAGCATTTTCATCCGCATTCTCCCGCATCACCCCACCCCTCTAGACGATCTTATATTGCATGCAAAGTGGGTGACATTCCCTCGCGACGTCGCCGCTTCTGCGCGCAATTCGTGCAATATCGCATCCACCTGTGCTGGATCGACGGTCGCTCGGCAAAATGCGGCCCGATGCGCAATGCCACCGCCTGCGCGCGGCACGGTCGACCAACCGCACGTCCCGCGATCGGCCACAGCCCACGGCCAGGGCGACCGACCCGACAGCCCCTCCAGGGACCGTCAGGCCAGCCACCGCTTGATGATCTTGGCCGGAAGCAGCTTCAGCCGTGCAATCAATTCACCCTCCCCTGTTGGACTGCGGCAAAGGCTGCCAAGAGGTTTCCGCAACGATCAACGTGAGGCGGTGCGCGCTGAGTCGAAGCGAGTCCCGTTTGCGATAAGCCGTGGGGGTGTTCCGTTGGGGTTTACGCCGCCGGAACAGCCGAGCGGAACAGTAGGTGTGTTCCAATAGAGTTGAGTTGCGTTTTCCGGAACATTATTCGGCAAGAGTCTAGAACCTATTGGAACAGAGGGGATCATGTCGAACGTCATCGGCTATGCACGCGTGAGCACCACGGACCAGGACTGCTCCATACAGGAGGCCGCCCTTCGCAACGCTGGATGCAACATCGTCCGTTCCGAGAAGAAGAGTGGCACCAGCGGCGACGGCCGCAAGGAGCTTGAGACGGTCCTCGCCTTCCTGCGGGAAGGAGACACCCTCGTCGTCACCCGCATCGACCGGCTGGCGCGCTCTCTATATGACCTTGAGGGGATCGTCAGGGACCTGCAGGCGCGCGGAGTTCACCTCCGGGCCCTTGAGCAGCCCGTCGACACGTCCACCCCAGCCGGAAAGGCGTTCCTCCAGATGCTGGGGGTGTTCGCCGAGTTTGAGACCGCCCTCCGTCGGGAGCGCCAGATGGAAGGGATCGCGAAGGCGAAGGCTGCGGGGGTCTACAAAGGCCGGAAGCCGTCCGTCCCGGCCGACGAGATAAGGCGCCTCAAGATCGAGGGGGTGGCCCCGGCGGAGATCGCAAGGCGTCTGGGAGTTGGCCGCACATCGGTCTATCGGGCGCTGGGAATGGTGCAGTGAACCCCTGAGGTGCCCTGCTCTTTTTTGTGGCAGTTCTCAGGGGCTCGTCGTCGCAATCAGCTGGACCGCTGGAGGGCTTGCTCCGGCAAGTGAAGAGGGAAGAACGCCGATCAACCGCAAGGAATCCCTGACGACGACCCGAAGTTCGTCAGGGTCCGGCGGGTCGGGGGGCGCGACTTCCGGGTCAGCACCGTGGTGCTCGCCATTGGTCGCAGCGTTGCAGCCCTCAAGGGTGGCCAGATCGGCTGCGCACGGATGAGAAACGCCGCCGTCTCTGATCTTGCTAATGATCGTGCCTAGATAGTCGTTTCGGCCGAAGTGGCACGAAAAGGTCCGGCGATAGTGGGTTTCAAGAACCTTTCGGACACCGGGCGCGATTGAGATCGGGTCGCCATTGCCTTGCTCGTAATATGCCAGAAGCTGGTCGACGAGGACCGCGTGGCTGTCCCTGCACAGGTGATCAAGGTCCGCTATCTTCGCTTTGGACCACTGATCCGAGCCGTCGAAGGCGATCTCATAAGCGACCTGATCGACCGTCGGGCACCTGCCACTGACCCTCCGAAGAAAGTGTGCGTCGTGCGACAAGACAATCACCTGTTCGCATCGGCCGCAAAGATGGCTGAGGAGGTCGACGGTCTTCCCCTGCCGGTGAGTGTCATGGCTACTTAAGGGATCGTCGAACACGACGATCTTCCCGGCGAGGGAAGCGTCGCGGTCGAGCCCGGCGAGAAAGAAGGCGAAGGCGAGCGTTGCCTTGTCGCCGCTCGACAGCGTGTTCTTGAACGTCGGCTCGTCGTCGGCATCGACACCCCGGCCTCGACTGACGGCGTGGCCCCGCACGATGAGCCCGTAATCGACTGACCCGAGGTTGCCGCTCATGCTGTTCGAGATTTTGGAGATGCGGAACGCGGCCCCGAACATGTCGAGGTAGTGGTTGACCCGGTCATAGTAGTGGTTGGCGGCCGCCTCGTTGGCTGATTTCAATCGGTCCTGAACCTCGGTTCTCATCTTCTTCGCGCGCGCGTCGGCTCTCTTTGCGCGAAGCATCGCGGTGATGCGGTCCTGCACTCCCGGCTCTGTCCGTCGTTTCCTCTTCAGCAGACGATCGATCCGGGCGCGACAATCCGACTCGCTCGGCTGCGGTCCGGTGCGGCGCTTCTCCGCCAGCCCGTTAATCTCATCGACCGCTGCCGCATATGCCGAGATTGCCGTGCTCGCGGTCGCGAGCTTCTCGGTAGCGGACTGAAGTTCCTCGTCGTTAGCTACGATTTCGAGCGGCGCGTTCCTCTTCGCTTCAAGGAGCGGCTTGAGGTGCAGGTGGGCGGCTTCGATGGCCGCAAGCGCACCCTCCACGTCCGGCACCTGCACGGCGGAGAGGTTGCAGAATTCTCCCCATTCACGGGCCGCCTCAGCGTTTGTCGAGATCGTCCGCGCGATTTGCTCGCGGCCGGCCGGGCCCAGCGCCAATTCAATCTGCTCGGCGGCCTCCTTCACGGTTGCCAGGTGCGCCTGATAGGCCTCGCCAAAAATCCGCTGGTAAACCGTGACGAGACCCAACTCGTCGACGTTGTCCCGCCCGCAGAAGGGGCATTCGTCGTCGACGATATGCTCTTGGCCGAAGCGCAACCATGCCTCACCCTGCTTGCCTAGTTTGTGCTTGACGAAGTGCTCCGCGAGCCGGTCGCGGGCCGACGTCTGAATGTCGGAAACCGTGGCGTTCAGGACCGACTTCACATCGACCGGAAGGGTGGGAGCGGCAAATTTCGAGAGAAGCTTCAGCCCGGCAAGGCGGGTCCCCTGCTGCGCGCCTTTCAGCGCCTTCTCGGCATCCTCAGTCTGCTCGTCGATGCTGGAACTCGGAACATGCCCCAAGAATTCCTCCCGTGACATGTCGGAGGGGATATCGCTGGCCAGCGCGCCCTCGGCTTCCTTCAGAGCAGCCGCGCGGCGCTTCGCGGCCCCATTGAAGAATTCCTGCTGCCGGGCGAGCTTGACGCCTGCCCTGCCCAAAATCACCGTGAAGAGGCTCCGGTCGTGCCCGAGATCGACCTTTTCCCCGGCGAAGAGGTTCTCCGAGATGAACGTGGAGTCGAATACCTCGATAGGGGCTTCGGCGGTCCACCGCCCCCCTGAAAAGCGTGAATTTGATCCATCGCAGAATACTAGCGTGACCTCGGGAGCCGCTCCCCCGTTGCCAAGGGTCTGACGTCCGCGAATAATCGCTGCATCGGCGGATGAAGAAGCCCTGAGGACCGCCGACAGCGTCGTCTTCCCCCGCCCGTTGCGGGCATAGATCATCGTCAGCTTCGCCAGCTGAGGAGACCCCGGCGTGTCAAAGGCGCGGAGGACCCCGACATTCTTGGTCACGACCTTCTTGAGCATGGCCGCAGGCTGACTCCGGGACGCTGCGGAGTCAAAGGCTCGGGGGCGAGTTATCCACAGGCTGCGACCGCGTGGCCACACATCGGGCGTGACTGGGGCGGCCGTCTGCCTCCAACCACGCTAACCTGCCTCCCAAACCTGCCCCGCAGGTGGCGCCGTCAATCGCCTAAGTGATTAATATATTTAGAGAATTACCGGCTGGCTGGGGCGGCAGGATTCGAACCTGCGAATGCCGGTACCAAAAACCGGTGCCTTACCACTTGGCGACGCCCCAGCAGGCGGTGACGGGCGGCCTTATAGTCGCCTTGCCCCGCGTGGAAAGGGGGAAGCGGCGCGCGGGCGGCGAGGCCGTGGCGCGCCCGGGCGATGGCAGTGCGGCGCGCGGGCGGAGAGGCCGTGGCGCGCGCTCGTGGGCGCTGGCGCCTTGCCCGGCCGGCGAACCCGGCACCCGCATGTACCGCACCGGCGACCTCGTCCGC
>JBDZVR010000043.1:0-16667 GCA_040255785.1 Sphingomonadales bacterium
CGCTGGATACCGGGCGCTGGATATGCGTAAACCTATATCAGACCGACTCTAGCCATGGCCGCTTGCGCGCGCGGCCTCCGCCATTTCGATGCCACGGCGGCGCGCGGCCTCGAGCGTCCGCTCGACCAGGACGGCGAGCGCGCGATCCTCGTCGAGCACTTCCAGACCCGCCTCGGTGGTGCCGCCGGGGCTGGCGACACGGCGCGCCAGCGCGTCCGGGCCTTCCTCGCTCGCCGCGGCGAGCGCGGCGGCGCCCTCCACCATGCGCAGCGCAAGCCGGGCCGATTGCTCCTCGGGCAGGCCAAGCGCGGCGCCGGCGGCGGCGAGCGCGTCGATGAAGCGGAACAGGAAGGCCGGCCCGGCGCCGGTGAGGTGGCCGGCGAGCGCGAAGCGAGCCTCGTCCTCGAACCATTCGGCATGGCCGAGCGCGGCCATCAGCCCGACGATCAGCGCGCGGGTCGCGGCGTCGACACCCTCCCCGCACAGGTTCACGACGCCCCTGCCGAGCCGGACCGGCAGGTTCGGCATGGCGCGCACGATCGCCGCCGGCGCGGCGAAGCGGGCCCGCAGCGAGGCAAGCTCGACCCCGGCGAGGATCGAGACGAGCAGGCTCGAACGCTCGAGGATCGGCGCGAGCGCGGGAACGGCCGCGTCGAGCTGGTGCGGCTTCATCGCGAGCAGCACGATCGCCGGCACCTCGTCCTCGGGATAGTCCGTGAGCACCCGGACGCCGTGACCGACCGCGCGACCGCTCGGCCGGATCGCGCTCACGCGCCCCGGATCGACCCCCTGCGCGATCCAGCCGTCGAGCATCGCCTGCCCCATATTGCCGCAGCCGACGAACCAGAGCGGGCCGGGAAGAAGCGGATCGGGCATGGCGGACTCCCTCGAACGCGGACAACGGGCAAGAGCCTAAACCCGATCCGGCGGCGTCGCGAAAGCGGGAAATGCGCGCCGCGCAGGGGAGTGGCGCACGCGCTCCCGGGCTCCCGCGCCCCGGCGCGCCATGGTCACCGATGCGCGCGCGCAGCCGCCGCGGCGGCGCCATCCGGTCTGTCTGGGGCCTGCCTCGGGCCTGCCGGGGCCGGGCGAGCGTCCGCGCCGGTCAGGCTTCGCCCTGGGTCTCGATCAGCGCGGCGGCGATCGCTTCCTGCGGCGTCTTGTCGGCCCACAGGACGAACTGGAAGACCGGATAGAAGCGCTCGCACTCCTCGATCGCGGCCTCGACCAGCGTCTCCGCCTGCTGCAGCGTCAGCATCGCGCCATCCTCGCCCTCGAGCAGCGCCGCGTGGCGGAAGAGAACGAGGCCGGAGGCGGACCACAATTCGAAATGGCCGAGCCAGAGCTGCTCGTTGATCAGCCCGATCGTCTCGTAGAGGATGGCGCGCTTTTCGGCCGGAACGCGGATGTCCGGCAGCGCCAGGAACTGGAGCACATGATCCTCGGCGCGCCAGATCGCGCGCAGCTCATACTGCGTCCAGCTTCCCTGGAAGGTCGAGACGATCTCCTCGTCGCCGCCCCGCTCATATTCCCAGCCGAGCGCGCGGTAATAGCCTTCGAGCATGTCGATGGGGGCGCTCGCCTCCCGTTCCAGCTCGTACTCGTCCATGTCCATGAAGCGTTCCCCGGACCGCTTGCGTCCGCGTTAACTGCCTTTTGCGCTGGAAAAGCGCAAGAAAAGGCCATGTCCGGCGGCAAGAAAATTGTGGATAATCAGCGCGATTCCCCGGCGCCGCCGGCCTTGCGGCCACGACGCTTGCGCGCCGCGTCCGGCCGCGCGCCGGCGCCGGCCGCCGCCTCGAGCGCGGCGACGCGCGCCTTCAGCGCCTCCGCCTCGTCGCGCGCGGCGGCGGCCATCTCCTTCACCGCGTCGAATTCCTCGCGGCTGACGAGGTCGAGGCCGCCGATCCATTCGCGCGCGCGCTCCTGCATCGACGCCTGCGCCTCGCGCGTCATGCCGGCGATGGTGCCGGCCGCGCCGTTCATCATCCGCACGAAATCGTCGAACAGCCTGTTCTGGGATTGCATCGCAATGCCCTCCTTTTTTCAGAGGCGGATATTGGTGCTCGCCGCCGCCGGCGCAACCGCCGCGGGATTGAGCCGCATGATTTCCTCGGTGAGCGCGGCTGCGAACATCAGCCAGGGAAGGTAGACGAGCATGAATGCCGCGGCGAGGCGACGGATCGGCCAGAGCCGATGCGCGAGGACGATCGTGATCACGATCATCGCCGCGAGCAGGAACAGCGCGGCCTGGATCTCGTGAAAGCGGAAGAAGAGCGGCGCCCAGGCAAGATTGAGCGCGAGGCCGACGAAGAACAGGAGCAGCAGCCGGCCGCGCCGGTTCGCGCCCCGCGCATGAAGCAGGATCGCGAGCGCGAGGCCGAGCAGGATGTAGAGCAGCGTCCAGACTGCGCCGAACACCCAGCCGGGCGGCGTGAGCGGCGGCTTGACCAGCGCGGCATACCAGGGATTGTCCGCGCCCGCGCCGGCGATCGCGCCGGACAGCGCGCCGAGCAGCAGCAGCGCGGGAACGCTCACCAGCGCGTAGCGGAGGAAGCTCATGCGAAGCTGCGATCTGGAGGCGAGGCCGGTCATGCCCGCGGCGCTACGGGCTTGCGCGGCCGCGATCAAGCGCGCCGCGCGCCGATCGGACATTCGGCATTGCCTTCCGGTCCCGCGATGGGACCGGGCGCGACGCCCGCCGCCGACCTCAGCCGCCGGGCAGAGCCAGGCAGAGCCAGGCAGAGCCAGGCGGCCTCGATGCAGCGGCGCGGGCGGCGGATCAAGCGATCGCCGCGGTCCGGGCGGCGCCGGCGTCAGGCGGGCTCGAGCAGGTTGCGCTGCAACGCGGCGCGGGCATCCGCGTCCACGCCGAGCACGGCCTCGAGATAATCGTCGACGCCTCCGAAGCTCCGCTCCAGCTCGTCGAACGCCGTTGCCAGATAGCTCTCGTCCGCCATCATCAGCGACCGCCATATCTCCTCGGGCACGCGCGCGCGAAAGCCGGGCCGCCGATCGTCCAGCAGCCAGGCGCACAGGGCCTCGAAGCTCAGGTTCGTGGCCAGATAGTCCTCGAATATCTCTTCGCGCGGGACACGGAGCGCATGAAGGATCAGCGCCGCCACAAGGCCGGTGCGGTCCTTCCCCGCCGCGCAGTTGAAGACGAGCGGCACCTCGCCGGCGACGAGACGGCGGAATATCTCCCGATAAGCCTCGGCCTGCTCCAGCGGCAGGCGCCGATAGGCCTGGCGCATGCGCGCGGCCATATCGTCGAGCCGGCCGACGCGGCGTTCGAGCCGGGCCAGCAGATCGCCGTGGCTGCGCTCATGGTCGCGCGCCCAATAGGCGATCCCGCACGCGCGCAGCCGCTCGAGCGCGACCCCCCCGCGCTCTCCGTTGGACCTCAGGTCGCATGCCGCGCGTATGCCGAGGCCGGCGAGCTGCGCGAGGCCATCGGTGGCGAGCCCTTCGAGCTGGCCCGAGCGGAACAGGACCCGCCAGCGGACGCGCCGGCCGCCGGCCGCGCGATAGCCGCCCATGTCGCGCAGGTTGAGCGCGCCGGGAAAGCGCAGCAGGCGTTCGCGCGCGCCGCCCTGGCGCGGGTCGCCCGACGCGGCCCTTGCGCCGCCGGCGGTCGCGGGTTCCGGCATCCGCCGCTTCACTTCAGCGCCAGCGGCGTGATCGGCGTGCCGACGCCGCCGATCACCTTCAGCGGCGGAGCAACGAAGAAGAACTCCCAGATCCCGTCCTCAGCGCAGTCGGCGCTCACCGCGTCGAGATCGAACAGTTCGCCCAGCGTCATCCCCATGTCGCGGATCAGGACGCAATGGAGCGGCAGGCCGATATTGCGGGCCGGGTCCTTGACCTCGACGCCCCAATTGTCGCTGGCGACGGCCGCGACCTCCCGGTCATGCAGCCATTCGGCGCAGGCGAGCGAGAGGCCCGGCGCGCCGCGCCAATAGGTCGCCACGTCGCGATCGACGGTGAAATGCCGGATCCAGCCGGTGCGTACCAGGACGATGTCGCCAGGGCCGATCTCGACGCCCTGGCGCCGCCCAGCCTCCTCGAGCTCGGCCGGGTCGATCGAATCGCCGGCCTTCATCCGCTCGACGCCGCGCAGGCGCGCGATATCGAGCAGGACGCCCCGGCCCGCGACGCCCTTTTCCGCCAGCTGGTGGATGGAAAGGACCGTCGAGCCCCCCAGCGTCGTGACGCTCTCCGCCGGCACGCCGTTGTAGAACAGGCCGTCATATCCATAATGGGCCAGCCCGTCCCATTGCGTGACCGATTGCAGCGGCATGAAGATGTGGTCGTCGGCGACCACGGAATTGTCGGGCCGGTCCTTGAGGTCGAGCGGCGTGATCGACATGAGGTGGACGGGGTTGCAGCGCGAACCCGCCGGCTGGATGCCCTGGGAGGAAACTTGCAGGCCCATGTCGATGATCCGGCCCTGGCGGACCAGCCGGCTCGCCGCCGCCAGCCGCTCCGGAGTGATGTGGTTGAGCGTGCCGAGCCGGTCTTCGGACCCCCAGCGTCCCCAGTTGGAGAGCCGCTCCCCCAGCGCCCGGAACTCGACCATGCCCTTCCGCTCCCGGCACGAAATCGCGCGACAATTGATCGCTTAGTTAATTATGGGAGCGGGCGCAAGGCTGGCGGCTCGCACCGTCGCCGCGCCGACCGCCAGCCGACTTGGCTAGCCGCCGGCCTTGCGGGTGGCGGCCTTGCGCCGGGGACCGGAGGCCTGGATCAGCGGCTCCAGTTCGGCGCGGCTTGGAAAGGCCTCGAGCACGCGCCGGGCGATCGCCTCCCCCGCCCGCATGTCCGCGCGATCCTCCTGGGCGATCAGGATCCAGCGGCTCGCCGTCAGCAGCGTCGACAGCAGCATCGCGGCCTGGAGCTGCGCGTAAACGTCGGTCCGCGGATCGTTGCCGGCCTCCTCGGCCAGCTCCTGGGCGAGCAGATCCTGATACTGGCGTATGACGTTGACGTAGCGGCTGCGCAGGGCCGGCACCGAATCGAAGCCGATGATGGCGGCCATTTCGTCGCGGCGGCGCTCGGCCGGGATCCGCCCGAGGAAGCTCCACCAGAATTCGATGACGGAGACGCCCGCCGGCCTGGCCGCGATCGCGACACGCAATTCCTCGAACGTCTCCAGCATGTTGGCGAAAACGAGCTCTTCCTTGCTAGCGAAATAGTTGAAGAAGGTGGTGACGTGGATATCCACCGCGTCGCAGATCTTCTCGAGCGTCGTCGCCGCATAGCCCTGCTCCGCGAACATGCGCTTCGCCGTCGCGATGAGCGCGTTGCGCGTGGCCAGCTTCTTGCGCTCCCGCCGGCCGATCGGCGGCCTGGTATTGCTGATTCGCCCGAATGGCATTTTCGTCGTCCCTCTGTTTGGAACGAGCCATTGTCCCAGCATGATAGATTTGTCAAGTCATTAGATTAATCTAATTTCGAGCGCCAGCAAGCCGCTGTTTTAGCATGATAAACTTCGCTAGTTAATCGCTTACTGAAATCGCTTGCGCGATCATCTAATCCCTGTAAACTCATAGTCACTAGATAAAGCGACGCACTCGAAATGAAGCGAAGCAGGGAGAGGGAGATGACGGCAAGGGTTGGAGGCGCGCGCCTGCGCCTGGGCATCTTGAGCAGCACGGCGGCGGTGGCGCTGATGCTAACCGGCGGCGCGGCCGCGGCGCAGGCCGTGGCGGCTCCCGAAGCGGCGGAGCCGGCCGAGCCGCCAGCTCCGGCCGAACCGCCGGCCGCGGCCGATTCGGGCGGCCTCGCCGAGGTGGTCGTCACCGCCCAGCGCCGGGAGGAGAATCTCCAGGACGTTCCGGTGGCCGTCACCGCGATCGGGCAGGAGGCGCTCGAGGATCTTCACATCCAGGATATCCGGGGCATCACCGGCACGACGCCCAACGTCAGCTTCGGCCAGATCCCCAATTCGCGCGGCCCGACGCTCTTCATCCGCGGCATCGGCCAGGTCGAGGGCGATCCCTTCGGCGCGACCGCGGTCGGGCTGGTGATCGACGGGGTCGTCCAGGGGGCGCTCTCGCTCGGTCTCAACAACATGTTCGACATCGACCGGATCGAGGTGCTGCGCGGGCCCCAGGGCACGCTCTTCGGCGCGAACACGACCGGCGGCGTGATCAACATCACGACGGCGCAGCCGACCGGCACTTTCGGCCTGCGCGGATCGGTGACCCTCGGCAATTACAACGAGTTCAATTCCTTCGTCTCGCTGAACGTGCCGCTGGACGACAGGTTCGCCGCCAAGCTCCTCCTCGGCCACAGCCAGCGGGGTGGATTCTTCACCAACGAGCGCGACGGGACCGATCTGGGCAGCATCAACCAGTCGATCGCGCGCGGCTACCTGCGCTATGACGATGGCGCCTTCGACGCCACGCTGAAGCTCGAATATAACTGGGCGCGCGACGGCACGCTTCCCGTGGTCAACCTGGCCGTGCCGGGGATGCTCTTCTACGTGCCGCCGGGCCGCCCCGTGGTGGACCACCGGACCTATTCGGACGCCCCCGACATCAACGACGCCAATCAGTATAGCGGCACGCTCACCGTCAACTGGGACACCGGCATCGGCAACATCACGTCGATCACCAACTACACGGATTTCGACGCGCTGACCTGGACCGATTATGACGGCTCGCCCCTGCCCGGCCTGGGCGGCCCGCGGCTCACGACCCATTGGCAGTTTTCGAGCGAGCTGCGCAACGACGTCCAGCTGACCGACAGCCTGCGGCTGCTGGTCGGCGGTCTCGTCCTCAGCGAGCATTACGACATCTACCAGGATCTCCTCCAGGAAGTGCAGGTGCCGGGCGGGCGCACGGAGACGCTCCAGGACCAGGACCACAAGTCACTCTCCGCCTTCGGCCAGTTCTTCTGGGACGTGTTCGACGGGCTGCAGATCCAGGCGGGGCTGCGCTTCACCCACGACAATATCCGCGCCTATGGCCGTTCGCGTCGCTACATCAACCCGGACGGCCCGGCCCAGCATCTCGTGGGCGAACTTCAGCCCGGCGCGTTCGAGGCCAGTGGCGAGGAGAGCTGGGACCAGCTCGGGTGGAAGATCGTCGCCAATTATGCGATCGACGACGACAGGCTGATCTACGTCTATCGCGCCCGCGGCTTCAAGCAGGGCGGCTTCAACGGCCGCATCGCGACGCCCGAAGCGATCGGGCCGTTCGGCCCCGAACATGTCGATACGTGGGAAGCGGGGATCAAGGCCGACTGGTTCGATCGCCGGCTGCGGACCAACTTCGCGGTCTTCCACAATCGCTATGACGACATGCAGGTCGCCCAGCGCGCCTTCGTGGGCGCGACCGCGGTGTCGCTCATCCTCAATGCGGCGCAGGCATCGAGCCGCGGGTTCGAGGCCGAAGTGCAGGCGATGCCGGTGCGCGGCCTCACCCTCGGCGCGACCGTCGGCTATCTCGACGCGCGCTTCGACCGGTTCAACAACAACGGCGTGTCCTTCGATGGTCGCGTGCTTGCGCAATCGCCGAAATGGAGCGGCTCGCTCAGCCTCGGCTACGATTTCGCCCTGGGGTCCGGCGACGCGTCCTTCTATGCCCAGGCGCGCTACACGGGCCGGCGCTGCTACCAGTTCACGTGCGTGCGTCCTTTCGAGGTGCTTGAGCCCCTCACCCTGGTTGACGCCAACCTGTCCTGGGCGCCGCACGACCAGCCGTGGTCGATCAACTTCTGGGTCCGCAACCTGACGGACGAGCGGTACGTCTCCGCGGCCTCCTACGCCACCATCTATGTGAACTCCAATTACGGAGCGCCGCGCCAATATGGTGTCGACCTCAACTTCAGGTTCTGAGGAGGAGCCGGCCGCCCCGACCGATGGCGACTTCAACGCGCCTTCGCGCGAGCGGCTGGCCTCCTTCTTCAATCCCGACTCGATCGCGCTTGTCGGCGCATCCGAGAAATCGTTCTGGACCAAGGGTATAAGCCATAATTTGCGGCGCTTCGGCTTCACCGGGCCGGTCAGCGCGGTGAGCCGCAGCGGGCGGGACGTGTTCGGCTATCCGGGCTACCGTTCGGTCGCGCAGGTCGAGGGCGGGATCGACCTCGCCTATGTCTCGGTTCCGGCGCCATCGGTCGCGCCCGTGCTCGACGAGCTGGGCGCGGCCGGTTGCCGCGCCGCGATCGTCGTCAGCTCGGGCATGGCGGAGGTCGGCCCCGAGGGCGCGGCGCTGCAGCGGCGGATGATCGAGGCCGCGGCCCGGCATCGCATGACGGTGATGGGGCCGAACAGCCTGGGCTTCGTCGACATCGCCAGGGCAAAGCCCGCCAGCGGTCTCGGTGCCCCGGCGGACCTCGCTATCGGCGGGGTCGGCATCGTCACCCAGAGCGGCGCGCTCGCCTCCGAGCTCATCTTCGCCGCGGCGCGGCGGTCGGTAGGCGTCGGCTTCTACGCCTCGACCGGCAACGAGGCGATGGTCGGCCTCGCCGACATCGTGGATCATCTCGTGGACGATCCCCGCATCAGGGTCATTGCCGTCTGCGCGGAGGCGATCCGCAGGCCCGAGCGTCTCGCCGAGGCGGCGCGGCGAGCCCATGCCGCCGCCAAGCCGATCATCATCCTCAAGGTCGGGGCGGGGGAGCTCTCCGCCCGGCTCGCGCAGGCGCATACCGGTTCGCTCGTCGGCGACGACCGCGTGTTCGAGGCGGCCTGCCGCTCGCTGGCGATGATCCGTGCGCGGACGATGGAGGAAATGCTCGCGATCGCGCGGCTGCTCGACCGGCCCGAGCCATGGACCGAGGTGCGGCCGGCCTTCGTCAGCATATCGGGGGGCGCCTGCACCCTGTTCGCCGATGCGGCCAAGGCGGCGGACCTGCCGCTGCCGGCCCTTGGCGACGAGACCATCGCCGAGCTGCGCCGGATCCTGCCGCCTTACTGCACGATCATGAACCCGCTCGACATCACCGGCGGCGCGGTCGCCGATCCGGACCTCTTCACCCGCGCCATCGCGATCGTCGGCCGCGATCCGGCGGTCAGCCAGGTGTTCAGCCAGATCGACATTCACGAAACCAGCGCCCGGAGCCGGCTGTTCCCGCTGCACCAGGCGGTGGGCGCCGGCCTTTCCGCCTGCCACCCCCCCGGCATTCACCTGACCACGATGGAACGCGACCTTACCGCCGACCTGCGCGCCTATGCCGAGGCCGCGGGCATTCCGTGCCTGCAGGCGGGCATCGACCTGACGGTCGCCGCGCTGGGCAAGGTGCATGGCTGGACGAATGCGCGGCGCATGCCGCTCGCCCGGCCGGCCGGCGATACGGCGCAGGTGATCCCGGCGAGGCCAGCGGACACGCGGCGCCTGCTCCATCTCCTCGCCTCGCGCGGCTTGCCGGTCCTGCCCGAACAGCTAGTCACGATCGCCGCGGAGGCGCGCGACGTGGCGGCGCGCATCGGCGGTGCGGTCGCGCTCAAGATCGCCTCGCCCGACATCGCCCACAAGAGCGACCTCGGCGGCGTGTGCCTCGGTATCGCAACGCCCGATGAAGCCGCGGCCGCCTTTGCCCGGATGATGACGCAGGTCCGCCGGTCCGCGCCCGGGGCAAGGATCGAAGGCGCCAGCATCAGCCCGATGCGGCCAGAGGGTGTCGAACTGCTGGTGACGATCGCGCGGGACCCGGACTGGGGGCCCTTCCTGGTGGTCGGCCTCGGCGGCGTGCATGTCGAGCTGCTCGACGACACGGCGGCGCGGCTGGCGCCCGTCCGGGCGGCGACGGTGGAGGCGATGCTCGCTGAGCTGCGCGGCGCGGCGCTGCTGAAGGGTTTCCGGGGCGCGCCGGGAGTCGACATGGCGAAGCTGTGCGCGACGATCGAGACGATCAGCGAGGTCGCGTTGTCGCTCGGTCCCGATCTCGCCGCGCTGGAGATCAACCCGCTGCGGGCCTGGCCGCAGGGGTGCGAGATTCTCGACGCGCTCGCCTTGTGGCGGGACGCCGCGGCGCCGGCGGAGGCCGCATGAGCGCGCCGCGCGTGCCCGTCATCGTCGGCGTCGGCCAGGTGAACGAGCCGATCGCAGCCGGCGAAGCCGGGAGCGACCCGGTCGCGCTGGCGCGGGCGGCCCTCGCCGCTGCCGATCGCGACGGCGGCGGCGGCTGGCTGGGTCGGCTCGACCTGCTCGCCGCGGTGCGGCAGGTGTCGTTCCCGGACATCGAGGACCTGGCGTCGGCTGTCGCTTCGCACCTCGCGCCCGCGCCGCGATCGTGCGCGCAGACCGAGCTTCCGGGCGGCACAAGCGTCGTCCGCCTGCTCAACGACGCGGCCAACCGGATTCTGGCGGGCGAACTGCGGACCGTGGCCATCATCGGCGCGGAGGCGTTCAGGACGGCCCGCGCCCGCCCGGGTGGCGGCGATTTCGCCCGGTCGGTCGAGCGCTTCTCCCAGTTCAGCCCCGTCCACCACGCCTATGAGCTGACGACCCCGACGGCGGTCTACCCGCTCTACGAGAATGCGACGCGCGCGCGCTGGAAGCAGAGCCTCGCCGAGGGCCAGGACGAGACCGCGACGATCTGGTCGCTGATGTCCGAGGTCGCCGCGGCCAATCCGCATGCCGCGCTGCCGCGCCGCCTTTCGCCGGACGATATCCTGCACGTTTCGGAGACGAACCGACCGATCGCCTTTCCCTACACCAAGCTGATGGCCGCCAATGCCAGTGTGAATCAGGCGAGCGCCATCCTGGTCACGGACCGCGAGTCCGCGCTGGCCGCCGGGGTCGCGGAATCGCGGCTCGTCCATATCGGCCGCGGCGCCGCCGCGAGCGAATGCCGCGATCCGCTCGACCGCGAGAGCTTCGTGCGGTCGCGCAGCATGGAGGTGAGCCTGCGCAGCGCCCTCGACCTCAACGAGATGGACATCGCGCGGATCCGGCATGTCGAGCTCTACAGCTGCTTCCCCTGCATTCCGAAAATGGCCCGGCGCATCCTCGACTGGGACGTGGACCGGCCGGTGAGCGTCTATGGCGGGCTGACCTTCGGCGGCGCACCGGTCGGCGCCGCCATGGGCCATGCCATCGCGCGCATGACCGAGCTGCTGCGCGGCGAGGGCGGTGCCGGCCTGGTCTTCGCGAACAGCGGCTTCGCCACGGGCAACCACACCATCGTGCTTTCGAGCCGCGCCTTTCCCGGCCAGGAGCAGCCCGGATCTTACGATCTGCAAAGCCATGTGCCGCCCGCCGATCCCCCCCGCTTTCACGCTGACTATAGCGGGGAGGGAACGATCGAGACCTATACCGTCCTGCACGATGGGGCCGGACGGCCGCGGCGCGGCATCGTCGTCGGCCGCACGCCGATGGACCAGCGTTTCCTCGCCGAAATCCCGGGCGAGGATGAGGCGACGCTCGCCTCCCTCATGTCGGGCCAGGGCGAGCCGATCGGCCGCCGCGGCCATGCCGAGCCGACCGACGAGGGCCTCGCGCGATGGCGGCCGGCATGAGGCGCGACCTTTCCCCGCATCCGCTTGCGCGCCATTTGCGGCCGCGCTCCGTCGTCTTCTATGGCGCGTCCGAGCGGCTTTACTGGATGCGCGGCGTCCAGCGTAATCTCGAACGGTTCGCGCGGCTCGACAGCGCCTTCGCGGTGAACCGGTCCGGCGCCGACGTTTACGGCATCCCCGGCTTCACCCGTTGCAGCGAGATCGGGCGCGAGGTGGACGCCGCCTATGTCCTCGTGTCCGCGGCACGCGTGCCCGCGGCGCTGCGCGAACTGGCGGACATCGGCGTCCACACGGCGGTCGTGCTCGCATCCAGCTTTGCCGAATGCGGAGCGGATGGGGCGGCGCTCCAGCGCGAGATATCGGAACTGGCGCAGGAACTCGGCATCGCGCTGATCGGCCCGAACTGCCTGGGCTTCGTCAATGCGAGCGCCGGTGCGGTGGTGAGCTCGCTGCCCCTGCCGACCGCCGACGAGGCGCGGCCGGGGCGCGTCGCCGTCGTCGGCCAGAGCGGCGGCCTCGTCGCCGAGCTCGTGCTGCTCGCCGGACGGATGGACGTGGGGCTGAGCTTCTATTGCTCGACCGGCAACGAGGCGGGCGTGACCGTGTCGGACCTCGCCGACTATCTCGTGGACGACGAGGCGACCGGGGTGATCGCCCTTTGCGCGGAGCAGATCCGCCGCCCCGAGACCTTCCTCGCCGCGGCGCGGCGCGCCCGCGAGAAGCGCAAGCCGATCATCGTCCTCAAGGTCGGTTCGACGCCGCTTACCAGGCAGGTCGCGCTGGCGCATACCGGCGCGCTCGTCGGCGACGACGGCGCCTTCGACGCGATGTGCGCGAGCCTCGCGGTGACCCGCGTCCATTCGCTCGAAGAGCTGATCGTCACCGCCTCGGTGTTCGACACGCTCGGCGCGCTCGAACAGCCTGGCCTCGCCTTCGTCACCATCTCGGGCGGCGCCAGCGCCCTCATCAGCGACGCGGCCGCTCGCTATGGCGTGGCCCTCCCCGAACTGGCGCCTGCGACCCGGGACGCGCTGAGCGGGATCCTGCCGCGCTTCGCCCGGCCGCTCAATCCGCTCGACGTGACCGGCGGCGCCACCTCGGAGCCCGCGATATTCACCGAGGCGATCGGAATGATCGCGGCCGACCCCAGCGTCGCGCGGGTGGTGAGCGTCATGGACATGCCGGCGCTTCGCGAGCCGCTCGCCGCCACCCCGCTGTTCCGGGCGATCGGCGCCGGCCTGCAACGGCTCGACCACCCGACCGCCCATCTCACCGCCTCCCCCCGCGAGATCACCGCGAACCTGCGCGATTTCGCCAGCGACGCCGGCATCGCGCGCGTCATTCCCGGGATCGACGAGTTCATGAAGGCGGCCGGGGCGCTGACCCGCTGGTCGGACGCGGTGCGCAAGCCGATCGCCGCGCCGGGCGCCCCGCCCCCGTTCGCCGGCGGCCGCCCCGCCGACGAGCACGCGCTGCTCGACGCGCTCGCGGGCTGCGGCGTGCGGGTGATCCCGGCGCGGCTGTGCACGACCGCCGAGGAGGCCGTCGAGGCGGCGGCCGCGGCAGGCGGGCCGGTCGCGCTCAAGATCGTCTCCGCCGATATCCCGCACAAGACCGAAGTGGGGGGCGTGCGCCTGAACCTGTCCGGGGAGGCGCAGGTGCGCACCGCCTTCGGCGCGATCCTCGAAGCGACACGCGCAGCATCGCCCGACGCGGCGATCCGCGGCATCAGCGTCGCCCCGATGCGCAAGGGCGGGGTCGAGCTTCTGGTCGGTGTGGCGCGAGATCCCGAATGGGGCCTGGTCCTCTCGGTCGCGCTCGGCGGGATTTTCACCGAGGCGCTGGACGACAGCGTGTCGCGCCTGCTGCCGGTGGACGAGGCGGGGGTTCTCGACATGCTCGCCACGCTCAGGGGCGCCCGGATCCTGGACGGCTATCGCGGCGGCCCGAGGATCGATCGCCGGGCGCTGGCGGGCGAGATCCTGGCGATCGCCGCCGCGGCGCGGGCGATAGCGCCGGAGCTCGACGTGCTCGAGGTCAACCCGCTGCTGGCGAGCGAGGAGCGGATCGAGGTGCTGGACGCGCTCGCCTTGTGGTCCGTGGCGTCATGACCGGGCCGGCGAACGGTGCGGCGATCGTCGGGCTGGCCGAATTCCCGGCCCGCCGGCGGGCCGATGCCCCGGTGATGAGCGACCTGGAGGCGATCAGCGCGCTCGCCGCCCTGGCCCTGGAGGACGCGCAGCTTCCGCTCTCCGACCTCGACGGCCTGCTCGTGACCGGGATCCGCGAATCGGCGCAATTCGCTCCGGCGACGGTCGCCGAATATCTCGGCATCTCCCTGCGCTTCGCCGAGACCGTCGATCTTGGCGGCGCCGCGGCGGCCGGCATGATCTGGCGCGCGGCGCAGGCGGTTTCGGCGGGCATATGCCGCGCCGCCCTGTGCGTCATACCGGGCACCTTTCCCGCGCCCGCGCCGAACCAGGCCGGCCGCTTCGGGGCATCGAGCTACCTGCCCGGCTCGCCGCAGGCAGAGTTCGACATTCCCTACGGCCATGTCGGCCAGAATGCGCTCTACGCGATGTTCGCGCAGCGTTACCGCCATTTCCACGGCTATGACCCGCGGGCGATGGCGCGCCTCGTCGTGCACCAGCGCCGCAACGCCTGCGCCAATCCCGATGCGATCTTCTTCGGCAAGCCGATCGAGGAAGAGGATGTCCTCAACTCACCGATGATCGCGCGCCCGCTCCGCCTGCTCGAAATCGTGATGCCCGTATGGGGCGGCGCCGCCGTCATCGTCGCGTCCGACGAGATCGCCGCGACTTCGCCCCACCGGCCGGTGCGGGTCGCAGGCTTCGGCGAGCGCGTGTCGCACAAGTCGCCCCATCAGATCGCCGACATGCTGAGCCCGCCGATCAAGGTCGCGGCCGCCGAGGCCTTCGCCCGCGCCGGCATCGCGCCGGCCGATGTGGACTGCGCGCAAATCTACGATTGCTACACGATCGCCGTGCTGCTCGTGCTCGAGGGTGCGGGCTTTTGCCGGCCCGGGGCCGGCATGGCCTTCCTTCGCGAGCGCGACTTCCGCTTCGATGGCGATTTCCCGCTCAACACCAATGGCGGGCAGCTCGGCTTCGGCCAGGCCCGGGCGGCAGGCGGGATGACGCATGTCGTGGAGGCCGTTCGCCAGCTTGCCGGGCGTGCGCAGGAACGGCAGACGCCGGGCTGCGACTTCGCCTTCGTCACCGGCAATGGCGGCATCATGAGCGAGCAGGTCGCGCTCGTCCTGGCCGGGGCATGACGATCCCGCGCCCCCTCGTCACCGCGCTCAGCGAGCCCTTCTGGCGCGGGCTGGCGGCAGGGAGGATCGACCTCCAGCAGTGCAGCGCGTGCGATCGCTGGATCTTCTACCCGCGCCCGCGCTGCACGGGATGCGGCGCGGCCGCGCTCGTCTGGCGGACGACTTCGTCGCGCGCCTCGCTGTACAGCTTCGCCGTGGCCGACCGGCCGGTGGCCATCGAGTTCGCCGGCGATGCCCTCCTGGTCCCCGTCATCGTCGAGCTCGACGAGGGCGTGCGCCTTCCCTCGACGCTGGAGGAAGCCGATCCCGATCGCCTGCGCATCGGAATGCGGCTATCACCGCGCTTCGACCGATCGACCTTCCCCGATCTCACTCTCCTTCGATTCGCCGTGTCGGAGCAGCAATGATGGACACGGCGCGCCCAGGAAGCCTCGCCCGAGGCGACATCAGGCGCGACCTGGCCGGCTGGGTCAGCATCTTCTTCCTGAGCGGCCTCTACCTGATCTCCTACGTGGATCGCCTCGTGCTCGTCGTGCTCGTCCAGCCGCTGAAGGCGGAGCTCGGCCTTTCGGACACGCAGATCGGGTTGCTGATCGGCACTTCCTTCGCCTTCTTCTATTCGGCGGTCGCGATACCGATCTCGCGCTATGCCGATCGCGCCAACCGCCGCAACCTGCTGTTCGCGGGCACGGTGCTGTGGAACGTGACGACGCTCCTGTCCGCCTTCGCGCATGACTTCACGACGCTGCTGCTGCTCAGGATCGGCGTCGCCGTGGGCGAAGCCGTGCTCGTCCCCGCCGCGATGTCGATGATCGGCGATCTGTTCCCGCGGGAGCGGCGGATGCTGCCGACCAGCATCTTCGTCGGCGTCGGCGCCTCGGGCGCCTCGGCCGCGCTGGTCATTGCCGCGGCCGGGCTCGATTTCGCCTCCTCCGGCTGGCTGCGCGGCCTGCCGGTAGTCGGCGAGCTCACCGTCTGGCGCCTGACGCTGTTCCTGATCGGGTCCTTCGGCCTGCTGTTCAGCCTCGTCTTCCGCCTGTGCGTGCGCGAGCCGGCGCGGGCGCGGGCGCGCGCGGGCGGCGGGAGGCCGGAGGGACGGCCGCCGGGGTTCATCCTTCACCTGCAGCGGCACTGGCTGACCTATTTCGGCTTCATGACGGGAACCGCCATGATCGCGATGGTCAATATCAGCTACAAGACCTGGTACCCGACCATCCTGTCGCGCCAGTTCGGGATGAGTCCCGCCGACGCGGGCTATGTGTTCGGCACGATCGGCGTGTGCGTCGCGATACTGGGCGCGCTCATCGTCCCCAACGTGGCCGGAAAGCTGTATCGCGGCGGCCGCGACGATGCCGTCATCTGGATCGGGATCGGCTCGACGACCCTCGCCATGCCGCTTCTCGTCGCTTCGCTGATGACCTCCGTTCCGTGGGTCTCGCTCGCGCTGACGGTGCCGGCTTTCTTCATCCAGCTCGGCACCGGGATCATGATGACGACGACGCTGAGCGTGCTGCCGCCGCCCGACTTCCGGGCGCGGGTGACGGCGATCTACCTCCTCGTCACCAACATCCTCGGCCTCGGGCTCGGGCCGGTCCTCGCGGCAGTCCTGTCGGACCAGCTCTTCGGTGGCGACCACGGCCTGAGCCTGGGCCTGATAACGCTGATCGGCATCCTGATGCCGATCGAATTCCTGCTGTTCCTGGCCTCGCGCCGGGCCTTCGTCCGAACGATCCGCGAGTCGGCCGCGCTCGATGTCCGCGAAGGCGAAGGCGAAGGCCAGGCCTGAAGCGCCGGCCGCCGCCGACACGGCAGATGGGTCTCAGGCCGTTCCGGCCGAGAGCAGCCTGGCGAGCGTATTGCCGAGCTCAGATGGGCTTTGCGAGATGGTAATTCCAGCCGCCT
>JBDZVR010000014.1:0-72891 GCA_040255785.1 Sphingomonadales bacterium
GAGGGCGCGGCGCGCGGGCGGGTGCTGCTGGTCGGCGCGGGGCCGGGCGATCCGGAGCTGCTGACGCTGCGCGCGGCGCGGGCGCTGCGCGAGGCGACCGTCATCCTCCACGACGATCTGGCCGGGCCGGACATGCTCGACCTTGCCCGGCGCGAGGCGCGGCGCATCGCGGTCGGTAAGCGCGGCCACGGCCCGTCCTGCCGCCAGGCCGATATCGGTGCGCTGATGGTCCGGCTCGCCCTTGCGGGCGAGCAGGTCGTGCGGCTCAAGGGCGGCGATCCGCTCATTTTCGGCCGCGCCACCGAGGAGATCGCCGCCTGCGTCGCCGCCGGCGTCGAGGTCGAGGTCGTGCCCGGCATTTCGGCGGCACAGGGCGCGGCGGCGGTGCTGGGGTGCTCGCTCACCGAGCGCAACGTCGCGCGCCGGCTCCAGTTCGTCACCGGCCACGGCGTCGATGGTGCGCTGCCCGGCGACATCGACTGGGCGGCGATCGCCGCGCCGGACGCGACCACCGCCCTTTACATGCCGCGTCGCACGCTCGCCGCCTTCGTCGCCAGGGCGCGCGCGGCCGGCATCGATCCGGCGACGCCGGCGGTCGCGATCGCGGATGCGACCCGGCCCGGCCAGGCGCAAGTCGCCGGGCCGCTGCGCGCGCTCCCCGCGCTCGCCGCGACGCTCGATCCGGCCGCGCCGGTGATCGTGCTGATCGGCCAGGCGATGCGGGGCATCGCCGCGCGGGCCGATGCCGCGACCGAGGCGGCCTGATGAACGCGCCCTTCGCTCCCGCCCCGGCCAACGCGCGCCTTTCGCACCTCGCCCGGCTCGAGGCGGAGAGCATCCATATCTTTCGCGAGGTGGCCGCCGAGGCGGACAATCCGGTGATGCTCTATTCGATCGGCAAGGACAGCGCGGTGATGCTCCACCTCGCGCGCAAGGCCTTCCATCCCGCGCCGCCGCCCTTCCCGCTGCTTCATGTCGACACGACGTGGAAGTTTCGCGCGATGTACGAGATGCGCGATCGCATGGCGCGCGAGTGCGGGATGGAGCTGATCGTCCACCGCAATCCCGACGCGCTCGCGCGCGGCATCAACCCGTTCGACCACGGGCCGCTCCACACCGACCTGTGGAAGACGCAGGGATTGAAGCAGGCGATCGACCGGCACGGCTTCGATGCGGCCTTCGGCGGCGCGCGTCGCGACGAGGAGAAGAGTCGGGCAAAGGAACGCGTGCTGAGCTTCCGCTCTGCCAGCCACCGCTGGGATCCGAGGAACCAGCGGCCCGAGCTGTGGGACCTCTACAATGTCCGCAAGGGCCGGGGCGAATCGATCCGGGTCTTCCCGCTCTCCAATTGGACCGAGGCCGACATCTGGCACTATATCGCGGCGCAGGGCATCGCGATCGTGCCGCTCTACCTCGCGGCGCCACGCCCGACCGTGACGCGCGACGGCCTGATCCTGATGGTGGACGACGAGCGTTTCCGCCTGCGCCCCGGCGAGCGGCCGATCGAGCGCTGGGTGCGCTTCCGCACGCTCGGCTGCTACCCGCTCACCGGCGCCATCGAAAGCCGGGCCGAGGCGCTGGATCAGGTGATCCGCGAGACACTGACCGCCACGACCTCCGAGCGCCAGGGACGCGCGATCGACCGGGAAGGGGGCGCGGCGAGCATGGAGAAGAAGAAGCAGGAGGGCTATTTCTGATGGCCACCGCGCTTCACGCCGCCGCGCCGGACGAGAAAGGGCCCGCGACCAGCCCCGACAAGACCCTGCTGCGCTTCATCACCTGCGGCAGTGTCGACGACGGCAAGTCCACGCTGATCGGCCGCCTGCTCTACGACAGCAAGCTGCTGCTCGACGACCAGCTCGCCGCGCTCGAGGCCGACAGCCGCCGCGCCGGCAAGGCCGGGGGCGCGCTCGATTTCGCCTCGCTGGTCGACGGGCTCGCCGCCGAGCGCGAGCAGGGCATCACCATCGACGTCGCCTACCGCTTCTTCGAGACCGGGCGCCGCAAGTTCGTCGTCGCCGACACGCCCGGCCACGAGCAATATACGCGCAACATGGCGACCGGCGCCTCGGCCGCCGATCTCGCGGTCATCCTCGTCGACGCACGCCACGGCATCCTGCCGCAGACCAGGCGACACAGCCGGATCGTCCATCTGCTCGGCATCCGCCGAATCGTGCTGGCGGTGAACAAGATGGATCTGGCCGGCTATGACGAGGCGCGCTTCGCGGCGATCGTCGCCGATTATGCCGCCTTCGCGGCGGAGGCGGGAATCGAGGACTTCACCGCGATCCCGATGTCGGGGCTCGCCGGCGACAATGTGGCGCGCCGGTCGCGGCGGATGGGCTGGTATCGCGGCCCCTCGCTGCTCGAATATCTGGAGGAAGTGCCGGGCGAGCCACCGGCGGCGGACGAGGCTTTCCGCCTGCCGGTCCAGTGGGTCAATCGCGCGGGGGCGGACTTTCGCGGCTATGCCGGCACCGTCGCCAGCGGCAGGCTGCGCGTCGGCGATCCGGTGCGCATCCTTCCCTCGGGCGCGCGCACGCGCGTCGCGCGCATCGTGACCTTCGACGGCGACCTCGCCGAGGCCGCGGCGGGCCAGCCCGTGACCCTGCTGCTCGCCGATCATATCGATTGCTCGCGCGGCGACATGATCGTCGCCGACGATGCCGAAACACCCCTGGTCGAACAAGTCGAGGCCGATCTGATCTGGATGGCGCACGAACCGCTCGTCCCCGGCCGCTCCTACTGGCTCAAGCTCGGGACGCTCACCGTGGCGGCGAGCGCCGCCCGCGCCGAACCGCTCGGCCTCAACGACATCGGCCGCGCGACGATCCTGCTCGATCGGCCGGTGCCGGCGCTGCCCTACCGGCGCTCGCGGCGACTCGGCGGCTTCATCCTGATCGACCGCGCCACCAACGCGACTCTCGCCGCCGGGATGGTTGCCGGCTTCCCCAGCGGCGGACCCGAGAACAGGCTGGAGCGGCCCGGCGGGCGAATCATCCGCCTCGCCGGTGATCCGGCGCGGGCGCGCCAGGCGCACGAGCGGCTGCGCGCGCGCGGCCGGACGAGCTTCGTGCTCGATCGCGCGTCGCTCCTCACGGAGCTCGCCAGCGACGTCGGCGCGGACGAAGCGGAGCTGGCCCGGCGCGGCGCCGCCGTCGCGCGGCTGCTCAGCCGCGCCGGCGTCACCGTGCTGATCGCGCCCGATCTGCCGGCGACGGCGGCGCTGGGCCCCGAACTGGATCTCTCCGATCCCCCGGAGAGCTGGGACTGGATTATCTGAGAATGACGATGGCGAGCATGACATTCCGGCCTGCGCGGCCCGGCGCGCCCGACCCTCGATTCGCCGCCAGGCATATTGTCAACTTGTGTGGTAGACTATTCGATGAGGTCGCTTCGGCCGGTTGCGTATCCCTTCGACGAAAGGACACCGGATCAATGAACGACCCAGGCCCTGCCCGCCGGCGCGCGCAGCCGCCCTCCGCCGACCAGGCGATTGCCGCGATCCGCGAACATCTACAAAAGGTCCGTTTCGGTTCGATCGCGCTCACCATCCATGACGGCGAGGTGGTCCAGCTCGATCTGACCGAGAAGCGCCGGCTCGTTGCGAGGTAGCCGCGCGCCGGGGGCCGACCGGATCGCCGGAGGCCTCCGCCTTTCGCGGACGGGAGGCCCCTTTGCCCGATCTTGCCGAATTCACCGTCAGCCAGCTCCTGCCGTTCGTGCTCGTCGGCTTCGCGGCCCAGCTCGTCGACGGCGCGCTCGGCATGGCCTTCGGCGTGCTGTCGACCACGCTGCTGCTCAGCCTCGGCGTGCCGCCGGCGGCGGCCTCGGCCGGTGTCCATACCGTGGAAACCTTCACCACCGCCGTGTCGGCGGTAAGCCATGCGCTCCATCGCAATATCGACTGGCGCCTGTTCGCGCGGATCGCGCTGCCCGGCGTGATCGGCGGCGTGATCGGCGCCTTCGTGCTGAGCGCCATCGACGCGAGCGCGGCCCGGCCGATCGTGCTCGCCTATCTCGCGGCGATCGGCCTGTTCCTCGTCTGGCGCGGCCTCAGGCGCGCGCTGGTGCCAAAGCGCCCGAAGGTCGTCGAGCCGCTCGGTCTCGTCGGCGGCTTCCTCGACGCCGCGGGCGGCGGTGGCTGGGGGCCGGTGGTCAGCGGCAATCTGCTGGTCCAGGGGCTCGATCCGCGCCGTGCGATCGGCACCGTCAACTCGGCCGAATTCTTCGTCACCGCCGCGGTCTCCGCCGCGTTCATCGCCGCGCTGGGGTGGAAGGCGTTCACCGTCGCGACCGTCGGCCTGCTGATCGGCGGCGTGGTCGCGGCGCCGCTGGGCGCGGTCATCGCCCGCCGCGCCCGGCCACGGCTGCTGCTCACCCTGGTTGGCCTCCTGCTCAGCGCCACCAGCCTCTTCGGGATCTGGCGCTACTTCACCGCCTGAACGGCGCGTGGGGATGATTTCGCGCGACCGCGGGGGCGCCGGCGCGCCTATGATGGCGCCGCGACTCATCGAAAGGAGCTGAAGATGGTAAAGATCACGCGTCGCGCGTCGGCCGGCTGGGAAGGTGGATTGAAGGACGGGCGCGGCTCGGTTTCGACCGGCAGCGGGGTGCTCGACGGCCAGCCCTACGGCTTTGCCAGCCGTTTCGAGGGGGTGCCGGGGACCAACCCGGAGGAGCTGCTCGGCGCCGCCCACGCGGCCTGCTTCACCATGGCGATGTCGCTAATCCTCGGCGAGGCCGGCTTTACCGCCGAGCGGATGGATACCGACGCGGCGGTGACGATCGAGCAGGTCGAAGGCGGCTTTGCGATCACCTCGATCCGGCTCGGCCTGCGCGCGCGCATCCCCGGCATTGACGAGGCAAGGTTCCGCGCGCTGGCCGAAAAGGGCAAGGCGGGTTGCCCGCTGTCCAGGGCGCTCGAGGCGGTGCCGATCACGCTCGACGCCACCCTCGTCTGAGGCGCGCGCGTCAGAACGGATAGGCGGGCGGAGCGGCGCGCATCGTCTGCCATTGCCAGCAGGTGAAAGTCTCCCAGTTGGCCGGGCCGCCATGGCGGCCGCCGCCACTCGCCCCGTTGCCGCCGAAGGGCGCCCAGGGCTCGTCGGCGACGGTCTGGTCGTTGATGTGAACGATGCCGGTGCGCAGCCGGCGCGCGAAGGCGAGACCGCGCGGGACATCCGCGGTGACGATCGCGGCCGAGAGCGCAAGGTCGCCGTGATTGGCCAGCCGCGCCGCCTCCGCCTCGTCGCGATAGGCGGTGACCGGCGCGACCGGGCCGAAAATCTCCTCCTCGAACGCCGCCATGCCGGGGGCGACGCCATCGAGCACGGTCGGCGGCACGAAGCTGCGATCGGCCGCGCCACCGGCGAGCAGCCGCGCGCCGCCGGCGACGGTCGCTTCGACCAGGGTGGCGACGCGCGCCGCCTGTCGCTCGTCGATCAGCGGCCCGATCGCCACCTCCTCGCGCCAGGGATCGCCGACGGGAAGCCGCCGCGCGCGCTCGGCGAGCCGCGCGGCGAAGTCCTCTGCCAGCACCTCCGGCACCAGCACGCGCCCCGTCGCCATGCAGATCTGGCCCTGGTGAAGGAACGCTCCCCAGGCGGCGCAGGAGGCGGCGACGTCGAGATCGGCGTCGTCGAGCAGGATCAGCGCGTTCTTGCCGCCAAGCTCGAGGCTGACCGGCTTCAGGCTCGCCGCCGCCCTGGTGGCGACGCGTCGGCCCGCATCGGTCGAGCCGGTGAAGGAGATCATCGCCGTGTCGGGGTCGCCGACCACCGCGTCGCCCGCTTGCGCATCGCCCGGAAGCACGTGGAGAACGCCTTCGGGCAGCCCTGCCTCCTCGAACGCGCGGGCGAGCAGCAGCCCGCCGGTGACGGGCGTGCGCGGATCGGGCTTCAGCACGACCGCGTTGCCGACGGCGAGCGCCGGCGCGAGCGCGCGCGCCGAAAGGAGCAGCGGGAAATTGAACGGCGAGATGACGCCGATCACGCCGCGCGGCACGCGCCGCGCGAGGCTGGTGACGCCGTCCTCGCTCGGCAGGATCAGCCCCGGCGGCTCGAGCGCCATCGCGGCGGCCTGATGCAGCTCGTCGGTCGCGATCCGGCGCTCGACCGCCGCCTTGCCGCGCACCGCGCCGGTCTCGCGGACGATCCACTGGCCGATGCGTTCGGCATTGGTCTCGAAAAAGGACGCGGCGCGCCGAAGGATCGCCGCGCGCTCCCGGGGCGCGCTCGCCGCCCAGTCCGGCTGTGCCTCGGCGGCGCGCGCGCAGGCGGCGCGCACGTCCTGTTCGTCGGCGCGGCCGACCTCGGCGAGCCGCTCGCCGGTCGCCGGCTCCAGCACCTCGATCCGGCCGCCGCGCGGCGCGACCCAGCCGCCGTTGAACAGCCTCCCTGCCCAAGGATCCATCGTTACAGCTCCCGGGCGGCCCGGGCGGGCCGCCGCCCTTTCCTGGCCTAGTCGGCCGACGCCGTCTGCTGGCGCGGGCGCAGCACCGGCGCGGCGCCATCGCCGATAACCGCGAAGGCGGCCCAGTAGAAGGGGTGCGAGGTCTGCGCCTCGTCCATCAACCGTTCCTCCGCGTCGCGTATCGCGGCCGCGGTCGGTGTCCCGACCGGCGCGGTGAACAGGCCGGTGATCAATCGCTGGGTCGCGTTGAAATCGTCCGGCACCGGCCAGTGACTGGCGATGATCATCCGCCCGCCGGCGCCGACAAAGGCGCGGACCAGGCCGTCGAGGGCGAAGCCGCCGCCCGTGGTCAGGCCCGCCTCCTGCGTCGCGGCGACGCTGGCGCGGCCGGCCGTGTCGCAGGCCGACAGGATGATCAGGTCGGCATCGAGCCTCAGGTCGAAAATCTCCGAAAAGGTCAGCAGGCCGTCCGAATCGGTGCCGCCGAAGCTGGTCAGCAGCGCCGGCCGCGCCGGGCATTCGGGCCGCGGCGCGCTGACCAGGCCGTGGGTCGCGAACTGGAGGATGCGATAGTCGGACAGGTCGCCGCGCTGCTTGATCGCGGTGTCGTTGAACGCCTCGCCGGTGACGATATCGGTTGGCCCGCCGATGTCGGCGCTGATCGCGCGCTGGGCCGTGTAGAGTTCGTCGGCGGCGATCGGGTGGCTCCAGGCGGCGAGCGGCCAGGCGCAATCGTCGCGGCCGGCGCCGAGGATGCCGCGCGTGCCCGATCCGGTCGAAAGCACGTCCGCGACCGGCGCGTTCTGGCCGAAGCCGAGATATTCGCCGCGCGCGCGGCTCGGCGGCGCCTGGCGCACGTCGCGGAACGAGCGCGCCGATACCGCAGTGCTGATGTCGCGGCCGCGCCCCAGCCAGGGCATGCCACGGAAATCGAAGTCGTCGCCGCCGGCGGCGACCCGTGCGCGATAGGCGTCGATCGCGGCATGATCCATGACGAGCAGGTTCGGCGGCAGCCGCAGCATCGCGCCGTCGGGCTCGAAAATGAGGTGATCGACGCCGGCGATCGCGGCGCCGACGGGCGCGAACAGCTCCTCGTAGAGCCGATGGGCGAGCTCGAGGTTGAATGGATAGGTGAGCTGCTGCCCGTTCTCGATGATCGAGATCGTCGCGCGCAGCTGATCGACCTGGGAGTCGAGCTCGGCCGCGGTCGCGGCGATGCGGAACCCCCTGGCGGAATCGCGGGTGACGAACAGGCCGTAGCTGTCCGCATCGAGCACGATCATCTTGTAATAGGCCTCGCCGGGGCGGAGCAGCTGCTGAAGGTCGGCGAGGGTGACAGCGCCGCTCGAAACCGCGCGGTAGCGCGGAAACCGGGCGAGCTCGGCCTGCGTCGCCGCCTGCTGCTGCTGGAGCTGCTGCAGCGAGGCGCGCATCTGCGCGGCACGGTCGAGATCGGCCGCGCTGGGGTCCGGCGCGGTCTCGAAACGGGCGAGGGTGACGCGCAGCCGCTCGATGTCGCGGGTAAGGTTGACCGACTGGCGGAACAGCCGCGCCGCCTCGTCGCTGCCGCCGGACAGCTCGCGCGCCAGCACCGCCTGGGTCTGGGCGACGCCGGGCCGCAGCAGCACCTGGCTCGCCGCGAACATGTCGGTGACGGCACCGGCATCGTCGCCATGCGCCGCGAGCAGCCGGAAATATGGGCTGAGCACGCGGCGCAATGCCAGCGATCGATCCTGATCATCGTCGCTGGTCGCCGCGACGATCTCGCGATAGAGCGCGATCGCGCGATCGTCCTGGCCGGTGCGCGCGTAGAAGCCGGCGAGCTGGCCCTGCGCGCTGAGCAGCGCCGCCGAGCCCGGATAGGCCGTGCCGACCAGCGCGGCGGCGGCCTGATATTGCTGCTCGGCGCCGGCGCGGTCGCCCCTCGCCTCGGCGATCGCGGCAAGTTCGCCGAGAATCTGCGCGCGCATCCACACCGTCGCGGCGATACGGCCGCCGCGAATCGCGACCAGCCGGTTCATCGCCTCGGTGAAGGGGCCGACCGCGGCGTCGTTGTCGCCCCGCAGGCGCAGGATCGTGCCGCGCAGCTGCAGTGCCTGGCTGTCCAGCACCTGGATGCGGTCCTCGTCCGACAGCCCCTCGCCGACGCCCGTCAGCGAGCGCGCGCCGCGCGCCTCCGCGCTGAGCCGGCGCGCCGTATCGGCGTCGATGACGAGCTGCTGGACGCCGGCGCTGGCCGGCGGCGCGGGGAGCGGCCGGTCGAGCTCGGCGAGCGCCTCGTCCACCCGCCCCTGGTTGAGCAGGTGGATGACGAAATAGTTGCGGAAGCGGCGCGCCGTCACGGGATCGCTCGCCACCGCCATCGCGCGCGCCTCCGCGAACAGGGCGTCGGCCTCGGCATGGCGGCCGAGATTGGACTTCTGCAGCGCCTCGTTCACCACCGCTTCGGCCCGGTCTGTGTCGGAGCGGTTCTGGCTGATCACGGCGAAGAACTCGGCCGATTCGGCGTAGCTGCCGGCATTGTTGCGCCGATAGGCTTCGGCGAGCGCGGTCTCGCGGTCGAGCGTGCCCGCCTGGAGCCGGGCGAAAGCCGCCGGGTCGCCGGCGCCGGTGGTCGCGATCGAGACCTCGCCGTCGACCGGGCGGTCGGCGACGACGCTGCGCAGCGCCAGCCTGAGCGCGCTGTCATAGCCGCCGAGCCCCTCGGCGACATAGACCGTGTCGCCGCTGCGCTTCACATAGACATTGTAGGTGACGTCGCCGCTGTTCAGCCGGCAATGCTGCTCGTCGATTGCCCCCAAATCCTGGAGCGTCGCCGTCGTCGCGCCCCCGCAGGCCGCCTGCTGCGCACGCAGCTCTGCGAGCCGGGCCGCCGGATCGCCCGCGCGGGCGCGCAGCGCGTAGACATGGCCGACCGGCACCGCCGCGTCGCGGCATACGATCGCGTAGCCGCGGTCGAACATGTCGACGAGGCCGGGGCCGACCGCCATGAGCTGCGCCGAGCAGAGCAGCTCCCCGCTCGATCCGATCGGGAAACCCTGCCTGACGCTGATCGGCTGCGCCGCGACCGGCGCGGCCCACAAGCCCGCCACGGCCGCCAGCGCGGCCGCCGCCCGCATCAGCCTAATCGCCATTGCCGCCTCCGCTGCCTTCACCCTGCGTCCCCGGCCGATCACTACCGCAATTGCCGGCCTCATCGCCATTGTCGCAGCCCCACGCGCCAACGTCGCCGCCGCTGGTCACGGGCTCCTCGATCAGCTCATTGGTATCGAAGACGCTGTTTTCGTCGAACTCCTGGTTGATGTTGACGACCACCGTCGAGCTGCCGTCGTCGCCGGCATCGTCGACCGGCTCGGTCACCTGGTCCTGGGTCGGCGGCTGGATCGGCTCCTCTTCCGCCGGTGGCGGCGGTGGTGGCGGTGGCGGCTCGTCCCCGGGACAGATGCCCGACACGATTCCGCACAGGTTGAATTCGGCCGTATCGGTGAAGCCGCCACCATAGCCGGCCTCGAAATCGACCGTGCGGAAGAACTCGCTATTGTCGGTGAAGCCGCCATCCGCGCCGAGGCGGCGGCCGAAGGCCTGGACCTCGAGCGGCGCCTGGCCCGACGGCGTGATCGTGAGATCGCCCGTCACGGTGATGCCGGCGAAGGTGTCGGCGTTGCCGCTGTTCTGCACGAACAGAGTGTCGCGCACGAACAGCGAGACGTCGCCGCCCTCGATATAGCCGCGTGGTTGCTCGGCGCCGTCATTGGCGAGCAGCGCGTCGTCGCGGCCGGTAAAATCGGGATCGGCCGCGAGCCGATCGAGCAGGTCCTGGCTGGCCGCCCAGATATTGGCCGAGGCGAGGCCGATCTCGCCGGTCGGGTTGCCATCGGCGTCGAGCACCCGGAGGCTGCCATCCGGCGTGACGATGGTGAGCAGGCCGCCGGCCTCGATCAGCAGCTGGCTGGTCTCGTCGGCATTGGCGATCACCACGTCACCCTCGACGCGGGCGATGCCGGCGCCCGGATCGATCGCCGCCGGCGCGCGCGTCCGGCCCGACGCGTCGGGCGCGAGGTCGGATCCGACGACGTTGATCTCGAGCGAATTGACGGCGCCCGTTCCCGACTGGCCCGGCGTCGCGCTCAGCGTCAGGTCGCGGATCACGAGGTCGGGGTCGCGGCCCGGGTCGGTGCCGAGGGCCGGCGCGTTGATGCGCAACAGGCCGGTGCGGATGCGCGACGCCTCATCGTTGGTGAGGGTGAAGCCGGGCCCGTCCGCATCGCCGCCGATCACGGTCTGCTCGCCATTCTCGACGATATCGAAATTGACGGTTTCGGTGGCTGCGTCGCCGATGAAGCCGGTCGCCGGCAGGTCGATGTCGGACGAGGCGATTTCGATGAACGGCGCCGCGACCAGCCCGGCGATGCGCGCGCTCCCCGGGGTCGAGAGCGTCACGCTGGCGTCGGCGCGAAGCGCGCTCCCGGCATCGACGACGATGTCCTGCGCCGACTGGACGGTGAGGTCGGTGAACGTCACCGTCGCGCTCTCGTCGGCCCGCCCGTCGTGGCTGAAGTTGATCCGGTCGGCGTTCAGCACGCCGCCGCCCGCGCCGGTCAGCGCGCCGGTTCCGGTTGCGGCGACGTCGATCGCCCCGGTCGCGACCGCCTGCAGATCGCCGCTCACGTTCATCGCCCCGTCGTCAAGGCCGAGCGACAGATCGCCGCCGGTGACGCCGAGCGTGATGCCCGCGCCGAACGCCGCGGTGCTCGCGTCAAGCGCGAGCGAGAGATCGCCGTCGGTGACGCCGAAATTGGCGGCGTCGGCGAAGGTTGCGCCGGCGTCGTTCAACACCATCGTCAGGTCGCCGCCGGTGACGTTGAACCCGGCCGCGCCGAAGCTGGCGTCGCCACCGTCGATGCCGAGCGTCAGGTCGCCGTCCGAAACCGCGAGCGTCGTGTCCCCGAAGGACGAGGTGCCGCCCGACTGGGCGAGCGCGAAGTTGCCGCCCGCGACGGTGACGCCCAACTCGCCGAAGCTGGTGCTCGCGTCGGTCAGCGTGAGCGTGGCGTCGCCGCCGTCAACATCGATCGTGCCGTCGCCGAAGCTCGCCGTGCCGCCCGTCTGGCTCAGGGTAAAATCCCCGTCGGCGACGGTGAAGCCGGTGCCGCCGGCGAAGGTCACCTGGCTGCCGTCCAGGGTCAGCGTGAGGTCGCCGCCGGTGACGTCGAGCGTGCCGGCGCCGGTGACGTCGAGGACGCTGCTCGTCGCGACGATCGCGGTACCGGCGCTGGTGACGGCGAAGCCGCCGAAGCTGACGTCGGCGCCGCCCAGCACCGCCTCGAACCGGCCGGGCGTGTCGAGCGAGAACTGGTTGGCGACGACAAGATCGCTGTCGGTCACGTCGAGCCGCGACGTGTCGCCGAGGTCGGAGCGCGGCGCGTCGCCTGCCGTCGCCAGGTCGATCGCGCCGAAGCTGGCGCTGCTGCCGGTCACTTCGAAGAAGAAGGCGCCATATTGCGCCTGGCCGGCCGTCGGGCCGCCGCCACCGGTGCCGATGGCGGTGCCGGTGAAGCTGGCAACATCGGCGCTCGCCGGATCGGTTGTCTGGAAGCGCGGCGTGATCAGCGCATCGATCTCGCCGCCGGCGCCGGTGCCGCCAGCGCCGGTGCTGGCGTCGCCGCCGGTGCCGTTGGCGGCGAAGGTGATCGCGCCGGTGGTCACGCCGCTGCCGCGCGCGAGCAGGGCCAGCGCGCCGCCAATGCCGTCGCCGCCATTGGCGCCGGCGCCGCCGGTCGCGTTCGCGGTACCGGTCACCGTGCCGAAGGTCGCGCTGCCCGCCGGCGTGCCGCTGCCGGGCCCGCTCGCGGTGCCGAACTGGAAGAAGCCGCCGATGGCGTCGCCGCCGTCGCCGCTGCCGCCGTCGCCGCCGGCCGCATCGGCGGTGATCGCCAGGCTGTCGCTGATCGTCAGCGTGCCGTTGATCGCCTGCGCGACGACCACGCCGGTCGTCCCCGCCTCCGCATTGCCGCCGCCCGCCGTACCGTCGCCGCCGCGCGCGGAAATGTCGAGATCGGCGCTC
Source organism: Sphingomonadales bacterium (assembly GCA_040255785.1). GTDB lineage: Bacteria > Pseudomonadota > Alphaproteobacteria > Sphingomonadales > Sphingomonadaceae > Allosphingosinicella. Next base: position 12,479 of record JBDZVR010000014.1, read on the forward strand.
GCCAGCGTCACCGTGCTCGGGTCGGCGCCGCTGCTCGCGCTGATCTGCGCGGTGCCGCCGATGCCGGCGCCACCGGCGCCCGCGGTGCCGGCGCCGCCGGTGCCGATCGCGCGCAGCGTCGCGCTGTTGCCGGTCACCGTCCCCTGCGAGAAGAGCAGCGCGCCCTTCACCACCTCCTGCGTGGTGTCCGGGCTGATCCCGGCCGTGCCCGTGCCGCCGGTCGCCCCGTCGCCGCCGATCGCGCCGGCATCGATGACGGCGTCGCCGAACGAAAGCGACGCGCCCTGCCCCGCTGAGGCGAAGGCGAGACCGCCGCTGGCGTCGCCGCCCGCCCCGGTCGTGCCGGTGCCGCCGGTCGCGCTCGCATCGAGCGCGAGGTCGCCACTCACCGCGACCGACCCGGCCTGCGACGCAAGCCGCACCTCGCCGCCGGTGCCGAAGCCGCCCGCGACGCCATCGCCGCCGGTGCCCGTCGCGACCAGCGAAAGGCTATTGAAATTGCCTGCCACCCCGGCGCCCGTCGCGCCGTAGCCGAGTTCGGTGAGCACGAAGATGTCGCCGCCGATGCCGGCGCCGCCGGCCCCGGTCGCGCCGGCGCCGCCGATGCCGGACGCGGACGCGGCAAGGTCCGCGAAGCTCAGCGCCCCGCCATCGGCCGCGGCGCTCATGTTGATCCCGCCGCCGGTGCCGATGCCGCCGCTGGGTCCGTCGCCGCCGCGTCCGTCGGCGCTCATGTCGAGCGCGCCGCTCGCTCCCGCCGTGCCGCCGTCGCTGGCGCTCACGAAGATGAAGCCGCCGCTGCCGTCGCCGCCGCCGCCAGGCCCCCTGCGGCCACCCCTGCGGCCGGTGCCCCCGGCGCCGATCGTGCCGCCGCCGACCAGCACCGAGCTGTCGCCGCCGGCGCGGATCGAGACGATGCCGCCGCTGGCGTTCGCGCCGCTGCCGGCCGCCCCGGCGGCGGTGACATCGATGTCGGTTGCGCCGCTGGTGATGCTGCTGTCGTTGAACGCGTCGATCGACACCGAGCCGCCGGCCGCGCTGATCGTGCCCGACGCCGAGGCGTCGATCGACAGGCCGCCGTCGAAGGCAATCGAGCTATTGTCGGCGACCATCGAGACGTTGCCGCCGGCCACCGCGCCGGCCCCGCTCGCGGAGACGTCGAAGCTCGCCGGGCCGGCGACCCGCAGGCTGGCGAGGTCGGCGACCAGCGTGACGTTGCTCGCCGTCACCGCGAAGGCGCCGTTGTCGGTCGCGGCCGCATTGGTGAGCTCGATTTCGACCGCGCCGGGCGTCGTCAGCGCGAAGCCGCTGGCGATGTCGACCAGCGAATCGTTGATCGAGATCGACGTCGTGTTCGCCTGGTCGAGCGGTGCCGCGCCGATCAGCGAGAGATCAACCGAGTCGAAGGCGAGGATGCTGCTCGTCGACGAGAAGTCGATCGTGCCGTAGGTCGACCCGCCGGCGGTTCCGCCGGCGCCGCCGATGCCCTGGCTGGTCGCGACGAAATCGCCGATCGTCGCATTGGCGCCGTCGCCGGCGGCGGCGGTGCCGAGCCCCGAGCCGTCGAAGGCGGTCGTGGGCGGCTCACGCGTGGCGAAGCGCGCAATGATCGCGCCGCCGCTGCCGTCGCCGCCGATGCCGCCGATGCCGCCGGCGAGCGCATTGCCGCCGGCGCCGGTGACGGTGAAGGCGATGTCGCCGGCGGTGAGCGTGCCGCCCTCGACGACCAGCTCGAGCGTGCCGGCGGTGCCCTCGCCGCCGTCGGTCCCGTCGCCGCCGCGCGCCGAGGCGTCGGCGACCAGCGTGCCGAGCGCGAGGCTGCCATCGTCGGCGGTGCCGTCGAGGCCGCTGGTCAGCCCGACGGTCACACCGCCGCCGGTCGCAGCGCCACCGGCACCGGCGCCGGCGTCGCCGCCGCGCGCGCTCGCGCCGATCGTCACATCGCCGAGCGTCATGCCGCCCGCGCCCGATTCGGCGATCACGATCGCCTCGCCGCCTTGCGCCGCGCCGCCAGCAGTGGTGCCGGCCCCGCCCCGGGCGGCGACATCGAGCGTCGCCTCGCCAGTGAAGCTGATCTGGCTGTCGGCATCATTGTAGGACTGGATTTGCGCCGTCCCGCCAGTGCCCCCGCCGCCCGCTCCGTCGCTGGCCGCGCCGCCGGTGCCAGTGGCCGACAGGACGATATCGGTTCCGCTCACCTGCCCGCCGCCATAGGCGATCACGAACGCGCCGCCATAGGATTCGCTGTAGGAAGCGATCGCCCCGCCGATGCCGGCGCCGCCGCCGGTGACGCCGTCGCCGCCGATGCCATCGGCCCGCAGCTCCGCCGAGCCGGCCAGCCTGATTGAACTGTCGCGGCCCGCGCTCAACGACGCATAGCCGCCATAGCCGGAGCCGCCCTCGCCGATCGCGCCGACGCCGCCGATGCCGCGCGCGTCCACGCCAACCCCGCCGGTGAAGACGATCTGGCCACCGCTGTAGCTCCGCGCGAACGTGCGGCCGCCCAGCCCGTCGCCGCCGACGGGGCCGTCGCCGCCGATGCCGCGGGCGTCGATATCGGTCGCGCCGCCGAAGGAGATCAGGCCTCCCGAGCCACCCTCGGCATCGCCGCCGATCAACACCCGGCCGCCGCGGCCCGCGCCGGCGCGGTTGGTGTCGTAGGAGTCATTGACCGGGCCGCCGATGCCATAGGCATTGAGCGTGCTGTCGCCGGTAATCGAGATGGTGCCGCCGGTCCGCGACCTGATCTCGATCGAGCCGCCAATGCCCTCGGCCCCCGAATGCTCGCCGCCATAGCCGTAGCCATAGCCGGAAACGTCGTCGACGCCGGCGACGCCGGTCACGTCGACATTGAGGTTGCCGCCAACGGCAATCGATCCCTGCGACGAGATCAGCGCGTTGCCGCCGATGCCGCCACCGCCATTGCCGCCCGAATTGCCCTCCGCGTCGCCGCCGACGCCGCCGGCGAGCATGTTCAGATCGCCGCCGACCTGGATCGTGCCACCGGCGGTCTGCACGGTCACGCTGCCGCCATAGCCGTAGCCGCCAGCGCCGCCGCTCGAGAATCCCTCGGCCGACGCGTCCAGCGTCGCGCTGCCATCGATGATGACGCTGCTGTCGCCCTCGGCCGACATGGTGATCGAGCCGCCATAGGCCGATTCGCCCCGGCCTTCGGCATAGTCGAACGCGGGCAGCGCGGTGGCCGAAAGATTGCCGCCGACATGGAGCGTGCGCCCGTCGGTGGCGGTAATCGAGATCGTGCCCGGCCCGGACGGGCCGTAATTGCCATAATTGTAATAGTCGCCGCCCACGACGCCGCTGCTGGCGGAGCTGATGGCGAGGTCACCGCTGAAATCGACCGCAGCATTGGCGGTGTCGATCCTGAAGGCGCCGTCCGCCCGGGCGTCCATGCTGGTGAAGGTGCCGCCGTGGACCTCGATATCGCCATAGGCCCGCGCGACGATGTCCGAGGTGAAGCTGCCATTGTCGATCCGGATGTCGCCCGGTCCGGGGCGGCCGGTGAAATTGGGGCCGTCGAGATTGACCTGCGCCGGCGACGGATCGATCTCCCCGTCGGTGACATTGTAGCCGGCGGCGATGACGATCGCGCCATTTTCGACGCTGGCGCCGGCCGGGTCGAAGCCGATCGCGCCGTCGAGCAGGATCGTGATCGGGTCGGTGCCGCCGAACGGTTGCGCGGTCCCGACCAGGTAGATGGCGTGCGGATCGCCGGCGCCGGTGCTCGCCGGGCCGCCGATCGAGCCGGTCGAGGTCACCGTCAGGCCGCCGGGCGTGACGCCGCCTGTATCGACGCCGACCGGCACCGCGATGTTGAACAGGCCGTTCGCCTGGCTGATCGAGACTTCGACCGACCTGCCGGCCACGAGCGCCGCCTGGCCGTCGACGCGGATCGCGCCGGCATGGGTCACGCTCGGCGCGGTCAGCACCACGTTGCCGCCGGGCGCCGAGGACGCATCGATCAGCGAACCCGATCGGGTGACGACGCTGTTGCCGTAGTAGCTGTAGCTGCTCGAGACGCGAAGCTGGCCCGGTGTCAGGTTGATCGACGCGTCATTCCCGCCGATCAGCGCGGCGGTGCCGCTGACCAGGATCGAGCCCGAATGATCGACGTTCGGCGCGATCAGCGCGACGAATCCGCCCGGCCCGGCATTGGCGCGGATCTGCGCGCCCGCCTCGGTCACGATCCCGCCGCTGGCACCATCGAAATTGGCCAGGCTGATCGTCCCGTCGGCGTCGATGAAATCGAAATTGCCGTAGCCGTCGTCGCTGCCGCCGGGAACGACGTCGTTGACCGAAAGCGTGGTCAGCACGAGGTTGCCGACATCGAAGATCGCGGTCGATCCGATGATGATGCCCGAGGGCGCGGAGAACAGGATCGTGCCGCCGATGCCGGTGATCGCGCCGCTGGCGTCGAGGCTCTGGCTGATCACGCTGCCGTCGAACCGCACCGGCTGGGCGATGTTGAGCCGGTTCAGGACCGCATAGTCACCCGGTCCCTGAAAGGTGAGGACGTTGCCGGCGGGGAGGAACTCATAGTCGCCGTTCGGCGCGCTGGTCGGCGTCCAGTCGATCACCGTGCTCGGGTTGGAGACCCGGATCGTCTCGGTTCCCTCGCCCGGATTGAAGCTGCGCGTGAACGGCGCGAACGGGCTTGAGGAGGGGTTGGCGTTGACCGCCTGCGCGTGCGCCGGCCCGGCCTGGGCGAGGGCGACGCCGGTGCCGAGCGCGCAACTCAGCAGCAGCGCCCTGTGCCGGCGCAGGCGTTGCGGGGCGGGGCGGGGACCAAGAGCCGTCATCGCACACTCCATGGCCACAAACGGGTCGTCAGCGTGATCAGGAAGCGCGTGTCGCCCCGGCGCAGCTGCGACTCGGTGCGCCGCAGCGGCACCGCGAGCTGGGCGTCGAGCCGGAACAGGTTGCCGTAGGCGGCGCGCACGCCGACGCCGGCCGAGGTGAGCCGGTCCCGGCGGATCGCGAGGATCCGGTCGCGGTTCCAGACCCAGACCTGGTCGAGGAAGACATAGGGTTCGAGCGCGAGATCGTCGGCGCGGCGCGGATAGGCGCGACCGTAGCGCAGCTCGGCCTGCAGCCCGACACCGCTGTCGCCGAGCACCGAGCCCGGATCGTAGCCGCGCCCGATCGTGTAGTTGCCGCCCGAGAATTCCTCGAAGCTGAGCAGCGGATGGGCGCTGTATTGCGCCCGCGCGCTGGCGGCGATGGTGAAGTTCGGCAGCGGCCTGAACTCACCGGCGACGCCGCCCCGGATCACGGTCGCGGTCGGATCCGCCTCGGCCCGGGTTGGCGGCACCACGCCGGCGCCGATGCAGTTGACCAGCGCCGGTCCGCAGGGGTCGGTCGCGTTGAAGATGTCGACGCCGCGGCGCAGCTCCGCATTGGCGCTGAACCGCCAGCGCGGCGCGGCGGCGTTGAAGCGCGGATCGGCATCGTTGAGCGAGGCGGCGTCGAAGCTCAGGCCGGCATAGGCGACGCGCAGCCGATCACGGTTGATCGGGGTGCCGCCGAACTTGACGTCCTGGTCGACGATGTCGAGCCCGATCGCGCCGCGCAGCGTGTGCGACTGGCGCCGGATGAAGGGATAGCGCGCCTCGACATTGGCGAAGAGCGTGTTGGCGTCGATGTCGATCGCCGGATTGCCGAGGTCCGGCGCAGCCCAGGCATAGGTGAACTGGCCGGCGAGGGTCAGGCCGCTGCCGCCGACGCGGAACTCGTGGCCGGCCTGGAGGGTGTGCTGCTCGTCCCAGTCGGCGGTGCTGAACAGGGCGATGCTGGTGCGGTCGCCGAGGCCGGTCAGGCCATAGAATTCGGCACGCAACAGCCCGCCCCAGCGGCCGAGCGCGCGCGAGCCCAGGTTCTGGACGGTGAAATCGACCACCGCCGGGATGCGCTCGACGGTGACGTCGCCGACGACCTCGCCGGGCACGGTCCCGGCCGAGCGCAGGGTGAGGCGGACGGAATAGCCGGGCAGGTCGCTCGCCAGCAGCAGCGCCCGCTCGGCCTCGTAGCGGTTGAACACCTCCTGGCGGGTGAGCGGATCGAGATAGCTCGCGATCAGTCGCTCGGCGCGGCCGGCATTGCCGCGCACGCGCAGCGCGACGAGCCTGGCCATCAGCACCCTGAGGTGGAGCGTGCCGCCGGCGATGCGCTGCTCGGGCACCTGCACCGTCGCGACATAGCCCCGCGCGCGCAGGATGCCGATCGCGCGGTCGCGGATGCGGCAGATCACCGATACCGGCTGCTCGCTGCCCAGAAATTCGGCATAGGCGTCGCGCAGTTCCTCGGGGGGAAGGCCGCGCAGGTCATCGAACACGACCTCGGTCGGGGTGAAGCGGATATTCTGATATTCGGGTCGATCGAGCGCGCACGGCGCGCCCTCGACCCCGCCCTCGATGCTGAGCCGCGGGCGGCCGGCGTCGGGTCGTGGCGGCGGCGGCCGCTCGACCTCCTCGCGGGTCGGCGGAACGGGCTGGATCGGCGGCTGGGCCTGGGCGAGCGCCCCGCTGGCCGGCAAGGCGGCCGCGCCCAGCGCCGTCAGGATCAAGCGGACGGGTGGCCGGCGGCGGGCGCGGCCGGCCGTCTCCTCGCCGATTCGGACGCCGGGCACCAGAACCATCCACGCCCCCCATCTTTGCGGACTCTGGAGTCGGAGAGGCATAGCAGATTGGCGCTGCGCGCCAACCTGAAAACGGCGTCAAGCCGTCAGTTTTCGGCGAGGAGCCGCGGGTTTAGGGACCGGACATGCTCCAGATAGGATCGCGGCCGCTTCATCAGCCGGCGCGGATAATCGACGGTGAGGCCGACCGCCGCGGCGATCGCGGCGACGAAGTGGACGCAGTTGCGCCGGTTGAGGTTGTAGGAGGGCTGCGGCAGACCGCGCCATTGCTCCACCACGCCCATGACCGCGCGATATTGCGCGTCGCCGATGGTGAGCGCGAACTGGCGATCGCTGTGCGCGATATAGCCGGGGCTCTGCTCGATCACCTCGCCGGCCACCGAGCCGAGCAGGATCGCCGGCGTGATCGTCTTGGCGGTGAAGCCGTAGCTGCCGCGCACCCGCTCGCCGGTGGCGTCGAGCGTGCCGTCGAGGACGACGAAGGCGTGAGGGAAATTGTTGCCGCCCAGCTCGCGCGAATAAAAGGAGATGGTGACCGCGCACCAGGCCGGCGCGGCGAGCCACCAGATGAGCAGCAGCGCCAGCGCGACGCGCCACGACCGGCCCGCGCGCGCGCCGGCTCGAGCCGGCGGTGCCTCAAATCGTTCGCGCGCGCCCACGCCCCGGATCGCCCGCGCGCGCGGCACCTGCTCAGCCGCGCCCCTTCGTACGTCGCGCGAGCGCGGCGTAGCGGCGGCGACGGATCGTCGCGGCCAGCTCGATCGCGCCGAAGATGACGAATGGCGCCATGCCCAGGGCAAGGGCCCAAATCCAGTCTTCGGTCAACCCCCCCTCGTCCAGAATTGCGTTTTTGTGATGGTTGCCCCGGATAAAGTGAGCCGCCGCCAGGTTCAAGACACGGCGCGATAAAAATGTGCTGCAATTGCAACTGTTCGGCCCCGGAACTATTTGCGCTTCACCACCAAAACGAACGATTCATGCCCATTCGTCGCTTGTTCAGGATCATGTCCCGTCGTCCGGCCTCGTCGGCGCGCGTGCCGGAAGGTCGCCGCGTCTACGCGGTCGGCGACATTCACGGTCGCCGCGACCTGCTCGACGAGCTGCTCGCGCGGATCGAGGCGGACGATTCGCGGCGCGCACCGGCCGACACACGGGTCATCTTTCTCGGCGACCTGGTCGATCGCGGCCCGGATTCGCGCGGCGTCGTCGAGCGGCTGATCGATTATGCGGACGGGCCGGTGCAGTGCCGCTTCCTGATGGGCAATCACGAGGAGGTGTTCCTGAAGGCGCTCGGCGGCGACCTCAAGGCGCTCAAGTTCCTGCTCCGCATCGGCGGGCGCGAGACGATCCTGAGCTACGGGATCGACGAGGACGAATATCGCGCGCTCGACTTCGCCGAGCTGATGGCGGCGCTCCAGGCGCGCGTGCCAGGGCGCCATGTCGACTTCCTCGGCGGCTTCGAATCCTGGGTCGAGGAAGGGGATTATCTGTTCGTTCACGCCGGCATCCGCCCGGAGGTGCCGCTCGCAGCGCAACGGGATGCGGACCTGCGCTGGATCCGCGACGATTTCCTGCGCCATCGCGAGGATTTCGGGCGGATCGTGGTCCATGGCCACAGCATCACCGAGGATGTCGATCTCCGCCCGAACCGGATCGGCATCGACACCGGCGCCTATTTCAGCGGCAGGCTGACCGCGATCGCGCTCGAGGGCGCCGAGCGCTGGTTCATTTCGACCGAGCCGGCGCCGGCCTGAACCTCAGCCGCGCTGGGCGAGCTTCCTTTCCCAGGCGAGCGCGTCGGCGACGATCGTGTCGAGCGCGTCGCGCCGAGGCCGCCAAGAGAGCGTTTCGAGAATGCGGCGATTGTCGGCGACCAGCGCCGGCGGATCGCCCGGCCGGCGGGGCGAGATGCGGCGCTCGACCTTCATGTTGGTCACCCGATCGACCGCGTCGAGCACTTCGAGCACCGAGAAGCCGCGACCGTAGCCGCAGTTCATCACATGGCTGCGGCCCGGCTCGGCGACGAGCCTTTCGAGCGCGCTGACATGGGCGGCGGCGAGATCGCTGACATGGATATAGTCGCGCACGCCCGTCCCGTCCGGCGTGTCGTAATCGGTGCCGAACACATCGACATGGCCGCGCTTGCCGATCGCCGCCTCGACCGCGACCTTGATGAGATGGGTGGCACCCCGCGTCGACTGGCCCGCGCGCCCCTTCGGGTCGGCGCCGGCGACGTTGAAATAGCGCAGCGCGACATGATCGAGCGGATGGGCGGCGCTGGCGTCGCGCAGCATCTGTTCGGTCATCAGCTTCGACCAGCCATAGGGGTTGATCGGCCGGGTCGGCGCATCCTCGGCGACCGGGATGCGGTCGGGGATCCCGTAGGTCGCGGCGGTGGAGGAGAAGATGAAGCGGCCGACGCCGCCGCTTACCGCGCATTCGATCAGCGAGCGGCTCTTCGCGGTGTTGTTCCGGTAATAGGCGAGCGGCCGTTCGACCGACTCGGGAACGATGATCGAGCCCGCGAAGTGCATGATCGCGCCGATCCGGTGCTCCGCGATCAGCCGGCCGACCAGCGCCTCGTCGCCGATATCGCCCTCGACGAAGACCGCCGCGTCCGCGACCGCCCAGCGAAAGCCGGTCGAAAGATTGTCGAGCACGACCACCGGCCAGCCGGCCTCGAGCAGCGCGAGCACGGCGTGGCTGCCGATATAGCCCGCCCCTCCCGTCACCAGCACCGGCCGCCGTTCGTCGTCCACCTTCGCCTCCTCGTCGTCGCGCGGTCCGCTTAGCGGCTCGCCGCCGCCGTCGGAAGGTCACCCGTCGTCGTCCCCGGGCGCGCGGACGAAATCGGGCTCGGCGACGGTGCCCGCGGCGCGGGCGGCACGGATGTGCGCGATTTCGCCCTCGAACAGCTCGACGCGGCGGCGCCAGTTCGAATGGGTCGGCGCGTTGAGGAAGCTCAGTCCGCGCCGCCCGAAGCGCGACCAGAAGCGCACCGGCGCCTCGATGTCGTAGCCCGCGCGGTCGAGCAGGTAGACGCTGAGCCGGTCGGCCTCGTCCTCGGTCGCGCGGATGAGCCGCGCGTTGCGACCGAAATTGCCGAGGAAGCCGCGCGACACATGGGCGTCGTCGAGGCGCGCGCGGTGGCGCAGCACGTTGTGCGCGAATTCGTGGGCGAGCACGGCGGCGAGCTCGTCGTCATCCGCGACATAGTCGGCGAGCGCCGTCGTCACCTGGACATAGCGGCCGTCGGCGAGCGCGTTGAGCCGGGTCGAGGGGATCAGCTGGAAGCGGGTCGGGCAGCCGAGCTCGCCCCGCACCTCGACCGTCATCGGCGCGCCGTCGCGGACCAGCGCGACCCACGCCCCGCCGTCGGCGAAGGCGGCGTCGATCGCGTCGAGGATCCGGGCCTCGCGATCGAAGGTGGCGGCGCGCGCGTCGCCGAGCGGCGGCATCGCGACGCCGTCGAGGCTGAGCACCCGGTCGTCGAGGCGCAGGCCAGCGCGCTCGGCCGGGCCGCCGGCGGCGAGCGCGAGGATCGCGGGATCATCGCCGAGGCCGAAGGCGGCGCGCGCCGCCTCGCGCCAGTCGGCGCCATATTGGCTGATGTCGTGCAGTTCGAGGCCCGGCAGCCAGACCTGGCGCGCGCACCGGTCGTGATTGGCGGTGGCGAGGCGAAAGCCGATCGTCGCGACGCGCTGGTCGAAGGCGCGCATCGCGACCAGGCCATCGACGCGAGAATCGGCGGCCGTCGCGGGCACCACGGCAAGATTCAGCGCAAGGCTGGCGGCAAGAAGTCGAATCGCGCGAATCAAGATAAGCCGGCCGGGAACTGGGAACGATGCAAACGAAGCCTTAGCCATTTGCCGGCAGCAAGCGCAATTCCGGCGGCGGACCGGTGTGATGCTTTTCGGCGTCTCGCCTTTGCAAATTCGCAACAGTGCGCCGCGCATCGGAACCGGGCGCCAAATCAGGGGTTGTCATGGATCGGGCGGTGTGGCAGTCCGGCATCGCCAGCTCAAAGGGGAGTTCGACATGAGTTTCAAGAAGGCATCCATGGCGGCGATGCTCGCGGTGTCCATGGCCGGTAGCCCGGTCCTGGCGCAGGCCGCCACTCCGGCCGCCAAGCTTTCGGTCGCGACGGCGCAGAGCGCGCGTGCCGGTGCCACCACCACCGACGCCAATGAACTCGGCGGCGGCTGGCTGATTCCGCTGCTTGCCGTCCTGGCCGCGATTGCGGGCGTCGTCGCCCTCGCCGACGGCGGTGGCGATCGTCCGTCGAGCCCCTAGGACGGTCACGGACACGAACAAAATAGCGGCCTTCGGGCCGCTATTTTTTTGCCTGTCGCCAAAACCGCGCGCCGCCGCGACGGGCCGCGCTCGCCCCCGATTGCCGATCGCGCCGCGCCGCTCTAGCCTGCCGCGGACACGCTGAGCGAACCGACCGAAGGCCATGCCCGCGACGCTGCTATCCTCCCGCCCGATCGAGCGCGTCTGGGGCCGCCGCGCGCTCCCCGGCTGGGCGGGTGGCATGGCCGCGATAGGCGCCGCGCCGATCGGCGAGATCTGGCACGAGGAGCCGTCCGGCGGCGACGCGGCGCTCCTCGTCAAGCACATCTTCACCGCCGAGCGCCTGTCGATCCAGGTCCACCCGGACGACGTCGAGGCGCGCGCGCGCGGCCACCGGCGGGGCAAGGACGAGGCCTGGTTCATTCTCGACGCCGAGCCGGGCGCCGTCATCGGTCTCGGCCTCGCGCGCGAGATTTCGCCCCAGGAGCTGCGCACCGCCGCGCTCGACGGTTCGATCGAGGCGCTGATCGACTGGCGGCCGGTGCGGGCGGGCGAGCTCATCTATTCGCCGGCGGGCACGATCCACGCCATCGGCGCCGGCATCTCGCTGATCGAGGTGCAGCAGAATCTCGATCTCACCTACCGGCTCTATGATTACGGCCGAGCGCGCGAGCTGCATCTGGACGATGCGGTCGCGGTCGCCAGGCCCGGCCGCTGGCGCCCGCCGCCGCCGCCGCGCGAAGTCGCGCCGGGGCGGACCGTGCTCGCAACGGGCGGCAGGTTCGTCGTCGAGCGCTGGACGTCGGGCGCGGCGGCGCGCATCGACGGTGCCGGCGCCGAATTGCTGTTGATCCCGATCGACAATGGCGGCGCGATCGACGGCGCGCCACTCGCGGCCGGACAGGTCTGGCGCGTCGAGGGCGAGGCCCGGATCGAGGGCGACGGCGAGCTGCTCGCCGCCTATCCGGGCGCCGCCGCGCGCGCGACGCTCCGCCGCCCCGCCTGAGGCGTCAGAGCCGCGTGCGCAGGCTCCACAATTCGGGGAAGGCGCGCTTGCCGAGCGTCGACTGGAGATAGGGCACGCCCGGCGTGCCGCCGGTGCCGCGCTTGAAGCCGATCACCCGCTCGACGGTGACGACATGCTTGTGGCGCCACACCGCCATCGCGTCGTCGATATCCATCAGCTTTTCGGCGAGCTGGTAGAGCGGCCAATGGCGCGCGGGGTCGCGATAGACCTCGGCCCACGCCGCCTCGACCGCCTCGCTCGGCGCATGGGGCCGAGCCCAGTCGCGGTCGAGCACGTCCGCGCCGAGCGCGAAGCCGGCGCGGGCGAGCGCGGCGTTGCATTCGTCCCACAGGCTCGGCCGCGCCAGCGCATCGGCGAGCAGCCGGTGGCCTTCGCTTCCCTCCGGCTGGAAGCGCAAATGATTGGCGTCCTTGAGGCCGAGCAGGAATTCGACGGCACGGAACTGCGCCGACTGGAAGCCGCTCGATCCGCCGAGCACGTCGCGGAAGGTGAGATAGTCGGTGGGCGTCAGCGTCCCCAGCACATCCCAGGACAGGGTCATCACCGCCTGGATGCGCGAGACGCGCGACAGATTCTTGTGCACCTCGACCAGCTTGTCGGCGCGGACCAGGTCGAGCGCGAGTCGCAGCTCGTGCAGGATCTGCTTGAGCCACAGCTCCTTGGTCTGGTGGATGATGATGAACAGCAGCTCGTCGTGATGGTCGGAGAGCGGATGCTGGGCGGCGAGCAGTTCGTCGAGGGCGAGGTAGCTGCCGTAGGTCATGTCTTCGCGCGCACGCATGGCACTGCCCCTATCACGCCTCGCGCTCGCATCCAAAGCCGGTTTCGGGAGCCGGTTCGGGCGCTGCCCCGGCGCCAGGTGGCATCGGCGTCAACATCCTTTCTGCCCTGAGGGAGGGTGAGTTCCTGCCGAATGTCGGTTCAACCTAGAGCCGCTCGGCGGTCGAGACGACGTCGGTTGCGCGCAGCGCGGCGAGGATGCGCATCAGGTGCGGGAGGTCGTGGACCTCGACGTCGAACTGGAAGGTGTGGAAGGCGCCGTCGCGCGCGGTCTGGTCCATCGAGACGATATTGGCGCCGTGGCCGCCGAGCACCCCGGCGATCGCCGCGAGCGCGCCGGGCTCGTTCTTGATCACCACCGACAGCCGCGCGCTGCCGCCATCGGTCTCGTCGCCCCACGCGAGATCGACCCAGTCGGCATCGACCCCCGTCGCGAGCGCGTCGCAGCCGATCGTGTGGACCTCGATCCCCGCGCCTTCGCGGCGCAGGCCGACGATGCGATCACCCGGGATCGGGTGGCAGCATTCGGCGAGCTGGAAGGCGACGCCCGGCGTCAGCCCCTTGATCGAAATGGCGGTGCGCTGCGGCGGCGGCTTGATCCCCTTGGTGCTGGTCGAGCCGGGGATCAGCGCCTCCATCACCTGGACGTCGTCGACGCGCTTGAGCGCGATCGCCTCCATCAGCGCCTCGTCGTCGGGGACGTTGAGCCGCCGCAGCGCCTCGGTGAGCGCCTCCCAGCCGGGCGGGTTGGGCAGCCGCGCGAGGATTTCGTCGAAAATCTTGCGGCCGAGCGCGATCGTCTCCTCGCGCTCCTTCGACTTGATCCAGCGCCGGATCTTCGCCCGCGCCTTGCCGGTGACGACATAGCCCAGCCAGGCGGGCTGCGGGTGCTGCGCCTCGGAAACGAGGATCTCGACCTGGTCGCCATTGCCCAGCGGCGTGCGCAGCGGCATGACCCGGCCGTTGATCTTCGCGCCCACCGTCTGGTCGCCGAGATCGGTGTGGACCGCGTAGGCGAAGTCGACCGGGGTCGCGCCCTTGGGCAGCTGGATCAGCTCGCCCTTCGGCGTGAACGCGAAAATCCGGTCCTGGTACATGGCGAGCCGGGTATGTTCGAGCAGCTCCTCGGCGCTCTGCGCATGATCGAGGATTTCGAGCAGGTCGCTGACCCAGGGCTGGCGGGTGCGCGCCGCCGGCTTGCCTTCCTTGTAGGCCCAGTGGGCGGCGAAGCCGTGCTCGGCCTGGTCGTGCATCTCCCGGTCACGAATCTGGATCTCGATGCGCATCTGCTCGTCATGAATGACGGTGGTGTGCAGCGAGCGGTAGCCGTTGCGCTTCGGGGTCGAGATGAAATCCTTGAAGCGGCCGGGCACCATCGGCCAGCGCCGGTGGATGAGGCCGAGCGCGCGATAGCAATCCTCGACCGCGCCGACGATGACGCGAAAGGCCATGACGTCGGACAATTGCTCGAAGCTGACGTGGCGCTCCGCCATCTTGCGCCAGATCGAATAGGGATGCTTCTCGCGCCCGGTGACCTCCGCCTCGATGCCGTTCGCCTCGAGATGCGCCTTGAGGCCGCGGCCGATGCGCTGGATGAGGTCGCCGCCGCCTTCCCTGTTGAGCTGGGCGAGCCGCCGGGTGATCGATTCATAGGCCGCCGGCTCGAGCTCGCGAAAGGCGAGCGTCTGCATCTCCGTCATGAATTCGTACATGCCGATCCGCTCGGCGAGCGGCGCATAGATCTCCATCGTCTCGCGGGCGATGCGCCGGCGCTTCTCCTCACTCTTGATGAAGTGTAGCGTGCGCATGTTGTGGAGCCGGTCGGCGAGCTTGACCAGCAGCACGCGGATGTCGTGCGACATCGCGAGCAGGAACTTGCGCAGGTTCTCGGCGGCGCGCTGGCTCTCGGTCTGCGCCTCGATCTTGGAGAGCTTGGTGACGCCATCCACCAGCCGCGCGACATTCTCGCCGAAATGCTTGCGGATCTCCTCCGGCGTGGCGAGCGTATCCTCGATCGTGTCGTGGAGGATCGCCGTGGCGATCGTCTCGTCGTCGAGGCGCAGGTCGGTGAGGATGCCGGCGACCTCGATCGGGTGGCTGAAATAGGGATCGCCGGAGGCCCGCGTCTGGTTGCCGTGCGCCCGCATCGAAAAGACATAGGCGCGATTGATCAACGCCTCGTCGGCGTCGGGATCATAGGCCTTCACCTTCTCGACCAGTTCGTATTGGCGCAGCACCAGTCAAGGATGTGGTGCTATTCGCCCGCGATGCAACCGGAATCGCGCATGAGCCGCCCCCAAACCCCGCTTTTCAGCCGCGCCTCGCCTGCCCGGCCGGGCCATTGCAGCGCGCCAGCTCCGCGCCGGTGAAGTCGCGACCATCGACGCTGAACGCGCGCAGCGCGCCGAGTTCGCGCGCGAGCCGCGCGCACGCCACCGCCGGCCGGCTCGATCGGCCCGTCGCCGCGCAGCCGTCGGCGTCGCAGCGCCAGACATTGTCGCGGGTGACGACGACCGCACGGTCGGGCTGGACCAGGGGCGTGGCGCGGTAGGCGGCCGCGGCCGCCGGCGCGGCCAAGCCGAACAGGGCGAGCGGCACGAGGAGGCTGCTGTACATGGATCGGCCCTCTTGATTGGTTTCAATCCGCAACCGATATCCGCATCGGTAGCGATTTGCAACCATTCTCTCGATGAGATATGGTCGATCGCGCGAAAACGCGTAGGATGCCGCCCGGTGCTCGACATCGAACATCATCGCGAGCTGCTTCGGCAGTGCTCGATCGCCGCCGCGCTCGAAGCGGTGGGCGAGCGCTGGTCGTTCCTGATCCTGCGCGGCGCCTTCAACGGGCTTCATCATTTCGAGGAGTTCCAGTCGACGCTCGGGATCGCGCGCAACATTCTCTCCAACCGCCTGTGCCGGCTGGTCGAGCACGGCATCCTCGAGCGCGTTCCCGACGCCACCGACCGGCGCAAGGTCGCCTATGACCTGACCGAGAAGGGGCTGGACCTGCTGCCGGTGCTGCTGTCCCTGCGGCAATGGGGCGAGCGCTGGATTTCGGGAAGGCCCAGCAACCCGGTGCTGGTCGATCGCGTCACCCGCCAGCCGATCCAGCCGATGATGGTGCGGGCGGCGGATGGCCGCGCCCTCGGCCGCGGCGATCTCGAATGGGTCGACCGCAGCGACCTGGCCGACGACGCCGGGAGCATATCGCCGGCCTGACGCCGCGGCGCCCGGCCGGACCCGCCCGCATCGCGACCAGGCGGCGAAGCGTGGTTCCCTAGGGGCTGGCCGGCCTGTTGTCCGGGTTGCTGTTGTTGCCGGAGACCGCGGCCACGCCCAGCAGGACGAGGAGGACGAAGCCGATCGCGATCGCCGTGCCGCCGCCGCCGACGCCCGCGTCTCCCGCCGCGTCGTCCTGCGCCGCGGTCGCAATGCCGGCGAGCGAAAGCGGCGCCGCCGAACCGGCAAGGGGGGCCGCGGCCTGGGCCGCGCTCGACGCCGCCGCCAGGGCGCACGCCGCAACGATCGAAAGCACCGTCTTCACGCCACGTCTCCCGCGAATTCCAGGAAAGGTGCGGGTAGAAAACGCGACAAACCGCAAGGTTCCCGACACGAGCGGAATATTGCGTGCCCGCGATCAGCGGGCCAGGCGAACGGGCGCGCCGGCCCCGGGGCTCAGCCCTCGTAGTCGACCGGCGTGCTGGAGCTGCGCTGCGGCGCCGCCGCGGTGAGCCGAAGCGCCTCGGCCGACGCCGAGATCGAACCGACCTCGTCGGCGACGTCGTCATCGTCGATCTGGACGCGCTGCAGGCTGCTCACCAGCGCCTCCTCAAGCTCGGGCGGGCGAATCGTCTGCTCGGCGATCTCGCGCAGGGCGACGACCGGATTCTTGTCGCGATCGCGATCGATGGTGAGCTCCCCGCCCGCCGAAATCTGCCGCGCGCGCTGGGCGGCGAGCAGGACGAGATCGAAACGGTTCGGAATCTTGTCGACGCAATCTTCGACGGTCACGCGTGCCATGAGGCAGCTCCACCTTTGAATTCAGGCCATGCGGGAGAGGGCGCGCGCCTAGCAGCGCCCCGTTCCCGAGTCAATGTAGGGACGCCGCGCGCGCCGTGCCAGGGCCTCCGGCCATGGCCGGACGCCTAGACGCGCATCGGCATCAGCACATAGAGCGCCGGCGCCTTGTCGCTTTCGCGCAGCAGCGTCGGCGCGGCCGCGTCGGCGAGATGGACCTCGACCGTATCGCCCTCGATCTGCGCGAGAATATCGAGCAGATAGCGCGCGTTGAAGCCGATCTCGAACGCCTCGGCACCATAATCGGCCGGCACCTCCTCGGCCGCGGTGCCGTTTTCGGGCGACGTCACCGAAAGCGTCACCTTGTCGCGATCGAGCGCCATCTTGACCGCGCGGGTGCGCTCGCTGGCGATCGTCGAAACGCGGTCCACGCCTTCCTCGAAGCCGCGCGGATCGATCCTGAGCAGCTTGTCGTTCGCGGTCGGGATCACCCGGTTGTAGTCCGGGAAGGTGCCGTCGATCAGCTTCGAGGTCAGCACCGCGGCGCCCAGATCGAAGCGAATCTTGGTGTCCGAAAGCGATACCTGCACGCTGCCGTCGATCTCGTCGAGCAGCTTGCGCAGCTCGCCGACGCACTTGCGCGGGATGATCACGCCCGGCATCCCCTGCGCGCCTTCGGGCCGCGGCACGGTGACCCGGGCGAGGCGGTGCCCGTCGGTCGCCGCCGCCTTGAGCACCGGCTGCGCCTCGTCCGACACGTGCATGTAGATGCCGTTCAGGTAATAGCGCGTCTCCTCGGTCGAGATCGCGAAGCGGGTCTTGTCGATGATCTGCGCCAGCGTCGCCGCCGGCAGCTCGAAGCGGATCGGCAGATCGCCCTCGGCGATGATCGGGAAATCGTCGCGCGGCAGCGTCGCCAGCGTGAAGCGCGCCCGACCGGCATTGACCTGCATCCGGCCCTCGGCGGCGATCAGCTCGACCTGGCTGCCCTCGGGCAGCTTGCGGACGATCTCGAACAGGGTGTGCGCGGCGACCGTCGTTGCGCCCGGATCGGCGACGTCGGCCTCGACCGCCTCGTGAACCTGGAGATCGAGATCGGTCGCCATCAACCGGATGCCGCCGCCCTCGTCCGCCTCGATCAGCACGTTCGACAGGATCGGAATGGTGTTGCGCCGCTCGACCACGGAATGGACGTGGCCGAGGCCCTTGAGGAGGGTGGCCCGTTCGATCGTCGCCTTCATTCTATGCCCCTGAAAGTCACGCTTTGCCGCTTGGTCGCACGGTTATAGCGGCCCGCGCCGCGCCCGCCAGCGAAAGATGCACGAAAAAGGGGCCGAAGCCATCGGCTCCGACCCCTTTCGACGCTGTCGCGCCAGCCGCTAGAAGCGGACGCCGAACCCGCCGAGCACCTGGTGACGGCTGAAGCCGTCCTCATAGTTCGAATAGCGATATTCGGCGTCGACGAAGGCGTTCGGACCGATCGCATATTGCAGCCCGGCGCCGACGCGCACGCCATCGAGATTGCGGCCGACGCGGAAGTTGTTCGCGCCGGTCGCGCCATCGTCATAGGCGAGGCGGAAGCGGCCGTTGGTATAGCCGGCCATGCCGTAGACCAGCGCGCGATCGCCGAGCACCGCGCCAACGCGGCCGCCCGCGTAGAGATCGCGGCCTGCGCTCGCGCACAGCGTGTCGCCGGTGACCGTCACGTCGCCGATGCAGTCGTCGGCGCTCGAATCGCTGACCTCGCCATCGACTCCGAACACGGCACCGCCGCTGCGGAAGTCATAGCCGACGCGGGCGCCGTAAACGACGCCGCCATGGCTGTCGCCTTCGACCCTCGGGCTGTCATAGCCGATCAGGCCCTCGACGCGCGCGCCGGTGAAGGGCGCGGTCTGGGCCATGGCGGGCGTCGCCACGACACCGGCCAGAAGGGCGGCGAGAAGATATTTCGACATAACTACTCCTTGACTCCACTTTACTGGGCCCCCTGTTTCGGGCCTTGGATTGTCCCGAGCGCGCCGATGTGGCGCGGGTTGCCTGAACCGGCGCTAAACGGGGCCGGCCGTGGTCGCGGCGCCACGAGGCGATGCGTCGAACGGCGTCGAAACGAGGCTGGAACGAGCGATGCGGCTGCTGAACTTCCTCATTCTTTCCATGGCCTTGGCAGGGCCGGCCATGGCCGCGCCGCGCAGCCTCGGCATATTCGGTGCCTGGGGTGCCTTCGCGCAAGGGGCTCGCTGCTATGCGATCGCCGAGCCCTATCGCGCGCCCGCGCGGCGCGACGGCCGGCCGTTCGTCGCGGTCGGCAACTGGCCGCGCCGGCACGTGGCCGGCCAGCTCCATGTCCGCCTGAGCCGCGCCGCGCGCGCCGGCTCGGCGGTGCTGCTCAGGATCGACGGCCGCGTCTTCCAGCTCGTCGGCGCCGGCCGCGACGCCTGGGCACCCGATGCGCGCGCGGACGCGGACATTCGCGATGCGATGCGCACCGGCCTGGAGCTCAGCGTCGAAACCCGCGCCGGCGACGGCGCCCTGGTGCGCGATCATTATCACCTGCGCGGCGCCGCCACCGCGATCGATGCCGCCGCGCTCGCCTGCCGCGCCCGCTGAACCGGTCGAGGAAAGTGGAAATGGCGCGCGCGATCGCCTACATGCGCGCGATGCGACAAGCCGACGCCGCCCCGATGCCCATCGCCGGGCATATCGATCCCGTGCCGGTGCCGCGCCCGGCGCCGGTGCGCGCCGACGGCCGCATCGACCTTGTCGGCCTTTCGAGGTCGCGGATCCGCGCTGTGCTCGAGGAGGCGGGGATGGAGCCGCGCCAGGCCAGGCTGCGCGCCAAGCAGCTCTGGCACTGGATCTACAATCGCGGCGTCACCGACTTTTCGGCGATGACCGACATCGCCAAGGTGCAGCATCCCTGGCTCGCCGAGCGGTTCGTCGTCGGCCGCCCGGAGGTCGTGGTCGAGCAGGTCTCGACCGACGGCACCCGCAAATGGCTGCTGCGCACGCTCGACGGCCACGATTTCGAAATGGTGTTCATCCCGGATGCGGACCGCGGCACCCTGTGCGTGTCGAGCCAGATCGGCTGCACGCTCAACTGCCGCTTCTGCCACACCGGCACGATGCGGCTGGTCCGCAACCTCGCGCCCGGCGAGATCGTGGGCCAGGTCATGCTCGCCCGCGACGCGCTCGGCGAATGGCCGTCGCGGCCCGAGGGACGGCTGCTCTCCAACATCGTGATGATGGGGATGGGCGAGCCGCTCTACAATTTCGACAATGTCCGCGACGCGCTGAAGATCGTGATGGACGGCGACGGCATCGGCCTGTCGCGCCGGCGGATCACGTTGTCGACCTCGGGCGTGGTGCCGATGATGGCCCGGGCCGGCGCGGAGATCGGCGTCAATCTCGCCGTCTCGCTCCACGCCGTGACCAAGCAGGTCCGCGACGAGATCGTCCCGCTCAACCGCAAATACGGGATCGAGGAGCTGCTCGCGGCCTGCGCCGCCTATCCCGGCGCGAACAACGCCCGGCGCATCACCTTCGAATATGTGATGCTGAAGGACAAGAACGACAGCGACGCCGATGCCCGCGAGCTCGTCCGGCTGATCCGCGAATATCGGCTGCCCGCCAAGGTCAATCTCATCCCGTTCAATCCCTGGCCGGGCGCGCCCTACGAATGTTCGGACGAGGCGCGCATCCGCCGTTTCTCCGAAATCGTGTTCGAGGCCGGCATCTCCGCGCCGATCCGCCGCCCGCGCGGGCGCGACATCATGGCCGCCTGCGGCCAGCTCAAGTCCGCCGCCGAGAAGAAGAGCCGGGCGGAGCTGGATCGGATCGCCGCCGAAAAGCAGGCCGCGCTCGCCTGATTCGTCGCCGGTTGCGCCGGCCGGCGAGTTGATTATTCTCGCCCGTCATGTGGCTCCTCGACAAAGGCTTGAAGCGCCTCGTCAAGCGCGGTGAGCTCACCGTCATCGACCACAAGGGCAGGGCGTGGCGCTACGGCGCGCCCGAGCCGGGGCTCGCCCCGGTCGTCGTGCGCCTCACCGACGGCGGCGTCGCCCGCCACATCGCCCGCGACCCCGGCGTCGGCGGCGCGGAAGCCTATATGGACGGCCGGCTCGTGCTCGAGCAGGGCGACATCCTCGATCTCATCCTGATCATCCGCCGCAACAATCCCTGGGAGGACAAGACCGGCGGGCGCGGCTTCCTCAAGAAGGGCAGCAAGCTCAAGGCGCGGCTGGACCGGCTCAACTGGAAGCGCCGCGCGCGACGCAACGTCGCCCACCATTACGACATCGGCGACGCGCTCTACCGGCGCTTCCTCGATGCCGACATGCAATATAGCTGCGCCTATTATACCGACCCGTCGAACAGCCTCGAACAGGCGCAGCTCGACAAGAAGGCGCACATCGCCGCCAAGCTCGACCTGAGGCCGGGCCAGCGCGTGCTCGACATCGGCTGCGGCTGGGGCGGCATGGCGCTCTACCTGAACCGGGTCGCCGACGTCGAAGTGCTCGGCATCACCCTGTCCGAGGAGCAGGTCCGCACCGCGCGCGCACGGGCCGAGGCGGCCGGCGTCGCCGACAAGGTCCGCTTCGAGCTGATCGATTATCGCGACATCAGCGAGAAGTTCGACCGGATCGTCTCGGTCGGCATGTTCGAGCATGTCGGCCCGCCCTTCTACCGGGCCTTCTTCCGCAAGTGCCGCGAGATACTGACCGACGACGGCATCATGCTGCTGCACACGATCGGCCGGATGGGCCCGCCGGGCACGACCGACCGCTTCACCCAGAAATATATCTTCCCGGGCGGCTACATTCCGGCGCTGTCCGAAGTCGTCGGCGCGAGCGAGCGCGAGCGGCTGATCCTCGCCGACTGCGAGACGCTGCGGCTGCATTATTATCACACGATCCGCGAATGGTATGAGCGGACCAGCCGGGCGAAGGCGGAGATCGTCGCCGATTTCGACGAGCGGCTGCACCGCTTGTGGCTCTATTATCTCGCCGGCGCGATGACGATGTTCAGCGACGCGAGCATGGTCAACTACCAGCTCCAGTATATCAAGCGCCGCCTGACCCTGCCGATCACCCGCGACTACATGTTCGAGGCGGAGCGGCGGCTGCGCGCGCTGGAAAAGGCGCCGGCGAAGCCGGGTGCAGCCTGACGCTCGACCACATAGCGCACCGCAACGCCGACGAGCCGGACCGCGACAGCCGCAACCAGACCCCCCGCGAGCACGTCGATGAGGTAATGCGCGCCGATCGGAATCGCCGAAACCGCCATCAGGACGTTCAGCGCCAGCAGGGGCAGGCGCAGCGGGGTTGGCCAGGCCGCCCAGGCACAGATCGCGGCGACGCCGGCGTGAACGGATGGAAAGGTGATGATTCCGGCCGCGTTGCCAAGCGCCAGCACGAAATCGGGTTGCGTCCGGACCGCCTGGAACGATTCGAGAAAGAAGTAGCCGAAATGCGCGTTGACATGACGCAGCGAGTCCGGATCGAAGCCCGCCGCGACATAGGCTCCCATCGACGGGAACGGTATGCTGCACAAGGCGGCGAGCGTGCATAAAATCAGGTAGGCCAGCACGAGATCGTAGGCGCGGTCAGGCCGGCGCGCGATGCACAGGAGCGATGGCAGGAGCAATAGCTGGAGCGAAAAGGATGAATAAGCGAGCGCCAGCGCGTAGGCGGCCGCATGGCTGCGATCGACCGTCCGGACGAAGCTGCTCCAGTCGAACCCGATCGCATTGTCGATGGCGATCAGCAGGCCGTCGGCCAGCGGCGCGCCGACGCGCATCGCCGCATAGGTGAAGACGAGAACCGGCATGACAAGAACCAGGCCGAGCGTCGTTGCTTCCAGCGGCGTCCTGAGAGCATCGAGCCTGCGCCACGCCACATAGGGCAGGAAGACGGCGAGGACGCCGGCGAGCGCGAACAAAGGTATGAAGGAGGCGAGGTCCAGCCCGAACCCGAGCATCGGCGGGAGCGCGAGCATCGCCACCAGCGCGATGGTGCTGGCGGCAACCAGGGCCTGACGATGATGTTCGAGCTGCGCTTGCATCGGCCGTCCTGGTCCGAGCGCTAGGCGAAAATGGTTAATGACAATTGAAACCGCCCCGATGGACGGGAAGGCCGCGACGAGCGCGTTTTTGAGTTGAAAGGGCGCGCGGACTCGGCGAGGCCCGGCGGGAATAATGACGGGAGTGCCGGGCTTGGCGAACGGCGCCGCGCCGCGTCCGTTCTGGACGCATCCTGCCTTTCTCGTCGCGCTCGTGATCGCGAGCGCGATCCCCCTGCTGTGGCCGGACATTCCGCCGCTCGTCGATCTGCCCGGCCATATGGGCCGCTATCGGGTCCAGCTCGCGATCGACGGCTCGCCCTGGCTGCAGCACTATTACGATTTCAGATGGGCGCTGATCGGCAATCTCGGCGTCGACCTGCTCGTCATCCCGCTGGCCAAGATTTTCGGGCTCGAACTGGCGGTGAAGCTGATCGTCCTGGCGATCCCGGCGCTCACCGCGACGGGCTTCCTGTGGGTGGCGCGCGAGGTCCATGGCGAAATCCCGCCAACCGCCCTGTTCGCGCTGCCGCTCGCCTACAATTATCCGTTCCTGTTCGGCTTCGTGAACTTCGCGCTGTCGATGGCGCTCACCTTCCTCGCCTTCGGTCTGTGGCTGCATCTGGGGCGGACCGGCCGGCTCCGGCTGCGCGCGCTGCTGTTCGTGCCGATCTCGATCGCGATCTGGGTGACCCATGCCTATGGCTGGGGTGCGCTCGGCGTGATGGCCTTTTCGGCCGAGCTGGTGCGCCAGTTCGATTCGGGGCGCGGCTATTTCCGCGCCGGCTTCAATGCCGCGCTCCATTGCCTGTCGATGGCGATACCGTTCATCCTGATCCTGCTCTGGCGCGACGGCGCGGTCGCGGGCGAAACCGCCGACTGGTTCAACTGGTGGGCGAAGTTGCGCTGGTCGATCATGACCCTGCGCGATCGCTGGCGGCCCTTCGATCTCGCCGCGCTCGCCATCCTGCTGTCGCTGATCGCCGGCGCGATCGCCGCGCCGCGCATCGGCTTCTCGCGCAACCTCGCCGCCTCGGCGCTGTTCCTCCTGCTCGTCTATGCGCTGCTGCCGCGGATCGTGTTCGGCTCGGCTTATGCCGACATGCGGCTGACCCCCTATATGCTCGCCGTCGCCGTCCTCGCGATCCGCATGCGCCCCCGGCTGTCGCGCCTCATGCGCCATGCGCTCGCCTGGAGCGGCCTCGCCTTCTTCGCGGCCCGCACCACGGCGACGACCATCAGCTTCCATCTCTACGACCGCAGCTATGATCGCGAGCTGGCGGCGCTCGATCATGTTCCGCGCGGCGCCCGGCTGGTCTCGTTCGTCGGCGCGGACTGCGTCGCGCCCTGGGCGATGACGCGGCTCGAGCACCTGCCCGGCATCGCGCTGGTCCGCCGCGAGGCCTTCTCCAACGATCAATGGTCGATGGCGGGCGCGCAGTTGCTGGTCGCCGATTATCCGGCCGGCCGCGGCTTCAGCCACGATCCGACCCAGATCGTCACCCTGGCGAAATGCCCGGGCGAATCCTGGCGCACGATCGGCGAAGCGCTCACCGAATTTCCGCGCACGGCGTTCGACTATGTCTGGCTGATCCGACCGCCGCCCCATGACCGGCGGCTCACCGCCGGGCTACGACCAATCTGGCGCAGCGGCTCCAGCGTCCTCTATAGGGTCGTCGATCGCTCGCCGCCCTGGGCGAGCACGAAGGATCGCGAATGACGCCGCCCGCCCTTTCGATCGTCGTGCCCTGCTTCAACGAGCAGGAATGTCTCGAGCAGCTCCACGCGCGGCTCTCCGCCGTCGCCGCCGAGGTGGCGCCGGACGATTACGAGATCGTCCTCGTCAACGACGGCTCGCGCGACCGGACCTGGCCGATCATGCAGGCGCTCGCCGCGCGCGACCCGCGCCTCGTCGCGATCAACCTGTCGCGCAATCACGGCCACCAGCTCGCGCTCACCGCCGGGCTCGACCTGTGCGCCGGCGCACGCATCCTCATCATCGACGCGGACCTGCAGGATCCGCCCGAGCTGCTGCCCGAGATGATGGCGCGGATGGACAGCCAGCAGGCCGACGTCGTCTATGCGGTGCGCCGGGCGCGGGCCGGCGAGACCGCGTTCAAGCGCGGCACCGCCAAGCTCTTCTACCGCCTGCTCTCGCGCCTCGCCGAAATCCGGATCCCCCTCGATACCGGCGACTTCCGGCTGATGAGCCGGCGCGCGCTCGACGCATTGCTCGCGCTGCCGGAGCAGGCGCGCTTCATCCGCGGCATGGTCGCCTGGATCGGCTTCCGGCAGGTGCCGATCGTCTACGACCGCGCCGAGCGGCTCGCCGGCGAAAGCAAATATCCGCTTGGCCGGATGATCCGCTTCGCGCTCGACGCGGTGACCGGCTTTTCGACCGCGCCGCTGCGCTTCGCCAGCCATGTCGGCCTGTGGCTGGTCGCCGCCTCGGTGCTGCTGCTCGCCTATATCGGCTACGGCTTCCTCGCCGGCTCGGCGATCCAGGGCTGGACCTCGCTGATGCTGGTCGTCGTCGTGCTCGGCGCGGTGCAGATGTTCGTGCTCGGCATGATCGGCGAATATCTGGGCCGGCTCTACATGGAGGCCAAGCGCCGCCCGCTCTACATCGTCGCCGAGATCGCCGGGCGGACCGGCGGCGCGGCGCGGCTCGGCCATGTCGCTCAGGGCGCCGAGACGATCGCGGCCAGGGACACGCCGGGCGGGAAGGGCAAGCGCCCGATCGCATAGCGTTCCAGACCGAAGATCCTTTCAAACAGCGCGTTGACCGGCGCCGGCGGCAGCCTGTCGTCGCCATCCTCCTTGCCGGTGACGCGCCCGGCCAGCCGCGCCGCCGCCGCGAGGGGAAAAAGCAGGCTGTTGAAGGAGCTGACGAAATCGGCCCTCAGCCCCGCCGCGGCGATCACGGCGCGCAGCGTCCGCTTCGTGTAGCGCCGCTTGTGATGATTGACGACATCGTGCCCGCTCCACATCCACGGATGCGCCGGGACGGTGACGAGGATGCGCCCGCCGGGCTTCAGCCGCCGCGCGATGCTTTCCAATGCGGCCCGGTCCTCCTCCACATGTTCCAGCACGTCGAGGATCGCCACGAGGTCATAGGTGCGCTCCGCGATGCCAGTCAGCGCCGGCAGCGGCGCGTCGAGGACGGCATGGCCGAGGCGCCGGCTGGCGATGTCGCGCGCCGCGCCGTCGATCTCGATCGCATCCGCGCGGCCGAACTGGCGCAGCATCATGAGATTGTGCCCGGTCCCGCAGCCAATCTCCAGGATGCGCGCATCGGCCGGCAGCGCGATCCGGCGGCGGATCAGGGCGGCAAGAATGTCGCGCCGCGCGCGGTACCACCAGTGGCGCTCGTCGAGCTCGGCCATGCGATCATAGACGATCCGTTCCATCAGCCGAACACCCATTGGCGGTTGAGCGTGAAGGTGACGAGCGGGGTGACGAACAGGATCGGGATCAGCGGCCACCACCAGGGACCGTCCAGCATCATCGAATCGGTGAGGACGAAGACGAACAGCGCGTTGAGCCCGTAGCTCACCAGCGAGACCGCAAAGAAGCGGCTGGTCGTGCGCACCGTGCTGTCGCGCCGGCCGTGGCCGCGAAAGCTCCAGCGGCTGTGGAGCACGTAGCCGGTCACCATCGCGACGAGATAGCCGCAGAAATTGGCGCCCTGAGGCGAGACGATCCCGAACCTCGCCAGCGGTGAATAGACGATCGCGTAGAGCAGGGTCACGAAACCGCCGACGAGCCCGAAGCGGATCAATTGCCCGGCCAGCGCGCGATACCGCTCGAGTAGGTCCATTGCTCGTCCGCTTGCCCTTTGTCCGCGAGCGACTAATGCCCTTCGCGGGGCTTGAAAAGCAAAGAAGCGCGCGCATGAAGGACAGTCCGGAGCGGATCAGCGACCTCGTCGCGCGCCATTGGCGGCTGCTCGTCCTGCTCTTCTGGCTGGCGAGCGTCGCCTACATGATCGTCAATCGCTGGCAGGCGATCCGCGGCTTCGCGCTCGGCGACACCGACGACAATATGCGCATGATGCAGGTGCGCGCGCTGCTCGCCGGGCAGGGCTGGTACGACCTGCGGCAATATCGCATGAACCCGCCCTATGGCGCCGACATCCACTGGTCGCGCCTCGTCGACCTGCCGATCGCCGGCCTGAAGCTCGCCTTCGCGCCGCTGTTCGGCGGACGCATCGCCGAGCAGATCGCGGTCGCCGTCGCGCCGGCGCTGCCGATGCTGGTCGCGATGCTCTCGATGGCGGCGGCCGCGCGGCGGCTGATCGCGCCCTACGCCGCGCCGATCGCGGTCGCCCTGATCGTCTGCGCGCCGACCGCGCTCGGCATGTGGTCGCCGCTCAGGATCGACCATCACGGCTGGCAGCTCGCCCTGCTGACGCTCGGCCTCGCCGGCCTCGTCGATCCGAGGCCCGGGCGCGGCGGCGCCATTGTCGGCGTCGCGAGCGCCACCTCGCTCGCCATCGGGCTCGAAATGCTGCCCTATCTCGCCGTCGTCGGCGCCGCCGTGGCGCTCCGCTGGACGTGGGACCGCGCGGAGGCGCCGCGGCTCGCCGCCTATGGCGCGAGCCTCGCCGGCGGCTGCGCGCTCGGCTATCTCCTCTTCACCTCCTATTCGAACATGCGCCCGATGTGCGATGCGCTCTCGCCGGTCTGGCTTTCGACGATGCTGGTCGCCGGCGCCCTCGCCGTGCTGCTCGGCTCGCTGCGCGCGCAATCCCGCCTGGCGCGCCTCGCGTTCGCCGCGCTCGCCGGACTCGTCATCGCGGGCGCCTTCGCGCTGACCTGGCCCGACTGCCTCGGCCGGCCCGAGCAGTCCTCGCCCGAGCTCGAGCGGCTCTGGCTGAGCCGGGTGCGCGAGGCATTGCCCTTCTACCGCCACGGCGCGCGGACCGCCGCCGCGATGGCGACGCTGCCGGTCTTCGGGCTGATCGGCTATGCGCTGATGCTCTGGACCCACCGGCGCGATGGCCGACGCTTCGCGCTCTGGGCATCGGCAGCCGCGCCGGCCCTTGCGGCGGCGGCGCTGCTGTTGTGGCAGACCCGCGCCGCACCGGCGGCGCAGCTCCTCGCCATTCCCGGTGCGGCGGGCCTGGCGCTGCCGCTGATTGGCTGGCTGCGAAAGCGCGACTCCATGCTGGTGCGTGTGTTCGGCGTGGTCACGGTCTTCCTCGTCGTCTCCGGCCTCGCCACCGGCTACGTCGCCCGGCTCTTCCCCGAGGAGCAGAATGCCTATCGCCGCCAGGTCAACCGCGCCAACGGACGCTGCCCGACGCTGGCGGCCCTGCGACCGGTGGCCCAGCAACCGCCGGGGCTGGTGCTGACCTTCGTCGATCTCGGCCCCCGGCTGATCACGGTGACGCCGCACGATGCGATCGCCGGCCCCTACCACCGCAACGGCCCGCAGATCCTCGACGTGATGCACGCCTGGCGCGGCAGCGCCGAGACCGCCCATGCGATCGTCGCGCGCTACCGCGTCGATTATGTGCTGATCTGCCCGAACATGTCGGAATCGACCATCTACCGCGCCGAGGCGCCCCGCGGCTTCTACGCACGGCTGGCGCGCGGCGAGACGCCCGACTGGCTCAGCGAAATCGCGATGCCGCGCGGCTCGCCCTACCGGATGTGGCGCGTCGTCAGGTGAAGGTATCCCGCAGGCCGTCGAGCACGAACTGAACCGACAGCGCCGCGAGCAGCACGCCGAGCAGGCGGGTGATCATCGCCTCCATGCGCCGGCCGAGCAGCCGCATCAGCGGTCCGGCGGCGAGCAGGGCGGCGAGGGTCAGCACCATCGTCGCGGCGAGCGCGCCGAGGACGACGAGATCGGCGGCGAGCCCGTGCCCGCGCGCCATCAGCAGCATCACCGAGGCGATCGAGCCCGGCCCGGCGATCATCGGGATCGCCATCGGGAAGATCGAAATGTCCTCGACCTCGCTCTCGCTGACCTCCTGCGCGCGATTCTCGCGCCGCTCGGTGCGCTTCTCGAACACCATGTCGACGGCGATCAGGAACAGCATCAGCCCGCCAGCGATGCGGAAGGCGGAGAGCGAGATGCCGAGCGCGCGCAGCAGGTCCTCGCCGAGCACCGCGAAGAAGAGCAGGATCGCGCTCGCGACCAGCACGGCGCGCACCGCCATCGCGCGGCGATGCGCCGCCGACGCCTCGCTGGTAAGGCCGGCGAAGATCGGCGCGCAGCCCGGCGGATCGATCACCAGCAGGAAGGTGACGAAGGCCGAGACGAAGAGGGCGCTCACAGTCCCTCCGGCGTGGCGAGACCGGCGCGGCGATGCGCGGCGATGAGGGTGTTGCGCAGCAGCACGGCGATCGTCATCGGCCCGACCCCGCCCGGCACCGGCGTGATCGCGCCCGCGACCTCGGCCGCGCTGGCGAAATCCACGTCGCCGACGAGCCGCGTCTTGCCCTCCCCGGCGGCGATCCGGTTGATACCGACATCGATCACCGTCGCACCCGGCTTCAGCCAGTCGCCCTTCACCATCCCGGGCCGCCCGACCGCGGCGACGACGATGTCGGCGCGGCGCACCACGGCGGGAAGATCGCGGGTGCGGCTGTGCGCGATCGTGACGGTGCAATTCTCGCCGAGCAGGAGCCGCGCCATCGGCTTGCCGACGATGTTCGAGCGGCCGATCACGACCGCCTCCAGCCCGGAAAGATCGCCGAGCCGGTCCTTGAGCAGCATCAGGCAGCCCAGCGGCGTGCAGGGCACCAGGCCCGGCAGGCCGGTGGCGAGCCGGCCGGCATTGGCAACGTGGAATCCGTCGACATCCTTGTCGGGATCGATCGCGGCGATCACCGCATGCTCGTCGATCCGCGGCGGCAGCGGCAGCTGGACGAGGATGCCGTCCACGGCCGGATCGGCGTTGAGCCGCGCGACCAGCGCGACCAGCTCGGCCTGGCTCGCGGAGGCGGGCAGGCGATGCGCGAAGCTCGCCATGCCGGCCGCGATCGTCGCCCTCTCCTTGGCGCGCACGTAGACCTGGCTCGCCGCGTCCTCGCCGACGAGCACGACGGCGAGGCCCGGTGGCCGCCCGGCCGCCGCCGCGAAGGCGGGCACGGCGGCGCCGACACGCTCGCGCAGGCCGGCGGCGAAGGCTTTTCCGTCGATGAGCGCGGCCCTCACCCGCCGGTCCCCATCAATAGCCGGCCATGACGAGGTCGCGCGCGAGCCCGGAGAGCAGGATCTGCAGCGCGATGATGACCAGGATCGCCACCATCGGCGAGAAATCGACGCCGCCGAAATCCGGGAGGATGCGGCGGATCGGCCGATAGAGCGGCTCCGTGATCCGATCGAGCGCGTAGAGGACCGAGCGCACGAAATTGTTGTGCGTGTTGATGACGTTGAACGCGACGAGCCAGGACAGGATCGCTTGCGCGATGATGATATAGATGGCGACCTGCAAGAGCAGGTCGATGATCTGGAACAAGGCGATCAGCATCAATTTCTCCGGCAGCCTGGCGCCGATGTAGCGACGCCGGGCGAGAGCGGCAATGCCGCCGGCCAGGGCCGGCGAGCCGTCCGCTCATCGCGCAAGGCGCGCGCACCGAATGGGCTCAGGGCGCGAAGCGCCTG
The DNA here is from genome assembly GCA_040255785.1 of Sphingomonadales bacterium. Classification (GTDB taxonomy): domain Bacteria; phylum Pseudomonadota; class Alphaproteobacteria; order Sphingomonadales; family Sphingomonadaceae; genus Allosphingosinicella. The sequence continues at coordinate 42,925 of JBDZVR010000014.1, forward strand.
GGCTCGGCCTCGGCGAGCAGGATCGAGAACCACCGCCGCTCGTCGGTCCATTCGCGCGCCACGCCCCAGCCGGCGGCGCGCAGCAGCAGCCGGCTGTCGCGATGGCCGTATTTGTGGCTGTTCTCGGTGTGGATGGTCTCGCCCTTGTGGAAGGCGAAGGGCTGGCCGGCGACAGAGAAGGCGACATCCTCGCGCGCCTCGAGATGCATTTCGATCCGGCCCATCTCGTCGTTCCAGATCGCGCGGTGGCGAAAGGCCCGGACGGGGATGTCACCGCCGAGCTCGTGATTGATCCGATCGAGCAGATTGAGATTGAAGGCGGCGGTGACCCCGGCGGCATCGTCATAGGCGGCGCGCAGCACGGCGACATCCTTGATCCGGTCCATGCCGATCAGGAGCCGCGCGCCCTCGCCCAGCGTGTCGCGCATCGCGCGCAGCAGATCGACCGCGGTGCGCGGCACCAGGTTGCCGATCGTCGAGCCTGGAAAGAAGCCGAGCTTGGGCAGACCGGTCACCGCCGCCGGCAACGCGAGGCGGCGCATGAAGTCGCCCTCGACCGGGTGGATCGGCAGATCCGGAAACGCGGCCTGCAGCGCGGCAGCCGAGTCGCGCAGGAAATCGCCGCTGATGTCGATCGGGACATAAGCGGCGGGGCGGACCGCGCGGAGCAGGATCGGCGTCTTGGCGGAGGAGCCGGAACCGAACTCGACCACCGCCTCGTGCGGATCGAGCAACGCCGCGAATTCCTCGCTGTATTTCTCCAGCAGCGCGGTTTCGATCCGCGTCGGATAATATTCGGGCAGCCGGGTGATCTCCTCGAACAGTTCCGAGCCGCGCCGGTCGTAGAGCCAGCGCGCGGGAACCGCCGGGATCGGCGCCGAAAGGCCGGCGAGTACGTCCGCGCGAAACGCCGGATCGGCCGCGGCATGCCGGTGCGGCGCGTCCATCAGGCGTCCCTCGCGAGGCGTAGCCCGGCGAACATCCAGCGCTGGCGCGGGTAGAAGAAGTTGCGGTAGCTGGCGCGGACATGGCCGCGCGGCGTCGCGCAGCAGCCGCCGCGCAGCACGATCTGGCCACTCATGAACTTGCCGTTATATTCGCCGACCGTGCCTTCGGCCCGGACGAAGCCCGGATAGGAAAGGAAGGCGCTCGCGGTCCATTCCCAGACATTGCCGAACAGGTCGCGCGCGCCCGCGCCCGCGCCTGAGGGCGTCGGACGCGGCTCGGCCGGACCGGCCGTGTCGAGCTGGTGGCCGCCGGCCGGATCGGCGCGCCCGGCGGCATGCTCCCACTCCGCCTCGGTCGGCAGCCGCGCGCCGGCCCAGCGGGCATAGGCATCCGCCTCATAATGGCTGACGTGACAGACCGGCGCGGCGGGATCGAGCGGGCGCACCCCGTCGAGCCCGAAGCGCGACCAGCCGTCCCCCGTCTCGATCCAGTAGAGCGGAGCCTTGATCCCGTGCTGCTGCACCCAGGCCCAGCCGTCCGAGAGCCACAGCAGCGGATCGCGATAGCCGCCATCGGCGATGAAGTCGGCCCATTCGCCGTTGGTCACCGGCCGGTCGGCGAGCGCGTGGGGACCGACGAAGACCTTGTGCCGCGGCCGCTCGCAATCGAAGGCGAAGCCGGCGCCTCCGGCGCCGATCTCGACCAGCCCCGGCGCCGAGTCGAGCCAGCGGAGCGCCGCCGCCGATGCGCCGACGGGGGCGGGCGCGGACGATGGCCACATCGCCGGGTGGAGCGGGTTTTCGAAGAAGGTCGCCTTGATGTCCATCAGCATCAGCTCCTGATGCTGCTGTTCGTGCTGGAGGCCGAGCTCGACCAAGTCGAGCGCCTCCTCGGCGAGGTTCGGCAGCGCGGCGATGAGCGCCTCCTCCACCGCGTCGCGCCAGGCGAGCACCTCGGCGAGCGCGGGCCGGCTCAGCATGCCTCGCCGCGGTCGCGCGTGGCGCGCGCCCTCGCCCTCATAATAGGAATTGAAGAGATAGGCCCAGCGCTCGTCGCGCGGCCGGTAGCCGGGCACGCGATCGCGCAGCACGAAGGTTTCGAAGAACCAGGTCGTGTGCGCGAGATGCCACTTGGCCGGCGAGGCGTCCGGCATCGGCTGGATCGTCGCGTCGGCGTCGGAGAGGGGGGCGGCGATCGCCCGGCTCAGAGCACGCACCTCGGCAAAGCGGGCCGCCAGACCAGTGGCCCGCCCGGGCCGCGCCATTGTCGCCATGGTCGGTCTCCCTCGCGGGCCGTCTAGCACAAAAGAGGAACGGATGTCAGCCCGCCCGGGTTGCCCCCGGTTGCCAGAGGATGTCGCCGCCCGCATCGCGAGCGAGCCAACGCGCCAGCACGAACAAATGATCCGAGAGGCGATTGAGATAGGCGAGCGCCGCCGGATTGATCGGCATTTGGCGCGCCGCCGCGACCGCCGCGCGCTCTGCCCGGCGGGCCACGGCGCGGGCGAGGTGGAGGCGGGCGACCCCGTCGTCGCCGCCGGGCAGGATGAAGCTGCGCAGCGGCTCCAGGTCAGCGTTCATCGCATCGATCTCCCGCTCGAGCCGGGCGGCCTGGTCGGGCACGATCCGCAGCACCGTCTCGAGCGGCGCGAAACTCTCCCCGGGCGTCGCGAGATCGGCGCCAAGATCGAACAGCTCGTTCTGGATGCGACCCAGCATCGCCTTCGCCTCGCCATTGGCGAGCGCGGCGATGGCGAGGCCGATCGCGCAATTCGCCTCGTCGACCTCGCCGATCGCAACGAGGCGAAGATCGCACTTGGGCACGCGCGAGCCATCGACCAGGCCGGTTTCGCCGGCATCGCCCTTGCGGGTGTAGATCCTGTTGAGGCGGACCATCGCTGCGCGCGCTAGCCGCGGCCGGTGCCGAGCACGAGCAGCAGCAGCACCGCGAGCAGGATGGTGATCGCCTGGAACATCACGCGCTTGCGCATCAGCTCCTGCGAGCGCCGACCCGATATGTCCTTCTGCTGCGCCATGCCGATGACGCCCCTGATCAGAATGTAGAGCGTGGCCAGCGCGAAGCCGGCGATGAGGATGGCGAGCAGCCAGGACATTCGACCTATCTAGGCAACCGCCAGCGAATATCCAGCCGGAAGTTCGCCGCGCCGGAGGCTCGCGACGAGAGCGGCCGGATCGGCGCCGGCGGCGCGCAGATCGGCGATCGCCGGCGCGCCGCGCCGCTTGGCGAGCCGCCGGCCGTCCGCGCCCATCAGCAGGTCGTGATGGTGATAGGCGGGCGTCGGCAGGCCCAGCAACGCCTGCAGCAGCCGGTGGACGTGGGTCGCGCCGAAGAGATCGCGGCCGCGCACGACATCGGTAACCCCCTGCGCGGCATCGTCGATCGTGACCGCGAGATGGTAGCTCGCCGGCGCGTCCTTGCGGGCGAGGACGACGTCGCCAAACGCCTCCGGCGCGGCGGCGATCTCGGCGCCGGCGTCGGTCCATGAGAGGGCGCCGCCGACGCGCGCCAGCGCGCCCGCCATGTCGAGCCGCCAGGCGTGCGGGCGGGAAAGGTCCGGTTCGCGAAGGCCCCGGCAGGTGCCGGGATAGAGCGCTCCCGCCGAGCCACGTTCGGGTCCGCCGTGCGGCGCGCTCGCGCTCGCGGCGATATCGGCGCGGGTGCAGAAGCAGGGATAGACAAGGCCCATCGCCCGCAACCGGTCGAGCGCGCCGGCGTAGCGCGCGCGCCGCTCCGACTGATAGACGATCTCGCCGTCCCACTCGAGACCGAGCCAGAGCAGGTCGGACAGGATCGCATCGACATGCTCGCCGCGCGACCGGCCCGGATCGATATCCTCGATCCTGAGCAGGAAGGCGCCGCCGCGGGCGCGCGCGAAATCGTGCGCGACCAGCGCCGAATAAGCGTGGCCGAGATGCAACCGTCCGGTCGGGCTCGGCGCGAAGCGGGTTACCGGTTGCATGTGCGGTCTTGACCCGGACTCACAAGCTATGGTGTCATCATGACGTCACGCGGACAATGGGTAGTGTGACGAACAGGAGAAGACGGGCAACCGCTTTCTTCCTCGTTCTGGGTGCGACAGGCTCGGGGACGGCATCCCGGATTGCTCCACGAAGCTGGAGTTCGAACGCTTGTATCACCCCGACCTGCTGCGTCATCCCGACAGTTGCCCGGCGCTGGTCCTGAACGCCGATTACACGCCTCTGAGCTACTACCCGCTCAGCCTGTGGTCGTGGCAGACGGCGATCAAGGCGGTGTTCCTGGAGCGGGTCGACATTGTCGCGCGCTATCAGCGCACGGTGCGCAGCCCCAATTTCGAGATGGCGCTGCCGAGCGTGATCGCGCTCAGGCAATATGTGCGCCCGTCCGAATATCCGGCCTTCACCCGGTTCAACCTCTTCCTGCGCGATCGCTTCGCCTGCCAGTATTGCGGCGCGACGGGCGACCTCACCTTCGACCATGTCGTGCCGCGCGCGCAGGGCGGGCGGACGACCTGGGAGAATGTCACGACCGCCTGCGCGCCGTGCAACCTGCGCAAGGGCGGGCGCACGCCGGCCGAGGCGCACATGCGGCTGCACCGGCGGCCCTACCGGCCGACGAGCTGGCAACTGCTCGATCACGGCCGCTCCTTCCCACCCGGCTATCTCCACGAAAGCTGGCGCGATTATCTCTACTGGGACATCGAACTCGAGGCCTGAGCGCGCGCGCCGCCCTCGCCGCGCCACCCGCTCGCCCTCGAGCGATTCGCGATCGTGGCGCCGTTCAGTCGCGGCGGAGGGAGTCGACGAACGCCCGCACCGTCGCGCCGATGTCCTCGCGGCCGAGGGCGAGCGCGAGGTTGGCGATAACGAAGCCGGCAGTGTTGCCGCAATCGTGGCGCTCGCCGTCGAAGACGAGACCGTGGAAGGGCTGCTCGCCGATCAGCTTCGCCATCGCGTCGGTGAGCTGGATCTCGCCGCCGGCGCCCTTCTCCCCAAGGTCGAGCAGCCGCATCACCTCCGGCTGGAGGATGTAGCGGCCCGGCAGCATCAGGTTCGAGGGCGCGGTGCCGGGCGCGGGCTTTTCGACCAGCGCCCTGATCTCGACCAGCGGCCCCTCGCGCCGGCCGGGATCGACGACGCCGTAGCGGTGGGTCTCCTCCGGCGGCACTTCGAGCACCGAGACGACATTGCCGCCGACCCGACGATAGGCGGCGACCAGTTGCGCGAGGCAGCCGGGCGTGCCGAGCATCAGCTCGTCGGGGAGGAGCACCGCGAACGGCTCGTCGCCGACGATATGGCGCGCGCACCAGACGGCATGGCCGAGGCCGAGCGGCTGCTGCTGGCGCACCGAGACGATCGCGCCCGGCGGAAAGCGCGTGCCGCCGAGCGGCGCCAGGCTCTTGCCGCGCGATTCCATCGTCGCCTCCAGCTCGAAGGCGATGTCGAAATGGTCCTCGATCGCGCCCTTGCCGCGGCCGGTGACGAAGACGAAGCGCTCGATGCCGGCCTCGCGCGCTTCCTCGATCGCATATTGGATGAGCGGCTTGTCGACGACGGTCAGCATCTCCTTCGGCATCGCCTTGGTGGCGGGAAGGATGCGCGTGCCGAGACCGGCAACGGGAAAGACGGCAGTACGGACCGGCTTCATCGCGGCTGATCGTCCACCTGGTTGACGACGTCGGTCGGCCGGTCGGGCGGCGGCAGATCGAAATGATCGTCCTCGCGCACCTCGGAGCGGCGCAGCAGCTCGTCGATCCGGTCCGGCCGCGCCGTCGGCGGCGGCGTCAGCAGATCGTCCACGCCCGGCGCGCGCGCGGCCATGCGCGGCGCGGCCGGCATCGACCCGCCCGGCGGCGGCTCGAGCGGCCGTTCGAGGCCGCAGCCGGCAAGGCCGAGCACGAGGAGGATCGCCGAAACACGCCGCATCAAGCCATTCCCAACGCCGATTTCGCCGCTTCGATCCGCGCGGCGACGCCCGCCGGCGCGGTGCCACCGAAGCTGGTGCGGCTTCTAACCGAAGCATCGAGCGAAAGCACATCGAAAACACGCGCGTCGATCCTGGAATCGACGGCCCGAAGCTCCTCGAGCGACAGGTCCCACAGCGCGACGCCTCGCTCGTCGGCGAGGCGCACGCAGCGCCCGACGACATGATGCGCCTCGCGGAACGGCACGTCGGCGATCCGCGCCAGCCAGTCGGCGAGATCGGTCGCGGTCGGGTGGCCGGCCGAGGCCGCGGCGCGCATCCGCCCGGTATCGAAGCCGCTGGTTTCGACCATGCCGGCCATCGCGGCGAGCGAGACGAGGAGCAGGTCATGCGCCTGGAAGACCGGCTCCTTGTCGTCCTGCATGTCCTTTGAATAGGCGAGCGGCAGGCCCTTCATCGTCGTCGCGAGCGCGACCATGAGGCCGGCGATGCGGCCCGCATGGCCGCGCACCAGCTCGGCCGCGTCGGGATTGCGCTTCTGCGGCATGATCGAGGAGCCGGTCGAGAAGCTGTCGGCGAGCTTCAGGAAGCCGAAGGGCTGGCTCGCCCAGAGGACGAACTCCTCGGCGAGGCGCGAGAGGTGGAGCGCGCATTGGGTCGCCGCCATCAGATAGTCGAGCGCGAAATCGCGGTCCGACACGGCGTCGAGCGAATTGGCCGTCGGCCGGTCGAAGCCGAGCGCGAGCGCCGTCGCCTCCCGGTCGATCGGAAAGCCGGTGCCGGCGAGCGCGGCCGAGCCCAGCGGGCATTCGCCCATGCGCGCGCGCGCGTCCGCGAAGCGCGAACGGTCGCGCCGCAGCATCTCGTAATAGGCCATGAAATGGTGGCCGAGCGTGACCGGCTGGGCCGACTGGAGGTGGGTGAAGCCCGGCATGATCGCATCGACATGCTCTTCGGCGCGGGCGACCAGCGCGCGCTGGAGCGCGACGAGACCGGACTGCGCGGCATCGATCGCGTCACGCACCCAGAGGCGAAAGTCGGTCGCGACCTGGTCGTTGCGCGAGCGCGCCGTGTGCAGCCGACCCGCCGCCGGCCCGATCAGCTCGGCGAGCCGCGCCTCGACGTGCATGTGGATGTCCTCGAGCGCGGGATCCTCGGGCACGCCGGCGGCCTCATATTCGGCGGCGATCCTCTCCAGCCCCTCGAGAATCGCCTCGACATCGGCGGCGGCGACGATGCCCTGCGCGCCGAGCATCGCCGCGTGCGCCTTCGAGGCGGCGATGTCGTGCCGCCACAGGCGCTTGTCGAAGGCGATCGAGGCATTTATCTCGCGCATCAGCGCCGACGGACCTTCCGCGAAGCGCCCGCCCCACATCGCATTGGAGTGCTGATCATTGCGGCTTTCGATTGCTCTTCTCCCGGCCCTCGCCGTCGGCCTCGTGCTGGCGGGATGCGATAGGCACAACGCCGCCGCGCCGCAAGGCGACGCCGCGAATGTGGCGGCGGCCGCGGCCGGCAACCGCCCGGCGGACGAATATCCGACCGGCGTGCTCGACCGGAGCCATGCCGGCACCCCCGCGCCGGACCGGCCGTTCGCCGGGCCGCAGGGCGGCGAGGTCCGTCTCGCCGACTTTCGCGGCCGGCCGCTGCTTGTCAACTTGTGGGCGACCTGGTGCGGCCCGTGCATCGTCGAGCTGCCCTCGCTCGACGCGCTCGCCGGCCAGGACCGGCCCGACGGACTGAGGGTCATCGCGATCAGCCAGGACACCGGCAGCCACGTCGATGTCGTGAACTTCCTCGCGGAGCGCGACGTGCGCCACCTCGCCGCCTACCAGGACAGCCGGATGGCGCTGATGACCGGCCTGCAGCTCGACACGCTGCCGACGACGATCCTCTACGATGCCGAGGGCAGGGAAGTGTGGCGCATGGTCGGCCGCGCCGAATGGGACAGCGAGCGCATCGCCGGGCTGCTGCGCGAGGCGCGGGGCGACGCCGCCTCCTGATCGCCCGGAGCCGCCGCGCCGGCCTCAGTCGCGCAGCAGGTCGTTGATCGCGGTCTTGGCGCGCGTGCGGGCGTCGACACGCTTGACGATGACGGCGCAGGCAAGGCCGGGGCCTCCCTCCCTGCCCGGCAGCGTGCCGGGCACGACCACCGAATAGCTCGGCACCCGGCCGATGAAGACCTCGCCGCTCGCGCGATCGACGATCCTGGTCGAGGCGCCGAGGAAGACGCCCATGGCGAGCACCGCGCCCTGCTCGACGATCACGCCCTCGGCGACCTCGGAGCGCGCGCCGATGAAGCAATCGTCCTCGATCACCACCGGGCCCGCCTGCAGGGGCTCCAGCACGCCGCCGATGCCGGCGCCGCCGGAAATGTGGACGTTGCGGCCGATCTGGGCGCAGCTTCCCACCGTCGCCCAGGTATCGATCATGGTCCCCTCGCCGACATAGGCGCCGATATTGACGAAGCAGGGCATCAGCACCGCGCCCGGGGCGATATGGGCGCCGCGTCGCACGATCGCGCCCGGCACCGCGCGAAAGCCGGCGGCGGCGAAATCGGCCTCGCTCATGCCGAGGAACTTCGAGGGCACCTTGTCGTACCAGAAGGCGCCGCCGGGGCCGCCGGCGATCGGCGCCATCGGGTTAAGCCGGAAGGAGAGCAGGACCGCCTTCTTGAGCCACTGGCTGACCATCCAGCCCGCCGGCCCCTTCTGCGCGACCCGGGCCTCGCCCGAATCGAGCAGGGCGAGCGCGCGATCGACCGCGGCGCGCACTTCGCCGCCGGTATTGGTGCCGATCGCATCGCGCTCCTCCCATGCGCGCTCGATCACGTCCTTCAACCTGTCGGTCATGCCGTCGCCTTCCCTGTCAGCCCGCCGAGCCACGCGGCGATATCGCCGGTCCTGTAATCGACGAAATCGGGACGGGCGAGCCCGCCCGCCTGTTCCGAGCCATTGTCGATCCACAAGGTCGCCATGCCGATCGCCTTGGCCGGCGCGAGGTTGCGCGCCATGTCGTCGGCAAAGAGCGCGCGCGCCGGATCGATGTCGTAGCGGGCGCAGATCGCCGCATAGCTCGACGGATCCGGCTTGGGCACATAGCCCATCGCGTGGATGTCGTGCAGCCCGTCGAAGGCGTTGGCGAGCCCGAGCCGGTCGAGCACGCGCCGCGCGTAATCCTCGCTCGCGTTGGTGAAGACGAACTTGCGCCCGGGCAGCGCATCGAGCGCGGCGACCAGGTTCGGATCGGCGGTGAGACGGGCGAGATCGACATCGTGGACGAAGGCGAGGAAATCGTGCGGATCGACGCCATGTTCGCGCATCAGCCCGGCGAGCGTGGTGCCGTGGCGACGGAAATAGTCCTTCTGCACGTGCCGCGCCGTTTCCGAGTTGCAGCCGAGCAGCCGGCGGATATAGTCGCCCATGCGTAGATCGATGAGCGCGAACAGGTCGGCAGAGGCCGGATAGAGGCTGTTGTCGAGATCGAAGATCCAGGTTTCGACGTGCGCCAGGCCGGGATTCATGGCCCGCCCCTAGCCCAAAGTGCCTCTTGAACAAACCGAAAGCGCCGCGAGCCTATGCGCGCATGGGCGTGTGAGGGGAAGCGCGATGGCGAGAAGGCGGGCGCGGACCGTGCTGGTCCTTTCGGTTTGCGCCGCGGCGCTGGCGCTCGCGGGCTGCGGCGGAGGCGGTGGCACGACGCGCCCGAATCCGATCGCCGCGCCGCCACCGCCGCCACCTCCCCCTCCCCCGCCGCCACCGACGCCGCCACCGCCGCCGCCACCAGCGCCGACCAGCTTCGACGATGCCGAATACCGGCGCTCGAACGGCGCCGTCTCTTCGGGCGCGATCGCCGCGTGGGAGGACGGCGCGACCGGGCGTGACGTCAAGGTCGCGGTGATCGACACCGGGGTGAACCCGAACCTCGCCGAGTTCAGCGGGCGGATCGATCCGGCGAGCCAGGACGTCGCCGCCGATCGCGGCGTCACCGACGAGGAGGGCCACGGCACCGCGGTGAGCGCCGTCATCGCCGCCAATCGCGACGGCGGCGGCATCGTCGGCATCGCCTTCGACGCGACGATCATATCGCTCAACACCGCCGATCCGACCGATTGCGACCCGGACGAGGGCTGCAGCCACGACGATCGCGACATCGCCCGGGCCATCGACATCGCCCGCGCCAACGGCGCGCGCGTCGTCAACATCTCGCTCGGCGGCGACGGCGTCGGCCGGGCGGTGCTCGACGCGGTGGCGCGCGCCGTCCAGGACGGCATGGTGATCGTGATCTCCGCCGGCAACGAGAGCGAGGCCGATCCCGACGCCTTCGCCGCCCGTATCGCCGCCGAGGCGGGGGCCGGCCAGGTCGTGATCGCGGGCGCGGTCGATTCGCGCGGCAACCTTGCCTCATTCTCCAATCGGGCCGGGGCCAGCGCCGACGCCTATCTCGCCGCGCTCGGGGTCGGCATCCGCGCCCCGGACCAGACTGGCGCGACCTTCCTCTGGGACGGCACCTCCTTCTCGGCACCGATCATCAGCGGCGCGGCGGCATTGCTCGCCAGCGCCTTTCCCAACCTCACCGGCGCGCAGATCGTCGAGCTGCTGCTGAGCACCGCCGACGACGCAGGCGTCGCCGGCGTCGACGGCGCGTTCGGCCACGGCATCCTCAATATCCGGCGTGCCTTCGAGCCGCGCGGCACGGTGACGCTCGCCGGCTCGCAGGTCGCGATCGCCGACCTCGGCGACGGCGAGATGTCCGGCCCGATGGGCGACGCCGATCCGCGCCTGGCCGGCGTCGTCGTGCTCGACGGCTTCTCGCGCGCCTATGTCGCCGACATCGCCCAGCGGCTCGCCGCCGCGCCCCGGCGGATGCCGCTGGCGCAGGGGCTCCGGCAGGACGCCGCGACCAGCGTGATGCGGATCGGTCCGAGCCTGGTCTCGCTGTCGGTGAGGAGCGGGATCGCCGGCCAGCCGCCGGCGAGCTTCGCGCGCACCGGCCTGGCGATGGACGAGGCGCGCGCGGCGCGGGCGCTGGCGAGCCACGTGCTGAGCCGGATCGGAGCGCGCACCGCGATCGCCTTCGGCCTCGCCGAGAGCGGGCAGACGCTCCAGCACCGCCTCCAGCGGGTGGACACGCCGCCCTTCCTCGTCGCGCGCAACCCGATGGAGCGGGCCGGCTTCCACAGCGGTGGCGGCGTCAGCTTCGGCGTGCGCCACGAATTCGGCGCGACCGGGCTGACGCTGACCGGCGAGCAGGGCGAGGTCGAGCGGTTCATGCGTCGCGCCGCCGGGCAGCGCGCGCCGACCTATCGGCTGGCGGCGCTCTCGATCGATCGCCGGTTCGGCCCCGCGTTCGTCACTCTGGGCGCGACCCGGCTCGACGAAGCCGAGACGGTGCTCGGCGGGCGCTTCTCGCTCGCGCCGGGCGGGGCGACGAGCTGGTTCCTCGACGGCACGGCGCGCGTCGAGCTCGGCGGCGGCTGGCGGGCCGGCGCGCGCTGGCGGCAGGGCTGGACCCGCATGCCGGGCGGCAACGGCCTGGTGACCGGTGGCGACCTGCGCACCGACGCCTGGTCGTTCGACGTCGTGCGCGCCAATGCCTTCCGGCACGGCGACGAGCTGGCGCTGCGGGTGACGCAGCCGCTGCGCGTCCGCGCGGGCGGCTATGCGCTCGAGCTCCCGGTCTCCTATGATTATGCGACGCTCGGCGTCGGCTACGAGCGGCGGCTGTTCAGCCTCGCGCCGGCGGGACGGGAAATCGACGTCGAGGCCGCCTATCGCATCGGCCTGTTCGGCGACCGGGCGGCGCTCACCGCCAACGCCTATTACCGCCGCGAGCCAGGCCATGTCGCGGCGATGCCCGCCGATGTCGGGCTGGCGCTGCGCATCGCCTTCGGCCTGTGACGGCGCGCCGCGCCCACAATGCCGGCCCGGTCGGCCGGCGCCACCCTGGCGAACGCCGGTTGATCGACCCTAGACGGTGAAGCTCTCGCCGCAGCCGCAGGCGCCGGTCGCGTTCGGGTTGTCGAAGACGAAGCCGGCGGTGAAATCGTCCTCGCGCCAGTCCATCGTGGAACCGATGAGGTAGAGCACGGATGCGCCGTCGATGAAGAAGGGGCCGCCGGGCGTCTCGATCTTCTCGTCGAACGGATCGGCCTCGGTCACGTAATCGACCGAATAGGCCAGTCCCGAACAGCCGCGCCGGGGCGTCGAGAGCTTGACCCCGATCGCGCCGTCCGGCGCCCGCGCCATCAGCTGCGCGATCCGCGCCTCGGCGGTGGGCGTGAGCCGGACCGCGGCCGGCGCCGCGCGGTTCATCGTCTTCGTGTTCATGCCGACATCGTACCTTGTTCGATCCGCAACGTCTCACGGCGCGCTGGCCGCGCCGGGGCGCGCGCGGCGCTCGACCCCGCTCGAAACGAGCGGGCGCCGCCGGCCTGGTCCCGCGCGGGGCCGGCAGTGATCATAGCAGCCCCAGCTCCAGCCTTGCCTCCTCGCTCATCTTGCCCGGATCCCAGGGCGGATCCCAGACCAGCTCGACCTCGGCGTCGCCGACGCCGGGGACCGCGCCGACGCGCAACTCGACCTCGCCAGGCATCGATTCGGCGACGGGGCAATGCGGCGTCGTCAGCGTCATCACCACCTTGACGTGGTGCTCGGGCGAGATGGTGACGTCATAGACGAGGCCGAGATCGTAGATGTTCACCGGGATTTCGGGATCGTAGATATCCTTGAGCGCCCCGATCACCGCGTCGAACAGCGCGCCGCCCGGCTCGGTGTCGGACCGCGCCGCCGGCTTGTGCGACAGAAAGCCTTCGAGATAGTCGCGCTTGCGCGCGAAATTCTCCGCCACGTCGGCGACGCGCGCCTTCGGCGGCGGCGCGACGCCCTCCACTTCCTCGGCCTCGATCCTGCGTTCCTCGTTCACCCGAATATCTTCCTTACCCGCTCGATCCCGGCGACCAGCGCCTCGACGTCGCGCTGGTCGCTGTAGAGGCCGAAGCTCGCCCGCGCGGTCGCCTCGACGCCGAGCGCGGTCATCAGCGGCTGGGCGCAATGGTGCCCGGCGCGGATCGCGACGCCGCCTTCGTCCAATATGGTGCCGATGTCGTGGGGATGAACCCCTTCGATGGCGAAGCTGACGATGCCGGCGCCGTCCTCCGGCCCGAACAGGGTGAGCGCATTGATGTCGCGCAGCGCCGCGCGCGTTGCGCGCACCAGCGCCGCCTCGTGCGCCGCGATCGCGTCCAGCCCGACCGATTCGACATAGTCGATCGCGGCGTGGAGGCCGACGGCGCCGGCGACGTGCGGCGTTCCCGCCTCGAAGCGCGCCGGCGGCGGCAGGAAGGTGGTCCCCTCGAACGTCACCTTGTCGATCATCGCGCCGCCACCGTGCCAGGGCGGCATCGCCTCCATGATCTCGCGCCGGGCCCAGAGCACGCCGATCCCCGTCGGGCCATAGAGCTTGTGGCCGGAGAAGACATAGAAGTCGCAGCCGAGCGCGGTCACGTCCACGGCCATGCGCGGCACCGCCTGGCAGCCGTCGAGCAGCAGCTTCGCGCCGACGCCGTGCGCGATCTTCGCCGCGCGACGCACGTCGAGCGTGCTGCCGAGCACGTTGGAGACATGGGCGAGCGCGACGAGCTTGTGCTCGTCCCGGATCATCGCCGCCATGGCGTCGAGATCGATGCGCTGGTCGGCGGTGAGCGGGATCACGTCGATCGCGGCCCCGGTGCGCTCCGCGATCATCTGCCAGGGCACGATGTTGCTGTGATGCTCGAGCATCGAGAGCAGGATGCGATCGCCCGGCTTCAGGTTCGCGCCGCCCCAGCTCTGGGCGACGAGGTTGATCCCCTCGGTCGCGCCGCGCACGAACACCACTTCCTCCGCAGCGAGCGCGCCGATGAACCCGGCGACCCGGGCGCGCGCCGCCTCGAAGGCGAGCGTCATTTCGGCCGAGCGCTGGTAGACGCCGCGATGAACGGTGGCGTAGTCGCGCGCATAAGCGGCCTCGATCGCCTCGATCACGGCGCGCGGCTTCTGCGCGGTGGCGGCGCTGTCGAGATAGGACCAGCCCTCGGGAATGGCCGGGAAGTCGGCGCGGCGATCGGGCAGGAGCGCCGCGGCTTCCCGCTCCCGCAGGGAAGGGAGCCTTTCGGCGCTATCCATGCGTACCTCCAAACCACTTTCCGGCGTCGGCGTAGCAAGCGGCGCGGACCGCCTCCTCGCCGATCCGGTCGAGCGCGTCGGCGACGAAGGCGCGGGTCAGGAGGCCGCGCGCCTCGGCCGGCGTGACGCCGCGGCTTTCGAGATAGAAGAGCGCCTGCCGATCGAGCTCGCCGACGCTGGCGCCGTGGGCGCACTTCACGTCGTCGGCGAAAATCTCCAATTCCGGCTTGGCGTTGATCGTCGCGCCGCGATCGAGCAGCAGGCCCTTGAGGCTCTGCTCGGCATCGACCTTCTGCGCGCCGCGCGCGACCTCGACGCGGGCCGCGACCGAGGCGCCGGCGCGATCGTCGGCGACCGAGCGCCAGACCTGGCGGCTGACGCCACCGCGCGCCAGATGGCGCAACACGGTGACCCCCTCCAGCCGCTCCGCGCCGCGGGCGAGCAGCACGCCGCCGACCTCCGCATAGGCGCCGGCGCCCGCCAGATCGAGCTCGTGCTCGATCCGCGCGCTCTCGGGGCCGATGACGAGCGCGGCGGCATCGAAGCTCGCGCCGTCCTCGAGGCGGGCCATCGCGAAATCGGTGTGCGCGCCGCCATCCTTCAGCACGCGCAGGACCCGCATCAACCGCGCGCCCGCGCCCAGCTCGAACAGCGCGCTCGCGTTGCTCCAGCCGCCGCCGACATGGGTTTCGACCACCGAGGCCTGCGCCCCGGCGGCGAGCGCGATCCGGTTCGAAACGTGCGCCGCGCCGCCGCTCGAGACGTGGACGATCTGGACGAGCCCGGCCGCCGCCTCGTCTGGCCCGAGCGCGATCGTGTAGCCGGCGCTCGCCGACGCGCCGGCGAGTGCGGCGAGCGGCTGGTGGCCGGGGCGATAGCGCGCAGGCGAAACCGTCACGCCGCGCGGGTCGGAGCGGGCGGCATCGAAGGCGCCATCGACGAAGAGCAGCCGCGGCCCTTCGGGCTCGCAGTCGATCCAGGGCAGCGATTCCGGTACCGCCCCGGTGGGCGTCGCGGTGGCGAGCCCCGGCAGCGCCGAAAGGTCGCTCCAGCGCCAGGCTTCATCGCGCGGGGAGGGAAGGGTGAGCAGGGTCATGCGACCAGCTCCGCATAACCCTCCCGCTCAAGCTCGCGCGCGAGCTCGGGCCCGCCCGAGCGGACGATGCGGCCACCGGCGAGGACATGGACGAAATCGGGTTCGACGATGTCGAGCAGCCGCTGGTAGTGGGTGATCAGCAGCACTGCCTTGTCGGGCTTGCGCATGATCCGGTTGATGCCTTCGCCGACGACGCGCAGGGCATCGATGTCGAGGCCGGAATCGGTCTCGTCGAGGATGGCGAGCGCGGGATCGAGCAGGCCCATCTGCACCATCTCGCCGCGCTTCTTCTCGCCGCCGGAAAAGCCGACGTTCACCGCGCGCTTCATCATCTCCTGGGGGAGCGCGAGCGCGTCGGCCTGGGCGCGGGCGAGACGCAGGAAATCGCCCGCCGACAGCTCGGCCTCGCCGCGGGCGCGGCGCTGCGCGTTGAGCGCGGTGCGCAGGAACTGCGCGGTCGAGACGCCGGGAATCTCGACCGGATACTGGAAGCCGAGAAAGATGCCGAGCGCGGCGCGCTCATGCGGCTCGAGGGCGAGGAGATCGACAGCCGCCGCCTCACTTTGCCCTTCAGCCTCGTTATCCCGGGCCTGACGGGAAGGGGTGAACGCCGCGCTCCCTTGCGTCACCTCATAGCCCGGTCGCCCGGCGAGCACATAAGCGAGGGTCGACTTGCCCGACCCGTTCGGCCCCATGATCGCATGAATCTCGCCCGCATCGATGGAGAGGCTGATCCCCTTGAGGATCGGCTTGCCGTCGACGGCAGCGTGGAGGTTGTCGATTCGGAGCAACTACTCAACCTTCCCCTGAATGAAGGACATGGCTTTGACGATATAGCCGGCAAGCCAGAACGTGAGCCCCAACTGCGCCAGCGCACCGCCAAAGAAGAACATGCTCAAGCCGGCCCCACTGGGGGAGTTGGAAGCGAGCAAAACCAACAGCAAGCCAATCGCCATCGCCATTGCACCCCCCGCCATCGGTATCGACCCGTCAGGCCGCCGTTCGTCCAACCCGGTTTTCCGTGCGAGGAATGCGGAATCCGTACCCGATAGAATCTGAGTGTCGCCAAGTTTCCGATAAGAAAATGCTCGGCCGCACTCGCCACAAGAATCTGCGTCATCGAAGGCTTCTGTTCCGCAATTGAGACAGTTCTTCATCCCAAGATCCCTTTCGAACTACCCTTCGTTCGAGTCAGAGTCATAAAGCCCTCTCCCTCGACGGAGAGGATTGGGTGAGGGTGTCGGATATTCACAGTCAGCCTCGGCCGCCGAACCCCCTCGCCCCGGCCCTTTCCCCACCGGGGAGAGGAGGAAAGAGTACGATGCCCTATCATTCGACCGATCCCTCCAGCGAATTCCCCGGCAGCTTACGTGGCTCCACCGCCTCTAGCCCCTCCCCTTCAGGGGAGGGGTTGGGGCGGGGCCTGTCCCAACGATCGGGCATGGCGTCCAGCACCAGCAAGAGGTGCCGCAAGACCCCATCCATGTTCGCCATCACGTCGCCGTTCGTCACCCGCACGACCCGAAAGCCGCGCTCGGCCAGCACGTCGTCTCGCAACCGATCCTTGGCCGCGTCGTGCGTGTCGCCGTCCACCTCGACGATCAGCGCCTTTTGGGGACAATGGAAGTCGGCGATGAACCAACCGATCACGGCCTGGCGGCGGAACTTGTGACCGCCGAGCTGACCGTTGGAAAGGTGGCGCCAGAGCCGCTTTTCGGGTTCGGTGGGGTTGCGGCGCATCTCGGCGGCACGCTTATGAAGAAGCCGGAGCTGCTCGACCGACAAGCCCCACCCCTTCCCCCTCCCCTGAAGGGGAGGGGTTTTTGGGCTCCAGCCCTTGTCGTAGCCCCTCCCCTTCAGAGGAGGGGTTTGGGTGAGGCTTGCTCTCACCCCACGCTCCCCTCGAGGCTGATCCCGAGCAGCTTCTGCGCCTCCACCGCGAACTCCATCGGGAGCTGCTGAAGCACCTCGCGGGCGAAGCCGTTGACGATGAGGGCGACGGCGTCCTCTTGGCTGAGGCCGCGGCTCATCGCGTAGAAGAGCTGGTCGTCGCTGATCTTGGACGTGGTCGCCTCGTGCTCGATCTGGGCCGAGGGGTTGCGCACCTCTATATAGGGCACGGTGTGGGCGCCGCACTGGTCGCCGAGCAGCAGCGAATCGCACTGGGTGAAGTTGCGCACGCCCTCGGCATTGCCGAGCACGCGCACCAGCCCGCGATAGGTGTTGTTCGATCGGCCCGCGCTGATCCCCTTCGACACGATCGTCGAGCGCGAGCGCGAGCCGAGATGGATCATCTTGGTCCCGGTATCGGCCTGCTGGAAATTGTTGGTAAGCGCGACCGAATAGAACTCGCCGACGCTGTCCTCGCCCTTCAATATGCAGGACGGATATTTCCAGGTGATCGCCGAGCCGGTCTCGACCTGCGTCCACGAGCATTTGGAGCGCGCGCCGGCGCACAGCGCGCGCTTGGTGACGAAATTGTAGATGCCGCCGCGCCCCTGCTCGTCGCCGGGATACCAGTTCTGGACGGTGGAATATTTGATCTCCGCATCCTCGTGCGCGTAGAGTTCGACCACCGCCGCATGGAGCTGGTTCTCGTCGCGCTGCGGCGCGGTGCAGCCTTCGAGATAGGAGACGTAGGCGCCCTTGTCGGCAATGATGAGCGTGCGCTCGAACTGGCCGGTATTCTCCGCGTTGATGCGGAAATAGGTGGAAAGCTCCATCGGGCAGCGCACGCCCTCGGGCACGTAGACGAAGGTGCCGTCGCTGAAGACCGCGCTGTTGAGGCAGGCGTAGAAATTGTCGCGCTGCGGCACCACGGAGCCGAGATATTTGCGCACCAGATCGGGATATTCGCGGATCGCCTCGCTGATCGAGCGGAAGATGACGCCGGCCGCCTCCAGCTCTGCGCGGAAGGTGGTGGCGACGGAAACGCTGTCGAACACCGCATCGACGGCGACCTTCTTCGCGCCGGCGACGCCGGCGAGCACCTTCTGCTCCTCGATCGGGATGCCGAGCTTTTCATAGGTGCGGCGGATTTCCGGATCGAGCTCGTCCAGCGAGGCGAGCTTGGGCTTCGCCTTGGGCGCGGCGTAATAATAGGCGTCCTGGAAATCGATCGGCGGAATGTCGAGCTTGGCCCAGGTCACTTCCGCCATCTTCAGCCAGGCGCGATAGGCCTTGAGCCGCCAGTCCAGCATCCACTCCGGCTCGTTCTTCTTCGCCGAGATGAAGCGGACGACCTCCTCGTTCAGTCCCCTGGGCGCGAATTCCTGCTCGACATCGCTGGTGAAGCCCCATTCGTACTTCGCCGCGCGCGCCGCCGCCTCGATCGCCTCGCGATTGCGGACCGACGAGAGATCGTTCGGGCTCATCGCGCCGCCGCCGCGAGGCTGGACAGCGACACGCCCTGCAGCGCGCCGCGCACCGCACCGTTGACCACGCGCATGTGCGGCCGGACCTGGCAGCAGCTTTCCAGCGCGCAATCGTTGCGGTCGAGATCGACGCAGGCGGTCATGCCGATCGGGCCTTCGACCGCTTCGATGATGTCCGCGAGGCTGATCTCGTTCGCCGCCCGGGTGAGCCGGAAGCCGCCGCCACTGCCGCGCGCGGTCTCCAGCAGGCCGGCGGCGGCGAGCCGCTGGGTGAGCTTCTGCGCGGTCGGCAGCGGCACGCCGGTCTCCTCGGCGAGCAGCGTCGCGGACAGCCGCATCCCCGGCGCGCGGCGCGCCGCGGCGGCCATCATCACGACGGCATAATCGGCAAGGCTCGTCAGTCGCATAGGCTCTCCAGCGCCCTCCCCAGGCGCCCGAACCGATCACCCCGCGCAGCCAAATGGGAGCGATTCGTTCCGATTGGGCATGTGGGCCTCTCGCGCGGCGGAATCAAGCCGGTTTTCGCGGCGATCAGGGAGGCTTCGGCCTTCGCCGCCGCCGCGAGCGCCGCCCTCGCGGGCGAGGACTTTCTGTGCCATAGGCGCGGCGCCATGGCGTTCTATCCTCTCGTGCGGCCGCTCGCCTTCGCGCTCGACGCGGAGCGCGCGCACCGGCTGACGATCGCGCTGCTCGCGCGCACGAAGCCGCGCCTGCCGCCGCCGGCCGATCCGGCGCTCGCCGTGCGGGTCGCCGGGCTCGACTTCGCCAGTCCGGTCGGGCTTGCCGCCGGCTTCGACAAGGATGCCGAGGCCTGGCGACAGCTGCTCGGCCTCGGCTTCGGCTTCGTCGAGGTCGGCACGCTCACCCCGCGCCCGCAGGCCGGCAACGAGCGGCCACGGCTGTTCCGGCTGGTCGAGGACCGCGCCGCCATCAACCGCATGGGCTTCAACAATCGCGGCCAGGCCGAGGCGCTGGCGCGCCTCGCCGGCCCGTCGCCCGGGATCGTCGGCGTCAATATCGGCGCCAACAAGGAAAATGTCGGCGGCGCGGCGGCGATCGCCGACTATGCCGCCGGCGTCCGGGCGATGACCGGGGTAGCCGACTATCTCACCGTCAACATCTCCTCGCCCAACACGCCGGGGCTGCGCGCGCTGCAGGACGCCGGCGCGCTCGACGCGCTGCTCGAGGCGGTGATCGAGGCGCGCGGCGCCGGGCCGCCGGTCTTCCTCAAGGTCGCGCCGGACCTGCTGCCGACCGACATCGAGGCGATCGCGCGGATCGCGATCGACCGGCGCGTCGATGCGCTGATCGTCGCCAACACCACGGTGAGCCGCCCGCATCTGCGCTCGCCGCAGCGTGGCGAGGCGGGTGGGCTTTCCGGCGCGCCGCTGAAGCCGCTCGCGCTCGCGCGGTTGCGCGATTTCGCGCGCGCGACCCATGGCGCGCTGCCGCTGATCGCGGCCGGCGGCATCGCCAGCGGCGCCGACGCGTTCGAGCGCATCCGCGCCGGCGCGAGCCTCGTCCAGCTCTACACCGCGATGGTCTACGAGGGGCCGCGCATCGCCCGCCGGATCAATCGCGAATTGAAACTTTTGCTTGCGCGCCACGGCTTCGCGCGCTTGGAGGAGGCGATCGGCGCCGAAAGGTCGTAAGGCATGTTGCAGCATATTCTCTCCCTCGTCCTGCTCCCCGCCGCGCTCGCCGTCGCCGGCCCGGCCCAGTCGCGCCCGGCGCCGTCGCAAGCGTCGCAAGCCGCCGAAGCGAGCCAATATGCGGACCTGCCAAGCAGCACGACGGGCATGGTCTCCGCGGCCGATCCGCGCGCGAGCGCGGCCGGCGTCGAGATCCTGCGCGCCGGCGGCAGCGCGGCCGATGCCGCGGCGGCGACGATGCTCGCGCTCGGCGTGGTCGAGCCGCAAAGCTCCGGCATCGGTGGCGGCGGCTTTGTCGTCTACCACGACGCGGCGAGCGACACGGTGGCGACGCTCGACGGGCGCGAGACGGCGCCGATGGCGGCGACGCCCGGCTATTTCCTCGATGCGAGCGGCGAGCCGCGATCGCATGGGGACGCGGTGCCCGGCGGGCTCAGCGTCGGCGTCCCGGGCAATCTCAGGCTGATCGAGCGGCTCCACGAGGAGCATGGCCGCCTGCCCTGGGCGCGGTTGTTCGCGCCGGCGATCCGCCTCGCGCGCGAGGGCTTCGCGATCACGCCGCGCATGCACGCCGCGCTCGCCTCGCCCGGTTCGCGCGCGCGGATGAGCGGCTGGAGCCGCGCCCATTATTACCAGGCGGACGGCACGCCCAGGCCGGTCGGCACGATCCTGCGCAATCCCGAAATGGCGGCGACACTGGAGCAGCTCGCGCGGCTCGGGCCGGACTGGTTCTACACCGGGCCGAACGCCCGCGCGCTGGTCGAGACGGCGCGCAATTCGCCGCGCAACCCGGCGGTGATCGAGACCGGCGATCTTGCCGCCTATCAGGCCCGCGAGCGACCGGCGGTGTGCGGCACCTACCGCGGCTACCGCATCTGCGGCATGGGCCCGCCCTCGTCCGGCGGCCTCACCGTGTTCCAGATCCTCAAGCAGCTCGAACGCTTCGACCTGGCCGCGCTGGGCCCGGACAATCCGCTCTCCTGGCACCTCATCGCCGAATCCGAGCGGCTTGCCTATGCCGACCGCGACACCTTCATCGGCGATCCGGACTATGTCGACGTGCCGATCGCCGGCATGATGGACGAGACCTATCTCGCCCGGCGCTCGGCGCTGATCTCGCCCGATCGCGCGATGGCCGAGGTCGGCCCGGGCGACCCGCCGGGCGCGCCGGCGCGCACGACCGCGGCTTCGGCCGAGGTCCGTTCGACCACCCATTTCGTGGTCGTCGACCGCGCCGGCAACGTCGCCTCCTATACCTCGACGGTCGAGGGCCCGTGGGGATCGGGACTGACCGTCGGCGGCTACGTGCTCAACAACGAGCTGACCGACTTCACCTTCGCGCCGGTCCGCGAGGGCGCGCCAGTCGCCAACCGGCCGGAAGGCGGCAAGCGGCCGATGAGCTCGATGTCGCCGACCATCGTCTACAATCCCGACGGCAGCGTCCGCCTCGCGATCGGCGCCGCCGGCGGGCCGACGATCATCGCCCAGGTCGCCAAGGCGATCATCGGCGTGATCGACTGGCGCATGAGCGCCGAGGAGGCGATCGCGCAGCCCTTCATCCTCGGCTGGGGCGACCGCCTGCTGATCGAGCGCGGCACCCGGCTCGAGCAGATCGCGCCCCGGCTCACCGCCATGGGCCATCGCGTCGTGCCCGTGCCCTCCGGCTTCAAGGCCAATGCGATCGAGCGTGTCGGCGACCGCTGGATCGGCGCCGCCGATCCGAGGAGCGAGGGCGTCGCGATCCCGGAGTGACGGCGCGGGGCGCCGCCGCGCGCGCCACGTCCGCCCTTCCTGAATAGGGATCGCTGAATCGCGCCTCCTGTCCCCGGTTCCGTTCCGGCGCGATCCGCTCTAGGCATTGGTTCGGTGGGGTGACGCGGGAAGCCGCGCGCCCGGAGGGGACCTATGCGGCTGCTCGAAAAGTTTCCGAACCTGGTGACGATGTTCTTCTCGCGCGCGCGCGAGAAGGGGGACGCGTCCTTCCTGTGGGCCAAGCGCGAGGGCGGATGGCGCGCGACGAGCTGGCGCGAGGCGGCGCGCGAGGTGGCGCGGCTGGCGGCGGCGCTGAAGCGCCTCGGCCTGCAGCCGGGCGACCGGGTGATGCTGGTCTCGGAGAACCGGCCGGAATGGCTGATGAGCGATCTGGCGATCATGGCCGCCGGCTGCGTCACCGTGCCCGCCTACACGACCAATACCGAGCGCGATCACCAGCACATTCTCGACGATTCGGGGGCGCGCGCGGTGATCGTCTCGACCGCGAAGCTGGCGAAGCCGCTGCTCCCGGCCGCGATCAGGGCCAATGCCTGCGAGCATGTGATCGGGATCGAGCCGCTCCCCGCCGGCCAGAGCGGCGCGGTCACCTTCCACCAGCGCGATACGCTGATCGCGGCCGAGGATGCCGATGTCGAAGCCTGCGCGGCGGCGGCGACCTTCAGCCGCGACGACCTCGCCTGCGTGATCTACACGTCCGGCACTGGCGGCGCGCCGCGCGGCGTGATGCAGCATCACGGCGCGATCCTGCACAATATCGAGGGCTGCACCGCCCTCATCAGCGAGGATTTCGGCTGGGACGACGAGATTTTCCTCTCCTTCCTCCCCGCCAGCCACGCCTATGAGCATACCGGCGGCCAGCTCTTCCCGATCGGGCTCGGCGCGCAGATCTATTATGCCGAGGGGCTGGAGAAGCTCGCTAGCAATATCGAGGAGGTGCGGCCGACGATCATGGTCGTCGTGCCGCGGCTGTTCGAGGTGCTGCGCCAGCGCATATTGAAGGCGGTCGAGAAGGAAGGACGTCTCAAGACCTACCTGCTGAACCGCGCGCTCGCGATCGGGGCGAGGAGCTACGCGGGCCGCATCCGCCCGTGGGACCTGCCGATGGACCTCCTGCTGAGCCGCACCGTGCGCCCGAAGATCGCGGCGCGCTTCGGCGGCCGGATCAAGGCGCTGGTCTCGGGCGGCGCGCCGCTCAACCCGGAGGTCGGCATCTTCTTCCACGCGCTCGGCCTGACGCTCCTCCAGGGCTATGGCCAGACCGAGGCGGCGCCGGTCATCTCGTGCAACCGGCCGAGGGTCGGGCTCAGGATGAGCACGGTCGGCCCGCCGCTGATGAACACCGAGGTCCGGATCGCCGGGGACGGCGAGATCCTGGTGCGCGGCGAGCTCGTGATGAAGGGCTATTGGCGCAACGAGGCGGAGACCAGGCGCGCGATCGACGCCGAAGGCTGGCTGCACACCGGCGACGTCGGCCACATCGACGCGAGGGGCCGCATCGTCATCACCGACCGCAAGAAGGACATCATCGTCCTCGACAAGGGCGACAACGTTTCGCCGCAGAAGGTGGAGGGGATGCTGACCCTCCAGCCGGAAATCCTGCAGGCGATGGTGGTCGGCGACAAGCGGCCCTATGTCGTCGGGCTGATCGTGCCCGATCCCGAATGGACGGCGGAATGGTGCGCGGCCAATTCGCGCACCTGCCATTTCGACGAGCTCAAGACCGATCCCGACTTCGTGCGCGCGCTCTCCGCCGCGGTCGACCGCGTGAATGCGGACCTTTCGGTGATCGAGAAGGTCCGCCGCTTCATCGTCGCCGACGAACCGTTCACGGTCGAGAACGAGCAGCTGACACCCTCGATCAAGATCCGCCGCCACGTCATCGGCTCGATCTACGGCGCGCGCCTCGACGCGCTTTACCGGCGCTGAAGGCTCAGCGCCGCGCGCGACGATAGGGGGTGAATGGCCCGAGCGCGCAGGAGCCGACCTCGATGTTGCCGCCGATCTCGCGCACCACCGCGATGTCGCCCTCGCAAAGCTGCGCGCCCGGCGTGCGCGTCACCAGGAAGCGCCCGCCGGTGAGCGCGGGACAGCCGCCGCCCGGCCGGTTCACATAGACCAGCGCATCGCCGTCGCCTCCAAACAGGATGCCGCCGTCGGCGAGCGACTGCGTGCCGCGCAGCCGCCGCTGGCTGACGCACGGCACCTCCGGCTCGGCGGTGCGGCCGGAAAGGATGCGCTGGGCGCGGGCCTCGGCCCGGTCCACCGGATCGTCCGCGACCGCCGCCGCGGCCGCGACCCCGGCGCCGGCAAGCCCGATCATCGCCAATGCCGCGATCATCTTCATCTTCGCCTCCTTGTTCGTGTCTCCTCAACGCCGCGGCGTCGGATTCGTTCGCGCCGGCAAATCCGGCTCACCCGCTGAACGAATCCTTGGCGGCGCGGCGGCGGGCGAGTTCGTCCACCGTGCCGGCGCGCATGAACGGGTTGGTTTCGCGCTCGAGTGCGATCGTGGTCGGCACCGTCGGCGCGCCCCGAGCGCGCGCCGCCTCGACCTCGGCGAGGCGCGCGGCGATCGCCCGGTTGTCCGGCTCGGCAGCGCGGGCGTAGCGGGCGTTGGCGAGCGTATATTCGTGCGCGCAATAGACGCGAGTCTCGCCGGGCAGCGCGGCGAGGCGCCGCATGTTGGCGAACATCTGCGCCGGCGTTCCCTCGAACAGCCGGCCACAGCCCATCGCGAACAGCGTGTCGCCGATGAACAGCGCGCCCTCGTCCTCGAAATGATAGGCGATATGGCCGGCGGTGTGGGCCGGCACCTCCAGCACCTTCGCTTCATGCGCGCCGAGCCGCGCGATGTCGCCTTCGTGCACTGTCCGGTCGAGCGTGGCGATGCGGTCGGCCTCGGCGGCGGGGCCGATGACCGTGCAGCCCGTCGCGCGCTTGATCCCATCATTGCCGCCAGTGTGATCCGGATGCCAGTGCGTGTTCCAGACCTGCGTGATCCGCCAGCCGCGCGCCGCCGCCGCGTCGAGCACCGGCCCCGCCAGCGACGGATCGATGACGACCGTTTCGGCGCTCGCCGGATCGTGGACCAGCCAGACGTAATTGTCCGAAAGGACCGGGACGCGGGCAATTTCGAGCATCACCAGCTTCCGATATTGGGCATCGACAGCCATGGCTCGGCCGGTTCGAGGCGGCCATCCTGCAACAGTTCGATCGAAATGCCGTCGGGCGTGCGCACGAACGCCATATGGCCGTCGCGCGGCGGCCGGTTGATGGTGACGCCGGCGTCCATCAGCCGCTGGCAGGTCTCGTAGATATTGTCGACGCGATAGGCGAGGTGGCCGAAATTGCGGCCGCCCGAATATTCCTCCGGGTCCCAGTTGTGGGTCAGCTCGACCTCGGCCGCGTCGCCCGGCGCGGCGAGGTAGATCAGCGTGTAGCGGCCCTTCTCGTTGTCCATCCGCCGCCGCTCCTCGAGCCCGAGCAGGTTGAAGAAGCGCATCGTCGCCTCGGGATCGCTGACGCGGATCATCGTGTGCAGATATTTCATCGCCGGCCCTTCGAGAGTGAAACGTCCGACGACCAATATAGGCGCCGCCGCCGCGCGCGGCGAGGCGCGGGCGCAAGAAGGCGCCCAGCTATGGTCCCCGTTTCGGTTCGTCGCCATAAATGCACGGTTCATCGATCACGTGCGATGACGGCCCGTCCGGCCGCGGCTGCGCGGTCGGCGGGGAGGGAGGGGTGTCATGACTGACGTGGTGCGCGATTCGCGCGTGACCCTGATCGCGGCGGCGATCCTGGGGCTCGGCATCATCATCGGCGGCTATCTGCTCGGCGACGGCCTCAGGCGCGCGCGCATGGCCGACCGCGCCGTCACGATGCGCGGCCTCGCCGAACGCGACGTCGTCGCCGATCTCGCCACCTGGTCGATCGGCTTCCACCGCGAGGGCACCGATCTCGCCGCGGTCCAGCGCGACATCGATCGCGATGCCGACCGCATCCGCGCCTTCTTCCGCGTCGCGGGCTTTCCCGACGAGGCGCTGGGCGACGGCGGCGGCTCGATCAATTCACGCTACGACAGCAATCGGCAGGCGCAGATCTATTCGATCAGCCGCTCGCTCCAGTTCCGCACCAACGACGTGATGCGCGCGCGCCGCGCCTATGCCCGGCAGTTCGACCTCATCCGCCAGGGCGTGCCGCTTCAGGGCGGCATGGGGATGATCTACACCTTCACCCGGCTCAACGACATCAAGCCGCAGATGATCGCGCAATCGACGCGCAACGCGCGCGAGGGCGCCGAGCAGTTCGCCCGCGATTCGGGCAGCCGCGTCGGCGCGATCCGTTCGGCGACCCAGGGCTATTTCTCGATCGGCGCGCGCGACGGCGCCGACGAGATGGGCGGCGGCGACAACAGCTCGCCCTTCCAGAAGGTACGGGTGGTGACGACGATCCAGTTCTACCTGGAGTGAGGCGCCGGCGCCGGTGGTTGCGGTGGCGGAGGCGCGGCGGCCGCCGGCGGCGGCTGCGCCGGCAGCTCGATCTCGCGCGCCGTCGCCAGCGCCTCGCGCGCGGCGCGCCCGGCACGACTGTCCGGCGCCGCGCTCGCGACCTGGCGATAGAGCCGCTCCGCCTCGGCCATGTTGCCGGCATCGCCCGCGATCGTGCCGGCGAGCAACAGCACGTCCGGATCGTCGGGTGCGAGCGCGCGGGCGCGGGCGATGTCGGCCGCGGCGCGCGCCGTGTCGCGCTGACGCCGGGCCAGCCCCGCCGACAGATACCAGGCCATCGGATCCTCGGGCACGAGCCGCAGCGCCTCGTCCAGGTCCTGGCGCGCGCCGTCGAGGCTGCCGAGCGCGACCAGCGCGCGGGCCCGATCGAGCCGCACCTCGCCCCGCATCTGGCCGGTGAGCGCGCCGCTCGCGAGCGCGGCATCGAACGCCTGGATGGCGCGCGTCCCCTCGCCCGCGGCGAGCCAGGCATTGCCCGCCTGCACCTGGAAATCGGCGGCGCGGGGATCGTGCGGACCGACCGTGCGCGCCGCCTCCTCGAACTGCGCGGCTGCTTCGCCCCAGCGTTCGAGCGCGACATAGGCGAGGCCAAGGCACTGGCGCGCGTAATAGCCACCGCCGACGATCCGCCAGCCGTTGGCAGTGGTGACGGCCGCCTCGGGATCGGCGCGGACCTGCGCGACGCAGGCGCGGTAGCGCGCCTCCGTCTCGGCATCGGCGGGTGGCGGCGGCGCGGCCTGAAGGCCGGCGGCAGCGAGGATGGGGATGAGGACGCTCGCGGGCACCTAGGCAAATTGCTCCATCAGCTGGGACAGGGTGGCGATCAGCAGCGCGATGTCGCCCTGTCGCGACAGGCGATGGTCGCCGTCCTTGACCAGCAGCGCCTGCACGTCCGCTGAACGCACCAGCCGGGCGATGTCGAGCGAGAGGCGCCACGGCACGTCGGCGTCGGCCTGGCCGTGGAGCAGGCGGACCGGGCAATCGATCGCGAGCGGCCCGGTCATCAGGCGCATCGCCTGCCCGCTCTCCCAGAAGGCGCGGGTGGTGATGTAGGGAGCCTCGCCATGGGGGGTCGCTTCGACCAGCCTGCCCTGTTCGACGATCATGCGCTTCTGCGCGTCGGTGAATCCCCAGTCGGTGAAATCCGGCGCAGCGGCGATGCCGACGAGGCCCTTCACCCGATCGGGCCGCGCCAGCGCCGCGTGCAGCATCAGCCAGCCGCCCATCGACGAGCCGACCAGCACGACCGGGCCGGCGGCGACCTGGTCGATCATCATCAGCGCGTCGCCGAGCCACAGCGCCAGCGTCTGCGCCTCGAAAGCGCCGCCGCTCTCGCCGCAGCCGGCATAATCGAAGCGCAGCATCGCGCGCCCCCGCGCCGCCGCCCAGTCGTCGAGCGCGGTCGCCTTCGTGCCCTGCATGTCGGACATGTAGCCGGGCAGGAAGAGGATGGTCGGCCCGGCGCCCGGCCGGTGCCGGTAGGCGAGCGAGCGGCCATGCGCGCCGGCGAGACGGGACAAATCGGTCATGGCCCGATCCTAGCAGCGTCGGCGCGCGGCCGACAGGTCGCTCCGTTCGGCGACGGGCGCAGCCACCGCGGCGCGGCGAGCGACTTGTTTCCGCGGCGGGCGACGCATAAGTCGGGCGCACTCCCTTCGATCGAGGCGCAACGGCAACCAATGTCCGCACTGTTCAAGATCACGCTGCCCGACGGCTCCGTCCGCGAGGTGGCGCCGGGGACGACGCCGGCGGACATCGCCGCCGCGATCGGCCCGGGGCTCGCCAGGGCGGCGCTCGCCGCGAAGGTGGACGGCGAGCTGCGCGATCTCGCCCGGCCGCTGGACGGCGATGCGACCCTCGCCATCGTCACCGCGCGCGACGAGGCGGACGCGCTCGAGCTCGTGCGCCACGATTATGCCCACGTCCTCGCCGAGGCGGTGCAGTCCCTCTATCCCGGCACCCAGATCACCTTCGGCCCGGCGACCGAGGATGGCTTCTATTACGATTTCGCGCCCGCGCCCGGCCGCGGCCCCTTCACCGAGGAGGAGCTGCCGCGCATCGAGGAGGAAATGCGGCGCATCATCGCCGCCGACAAGCCGCTCAGGCGCGAGGTCTGGTCGCGCGAGGCGCTGATCGAGCGCTGGCGCGCACAGGGCGAGACCTTCAAGGCCGAATGGGCGGCCGAGCTGCCCGAGGATGAGGAGCTCACCGTCTACTGGTCGGGCGAGGACTGGCTCGACATGTGCCGCGGCCCCCACCTCGCCTCGACCGGCAAGCTCGATCCGCGGGCCTTCAAGCTGACCCGCGTTTCCGGCGCCTATTGGCGCGGCGACCCGGGCAAGCCGCAGCTTTCGCGCATCTACGGCACCGGCTGGCTGAACGGGAAGCAGCTCGACGCCTATCTCCACCGGCTCGAGGAGGCGGCCAGGCGCGACCATCGCAAGCTCGGGCAGGAGATGGATCTCTTCCACCTCCAGCCGGAGGCGCATGGCAGCGTCTTCTGGCATCCCAAGGGCTACATCATCTGGCGCGAGCTCGAGGCCTATATGCGCCGCGCGATCGATGGCGCCGGCTACCGGGAGGTCAAGACCCCGCAGGTGATGGACGCCCGCCAGTGGGAGCAGTCCGGCCACTGGGGCAAGTATCGCGAAAACATGTTCGTCATCCCCGACGAGGTGCCGAACGTCGCGGACGACGGGCCGCTCGTCTCCGGCAAGGCCGACTGGATGGCGCTGAAGCCGATGAACTGCCCGGCGCACGTCCTGATCTTCAAGCAGGGGATCAAGAGCTACCGCGACCTGCCGCTCAGGATCTACGAGAACGGCTGCTGCCACCGCAACGAACCGCACGGCGCGCTGCACGGGCTGATGCGGGTGCGCCAGTTCACCCAGGACGACGCCCACATCTTCTGCACCGCGGCGCAGATCGTCGACGAGGTGCGGGACTTTTGCGAACTTTCCGACCGCATCTACCGGGACTTCGGCTTCAGCTACGCGATCAAGCTGGCGCTGCGGCCGGAGCAGCGCTTCGGCAGCGACGAGGTGTGGGACCTCGCCGAGGCCGAGTTGCGCGACGCGGTGACGAAGGCCGGCTTCGCGACCGCCGACCATGGCTGGGAGGAGCTGCCCGGCGAGGGCGCCTTCTACGCGCCCAAGCTCGAATGGCACCTGACCGACGCGATCGGACGGACCTGGCAGGTCGGCACGATCCAGTCGGACCGCGTGCTGCCCGAGCGGCTCGACGCCTCCTATGTCGGCGAGGATGGCGAGCGCCACCGGCCGATCATGCTCCACCGCGCGATCTTCGGCAGCTACGAGCGCTTCATCGGCATCCTTATCGAACATTATGCCGGCAAGTTGCCACTCTGGCTCGCGCCGGTGCAGGCAGTGGTGGCGACGATCGTCTCCGATGCCGACGATTATGCGAAGGAGGTCGTCGCCAGGCTCGAAGCGGCGGGACTGCGCGCGCAAAGCGACCTGCGCAACGAGAAGATCAACTACAAGGTGCGCGAGCACAGCCTCGCCAAGG
>JBDZVR010000015.1:0-65547 GCA_040255785.1 Sphingomonadales bacterium
GGATGGAGGAGACGCTCAGCTGGACGGTGGGGCTCGATCCGATCGACGGCAAGATTGTCTGGCTGCGCGCCTACGGCGAGCGCTGGAAAACCATCTGCTGGACCGTGGGATTGCAGCGCTCGGCGGCGCACGAGCACTGGCTCTACGCGCTCTGCGTGATCGCGTGGCGGCTGAATCAGCGGAAAGTCCCGCGACTCCGGTCGCGGCGCTACGTGATTGAAATGGTTAAGGAGGCTTGCGACGATCCCGCTGGACATCCCAATTAACTTCTTGTCCGTACGTTGTCCGTATGATATGGAATCTGGGACAGGAGATCAGCCATGCCCGCAGCCGAAGCCAAGTCCGAACGTATCGAGGTGCGCACCACGCCGAGCATGAAGGCGCTGCTGCAGCGAGCGGCCACGTTTTCGCACAAGAACGTGACGGAGTTCCTGCTCGAAGCGGGCATCCATGCCGCCGAGGAAGCGCTGGTCGATCGGCGCTTGTTCCGGCTGGACGACGCCCAGTGGCAAGCCTTCCAGGATGTTCTCGACCGTCCCGTCCAGAGCAAGCCGCGCCTCGCCAAACTGCTCGCCAAGAAGAGCGTGCTTGAGTGACGGCGGAGGACCAAGCGTTCTCTGCCGTCCGAAAGCTCGACGCTTCCCATAGCGTTGACGCGTTTGATTGCGGCAAAGAGCCCCTGAATCGATTCCTGCAACGCCACGCGCTGGTCAGCCAGAAAGCGGGCAGCGCTCAGACCTATGTCGTTTGTCACGAAGGGCAGCGCGTCGTGGGCTACTACAGCCTCGCGGTCGGCGCCGTCGAACATGGCGATGCGCCTGGTCGGGTCGGCAAGGGGCTGGCTCGTCACCCGATTCCGGTGATGCTCCTCGCTCGTCTTGCCATCGACCGATCCGAGCAGGGAAAGGGACTGGGCAAGGGGTTGCTCAAGGACGCGCTGCTCCGCACGGCCCAAGCGGCCGAGATTGCTGGTATCCGAGCACTGCTCGTACATGCCAAGGACGACGAAGCGCGCGCCTGGTATGAGGCGCTTGACTTCGAGCCAAGCCCGACCGACCCGTATCATCTCTTCCTGCTGATGAAAGATCTGCGAGCGCTCCTCGGCGAGTGACCGCAATCTCGCGAAGCGAGGCGGAAAGTGTCCGCCGGACACTTTTCGAAGAGACGAAAACCCCGGTTCTTGGGTAGATTCTGGCTATCCTCGGGAGAGGCGCGCGCGTCGCGGCCTTGGTCCCGCTTCCAGACGAGTTCGCGGGTCCTTCCTGGCGGAAATCGTATGCTGGCGGGCGAGGCGCGGCGTATCGCTTGGCACAGGCCGATTTTTTGGGAAGCCACCCCTGCCAGACGGAAGCCACCGCCTGCCGAATGACACAAGAAAACCGCGTGATTTCCGTTGGATAGCCGAAGGCCCGGGCTGGCTTCCGGGTGGCTTCCTGCTGGCCTGCAGAATCCACCCGGAGTCCACAGGCGATCCACCGTGGAATCCACCGCAGGATCCACTCTCCCGTTCGCCCAATCGAGCAAGCTGCCCATCGGCTGCATGCGCGTCGAGGCTTCGGCCGCTGAGCCAGCCTGGCCAATCAGCGGCCACCAGCGCCGGTGCCGCCGCTCCCGCGTTCCTGACCCCTCATCGGTTCCTCTTATCCATGACCCTTGCCTTTGCACCCGACCGGATCGAGACGTGGCCGCTCGCGCGCCTCAAGCCCTATGCCGGGAACGCGAAGCAGCATGGGGCCGAGCAGGTGGCGAAGATCGCCGCCAGCATGGCCGAGTTCGGCTGGACCGTGCCCTGCCTCGTGGCCGAGGACGGGGAGCTGATCGCGGGCCACGGCCGCGTTCTGGCGGCGAGCCAGCTCGGGCTGAAGGAGGCGCCGGTGATCGTGCTCGGGCATCTCACGCCCGCGCAGCGCCGGGCCTACCGCATCGCGGACAACAAGCTGACGGAACTCGGAAGCTGGGACGAGGCGTTGCTCTCCGCCGAGCTGCAGGGACTGCTGGCCGAGGACTTCGATCTGTCGCTGGTCGGCTTCTCCGACGGCGAACTCGACAAGCTCCTCGCGCTCGACCCGGACGCAGACGATGAAGACGGCGGGGCTGGCGGCTCGTTTCCGCCGGTGACCATCCCCGAGCCGCCGCGCAACCCGGCCTCACGCAGGGGCGATTTGTGGATCCTCGGGCACCACCGTCTGCTCTGCGGCGACAGCACCAACCATGAGGACGTCCGCCGCCTGATGAACGGCGAGCGCGCCGTGCTCTTTGCCACCGACCCGCCCTATCTCGTGGACTACGACGGCGCGAACCACCCGACGCGGAACAAGGACTGGTCGCAGTCCTATGGGGTGACCTGGGACGACAGTTCGCAGGGCGCGGAACTCTACGACGGCTTCATCGCCGCGGCCATTGCCGAGGCGATCACCGAGGATGCCGCGTGGTATTGCTGGCACGCGTCCCGCCGCCAGGCGATGCTGGAAGCCTGCTGGGAGAAGGCCGGCGCCTTCGTCCATCAGCAGATCATCTGGGTGAAGGACCGCGGCGTGCTCACCCGCTCGCATTATCTGTGGAAGCACGAGCCCTGCTTCATGGGCTGGCGCCGCCCGCACCGTCCGCCGAAGGTCGCCGAGGAGACGCTGCCCTCGACCTGGGAGATGGCCGTGCCTGCCGGCGAGGAGCGCCCCGATCATCCGACGCCCAAGCCGGTGGATGCCTTCGCCATCCCGATGCGCCAGCACGTCGAGCGCGGCGGGCTGTGCTACGAGCCGTTCTGCGGCTCGGGCACTCAGATCATGGCCGGTGAGGCCAACGGCCGGCGTGTCTTCGCGATGGAGATCAGCCCGGCCTATGTCGATGTCGCGATCGAACGCTGGCAGGCCGCCACGGGCCGCGAGGCGATCCTCGAGGGCAACGGGCGGACCTTTGCCGAGGTGAAAGCCGAGCGGTTGGGCGACGGCACGGAACCCATGGCCGATACGCCGGACATGGACACCGCCCCTGAACCCGCGCGAAAGCGCAAGACCGCCGCGTGACATGCATGACTTGGCTTTACCTTCCTCCGGAGACGATTCCGGAGCGGGAGATGCGTGCCTGTTCGGCCTCTCCCTCTGCTCCGGCGCAGGCGGTCTCGACCTTGGGCTCGCCATCGCCATCCCCGGATATCGTGCTGTGGGCCATGTCGAACGGGAAACCTACGCCGCAGCCACTCTCGTGGCGCGGATGGAAGACGCGTCCCTGGATCAGGCTGTTGTCTGGGACGATGTTGGCACCTTCGACGGCCGCCCGTGGCGCGGCGCGGTGGACATCGTCACTGCGGGCTATCCGTGCCAGCCGTTCTCCGTCGCGGGCAAGCGCCGGGGTGCCGACGACCCACGCCACCTCTGGCCTCATGTCGCCCGTATCATCGGCGAGGTCGAGCCGCCCTTCGTCTTCCTCGAAAATGTCGCCCATCATCTCCGCCTCGGTTTCCCCGAAGTCGCCGCAGGACTGGTCGGCATGGGCTACCGCCTTGCGGCGGGCCTCTTCACAGCGGCGGAAGTCGGCGCTCCCCACAAACGCGAGCGTCTGTTCATCCTCGCCATTCGCGAGGGGGACGAGCTGGCCGACCCCGCGCGCCTGCTCTGGAACCCGGTCGAGTGGCGGGAACCGGACGGAACTGCTGCGGCTCTGGCCGACGCCCCGCGCCAGCGCCAACGAAAACCGGCAGACGAAGCCGACGCCCTCGCAGGCAGCGGGGCAGCACGGCATGAACCTCGCGACGACGGCCGCGTTGTGGCCGACGCCGCAGACCGACAGCTTTCGCAGCCGAGGTGGGGAAAGGAAGGACGAGAAGGGTCTGGACCGGATGGCGCGGGATTGGCCGACGCCGATGGCGAACGACGGCTGCAAGCCGAGCGCGGGCAACCGCAGGAGTGCCGACCTGACCCATGCGGCGGGGATGTGGATGACGCCGACGGCGCGGGATCACAAGGATGGGGCGACGACATTGGCGAACACACCGGTGAACGGCCTGCTTGGCCGCCAGGTCCTGGTGACGTCGATGGCTGGGCGCGATATCTCGCCATCGCCCCGGACCTTGAACCCGCTGTTCGTCGAGGCGCTGATGGGCTGGCCCACCGGGTGGACCGGCTTCGGCTCTGTGGCAATGGCGTGGTCCCGCTGGTTGCAGCGCATGCGCTGCGAACTCTGGCGGCTGAACTGCTGGGCGATGGATGAGGCAGAGGCATGAAGCAATCCCGCCTCATGTCGCTGGTCGAGTCCCTTGCCAACGTCGCCGTCGGCTACGGCGTCGCGGTCGTCACGCAGGTCCTGATCTTTCCGATCTTCGGCCTGTATGCGACGCTGGCGCAGAACCTGATGATCGGCGCCATGTTCACGCTGGTGAGCCTTGCGCGCTCCTATGCGCTGCGGCGGCTGTTCGAGCAGCTGCGGGAGCGCCAGGCGCTGGGGCAAGGATCGGCAAGGCCTGATCGGTCGGTGACATGACTGCCAACGGAACTCCCGCACCCATGGGCATGAGCGAGCGGCAATATGCGGCGCATGCCGGGATCTCGCGCGGCGCGGTGCAGAAGGCGCGCGCCGCCGGGCGGCTGGTGCTGCATCCCGACGGCTCGATCGATGCCGCCGCTTCCGATGTGCGCCGCGCCGAGGCCACCGATCCGGCCAGATCCCGCCGCGGCCCGGCAGAGCGCGTCAGGCCCGTGCCCGAGGCCGCCGTCGCCGCCGTGGGCGAGACCCTGCGCGAGCAGGGGCTGGCCGCGCCGCCGGCGAACAGTGGAATGACCTTCCTCCAGGCGCGCACCGCCAACGAGGTGCTGAAAGCCCAGGAGCGGCGCATCCGGCTGCAGAAGCTGAAGGGCGAGCTGGTTGAGCGCGCCCGGGCCGAGGCGCTGGTCTTCCGTCTGGCGCGCGAGGAGCGCGAGGCATGGGTCACCTGGCCGGCGCGGGTGGCGGCGCTGATGGCGGCCGAGCTCTCGGCCGCGTGCAGCGAGGAGGTGAACGTGGAGGTGGCGGCGATGCAGAAAATCCTGGAGGACCATGTCCGCAGCCACCTCGAGGAGCTTGCCGCCCCACGGGCCCCCGACCTCACCTGAGGCGCGCGCGGCGGGCGAGGCCTTCGCCGGCGCGGCTGACATCCTGCGCGCCTGGGCACGCGGTCTCGCGCCCGATCCGCTGCTCGCGGTCTCCGCCTGGGCCGATCGCCACCGGATGCTCGCCGCGCGCGCCTCGGCCGAGCCGGGGCGCTATCGCACGGCGAGAACGCCCTACATGCGCGAGATCATGGACCGGCTCGGTCCGCACGATCCGGTGCAGCGGGTGGTGTTCATGAAGGCCGCGCAGGTGGGCGCGACCGAGGCCGGCAACAACTGGATCGGCTATGTCATCCACCAGGCGCCGGGGCCGATGCTCGCGGTTCAGCCCACGGTGGAGCTGGCCAAGCGCCATTCGCGCCAGCGCATCGATCCGCTGATCGCCGAGAGCCCGGCGCTGCGGGAGCGGGTGAAGCCTGCCCGGTCCCGCGATGCCGGCAACACCATGCTGTCCAAGGAGTTCGCGGGCGGCATCCTGATCATGACGGGGGCCAACTCGGCCGTGGGCCTGCGCTCGATGCCGGCGCGCTACATCTTCCTCGACGAGATCGACGCCTATCCGGCCTCGGCCGACGAGGAGGGCGATCCGGTGAGCCTCGCCGAGGCGCGCTCGCTCACCTTCGCCCACCGGCGCAAGGTGCTGCTGGTCTCGACGCCCACCATCCGCGGGGTGAGCCGGATCGAGCGCGAGTTCGAGGCCTCCGACCAGCGCCGCTACTTCGTGCCCTGCCCGCATTGCGGGGCGATGCAGTGGCTGAAGTTCGAGCGGCTGCGCTGGCACAAGGGCCAGCCCGAGACGGCGGAATATGTCTGCGAGGGCTGCGAGGCGCCCATCGCCGAGCACCACAAGACGGCGATGCTGGAAGCCGGCGAATGGCGCGCCACCGCGACCGCCGCCGATCCTGCCACGACCGGCTACCATCTCTCGGCGCTCTACTCGCCGGTGGGCTGGCTGAGCTGGGCGCGGATCGCGCGCAGCTGGGAGGCGGCGCAAGGCTCTGACGAGGCGATCAAGGTGTTTCGCAACACCGTGCTGGGCGAGACCTGGGTCGAGAGCGGCGAGGCGCCCGACTGGCAGCGGCTCTACGATCGCAGGGAAAGCTGGCCGGCCGGCACCGTGCCCGCGGGCGGGCTGTTCCTGACCGCTGGGTCCGACGTGCAGAAGGACCGCATCGAGGTCGATGTCTGGGCCTGGGGCCGCGGCCTCGAAAGCTGGCTCGTTGATCATATCGTCATCGAGGGCGGGCCGGACCGGCAGGAAGCCTGGGAGCGGCTGAGCGCGCTCCTCGACCGCCCCTGGCCGCACGAGCACGGCGCGCAGCTGCGCATCGCCCGGCTCGCGATCGACACGGGCTACGAGGCCCCGGCGGTCTATGCCTGGGCGCGCAGCGTCGGCTTTGCCCAGGTCGCCGCCGTCAAGGGGGTGGAGGGGTTCAACCGCTCCAGCCCGGTCTCGGGGCCCACCTATGTCGATGCCACCGAGAACGGGCGGCGCCTGCGGCGCGGCGCGCGGCTGTGGACCGTCGCGGTCTCGAGCTTCAAGGCCGAGACCTACCGCTTCCTGCGGCTCGCGCGCCCGACTGCCGAGGAGCGCGCGGCCGGCGCCGGCTTCCCGCCGGGCACGATCCATCTGCCCGACTGGATCGAGAGCGAGTGGCTGCGCCAGCTCACCGCCGAGCAGCTGGTCACCGTGCGCAACCGGCGCGGCTTTGCCCGGCTCGAATGGCAGAAGCTGCGCGAGAGGAACGAGGCGCTCGACTGCCGGGTCTACGCCCGCGCTGCCGCCTGGATCGCCGGCGCCGACCGCTGGGGGGAAGCCCGGTGGCGCGATCTCGAAGGCCAGGTGGGTTCGCTCGATCGGTGTGCCCCGGTGGCGCCAGAGACTGCTGGTTCTCACCACGGCACGCCAGGGATCGCCTCCGCGGGTCTGGTGCGACGCGCGCCAGCCCGGCGCGGCCGACGGGTGATCACGCCCAGCTATCTCGTTTGAGACCAGGACCATGACGCTTGAGGACATGATCGCGCGCCGCGATGCGCTGCTCGCCGCCCGTTGGCGCGGCGTGCGCACCGTCGAGATCGAGGGGCGCCGCATCACCTATGCGAGCGATGCCGAAATGGCCTCCGCCCTCGGCGACCTCGAACGGCGGATCGCCGAGGCGCAGACCGGCGCGCGCCGCCGCATCGTTCGCACGACGGCAACCAAGGGGCTGTGACCCGTGCTGGAATCGATCACACGGTGGCGCCGCCGCATCGGCGCGCTGGTGGGCGGCTTCGAAGCGGGGCAGGCAAGCCGCAGGCTGCGGCACTTCCAGCCGAGCCGGGCGCATCTCAACACGCTGATCGCGGCTGCCGGCGCCGACATCACCGCGCGCGCCCGCTGGCTGGTGCGCAACAATGGCTATGCGGCGAACGCGATCGAGAGCTGGGCCGGGAATGTGGTGGGCAACGGCATCAAGCCGTCCTCGCTGATCGCTGACGCTGATCTCAAGGCGCGCGTGCAGCGGCTTTGGCTCGACTGGACCGACGACAGTGATGCGGAGGGGTTCACCGATTTCTATGGCCTGCAACGGCGCGCCGCGCGCGAGGTGTTCATCGCCGGCGAGGTGTTCCTCCGCTTCCGTCCGCGCCGGCCCGAGGACGGGCTCGTGGTGCCGCTGCAGCTGCAGATGATCCCCTCCGAGATGCTGCCGCTCAGCCGCAACGAGCAGCTTCCCGGCGGCAATGTCGTCCGCCAGGGCATCGAGTTCGATGGCATCGGCAGGCGCGTCGCCTATCACTTCCTGCGCCGGCACCCGGGCGACGTGACCGATCCGGGGCTCATGGGCGAGACCGTTCGTGTTCCTGCATCCGAGGTCATCCACGTGATCGATCCGGTCGATGCCGGGCAGCTGCGGGGCGTCTCGCGCTTCGCGCCGGGGATCGTGAAACTGTTCCTGCTCGACCAGTACGACGATGCCGAGCTCGACCGGAAGAAGGTCGCGGCGATGCATGCGCTCTTCATCACCACGCCGGCACCGGCCGAGCCCTTTGACATCGCCGAGAGCGACGAGAGCGGCGAGCGGACGATGGATCTGCAGCCCGGCCAGATCGTGATGCTGGAGCCGGGCGAGGAGGTGCAGACCTCGGCGCCGGCGGATGTCGGGCAGACCTACGAGCCGTTCCAGTACCGCACGCTCCTGCAGGTCTCGGCGGCGCTCGGCATTCCGTACGCATATCTGTCGAACGACATGTTGAAGGCGAACTACTCGAACTCGCGCCTCGCGCTCCTCGAGTTCCGCCGCCGCATCGAGGCCTATCAGCATTCGGTCATGGTCTGGCAGATCTGTCGGCGCGTCTGGGCGCGCTGGATGGATACGGCGGTCATGGCCGGCACTCTCGACCTTCCCGATTACGAGGCGCGCCGCCGTGACCACATTGCCTGTTCCTGGCTGCCGCCCAAATGGGACTGGGTCGATCCGCTGAAGGATGCCCGCGCCGAGATCGAGCAGATCGAGGCGGGGCTCAAGAGCCGCACCCAGGCGCTCGCCGAGCGCGGCTATGACGCCGACCAGGTCGACGCCGAGATCGCTGCGGACCGTGCGCGAGAGCGCCAGCTCGGGCTTGCCTTTGGCAAGGCGTCCATCCCAACCGACCCGTCCGGGACGGATGAATCCGTCCCCGCGACGGAAGCGCAATCTCTCGACACCTGAGGAGGTCGTGATGACCGAACGGACGTTCACGATCGATGCGGTCTGCGCGGCCACGGGCGTCAGCCCGGCGTGCATCCACAAATGGATCAATCTGCAATATGTCAATCCGATCCATCCGACGCGGCGCGGCGTTCACCGTCCCTTCACGCTCCGGGACGCCATCCATCTGGCTGCGATCAAACAGTTGCAGGTACTGGGGCTTCCCGTGTCGCGTGCGGCTACGATCATCGGTCACTCGCCCTTGGAGACGGCGGGGCAGGATGTTCTGACCGCCCGCATCGGCGACGCAGAAATTCGCCTCGACATGACCGCGATCGCCGCGCGCGTCCGTACGAGGCTCCTCGCCTAAGGACGTGCCAATGATGCATCGGTCCTATCTCGCTCGGCTCTTG
Organism: Sphingomonadales bacterium; assembly: GCA_040255785.1. Lineage (GTDB taxonomy): Bacteria > Pseudomonadota > Alphaproteobacteria > Sphingomonadales > Sphingomonadaceae > Allosphingosinicella. The sequence goes on from JBDZVR010000015.1 coordinate 9,163, forward strand.
GGCCAGCCGCTGGCGATCGCGCCGCGCGCGCTCGACGGACTGCTCGCCGCCGATCTGACCGTCCATGCGCGATCTGCAATCACGCCGATCCTCCCCGACGCCGATCGGGCGGCATCGCGTGGCTTCACGGTGACCGAGAGCGGCATCGCCGTGGTGCCGGTGCTCGGACCGCTGGTGGGCCGGGGCGACTGGCTGACGGCGCTCTTCGGCGCGACCGACTATGGCGCGATCGGCAGCGCCGTCGCGGCGGCCTTCGCGGAGCCCTCGGCCCGCGCCGTGCTGCTCGAGCTCGACTCGCCGGGCGGCGAGGTCGGCGGTCTGTTCGATCTGGTCGATCGCCTCGTGTCCCTGCGCGAAGCCGCGCAGAAGCCGCTCTGGGCGGTGGCGAGCGAAAGCGCGCTGTCGGCCGCCTTCGCCATCGCGAGCGCCGCCGACCGTCTCTACGTTACCCGCACCGGTGAGGTCGGCTCGGTCGGCGTCGTCGCCATCCATGTCGACGAGAGCGCCGCCGACGCGATGGCCGGCCTCAAGTGGACGCTCATCCACGCGGGCGCGAAGAAGGTCGATGGCAATCTCCACGAGCCGCTCTCGCCTGAGGCCTTCGCCGACATCCAGGCCGATGTCGATGCGCTGCATGACGAACTCGTCGCGCTCATCGCGCGCAACCGGAACATGAGCCCGGACGCGGTCCGCGCAACACAGGCTGCCATCTATCGCGGCCGGCGCGGTATCGACATCGGTTTCGCGGACCGCTTGGGCAGCGTCGACCAGGCCCTCGCCGACCTCGCCGCGACGCTCGATCGACCGGTCCGAAGCCGGGGTCTCGCCCCGGCGAAGGCAGGCGCCCAGCGGCGCACCTCTGCCGTTCAACCTCCAAGGAGCAAGCTCGACATGACCACCGATACCGAAGTGGCGAACGATACAGCCGCCAACATCGAGACGGATGCGCCCGCCTCCAATCCTCCGGAATCCCAGGTGGACGACGGCCAGGCACCGGAACCTGCACCGGCGGCTCCCGTCTCCGCACCGGCTTCGCCCGAAGCCCCGGCTGAGGCTGCAGCCGAGCGGCTCCGGGCCGAATATGCCGAGATCGCCGCGATCGCCGCCCAAGGCGCCCGGCTGGGCGTCGCCATCGACGCCGCCGACGCCATGGCGAATGGAGTGGCGCCGCATGCGCTGCGAAGCTCCATCCTTGACGCCCTCGCGGCACGCGCTGAGGCGAGCTCTGTCGTCGCCGTGGCGCCGTCACCGGCCGGTTCGCCGGCATCGAACGGCGGCGACAGCCCCATCGTCCGCCGTGCGCGAGAGCGCGCCGCGACCACCAACCGCAACGCATGAGGAGGTGATCCATGCCCGCGCTGACCATGCCGCCCACGCTGGGCGATCTTCTCAAGTATGAGCTCAATGCGAGCTACTGCCGCGAGACCGTCACGCTCAAGGCCGGAACGAGCTATGCACTCGGTTCCGTGCTCGGCCGGATCACCGCTTCGGGCAAGTACCGGCTCTCGCCGGCGGCCCAGGTTGTCGGTGACGAGGGCGCGGAAGTCGCAAGCGCCGTTCTGACCGAGGCGGTCGACGCCACGGCCGGTGACAGGACCGGCCTCGTCATCGCCCGCGGGCCCGCGATCGTGTCCAGGGCGGCGCTCGTCTTCGACGCCTCCGTCGATGACGCGGCCAAGGCGGCAGCCAAACACGCCGAGCTCAGCGCTGCCGGCATCGTGCCGCGCGACACCGCCTGATCTTCACGTTTCCCCTCTGACTCTCTGACCGGCTCCAAGGCTTCCGCCTCGGGGCTTTTTTCATGCCCGTTCCAGCCCAAGGAGACCCGACCCCATGGTCGCCATGATCAACCCGTTCGACGCGGGCGGCTACTCGCTCGCCGAGATGACCCAGGCCATCAACATCCTGCCCAATGTCTACACCCGGCTCGGGCAGATGGGCCTGTTCCGCTTCGATGGCATCACCCAGCGCTCCGTCGTCATCGAGCAGGCCGAGGGCGTGCTCAACCTCCTGCCCACCGTGCCGCTGGGCGGTCCCGCCACCGTCGCCAATCGCGACACGCGCTCCATGCGCTCCTTCACGGTGCCCTGGATCCCGCACGACGACGTGATCACGCCGCAGGATATCCAGGGCGTGCGCGGTTTCGGCGTCGCCGACGCCGCCGATCCGCTCGCCACCGTCATGGAGCGCAAGCTCACCCGCATGCGGGTCAAGCACGCCCAGACGCGCGAGTACATGGAGGTCAACGCGCTGCGCGGCATCGTCAGGGATGGCGCCGGCACCACGCTCTACAACTACTTCACCGAGTTCGGGCTGGCGCAGCAGGAGACGGACTTCCTGCTCGGCACCGCCGGCACCCAGGTCCAGGGCAAGGTGCGCGACGTGCTCAGGAAGATCGAGACCGAGCTCAAGGGCGAGACCATGACCGGTGTGCTCGCGCTCGTCAGTCCTGAGTTCTTCGACAGGCTGATCGGTCACGCCAAGGTCGAGGAGGCCTACAAGTACTATTCCTCGACCGGGGCGCAGCCGCTGCGCGAGGACACGCGCCGGCGCTTCCCCTTCGCCGGGATCGTGTTCGAGGAGTACAATGCCACCGTCACCCTCTCGACCGGCGCAACGGAAACGCTGATCCCCTCCGGCGAGGGCATCGCCTTCCCGCTTGGCACGCTCGACACCTTCGTCACCTACGGTGCGCCTGCCAACCTGATCGAGACGGTCAACACGGTCGGCCTGCCGATCTACGCGCGGCAGATCGCCCGGCCCGATGGCAGCGCGATCGAGGTCAAGACCGAGGCGTCGATCCTGCCTGTCAACAAGCGCCCGCGGCTCGCGGTGCGCATCTTCTCGAGCAACTGAGCATGAGCCCCTTCGCGGAGGCCATCGACGATCTCTTCGCCGATCCCAACCTTGCGCGCGATGGCCTCTGGCGGGCGGGCGGCAGCGGTGCGCCTGTGCCGGTGCGGGTGGTGCTGCGCCGTCCCGACCGGGTGGTTGGCTGGGGCGAGACCCGCCTGCACGCGCCGACCGCGCTTGCCGATCTGCGCATGGCCGAGGTGCCGCTGCTTTCTGCCGGAGACACGATCGAAGTCGCAGGCGAGACGTGGATCGTGCAGGGCGAACCGCTCGGCGATGCCGAGCGCCTCGTCTGGACGGCGGAGCTGCGCGGGCCATGAGGCTTGAGCTTACCACCATCGGCGATCTCAGGCAGATCATGGCCGAGGAGGTGGCCGCGGCTGAGCAGGCGGTGAGCGGCGCCGTCGCCGAGGCGACCGGCGGGCTCAAGGACGAGCTGCGCGCGCAGGTGACAGGCGCGGGGCTGGGAACGCGGCTGGCGCGCACCTGGCGCGGACAGGTCTGGCCCAAGGGCGAGGCGAGCCTCGGGGCGGCGGGGCTGGTGTGGTCGAAGGCGCCGCTGATCATCCGCGGCCATGCCGAGGGCGCGCTGATCCGCGCGCGGCATGCCACCTTCCTTGCCATTCCGACCGAGGCGGCCAGGGCGATGCGTGCCGGCGGGCGGCGGCTGACCCCGCGGCTGTGGGAGCAGCGCATGGGCCAGCCCCTGCGCTTCGTGCCGGGACGAGCGGGCCGGCCGGCGCTGCTGGTCGGCGAGAACCTGCGCGCGCGCAGCGGCCGGCGCGGCGGCTATGCCCGCGCGAGTACTACGGCGATGCGCACCGGTCACGGACTGGTGAGCGTGGTGCTGTTCGTGCTGGTGCCGCAGGTGCGCCTCAGCAAACGGCTCGATGTGGGCGGCGCGGCCGAGCGCTGGATCGCCCGGCTCGAGGACCGCATCGTGCGGCGCTGGAACTGACGACGATCGGGAAGATGCCATGTCGAAGCGGGAGGCCATCCTTGCCGCGCTCGCCGCGCAGCTCGGCGCTCGGCTGTCAGCGCCGGTGCGGCGCAATGCCGCACTACCGGAGAAGGTGCCGGCAGAGGGGCTCGTCATCCTGCGCGACGGCGAGCCCGGCGAGCCCGAGGTGACGCTGAACCCGCGGCGCGAATGGTACCGCCACCGCATCGAGCTCGAGGCCTATATGTCCCAGCCTGCCGGTGGCGGCGGCGAGGCGGGGCTCGATGCCCTGCTTGGCGCGATCGGCGCCGCGCTCACGGCAGACGAGACGCTCGGCGGGCTGGCCGAGACGCTCGTCCCCTCCGCCCCGGAGATCGGCGTGCTGGCCATCGAGGGCGCCGCACCGCTGCTCAGCGCGAGGATCGTGCTGACCGCCGAATATCTGGTCAGCGATCCGCTCGGCGGCTGAGCGGCAGACGGTCAGGCAATTGGGCAGAATGGGCGCGTCATGAGGCCCGAAAAGCAGGGGCCTCCCGAAGAGGCCCCGCGCCCAGCGGTCGAAACCACCGGAGGTGCGGCGGCGTCATAAGGCAATGTCCCGGCAACGTCCATGAGCGATCAGGCCGCGGGGCGCAGGTCCTCGACCACGATCTCGTCGGCCCGTGCGCGGGCACGCGCCATGTCGTGAGCCGTCTGCATGCGCATGAGCGTCTCGGCCCGGATACCGAAGGCCTTCTCGAAGCGGATCGCCATCTCGGCCGACAGCGCGGCCCGCCCGTTGAGCAGGCTGCTCAGCGCCTGGCGCGAGACATGGAAGCTGCGCGCCAGCCGATTGATGCTCACCCCGTAAGGCGTGAGCACCTCGTGCCGCAGCCATTCGCCGGGATGAACCGCCAAGGAGGGATGCATGGAAAGCGCCATCAGTGGTAATCCTCCAGATCGACTTCGGCGATGGTGTAGGCATCGCGCTTCACAAAGGTCAGCCGCCAGTTGCGGGTCACGCTCATGGCCCAGCGTCCGGCCTTGTCGCCGCTGAGCGGATGCAACCCGAAATTGGGCGGAAGCGCCAGTTCTTCGAAGCTTGCCGCAGCATCGATGAAGGCGAGCATCCGCCGGATCCGCGCGACATCGCCGACAAGGCCCTTGGGATCGCCCGTCTCGAAAAAACGGCGAAGGCCCTTGTGGACGATGCTTTCGATCTCCATGACCCACCCTGTCAAGCCTTGCTTGACATGTCAAGTCAGGCTTGTCGAGTCAGCCCGTCGGAGTCCACCTGCTTCAGCCGCACGATCCCGAGCAGCGTCTCCCTGAGCGTCTCGCTCGCCCTAGCGGCTGGCGCTGGCGGTGGGACCGACGCGCAGGGCCCCGGCGTGGCCGACGTGGTAGTGCCAGCCCTGCGGCGCCTTGGGATGGCTGCAGGTGGGCACGGTGGTGCGCTGCGTGGCCGCTTCGGGCACACGGCGCTCGCCCGCGGCGAGGAGAGCGGCGAGCAGACGGTCGTGCAGCTTGGCCTTGGCCATGGCTCAGCCTGCCGCTGCCAGACGATAGACCCGGCCCCGGCCCTCCTCCTTCTGCGAGGAGACGGCAAGGCCGAGGCGGCGGGGGAGCGCATGGGAGAGCGCGGCGCGCACGGTGTGGGGCTGCCAGCCCAGCGCGGCGCTGATCTCGGCCACGCTGGCGCCTTCGGGCGCCTCGAGCATGGCGATGAGCGCGGCCTGCTTGGTGCCTTGGCGAACGCGGCGCGGCGGCGCAGCGGCGGGCGGAGTGGACGCATCGGCTGGCGTGCCGTGCTCGGGCTCGGGATCGCACACATGGCAGCGGGTGGTGTGCTCCAGCTCGGTGCCGGCCTGATGCAGGTGGCGGGGCGCACCATTGCAGTGCAGACAGCCAGTCGCCGTTGGCGCTGCGGCGTCGGGCGCGGCGCTGGTCTTCGGCGGGGCATCGGGCTCCGGGTCAGGCGCGACCCCGATCGCGGCAAGCCCTGCGGGGGTGATGTGGAGCAGGGTGGCGCGGCCGTCCTCGTCGTTGCGCCAGAAGGCGTTGCACGCAGGATCCGCCTTGGCCCAGCTCTTGGTGACGGTCTCGGCGATCAGCCCGCGACGCTTGAGCGCTTCCACCACCCGCGCGGCGTTGCGCGCGCGCAGGCCGCCGGAAAGGCTGGCGGGGAGCGGCAGGAGATTGCCATCCTCGCGCTGCGCGGCCGCAGCGAGCACCACGAGCTGCGTGTCGGAGAGTTTCATGATGCTGTTCCTTCCCTGTCCTGTCAGATGAACCCGACCCAGCCATTCCATGCCCGGCCATGGGTGATGACGTCCCCGGTCTCGATGTCGGTCACCCGACCGTGGATGGTGCGGCGCGACGAGGCGGACGCTGCTTCGAGCGCCTCATGCAGCGCACGTCGCGCGTCGCGATGGTCGCTGAAAGCCGCCAGCTCGCGCTTGCGGCGACGGCTTTCGATTGTGACAACATAGCGGGACACGGCTGCTCTCCCTGCCTCTCAGCCCTCGACCCCGAGGGAGCGGGCGATCTCGCGCAGCTGGTCGCGGGCGTGGGCGAGGCTGCCGACATGGCCCCAGTGCACGCTGTCGGGCGCGGCGAGGAAATGGTCCTCGCTCAGCGCCTGCAGCTGGCCCAGCAGCGTGTCGATCTCGGCCTTGACGGCGATGAAGGCGGAAAGGGCCTGTTGCTGATTGCGGCGGGCCCCGTCGGCGCACCCCCCGTCGGCGCGGGCCTCATGGCGGGCGGTGGTGGTCTGGCTCATGGCTTGGTCTCCCTTGCGATGCACGTCCGCAACTCGCGGCGTGTCATCCTGTTCGCTCTGTCCGCGCTGCTTATCAACTCACCAAGCACATGATTTGGAACAATAATCCTGTCCCGCGCGCGCATGGCCCGCGCGGCATTCCCGTCCCCCAGTCCTGCCGGAGATGACCCATGCCCAAACTGCGTGCCTATGGCGCGGACGCGACGCTGAAGATCGCCCGCGAGACCAGCTATGGCGTGATGCCATCGAGCGGCTGGCGCAGCCTCGACTTCCGCTCGACCGACCTGTCCGCGATGCAGCCGCTCGGCGAGGATCCGCTGCTCGGGCGCGGGCGCAATGCGCAGGATCCCTGGCGCGGCCTCGTCACCGACGAGGGGCAGATCGATGTGCCGATCGACCTGCGCGGCACCGGCTTCTGGCTGACCGCGCTGTTCGGCCTGCCCGTCACCAGCAATGTGGCCGCGCGCGGATCGATCACCTTCGCCGCCAACCCTGCCGCCGGGCAGACGATTGCGCTCAACGGCGTGGTCTGGACCTTCGTGACGGGCACGCCGGGGGCGCTTGAGACCCAGATCCAGGCGACCGTGACCCAGACCATCGACCAGCTGGTCACCAATCTCAACGCTTCGGCCAATGCCGAGATCAGCAAGTGCACCTACAGCCGCCCGGCCAGCACCCAGCGGCTCGAGATCGTGTTCGATACGGCCGGGCCTTCGGGCAATGCCTTCACCATCGCCGCCTCGCACGCTTCGCCTTCGGGCCCGCGGCTGACCGGCGGCGGGCACGAGCATGTCTGGCAAAGCGGCGCCGACGAGATCCCGAGCCATACCATCGAGATCGGCCACCCCAAGCTCGCCACCCCGGTGTTCTTCCGGCACTTGGGCACCGTGGCCGAGAGCATCGAGTTCGAGCTCGGCCAGGAGGGGCCGGCCAATGCCCGGCTGCAGCTGGTGGCCCAGGGTGAGGAGCGCTCCGCCACCACGGTCGATGCCGCGCCCGCCAGCTGGGCGCCGCGGCGCTTCTCCCAGGCGCGCGGCTATGTCCGCCGCGGCGCATCGGTGCTGGCCGGGGTGACCGGAGGCAGCCTGACGTTCTCCAACGCGCTCGAGCGCATCCGCACGATCCGCGACGACGGCAAGATCGATGCCGCCGATCCGACGCTGGCGAGCGCCACGGGCACGCTGGCGCTGCGCTTCGACGGGGCGACGCTGATGGCCGAGGCGAGCGACGGCGATCCGGTCGCGCTCGAATATGGCCTGACCATGCCTGAAGGCTATGCCCTGCGCTTCGAGCTGCCGCGCGTGTTCCTGCCGCGCAGCAAATACGCGATCAGCGGCCCCGGCGGGATCGAGGCCCGCTACGAGTGGCGCGCCGCCTTCGACGAGAGCGAGGGCACCATGCTGCGCACCCGCCTGCTCAACGATGTCGCGAGCTATGCGTAAGAAGGAGTGTTCCCGATGATCCGTCTCGATCTTGCCCGCGAGCCGTTCTGGCTCGATCTCGGCCATGGGGTGCGCCTGCTGGTCGCGCCGCTCACCACCGCGCTGATGGCTGCCGCGCGCAGCGATCCGCTGGTCGCGAGCCTCGGCGAGGAGGCATCGAACGAGGCGCTCGCGGTGGCCATGGCCAAGGCGCTGGCGCGGCTCGCGGTGCGCGACTGGGAAGGCGTGGGCGATGGCGATGGCAATCCCCTTGCCGTGAGCGCCGAGGGGCTCGATGCGCTGCTCGACCTCCTGCCCTTCTTCGAGGCCTTCCAGCTCGGCTATGTTGCGAAGGGCCTGCTGCTGGAGCAGGAAAAAAACGCCTCGCCCAGCTCGCCGAATGGCACTTCGGCGGGGGCGAGCGCTATTGCCGCGCCTGCAGCACCACCTGCACCCGGTGCCCTGCCGTCCTGAACCGGCCGCACACGCTCGAGGGCGCGCTGGTCTGGGATCTGGCGCAGCGCCTGTCCGGCCAGCTGCGCGCCGTGCCTGGTGCCGTCCTCGGCCTCGACATGACCGCCGCGCTCGCCATGGCCGAGGCGCTCGGCATCGACCGGCGCGCGGCCGCCGAGTTCCTGCCCGCGATCGAGGCCATGATGGTGCGCGGGATCAATGCGCAGATCGCCGCCGGGAGGGGATGATGACACCCTCAGCCCGGATGCTTGGCGATGAACTCGACATCGTCCAGCCCCTCGAAATGGGCATCGCAGGTCAGCAGGCGTGCGCCATGGATGCGCGTGGTCGCCAGCATGACCGCATCGGCGGTGGCCAGACGATGCTCGCGGCACAGCTCGGCTGCCAGCAGCGCGATGCGCGTGTCGAGGGGGACGATCTGGCAGGTCTGGGTGAAGGCGATGGTGCGATCGGCCGCGTCCTCGTCCACCTCGCGGGTGAGCCATTTGGCAAGCTCGAGCTGGACCATGGTGGGAACCAGCCAGCGATCCGGCTCGGGCAGCAGCGGGGCAAGGCGCTTTCCCGTTGCCGAGCCGACCAGCCATTCGATCCAGGCCGAAGTATCGACCAGGATCATCAGGTCCTGTCCGACCGGTCGCGGAAATCCTCCGTTCTGGCGCCCCTGGCCATGCCTTCGAGGCTCGCCTTGTCGGGCACCGGCATGAGCAGCACGCCCGAGCCCTTGGGGATGAAGGCGAACTTGAGGCCTGCCTGCCAGTGCTGGGCCGAACGGATCGCCTTGGGGATGCTGATCTGGAACTTCGAGGAAAGGGTTGCGGTCTCGGCCATCGGCTTGCTCCTGAATGATCGATGCAAGGAACGTAAGAAAACCGCTTCGGCAAGGCAAGGATATCCCGCTCCATGGCTGACAAACGCGTCTCGGTTCGCCTTGCGGTGGTGGGCGGGCGCGAGGTGCGCGCCGAGCTCGAGGGGCTGGGCGCGGCCGGCGAGCGCAGCACCCAGCGCCTTGCGCGCGGGATGGACGTGGCGAGCGAACGCACGGCGGCGCTGCAGGCGCGCATCCGCATTGCCGCGGCCGCCATGGCCGCGGCCTTCGCCGCCGGGGTGGTGGCCATGGTGCGCTCGGGCCTCGAGCTGGTCGACTCGCAGGCCAAGCTTGCCGCCTCGATCGGCACCACGGTCGCCAGCGTCCAGGCGCTGCAATGGGCGGGCGAGCTGGCCGGCGTGTCGATGGGCGAGATCGAGCAGGCCACCTTCCAGCTCACCCGGCGCCTGAGCGAGGCGGCGGCCGGCAGCGGCACGGCCGTGGGCGCGCTGCAGCGCCTGCGCCTGTCGGCCGAGGCGCTCCAGGCCCTGCCGGTCGATGAGCGCATCATCGCCATCCGCACCGCGCTCGAGCGCTTCGTGCCGCCGGCCGAGCGGGCCGCGGTGGCGAGCGACCTGTTCGGCAACCGCGCCGCGCTTGCCTTCATGCGGATCGATACGGCCACGCTCCAGCAGGCGACGCGTGATGTGACCGACTTCGGCGTGGCGGTCTCCCAGAGCGATGCCGCGGCGATCGAGGAGGCGGGCGATGCCATCGCAAGGCTGCAGCTGGTCTGGCAGGGGCTGGTCAACCAGCTGACCGTGGCCGCCGCCCCGGTGCTCATCGCCATCGCCGATGGGCTGGCCGCGCTGGCGCGGCGCAGCGGCGTGGTGGGCCAGGCGATCGGGCTGCTGATCGACAATATCGGCCGGCTGGTGGCGACCGGGCTTGTGCTGGCCGCCTTCATGGCCGGGCGCTGGGTGGCGAGCCTGGCGGCGGCCGCGCTCGCGACCGGCAGCCTTGCCACCGGGCTGGTGGTGCTGCGCGGCGCGCTGGCGCGCACGGGCATCGGCCTCGTGATCGTGGCGGCGGGCGAGCTGGTCTACCAGTTCTCCCGGCTCGTGCAGGGCGCGGGCAGCTTCGGCGAGGCCCTGGCGCTGCTCGGCGATCTCGCGCGCGAGGTGTGGGAGCGCATGGGCCTCCTCGCTGAGGTGGCCGGAGAGCGGATCGCCGCGGTCTGGCACGCGATCCGCGCCGCGGTGCTCGAGGCGCTCGATGGCGCGGTGCGCGGCGTGGTGGCCTTCGCCAACCGCACGGTCAACCTGTTCGAGGCCGCGCTGACTGCCGCGATTGCGATCTGGCAGCGCCTGCCGCAGGCGCTCGGCGATCTGGCGGTGCGCGCCGCCAATGCCCTGATCGGGGCGCTCGAGCGGATGCTGAACGCCGCCGTGCGCGGCATCAACCGCCTGCTCGCGGCGGCCAATGCCGGGCTCGACCTGTTGGGTTCCGAGCGGCGCATCGCGCTGGTGCCCGAGATCGACCTGCCGCGGATCGACAACCGCTTCGCCGGGGCCGCGGCGCGGGCCGGCAGTGCCGCAAGGCGCGCCTTTGCCGAGGCCTTCGCCGACGATCCCTTCGCCATGCCCGAAGGAATGGGGCGCATGGCGGGCGAGGCGCGAGAGCAAAGCGATGCGGCCTTTGCCCGCGCCGATGCCCTGCGCGCGCAGGCGCTCGCGCCGCTCGCCGCGCTCGAGGCGCTGGGCGAGGCGATGCAGCAGGCCGACCGCAGGATCGGCGAGGCTGGCGAGGCCGCCGCCATGCTCGACGAGCGCCTCGAGGCGATCGGTGGCGGCGGCAATGCGGCTGCGGCCGGGGGCGGCAACGGCGGATCGGCTGGCCGAGAGCCCGGCGGCGGCGCCGAGGGTTCGGCCGAGCGCGCGGGGCGTGCTTCGCGCGAGGCCGGAGAGGTGATCACGCAGGCGGCCGAGCAGGCCGCGCGCGGCTGGGCGGCGGTACGCGAGGAACTGGCGCGCTATGCCGAGGAGGCGGCCAACTGGGGCAAGGGGCTGGGCCAGGCGCTGACCGGCGCCCTGCGCTCGGCCGAGGATGCCTTCGCCCGCTTCGTGACCACCGGCAAGCTCGACTTTCGCGGGCTGATCGACTCGATCCTTGCCGATCTCGCCCGGCTGGTGTTCCGCCAGGCGGTGACCGAGCCGCTCGCGCGCATGTTCTCGCAAGGGCTGGATCTTGGCAACCTCTTCGGCTCGCTGTTCGGTTCGATCTTCCATGCCGGCGGGGTGGTGGGCGCGCCCGCGCCGATGCGGCGGGTGCCCGCGCTTGCCTTCGCTGCCGCGCCGCGGCTCCATGGCGGCGGGGTGGCCGGGCTCGGCCCGCACGAGGTGCCCGCGATCCTCGAGCGCGGCGAGGTGGTGCTCACCCGCCGCCAGGCCGCCAAGCTCGCCGGGCAGCTCTCCGAGCGGGCCGCAGCGGGCGATGTGGTGATCAACTTCAACGGGCCGGTGAGCAATCGCGAGGAGGTGCGCCGCTCAGCCGCGCAGGCCGGCGCCCGCCTCGCGCGCATGCTCAGCGAGGGGCGGCGGGGGGTCTGAGGCTCGGTCAAGGCAAGACGGACCAGGGATTTACGAGGTTCACACCGGTATCCTCGAAATGCCTGACGTTACGCGTCGCCAGCATGGTCTTGCGCGCCAGCGCGATGCCGGCGATCTGCACGTCACGGATTTCGATCGGCTTTCCTTGCTGACGCCTGCGCGCGGCGAGGCGGGCAGCGGCATCGGCTGCACCCTCGTCGAAGGGAAGAACCCGTCCCTCGAGGTCGGAAGCCAGAACCAGGTCGAAGGCTTCCTCAAGCGAACGGCGCCTGCGGCTCTCGCTCAGAAGCTCGATGCCGAAGCGGATTTCGAAGGCCGTGATGGTCGAGGTCCAGATCGAGCCGGATGGCAAGCTGTCGAGCCAGGCAATGATCGCCGGATCCGGTTCGTCGCGCATCAGAGCCGAGACGACGTTGGTATCGAGCAGGATCATCAGTCGAACACGGCTGGCTGTGCCATCTCACCGCGCAGCTCGGGAATGTCCTGCTTGAGTCCCAGGCCGGCAAAGCGGGCGGCGATGCGCGAACCGAGCGGGATGTCGGGCACATCCTCCTCAAGTGCCGCACGCCGCAGGATGCAGCGCACTTCCTCTTCCGTGCTGCGGCCATGGCGCCGGGCCCGTTTCTGCAGCCGCCGTTTGACCTCTTCATCGAGATTGCGAACCACCAGTTGAGCCATCGCATGCCTCCTTTTGATATCATGATATCGAATATGACGATGCGCGCCAAGCCCTCTCGAGTCAGTCGGGAGAACCGAGCCCAATGACCGACTTCGACGACGTGCTCTTTCCCATCGGCATCTCCATCGGCTCGAGTGCGGGGCCGGAGTTCTCGACCGAGGTGACAGAGGTGGCATCGGGCTTCGAGCAGCGCAACCGCAACTGGGCCGGGGCGCGGCGGCGCTTCAACGTGGCGCCGGGGGTGCGCACCCTTGCCGATCACGAGGCGCTGCTCGCCTTCTTCCATGCCCGGGCCGGGCGGGCGCGGGGCTTTCGCTTGCGCGACTGGTCCGACTGGAAGTCGTGCAGCGTTCGTGCCGCGCCTTCGCCCACCGACCAGCTGCTCGGCACCGGCGACGGGGCGCGGCAGTTCTTCCAGCTGATCAAGACCTATGGCAGCGGGCCGAGCGCGCATATTCGCCGCATCACCCGCCCCGTGGCGGGCAGCGTGCGCGTGGCGCTGGGCGGGATCGAGCAGGCCTCCGGGTTCACGGTCGCGCACGACACCGGTCTTGTCATCTTCGACAGTCCCGTGCCGGCCGGCGTGGCGGTGAGCGCGGGCTTTGCCTTCGACGTGCCGGCGCGCTTCGATACCGACCGGCTCGAGGCGAGCGCGCCGGTGCCCGGGGTGATGCGCTTCGACGAGATCCCGATCGTGGAGATCCGCGAATGAGCCGCCTCGTCACCTGGCCGCGCCGCGCCGAGGCCGATGCCACGATCCGCCGCTTCGAGCCGGCATACTGGACGGTCGACTTTCCGCTGCCGATGATGGCGAGCGTCATCACCACCGGGCCGGATGCGCTGCGAGTGCGCGCGGTGTTCCGCACCAACCGCGACCTTGCCGGCCTGATCTGGCACACCGAGGACCGGGCGGACCACGGCCTGTTCGCCTACCACCGCGCGCGGGACTGCCGCGGCTGCGTGCTGGAGTTCGACTGGTTCTCCTCTGGCATCCGGCCAATGGACCGGCTGCAATCGGTCTCGCTCACGGTCGAGACATACCGCAATGGCACCCACTACGTGCGGCTGTGGAACTATGCCACCAGCGGCACGCCCGATGCCTGCCACATCCGCATGGTGCTCGACGAGACCACGCGCGGCGGCTTCTACGCCGATGCGCCAGTGCCCTGGCACGATGTGAAGCGCCTGTTCATCTCGCTGCAGCCGCTCGCCGCCGGGCGGGGCGACTGCGCGCTCGCCGCCCCGGCGGCACCGGGGACCAGCACGATCACGCTCAACGTCGGCGATGGCGGACCGATCGCCCCGGGCGCGCGGGTCTATATCCTCGGCTCGCATCCCGATGTCCCGGCCTATACCGTCACTTCCGCCACCAGCGGGCCGGTGCAGACCCTCGCCATCACCCCGCCGCTGGTGACCGGCGGCGGCACCCCGATCCCGGCCGGGGCCGAGGCCTTCGTCGAGACCGCCGAGCCCGAGCCGCTCGGCGAGGCGCAGGCCGAGGTGAGCCTCACCAACATCACCGTCTCCGGCCCCAACAGCACCCTGCCGCTGCGCAGCGCCCCGCTTGACGCGCACGACCTGAGGATGGCCGATGGCTTCGACAACGCCTATCCCTTCACCCCTGAGCGGCTGGCGCGCCAGGTCCACGCGCTGGGCTATCGTGGGCCTTACGTGCTCTACATGGGCATCTCCAAGTTCCACGCGCTCGTCTGGGATGCGGGGGAACAGCGCCACGTGGTCGATGCGGGCGCCTATCCGCTCAACGCGCCGACGGTGCAGTGGCTTGCCGACTTCCTCGCGCGCCTGCACGCCCTGGGCTACACGGTGATCGTCTCGGTCTCCTTCGAGATCCTCGCCCGCTTCATGCCCTCGGCCTGGGCGCAGCGCGCGCATGACGGCACCATGGCCACGACCGGCTGGGAGCCGCCCTCGAGCCTGATCGCGCCGACCCATCCGCAGGCGCTGGCCTGGCTGCGCGCGGTGTTCCTCGCGGTGCTGGACCTGCTGCCGGAAGGCGCGCCGCGCCACTTCCAGATCGGCGAGCCGTGGTGGTGGGACGGCAGCTTCGGCAATCACGCCCCGCACATCTACGATGCCACCACCGAGGCGGCCTACACCGCGGCGACCGGCCAGGCGGTGCCGACGCCGCGGCTCGCCACCATCTTCGGCCAGCCCGCCGCGCAGCATCTGCCCTATCTCGCCTGGTGCCGCGACCAGCTGGGCGTCGCCACCCGCTGGCTGGTCGAGGCGGTGCGCGGGGCCGGGGCCGCAGAGCGCATGCCCCAGATCGAGCGGCGCTTTCGCGGCGGGGCCGATGCCTGGGACAGCCCCGGCGCGGGCGCGATCGAGACGCAGGCATATTTCGGCCGGGGCGGCAGCAACGGGAGCGAGGGGCGCAGCCACCTGCTGGTCTTCACCCCGCAGATCCTGCGCGAGGATGCGCCGATGCTGCGCACGCTCAACTTCCCCGAGGCCGACTGGCAGCATCCCGCCTTCGACGTGCTGCAGATCGAGGATTATGACTGGATCGCCGAGGCGCGGCACGATCTTGCCCGTCTGACCTGGCTGCTCGCCACCCGGGTGCTCGGCTATCCCAAGGAGCAGATCCACTACTTCGCCGGGTTCACCTTGAGGCCCGAGACCACCTGGATCTGGCACGAGACCGACCGGGCGATCTGGCGCGCCTTCCGCGAGGGGCCGGCCGAGGTGTTCGTCTGGAGCCGCGAGCAGGTGATGCGCGACGGCTGGACCTTCGACCGGCGCGACTGGAAGCTGTGGGGCGGCCTCACCCACCTTGCCCAGTGCTGGCGGATCGAACGCACCGACGGGGTGGTGCTGGGGTTCACCTCGCACGACCGGCCGCTGGTGGTGGACGGGCTCGCCTACCAGCCCGCCAATGCCTTCTCGGCCAGCCAGATCGCCTCGGCCGCCGACATGTCGGTGGGCGATGTCGAGCTGCTGGGCGCGCTCGATGCCGAGGCGATCACCGCCGCGGACCTGCTCGCCGGGGTCTATGACCATGCCGCGGTCGAGCTGTTCGTGATCGACTGGAGCGCGCCCGATCTGCCGCGCACCATCGTGCGGCGCGGGCGGATCGGCACGGTGAGCGCGGCGGGCGGCTCCTTCCGCGCCGAGCTGCGCGGGCTCGCCCAGGCGATCCAGCAGCCGGTGATCGACAGCTACAGCCCCGAATGCCGGGTCGATCTCTATTCGCCCCAATGCGGGGTGAGCCGCGCCGCCCATGCCGCAAGCGCCGTCGTCACCGCGCTCACCGATGGCAGCCTCGGCGCGGTGAGCGACAACCGGGTGTTCCAGGCTTCCGGCCTCGGCAAGCCCGACGGCTGGGCCGACTATGGCGAGCTCGTCTGGACGAGCGGCGCCAATGCCGGACGGCGCTGCGAGGTGCGCAGCCAGGTGGGCGGGCGGATCGAGCTGTGGGAGCCGATGGGGCGCGACATCGCCGTGGGCGATGGCTTCATCCTCCATGCCGGCTGCGACAAGGCGCTGGCCACCTGCCGCGACAAGTTCGCCAACGTGCTCAACTTCCGCGGTGAGCCGCACGTGCCGGGGCAGGATGCGATGCTGCGCTATCCCGATCCGCGCGGCTGAGCGCGGTCTTCGACCCTCTTTCCAGCCAAGCCTCATCACCTTGCGCCCCGCCGGGCTGGCGGCGGGGCGCCGATGGAGACTGCCATGATCCGCTATCTCGTCAATCGCATGCGCGAACCCTCGACCTGGGCGGGGTTCGCCGGCCTCGCGCTCGCGCTCGGGATCTCCGAGGCCGAGTGGCAGGTCTGGTCCGCCGCGGCCGCCGCGCTCGCCAGCCTCGCTGCCATGCTGCTGTGGGAGCGCCCCGGGGCCGACCGGGGCGAGGCGGGCGAGCCGTGAGCCCGTGGCGCAGCCTGCTGCCGATGGGCGCCGGCCTCATCCTGCTGGCGCTGGCCGCGCTCGTGCTCTGGCAGTTCGGGGCGGCGCGCAAGGCCGAAGGCGAGGCCCGCGCCGCGGCCGAAGCGGCGGCGCGCTGGCAGGCCGCGCTCGAGGCGCAGACCCGGCAGATCACTGCGCTCGAGGCTGCTGCAGCAGCGCGGGCGAGCGCGGCGAGCACCGCCCATGCCCTCACCCGCGAGAAGCTGCAGCCGATCATCATCCACTCGCTCGAGGAGGCCCGCACCCATGAGACCACCCCTGCCGGCGCTGTGCTGTGCCTTGATGCTGGGCGCGTGCAGTCCATCGAGGCCAGCGCCGCTGCCCTTGGCCTGGAAGGTGCCGCCGCCCCCGGCGGTGGCGCTGCAGCCCTGCACGCGCACCCCGCTCCCGACCGGCCCTGACGGCACGCTCACCGCCGCCGGGGCCGAGCGCGCGCTGCGCCAGCGCGACATCGACCTTGCCCTGTGCGAGGCCCGCCGCCGCGCCGCAATCGCGGCCTGGCCCGATGTGACCCCCGACCCTGCGCCCTGAACCCGAGGACCCCAGCCATGCCGATCACCACCCGTGACCAGCTGATCGATGCGCTTGCCAACGGCGCCAGTCGCATCGTCATCGACAAGGGCTCCATCGCCCTCGGCTCCGGCTCTGCCGGTCAATATGCCTCGCTGTGGCGCGCGACCGGCACGCCGGGGCAGGGCGCCATCCCCGGTGCGGCCGAGGTCTGCACCGGGGCCCTCGTCGGCGCCTTGCCCTTTGCCAACCAGGCCGCGCCGCGCCGCAGCTATCTCGCCTGGCTCTGGGCGGTCTCGAGCGCCAGCGCCACGACGCTGGAGATCCACGACCGGCTGGCGCACATGGGCGGGCTCAACCTCTCGGTGACGAGCGCGCAAACGGTTGGCGTGGATGTCCAGACGCTCGGCGTCGCAGCGGACCGGATCGGCCGCGCGGACTTCTCCGACCTGCAGTGGTGGTACGAGATCTACAGCCCCGGCGGCGCGACCGCGGCCAACGCCACCTTCACCGTCACCTTCGATGACGGCTCGACCGGCACCCTCAACCCGCTCGCCGTGGGCGGCAGTCTGGCGGCCGGGCGCCTCTTCAGCCTCGACGGCCTGCGCACCGCCGCCCAGCAGGGGCGCAACATCCGCGGGGTGAGCAGCGTCACGCTCTCGGCCTCGACCGGGGCGGCGGGCAGTGCCGGGATCACCGTCACCCGCCCGCGCACCGCTCTGCCCATGCCGCTGGCGAACTTCTCCAACGTCGCCGACTGGGCCCAGCTCGGCCTGCCCGACATCCCCAACGATGCCTGCCTGTTCCCGGTGATCATCCCCAGCAGCACGAGCACCGGCACGCTGCGCGGCGGGGGCAAGATCGTCCATGGCTGAGCCTGCCGCCCGCGTCACCGGCGCCGCGGTGGTGGCCGCCGCGCGGCGCTGGCTCGGCACCCCCTTCTGCCACCAGGGGCGGCGGCGCGGGGTGGGGGTCGACTGCGTCGGCCTCGTCATCGCCGTGGCGCATGAGCTCGGCCTCTCCGACTTCGACATCACCGGCTATGCCCGCCGGCCCGACAGCGACCTGCTCGCCCGCCTCGCGCACGAACTGATGCAGCCCATCGATCCGGCCGCCGCCCGGCCCGGCGACGTGCTGCTGATCGCCATCGAGGGCCGCGCGCAGCATCTCGCGATCCGCTCCGACCTTGCCGGCGATCCGGCGATCATCCACGCCCATGCGCCCCGGCGCCGGGTGGTCGAGCACCGCATCGACGCGGACTGGGCGCAGCGCATCCTTGCCGCCTTCCGCCTGCCGGGAGTGGCGCAGGAGGAGGCGGACTGATGGCCTCGCTCGTCCTCTCCGCGGTCGGCACCGCGATCGGCGGGCCGCTGGGCGGCACGATCGGCGGCCTCATCGGCTCGGCGCTCGACCGCACCCTGTTCGCCCCCACGGTGAGCGCCGAGGGCCCGCGTCTTGCCGATCTGGCGGTGCAGGCCTCGAGCTACGGCCAGCCCATCCCGCGGCTGTGGGGGACGGGCCGCATCGCCGGCAATCTCATCTGGTCGACCGGCCTCATCGAGACCAAGACCACCACGAAGCAGGGCGGCAAGGGCGGCGGGGCGAAGACCACCACCACCACCTACAGCTACCATGTCGACTGCGCGATCGCGCTGTGCCGCGGGCCCATCGCGGGCGTGCGGCGCATCTGGGCCGACGGCAAGCTGTTCCGCGATGCCGACGGGGTGCAGCGCCACGCCGAGGCGCTGCGCGTCTACCCCGGCAGCGAGGACCAGATGCCCGATCCCGCCATGCAGGCAGCCCTCGGTGCGGCGGGCTGCCCGGCGCACCGCGGTCTTGCCTATGTGGTGTTCGAGCGCCTCGAGCTTGCCGACTTCGGCAACCGCATCCCCAACTTCACCTTCGAGGTCGAGGCGCAGGCCTCGGCCACGGTGGCGAGCGTGATCGAGGAGCTGTGCAGCCTCGCCGGCGTGCCCTTCCTCGATGCCGCGCGCACCGGGCGCATCGACCTTGCCGGCTATGCCGTGGCGCGCCCGGCAAGCATCCGCCAGGTGCTCGAGCCGCTGCGCAGCGCCTTCTTCTTCGATGCCGCCGAGATCGAGGGCGCGCTCGCCTTCTTCCCCGCCGATGGCACGCCGGTCGCGCGGGTGCCCGCCGGCGAACTCGGCGCCCACCCCTTCGGCAGCGAGCCGCCGCCGCTCGAGCTCCGGCGCACGGCGGAGGCCGAACTGCCGCGCCAGATCACCGTGCAGCACCTCGATCCCGCGCGCGACTACCAGGTGAACGCGCAGCGCGCCCGCCGCTCGACCAGCCCCAGCACCGCCGATCTCTCGGTCGACCTGCCGCTGGTGCTCGAGGCCTCCGAGGCCAAGGCGATCGCCGAGCGCATGGTCTGGCTCCAGTGGCTCGGGCGCGACACGGTCACCTGCCAGCTGCCGATCGCCTATCTCCACGTCGAGCCGGGCGACAAGCTGGTGGTGCTGGATGGCGAGGGCCGCGCGCGCACCTTGCGGGTCACCCGGCGCGAGCTGCGCCTGCCGGGCAGCCTGCTGGTCGAGGCGGTGACCGACGGCGCCGCCGCGCTCTCGCGCATCGCCAGCGCCGCGCCGGCCCCGGTGCCGCCGCAGGAAGTGCTGCTGCCCGGGGTGACCACCGCCCACCTCCTCGATCTGCCGCTGCTGCGCGAGGAGGACGACGGGCCGCACCTGCTGCTCGCCGCGGCCGGGGCCTCGGCCGGCTGGCGCGGCGCGGTGCTCGAGCGATCGGCCGATGGCGGCGCCACCTGGGAGCGGCTCGCCGACCTCACCGAGGCAGCCGTGCTCGGCACCGCGCTCGACGTCCTGCCACCGGCCTCGCCCCATGTCTGGGACCGGGCAAGCAGCCTCACCGTCAGCCTCCTCGATCCGTCCGACACGCTCGAGAGCGTGAGCGAGGCGGCGGTGCTCTCCGGCGCCAATGCCTGCCTCGTCGGCGGGGAGGTGATCCAGTTCCGCGATGCCGAACTGGTCGCGCCGGGCACCTGGCGTCTTGCCACCCTGCTGCGCGGGCGGCGCGGCACCGGTGATGCGATCGGCGCCCATGGCCCAGGCGAGCGCTTCGTGCTGCTCACTGGCTCCGCCGGGAACGCCCGGCTCGCCCTGCCGCTGGCCGAGCGCGGGGCGCTGCGCCAATGGCGCGCGGTCTCGCTCGGCACCCGGGCCGAGGATGCGCCGACCATCAGCCTTGCCTGGCAGGCGCGCGCGCTGATCCCGCTTGCTCCCGTCCATGCGCGAGGTGAGCGCAACGGCGCGGGCGATCTGGCGATCCGCTGGATCCGCCGCACCCGCTGGCCCGCGCCCTGGAGCGACCATGTCGATGCCCCGCTCGGCGAGGCGGGCGAGGCATATCAGATCGACATCATGGCAGGCAGCAGCGTCAGGCGCACCATCGCCACCACCCAGCCGCAGGCGCTCTACCCGGCTGCGGACCAGATCGCCGACTTCGGCACCGTGCAACCTGCCGTGACCTGCCGCATCCACCAGCTGAGCGAGCGGGTGGGGCGCGGCGCAGCCCTGGAGGTGACCCTGTGACGACCACTCCCAACCTTGCCTTGCCCTTCATCGATGCCGCCCAGGCGCAGAAGGAGGTGACCCACAACGAGGCGCTGATCCTGCTCGATGCCCTGGTGCAGGGGCGGGTCAAGGGCCGCCACCTCTCCGCCCCGCCGGCCGCGCCCGCCGAGGGCGAGGCGTGGATCGTCGGGCCCGGCGCCACCGGTGCGTGGACGGGTCAGAGCGGCCGGATCGCACTGTGGCAATCGGGCTGGCGCTTCCTCGTGCCGCGCGCGGGCTGGCGGCTGTGGGACGAGCAGGCCCAGCGGCTCGTGACCTTCTCCGGCAGCGCCTGGGGCGACCTGCCGGCCGAGGCGATGCAGATCCCGACGCTGGCCCTCGGCTGGATCGGCTACGGATCGGGCTATGCCTCACCCCGCTACTGGCGCGATGCCCATGGGCGGGTGAGCATCGAGGGGCTGATGCAGGCCGGGAGCGACGGCACCGTGTTCACTTTGCTTGCCGGCTATCGCCCACCTGCGCGGCTGATGTTCGCCTGCTGGTCGGGCGGCGGCGCCTACCGGGTCGATGTGACGCCCGCGGGCGAGGTGATCCTCCAGGGATCGAATGCCGTGTTCAGCTCGCTTGCCGGCATCACCTTCCTCGCTGCCGGCTGATCGCATGAAAGGAGGAGCATCATGGAGCCATCGCTCATCCTCGAGCTTGCCACCCGCTTCGGGCCGGCCGGCCTCATCATCGGCTGGCTGGTGTGGGAGCGCATGACCACCGCCAGGGAGCGGCTCGCCTATGACCGCGAGCGGCTCGAGGCCGACCGCCAACTCGCCGCCTCGCTCGCCGCGCTCACCGCCGTCATCCAGGAAAGGCTGGGCCGATGAGCCGCGAAAGCCTTGCCGCCGTCCGGCTGCGCCGCGCCGCGGCCTGCGCGCTCGCCGAGGCCTGCCGCGCGCTGCTGGCGATGCCGGCGGGGAAGGCAGGGCGCGGAGGTTCGGCCCTGCCGGATACCGCGCCGCTCCCTCTCGGCGTGAAGGCGCGCCGTCCGCGCGATCGGCACGGTTGCACCGGTAACCTGCTGACCTGAACCGAACCGCCGCGGCATGGGGCCGACCGGCCCTCACGCCGCGCCTTCCATCCCATCCTTCGCGCCCGCCCCTCTTTTGCAGAGGGGTGGGCGTCATCCTGTCCGGAGACCGCTCATGACTGCCATCACCTATCGCCATTGGCGCGATGTGCCCAGCAACCGTTGGCGCTGGAAGAACTTCTCGCCTGCCGAGATCGCCTGTCGCGGCACAGGCGCCATCCGTGTGCACGAGGAGGCGCTCGACAAGCTCCAGGCGCTGCGCGACCGGCTCGGCAAGCCGCTTATTGTCCGTTCGGCCTATCGCAGCCCGCAGCACAATCGCGCCATCGGCGGCGCACCGCGCTCGAAGCACATGGACGGCACCGCCTTCGACATTGCCATGGCGAACCACGATCCGGTGGCTTTCGAGGCCGCCGCCCGAGCCGTCGGGTTCAAGGGGTTCGGCTACTATCCGCGCTCGGGCTTCATCCACATCGATCTCGGCCCGGCTCGGCAATGGGGCGAGCGTTTCCCGGTGCGGGCGACGGCGTTCGCCGCCGAAGCGCCGCCCGCGCGGGAGGTGCTGGCGGAGAGCCGCACGATCAAGGGCAGCGGCGCAGCAGGCGTGGCGACGCTGGGCGCCGCGGGTGTCGAAATGGCGCAGAACGTCCTAGCGGAGACCCAGACCGCGATCCTGCCGCTCGTGCCCTATCTCGACACATTGCGTTGGGTGTTCATCGCCGTGGCGCTCGCAGGCGTTGCCTTGACGATCTACGCCCGCCTCGACGACTGGAAGCGGGGGCGTCGATGATCGCCGCTCTGTTCACCGGGATCGCCGCCGCCCCGTGGATGCGGGCGGCCCGGCGCTACGGCGCCATCGCACTCGCAGTGCTCCTGTTCCTGTTCGCGCTCCGGCACTCCGGCGAGCGTGCTGGTCGCCTCGCTGAACGCCTCGAAACCTCGGAGAAGGTCAATGACGTCCAACGCCAGATGCTCGATGCGGCAGCTCGGCGTCCTCTTGATCGCAGCGATCTCGCTGACCGGCTGCGCAACGGTCGCTTCTGACCTTCGCGTCACGACCATCTGCCCACCGGTGGTCGAGTATAGCCGCGAGTTCCAGGCGCGCGCAGCCGGCGAGCTCGATCTGCTGCCGGACGGATCGGCCATCGCCGAGATGATGAGCGACTACGCCGTGATGCGGGATCAAGCCCGGGCGTGCTTGCCATGATCAGTTTCTTCTTTGAACTGCAACGTGAGCTTCAGAAGTTTCTCACGGATAGCTCCGCTGTCGGCCGCCAGATCTACAGTGGCGAAGCGAATGAGATGTCCGTGCAATGAGACGGCTTCATCAAACATTTCACCAATGGCCGGGTGCAGGAGCAAGCCCTCCGCGTTGTCGGCCAGAGGGTCGCTACGTCCTGCCTGTGAACGTATGTACGAATAGATTTGATAGAGGTACCCGCTGCGCAGCGTCGTTTCGCGGCGCCAGCCCATCGTCACGATGCTGGTGAACTTGGTGTCGATCACGATACGGCGGGTAGCCAACGCATCGTCGAGCACAATATCAGTCTGCATTCCGGGCATTATGGCGCGTGCGCCTTCGGTCCACCAATCGATCGGCCAGTCGAGCAAGCCACCCGTCCGCACGCGCCAGCGCTCCCGTGGCAGTACGGTTCTGTAGAAGCCGCCGACGGCGCGTTCGAATACCCGCCGAGCCCACTGCTCTTCCCTTTCCGGCATCGGCAAGGGGCGCGCGCCAGCTCGCTCTGTGGGCAGAACGAGATCCATCGCAAGCATCGCCGCTGCGAGCATTTCGCTGTCCTTGGCGTCATGACGACCAATCCGGTCGGCACTGAGCTCGGCGCGCGATGGCATGGCCCCAGCTACACCTTGCGCCTGCATGTCTGCCGCCAGCCGTCGACAGCGATGGCGCAGATCGGGGCGCGTTACCAGCCGCGCCACGGCCTCAAGTGCGCCGCGGACGTAGCGGTTGCGCGGTGTGTCGACGCTGAGCTCGACGAAGCGGCACGCCACAGCTCCGCGCGCGAGTAACTGTCGGCGCTCCGTGCGCAGCACGTCGATCCGCCCCCGGACCCGCGCTAGGTCGGCGTTGCGGGGACGGTAACCGAGGCTCAGCTGTTGGCGCTGACGCTCCTCGACCGCCTGCGCCAATAACTCAGCGACAAGATCGGCGATCTCGTCGGGGTTGCGCTCGACGTCGACGCACGTGGATCCGGCCTTCCGGAATAGGTCCGAGGCGTAAAACATCAGGAGCCAGATATTGCGCACGGGGATGCGGCCGATGAACCCCGCAGCAGCGCTCTCGGGCGCAACCCCGGCATCGGCGTTCACCATCCCTGCAACAGCCGGTCAAGTGCTTCTCGTGCCGATTTGGGCGCGTCGAACCAGTATTCGTCAAGCAGCGGGCCGATCTCCGTTTCAGCGACCTGACGGAACCACTCGCGCGTTGCGCCGGGTTCGAGTTTTGCCGTCGGTGTGACATAGCTGTGCCCGATCTCGAACTGACGGCCGAACGCTTCTGCGATCTGCGCATTCAGCGCCACAATACGCCGCTCGATGTCATCGACGAGGGCGGGATCGACGCCGCCCTTCTCGATTACCCACCCTCGCCAGGCTTCACCCAGCCTCGGCTCAAGTCCGACGAAGGCGAAGCGCCTGCGGAACGCGAGGTCGACCAGCGCCAGCGATCGGTCAGCGATGTTCATCGTGCCGATGACAAAGAGGTTCTCGGGGACATGAACCGGGCGGCGGATGCCGTCGGCATCGGGATAGCAGAGCTCGAGCGCCTCGCGCGGCGTGCGTTTGCCCGCCTCAAGCAGGGTCAGCAGTTCGCCGAAGATCTGCGCGGGGTTTCCGCGGTTGATCTCTTCGATGATTACGACGAAGCGGGCTTCTGGCCGGCTCAGCGCCGCGCGGATCGCCTCCATGAAGACGCCGTCGGCAAGGGTCAGCTTGCCATCGCCGCTCGGACGCCATCCGCGCACGAAATCCTCGTAGGAGAGGTTTGGGTGGAACTGGACCGCACGGACGCGCGCCTCGTCGCGTTCCCCCATCAGTGCGAATGCGAGGCGCTTGGCCATCCAAGTCTTGCCCGTTCCCGGCGGTCCCTGCAGGATCAGGTTCTTGCGCGTGCGCAAGCGCTCCAGCAGGCGGTCGATCTCCCCGCGCTCCAGAAAACAGCCCTCGCGCAGGACGTCGTCAACATCGTATGGCACAGCTGGCGCTGGCGTCTGGACCGGATCGACGGCAGCCGCATCTTCTTCGTCCTCATTGGGCGCCGCGCCGCCTTGGTCGGCCTCGGCCTGAGACTCTTCGGGCCCCTTGTAGTGCCATGCGGCCAGCGATAGTTCGGGGAAGCTGTGGACCGGGTAGCTGTCCTCAGAAAAGCGCGCCTTCAGATCGTCCACCAGCTTGAGATAGGTCGCGCCACTGCACGGCTTCTGCGGCCCTATCGTCGGGATCCGCATCTGCAGCCGGCCGGTGAGGAACGAGCGCGAGTTGCTGTCGAGGGTGGGGAACTCCCACGGATGCGACCAGTAGAGCCCGGTCGAGAGGTTCCATGAGGCGCCCCAAACGTCGATGGCCGCGTCGTAGCCGGCGATGAATTGGTCCCGCTGATCGGGCTGATCAGATTCCACCAGCGCTGCCGCGGCAGCGAACAGGTCCCATAGCTTGTCAATGTCGCCTTCGCCGCGCTTGTCGCCGTATCGAAAGAACCAGGATCGCTGGTTGTTGAGGACCGGAATTCCCTCGAAGGTGCTCGGAGGCTCCTCCTCCACGCCGATCAGCTTGGCAAGCGCTCCTGCTATCGCGCTCCGATTGGAGTCGGTCATGGATCGGTTGAACGTGCCCATCGCCGTAAAGGGGCAGATGTCGCGCAGTGGGCCAATACCGCCTTCCGGGTAGCGGTCCTGTAGATACCCTAGCCCCGCCATCTCTTGCGCGATTGCATGGATGCCGTCGATCAGGGGCTTGCGGTCTGCCCGGTAGTCCAGGAGCTTTGCCGCAACGGCGCTGTAGAAGGATGTCCAGTGGAAACGCTGCTCGCCGTTCGCGTCGCCGAACCGCTCCCGCCAGAACGGTTCATTCCGGAACCGGTCGAGGTCCTGCTGCTGGCCGTCAAATGTGAAGGCGAGGAGGCCATCCTCCATCCAGCCGCCCGGCGCGACCCGCCAAACCGTGGCGCGGTTTGTGTAGAAGTACCATTCGCGGGGCGGCGATACGGGCGTCCAGTTGACCTGAACACGCTTGCCGTCGTCGAGATTGGCAATGATCGTGCCGACCGCCTTGATGGCCATCACCGAGACAGTGGCGCCGCGGTTGTCGAACGGCAGTTCCCGCTTGCGAGTATAGGACGACTTGATCGCGATCCTGTCGCCCGGCCGCATCGCTCGCACGAGATCGCCATACTTGCCATCTTCGTAGCCGTTCTCCCAGATGCTTTCGGCGAGAAATCTGGGCGTCTGGTCCTCGGTGCGATTATACGCGGCGCCGACAAACCAGCTCGGCCTCGCGTTTGAAATTGCCGACATCGCAAAACTCCGTCTATGCCGCCATTCGCTTTATTATTGAGGAGACATAGGTGTCTTTTTGATCCTCCATGAACAGCACATGCATATCCTCCAATTCATGGATCGTCTTGCCCCAGTTCAGCTTGCCGAACCGTGTCGGTGTGACGATAAAGCTGTTCAGTATGACGTTCTCGCTGGCGAGCCTTGTCTGGATGCCCTTGATGACCTGATGGAACTCGATCTTCTTGTGGCCAGGGCCTTCATGCTGGAGGCCATGAGGCTCGACGAAAGCCAAGTGCTGTCTGCCGTCCTTCACGAGCCATAGAAGGAAGTCGGGATAGAAATTTCCTGCCTCAAAGAAGCCCACCCCGCGCCCGCGGCTCTCATTTCGAAGCAAGAATAGTTCAATTCCCTCCGCCGCCAGCCGTGCTTGATCCTTTTCGATGAAGAGGCGCAGATCATCCAGGAACTGGAATTCGCTCTCATTCAATGAAACCGGTGCAATCTGGATTTTGCTTCCTTTGGCCGCATGAAGCACAGGCTCGTAAAGATGCGTGCCAAACAGGCAGCCCTTCAAGTCGCCAGCACGCAAAACGCCGGCTTTTCGAGTGGCTATCTCGTTGGCGAGGTTCTGGATGTCGTTGATGAGCGCGGTTTCGCTGGCATCGACGATCAGCTGGTACTCGTCAGCTTCAGGCAGGCTTCCGTCACCGGCTTCGATTTCACGGAGCTCAAGACGTGGCTCGATAAAGGCCGCCTTGCAGTAGTTGTAGTATTCTTCCGAGAATCTCTGCAGGAGTTCCGCCGCCATCTCCTGCCAAAGCGCAACGTTCCCAAAATCCGAGAACTCCATCTTCCCCGAAGGCACGACGACCTTGTACCAGGTCCGGTCAGTGAGCAGCGTCCTGATCATGGACTTGGAAATGTTGAGATTGTGCCAGGTGCGCTCACGCTTGAATTTCTCAAGCCGGAAGAAAAGGTCATCGTAGTCTAGGAAGTCCAGGTGACCATCCTCGAAAACGGTCTCCTCCTTGGTGCCCAGCTTGGTGCCCTTCTTGGACTCTAGAGACTGGATACGAGGATACCAATCTATCGCGACGCCCTTTTGACGTATCTTTTCTGGAACCAACGTCAGGGCCGGCACAGCGCCGTCCCTCTTGAAATCGTACTCGCGACCGTCACCGCGCTTCTTTCGGGGACGCAGCACCTTGAGGCGTTGCCCGAAGTCGTATGTGACCGTCAGCGGAACTGTGAAGACCTGCTTCTGATCGTTGCGAGGCAGCTCTTCCTCTTCGAGAAACTTCCGGAATCGCTCCATGAAGTCGGCCTCGATCCCGAAGACATTCAGGGTCTCGACGTACTGTATGAGTTCCGGTTGATGGGTGGGGGTGGCGAAGCCGCTGCGCTGGAGCGACCAGTCATACCCCTTTAGCCGGACGCCGCGCCCGAAAAGCTGGATAATCTGCGCACCTTCGCTCTTGCCGACATGCATGAGACCAAGGGTGCTGACGCGCCAGCAATCCCAGCCCTCGACAAAGCGTTTGGAACCGATGAGCAGATTGACCGGGGAACTGGACAGGTTGATTTGCCCGAACATCGTCTCGGCAAACTCGGATTCCAGGACCGCGACGTTGTCGAACTCCTGCTCAGCAATATGGGTCGCCAAGCCAGATGCGTCGCCGACGTTGATGAGCCCGAACGGCTTCTCCGCCTGTCCGACGCGTAGCATGATCTCGTTCTCGTCGCCCTTGATCCGGGCAATCGACAACTCACCACCGGCCCGGTTCTGAAAGAGCTTTTCGAGGATGTCGCGGAACAGGTCGCCGGGCTTCCAGCCCTCCCGAAGCATGAGCTGTTGAAGGTAGACGAACCCCCCGGCGAAGATGTCGCCGCCGTTCTCGTCGAGGAGACCGGTCTCCTGAGCGTTGCCGGTAAGGATCCGCTCGATCTCGGCGGCCGACGTACCCTCGCTCTTCAGGAACTTCGCGATGAAGGCGAGGATCTTGCCTACGTCAGAAACTGTGGCCTTCTCGGCCTTGGATCCGGTGGCCTTGGCCACGCTGGAACCGACGAAAACCCAGAGAGGCTTTTCGATGTTGTAAGGGGAATAGAGTGTCTGCTTGTCCTCGTAGAGCTTCAGCTGCTGATAGAAGCTCAGGAGGCACGCCGTGAGGTAGGAGAACTCAAGCTGGGAGAAGGTCCGCGGAAGGTTGAAGATGCGGTAATCCTTGCCGTAGCCGTCCTCGTAGAAATACCGATACGAATAGTCGAACAGGATCGTCTTCGCGTAGGATGCCTCGATGTCGGAGCGCTTTGCGGCGGAAACGGCCTCCTTCAGCGTCGCCGAATACTCGAAGACGAAACCCTTCTCCGATAGGCGGGCGCGGCTTCGGAACCAGCCGCGCTCTTCCTGGCTTCCCATGCCGCGATGGGCTTCGTCGACAAGCAGCAGGTTCTGGTCGCCCAGATTGCGCGTCGCGATGACGTTCGGTCCGTCGTTGTCTCCGAGCTTGGTCACCTCGGTGAAGTCCACCTGGCGCAGCCCGTTCTTGCCCGAGGACAGCAGGTCGCCGCTGTCGGTGAGCAGGCGCGACGCGACGATGTTGCTGCCCTTCATTTCGCGCGCGTGCTGCAGCGAAAGCTGCTCGTTCGGCGTGATCAGCACCGTCCGCGTCAGGTCGTGCTTGAGCGGCGATTTCGAGGCGTAGTGCCGGAATTGCAGGAAGTTGACGTGCATCAGCAGCGTCTTCCCCGAGCCGGTGGCGTTCTGCAGGCAGAGCTTGTTCAGGTCGTCGAGCTCGTAGGGCGTGATCCCCGTCTCGTATCCCTCATCGGTCCAGTACTCGTTGAAGCTTTCGACGTAGGCGTTCAGCGCGTCCAACAGCGCGGCACGGTCGGAAAAGAACCGGTCGAGATAGATCTCGGCGAACAGCAGCGAGAGCCACTGGTAGTACTTCCAGACGATCGGCCGGTCACGCTTCTCGTTGATCGCCAGCGTGTGGCTGACGATGTTGTGCTCGTAACGCAGCAGGTCGGCCCGCGTGATCTGGGCGCCCGCCTGCAGGTGGACGTCCAGCGCCTTGTAGAAGTGGTGCAGGTTCTCGGCCGTCATGCCCTCTGGCGCGTCCTTCACCGTCTTGGCCAGCGGTTGGACCGGCCGGAGCGTGCGCTTGCCGTCCTTGTGGTCCTTCAGCGGGTCGAATCCGAACAGGCTGACGATCCACTGGTTCAGCACCAGCTTGTGGCCGAAGGGGAGCGGCTTGATCTTGGACTTGGGCTTTCTCGCCATCGCTCAGCCCTCCACGTCCCACATCGCCTGATGGAAGGCTTCCTCAATCAGCCGCACCTTCCAGGTCTCCTCGTCCCGGCGGAGGTTGGGCAGGTTGTTGGAGCCGTTCACGTAGATCACGTCGAACTCGGTGTCCTGCGCGGAGAGGCGATACTTCCGGAACCACTCGTCCAGCATCAGATTGTCCTGCTCGAGATCGCCAGTCAGCTTGCGCCAGACGACCAGCGCCTTTTCGCGGTCGTTGTGATCGCCGGGGGTGCGCAGGGTGTAGCCCTCGACCTTGCGGAATCTCCAAGCGCCGTCGTCCGTCTCCTTCAGGGTGCCGTCGAGCATCAGGCGGGTGTTTGTGTCGTCCGGCAGCTCGGGATCGACCTCGCGCTTGAAGGCGGCGTCATAGCCGCGCCAGCGGTCCAGATGTTCGACATGCAGGCCGATCAGCCAGTTGAACGTCTCGACCAGATCCACTGCCTTCTCGACATACTCGTCCGTGCCGGGCTTCTTGATCTTCAGCTTGTAGGCCGTCGGATCGTCGAACCATTCGATGTTCAGGAGCGACGGACTGCCTTTGGTCTCGAAATCGAGCCAGTACCGGAGCATGTAGTCGCGCGCGAACTCTTGGTTTGCCGCTTCTAAAGCGGGTGGCTCCCTTAGCGCTAGGTTGTTTAGGCAGTCCTCATACGTCTCCAGTCGAACGTATTTGAATGCATGGCTTAGGCCATCTCGGCCGACCGGCTTACCGTCTCTCCACTCAGACGAGTATTGCGCCTTTTGAACTCGTGGCAGTGTAACTTTGTCGAAGTAGTCCCCCATCTCGACGAGCGCATAACGCCTGTTCCCGCCGTCTTCCCTGTTCAGCGCCATGACCGCCTGGGCGGTAGTGCCTGACCCGGCAAAGAAATCGAGTGTGAGGTCGCCGTCTCCGGAAACGGCAAATACAGAGTCGCGAACTGTATATACCGACTTCGGAAAATCAAACGCGCCGCTCGGGAATCCCATGTTGGTGAGAACCTTGGTCCCGAAGTCGCCTGCAATATACTCGTTGCGATCCCAGACGGTTTT
Source organism: Sphingomonadales bacterium (assembly GCA_040255785.1). Classification (GTDB taxonomy): domain Bacteria; phylum Pseudomonadota; class Alphaproteobacteria; order Sphingomonadales; family Sphingomonadaceae; genus Allosphingosinicella. The sequence continues at coordinate 39,630 of JBDZVR010000015.1, forward strand.
GAACTTGTCATGGGTCTTAGGTTTCTTGATCTGAATGACGCCTTTGGAATTTGTCTCTACTTTGAGTGTATCCAGAATCCGCCCTACAGTATCCTGCGCATACCTCCACTTCCGTTCGACGCCTTCTTTGTCGATCGGATATACCGCAACCGTGCCGTCTTCCTGTACGACGTTGGCACTCTCAGGGTGAAAGTCGTCCGGACAGACTTTACCAACTCCGACAATCGTGCCGTCCTTCACGAAAATGGGGTAGAAGCAATTCCGCGCGTCCGTTCTCAGAGACTCGGTCCCCCAATTTCTCAGGTTCGAGTACTCCCAATCTTCTTTTGATATCTCGACTTCGTTCAGGCCTTTCAAGCTTGGCGGCATGATGAAGTATGCAAACTCATTGCTATAGGAAAAGAAGGTGCCCTGAATGCCTTTTTTATTGTGAATGACCGAGACACATGTCCGCTTGTAGCCAGGAAAGGCTTCGTCGATCAGCAAGCCTAGGCGCTCTACCTCGTTCTCGTCGATCGCGATTACCATCGATCCGTCGTCGGACATGATCTTTTGGGCCGCAATGATGCGGTCTCGCATCAAAGTGATCCAGCTGGCATGCTTATACGCGTTCTTGTAGAGAATTTCGCTAGTTGCCGCGTTGTAGGGTGGATCGATGTACACGCACTTAGCTGATTTCTCTACCTTGCATGCTAGAGCGTTGATGGCCTGGAAGTTTTCGGAGTGGACCAGCAGCCCGCCGGTTATTTCATCAAGGCCTTCTACTTCTGATATCATTCGATCGCGAAAAGCTTGAGTAAAGAGGCCTGTGTCGACGAGCAAGGTAGGGTTGTCCCTCAAGAACGATACCGTCAGGGGGGCGCTGTAATTGTCGAGATCGTCGATTGCGTACAATCGTACCCAGGCCTCACGCTGCGCCTCGTTGGCCGCGATCTCCGGATAGAATTCCTCCGGGATACGGTCGAGCGTGATGCAATATTGGGTATCGACGACGAACTTCTTCTTCAGCCATAGCCGCTTCTGGAAGTCCTCGAGCTGGGCGAGGAAGTCGATCAGATAATGCGCGATGCGGCGCAGCACCTTGACCTTGGCTAGGTATGCTTCCACCCGCGGCGCGTCGGCGGACTCGATGTCGTCGAGCCGCATGACCTCGTTCTTGATGTAAAAGTCCAGCTCGCGCCGCAGGAACCCGCCCAGATCCTTGTGAATGAAGTAGTCCATCGTGTTCCGGGCGGTGTACTGGGCCAGGTACTTCTCCAGCAGCGTCCGGTCCTTCTCGGCCTCGGTCGGTGCCGGGGTCATCAGCGCGGTCACATAGTCGTCCGCGCCGTCCAGCTTGGGCAGCAGCGCCTTCACCATGTCCGCCGCCTCGGCGAGGCGCTTCTTGCGCCAGGTACCTTCCTGGCCGGTCTTTTCGGGGTCCGGGCGGTACTGGAACTGGATCACCAGCTCCGGCTCGCCGGTGTCGCCCGTCTCGATCTTCACCGGCTCGGGCTCGTGGATGATGAAGTAGCGTTCGGTCTGTTCGGACGCCTTGACGTTGTTGTGCTCGCCCTCGGACGCCGAGACGATCCGGCAGTGGACTTTGAGGGGCTTCTGCTCGACCAGCGCGCCGTGATGCGCCTGGAACTCCTTCGCCTGCGTCGGATCGAAGGTGAAGTTGGTCAGGTACTCGGACGTCTTGATGTAGTACTGGTCACGGTTGGCCCAGTGCAGATAGACCTCGCGCCCGTCATAGGGGACAGCATAGGGTGCCGCCTTGCCGTCCGTCTCGCGCGCGAAATAGCGGCGGCTCATGAAGTCGCCGTTGTCGTAATAGCGCTCGAAGAAGCGGTAGAGGTGATCGTAGACGTCGCCTTCGTTGCTGCCGCTGTCCTTGGCCGCATCCCAGGCCGCCTTGGCTTCCTTCACTTTCGGAGCGGCATCCGGATCGGGTGCGCCGAATTCCTCGGCCTGCTTGCGCGCGGCCTCGTAGGCAGCTTTCGCTTGCTCGACCCGGGCGCCATCCGCCTCGCCGAATGCATCCCGGATGATGCTCAGCAGGTCCTTTTCGAGAAACTTGGTCACCTGGCCCGCCTTCGCATGCATGATGCGATAAAAGCCGAAGTCCAGGTCCGGCTGGTCGAGCTGGAACAGCTCCTTCAGCAGGCTGATCAGGCGATCTCGTTGTTTCTCGACGTTCGGCATGTGACGGGATTCTCCTGCGTTCTGTTGGCTCACACGACCGCCCAGCGGACGGTGAAGAGCTCTTGTTTGCTGATGTCTTGTTTAAGACGGGCTTCCAGGTCGGCGATCATCTGATCTCGTTCCTCGATGATCTCGTCCTCCACCTCAAAGATTCGCTGGCGCAGCCGGCGCTTGGACTTTTCCAGCTCCTGGATCTGCGTCTGGATGCGATGCTGCTGTTCGGGAGATTCGGCCGATCGCGCCTCGCGCTTGAGCTCAAGGATCCGCGCCTTCGCGTCCTGCAATTCCTTTTCGGCGGCAAACACCTTGTCCTCGGCCCATTTTTCCAGCTTCCGACTTTCCTCGGAAAACCACTGGGCGTTCTGCCGCTTCAGCGCCTCGATGACGTCCTGTTCGCGTTGCGCCAGTATTGGATCCAGCAGCGCCCGATCATGCCCGATCTCGCCATCGGCTTGTCGGCATGGCATCTCGAACAGGCGTCGAACAATGTCAGGGTCGATATCGCGCCCATCATCCGTCCTGGCTGCGAGCAGGATGTGGTCCTGCTCGTCAAATCCGGAGAAGCTGAGACATCGTGCGGCGAGGATACCTGACTGCCCCACCAACGGCTCGATGTTGACCGCCTTGGCTGGCCATCCTGAATAATCGAACACGAGGGCTGCACCGTTCAGATTGCGCTCGCGTGCCTTGGCAATCACGTGCTGTGCAAGCGGGTGCCCCAAGCGGTATCTGTGCTCGCTTAGGCCATTCTTGGCGATACCGTAGCCCCCGGTCGGGACGTCCAAACCGTCGGGCGCGCGGTTCAAGGTGAAGGTGAGGTATTCATCATCGAAGTTGGCGTGCTGCCGCAGCTCATGCTGGGTAACGGCCCACAACATTCTCTCATAGCGCCCGATATACTCTCTGCTCTTGTCCAGATTGAACTTTAGGCGGTCATGGACCTCAGCATCGAAGTTCTCCAGCAGCTTCCGACGCGTATCCTCCATGGCGGCATTGATGTTCTCGTCCATCTCTGCGCGTAGACGCTCGAACTCCGTCTCGATCTCATCCGTGGATCGACAATTTTGGTAGATGGTGACGATGCGCTTCTCGAATTCGACGCCAGACTCAACGGCTCCGAGCACCTCATCCGAAGCGCCGAACACGCCGGAGAACAGCTGAAACTTCTCGGCCAACAGCTCGTAGACGCGCTGATCGGCCGCGTTGTTCTTGTTGAGGAAGTTAATCACGACCACGTCGTAAAGCTGGCCATACCGGTGGCAGCGCCCGATCCGTTGCTCAATTCGCTGCGGGTTCCACGGTAGGTCGTAGTTCACGACGATGGAGCAGAATTGCAGGTTGATGCCTTCGGCCGCGGCTTCGGTTGCGATCATGATTGACGCGTGTTCGCGGAAATGCTCCACCAGTGCGGCACGCATGTCGGCGGTACGCGAGCCGGTCACGCGGTCGGTGCCTTTGTGGCGCTCTACCCACTCTTCATAGATTATCTTCGATTGGGCGTCGGAGTTGGATCCGTTGAAAAGCACAAGCTTGTCGGCGTACCCGTTCTCCGAAAGCAGCCGTAGGAGATACTCCTGCGTGCGACGCGACTCGGTGAAGATGATCGCCTTCTCGGCGCTGCCAAGTTCAGCCGCCTTGGCGAAGCCTGCGCGAAGCGCCTGCAATAGCGCCTGACCCTTTGCATTTTCCGATATCGATACCGCAAGATCGCGGAACGCCCGCAGGTCGGCGATCTCCTGCTCAATTGCGGCAATGTCATCGGCGGATAGAAGCTCCGGTTCGGCGCCGTCCTGTCCCCACTCGTCTGCGACCTCCTCGAATTCCTCGTAGTCCTCGGCGATTTCCTCTTCGAGCTTCTCCCGAAGGTTCGTGTCATCCTTGAGCTGGCGTTCCAGCTTCCGGGCTAGGGAGTCGAGGGCGCCCGCAATTGCGAACGTGGAAGAAGCCAGCAGCTTGCGCATGATGAGGGTCATCAGCGTCCGCTGGCTAGACGGCAGTGCCTGCAGAGACGGTCGCCGAAGGTATTCCGACACCATGTCGTAGAGCGACTGCTCCGCCTCGCTTGGAACGAACTCCTGGGTGATGGGTATCCGGTTGGTGTAGCGGATGTATTCCAACACCTGTCGGCGCAGAGTACGGTGGCAAACCGGCTGAAGGCGATGCTTCAACTCTTCATACTGGCCGTCACCGGTCAAACGCGCATATTGCGCTCGAAAGCTCTTCACATCGCCGAATGTGTAGTCATCGATCAGGCTGACGAGACCGTACAACTCCATCAGTGAGTTCTGAAGCGGGGTCGCCGTCAGGAGTACCTTCGGAACATTTGCAAGCGCGCCCTTCAGTGCTCGGCCGATCCGGTTGTCGGGCCTATAGACGTTTCTAAGCCGGTGAGCTTCGTCGATGACCACCAGATCCCACGGGATGACCATCAGCTCGTCGGCATGTCGCGCGGCGAACTGGAACGAGCAGATAACGAGCTTCTTCTGTTCGAATGGGCGCCGCGCACCATCTTTGGCCAATTTATTGTAGTTCTTTGCCTCTAAGATCAGGGTTGGCAGAAAGAACTTTTCTTCGATTTCCTGCGACCACTGCTTACGCAGATTTGCCGGAGTAATGACGAGGATACGGCGGCGGCCTTCGGTCCATTTTTGGGCGAGCACGAGTCCGGCTTCAATCGTTTTTCCAAGCCCTACCTCGTCAGCAAGAATGGCACCCTTTGACAGCGGTGATTTGAATGCAAAAAGGGCGGCTTCCACCTGATGCGGGTTCAGGTCCACTTGCGCGTCCAAGAGAGCACCAGTCAGCTTTTCGGCATCAGCAACTGAGTGCCGCTTACTGAGCTCGAGTGCAAATAGCTTTGCGTGGTATTCAGTAATCAATTGATCACGCCCCCCGGCTGGAATTCTAGGGTTCTAACCATGGTCAGAACCCGACGTGGGCAGGGGGCGCATTTGGCCGATCGCGCTTTTGTTTAAGAGTACGATCTGCTGGTCTTGCGGCCGGCGGGCAGATGGGTCGGTGTCGAGACCTAGCCGCTTCAGCGCGTAGTAGAGAAGCGCCTTGCGGACCGGGATCGTGGCCCTTCCGCTGCGCATTCCGTAATCGAGCGCGATGACCTTTTGCTGCGTCTCAGACAGTTCAGGATGCGGTCCGATCTCCAAAGTGACATGCTCGTTCCAGTCGGCATCCCCTTCAGCGCTGATCTCGCTCGGCTTGGTGTTACGGGTTTCGATGATCCGCGAGAGAAGGAAGTCCTTGAAGCTCTGGTCGGTGAGACAGAAGGCCCGTGTGTGCCAGCGGAAACCGTCGAACCCGATCGCGTGTGGCGCAATCCAGCGCCAGCGCGGCTCCGGCCGGGACAGCGACTGATACTTGACCTCGATGGCTTCTGATCGGCGGATTGCGGCGACCACCGAACGCAGGGTCTTGGCGTTGACGCCCCGCACTGGCGTTGGCGCGGAGTCGTAGGACGGAAACTGGCCGATCCAGGCGTCAGCACGATCGAGGATGCCGTCGGCGACAGAACGAAGCTGGGAGAGGTAACGGCTGGCGTCCGGCTTCAAAAACAGGGGGTCAAACTTGCTGCCTCGGATGTAGGTTCGGGCGCTCTTGTCGTAGACCATGTTGTCCGGAGCCATGCCGATGTAGCGGTTCAGGTCGGTGGACGCCTGGTTCACCGACACGCCGAACGCTTCCATCAGATCGCCCCGATTCACATGCCCCTCCCAAAACAGGCGGAACTCGATGAATTCGAGCCGTCGCTCGACGCCCCACCGAAGATCAGCCTTCTCTGTTCCCACCATGCACTCCCAGTGACATGATCCGTCCCGCAACTGGGCGAGCCCAGTTTCTGGATTTTCGATCAAGTTATCTGAGAAGCGGTGTGGGTTCAATCGAAATTGGTAGCGTCTGCAAGCAAGGGAGAGGGCGGGGATGGCGGCGGCGCCTCGGCCGGCCGCCATCTTGGAGCTATGGTCACGCGCCCGCTTGCTGAGCCTGGCCAGGGCCGGAGGTGCTGGACCGGATCATCGCCTGCTCGTATTCCTCGATGTCACACAAGCGGTAGACGACCCGGCCGCCGAGTTTGACGAAGCGTGGCCCGTCCCCAATCCACCGCCACCGCTCAAGAGTACGAGGGCTGATCCGCCAGCGCGCGGCCAACTCCATTTGGTTCATGTGCACTGCCTTCATTTCCGTTTCCTTTCGCTCAGGCCAGTTTGACTGCGACACGACGAAGGCGTGACCGGAAAACACTATCAAGATAATACTGACGAGAGTGTCGGAACCTGGGCGCTGCGGTGCTTTGTCTTTAACAGAGAAGTTTTGCGGTGGCGAAGATTCACCTACGAATACGAGGACGTGCTGGCGCGATGTGGGGCATACTTCGAGCGAGTTTGTCGAAGAGTCCTTTCCCTCCGCCACTTCCTCCACAGAATCAATGACTTAGCCGCAGGACGGCGGTTCTGTCCGCCATAATGTCCGCCTTCAGTTTGCGTCCGATCGGGCGATGATCGACACAACTGCGGTCGTTGATGCGGTCGCTTCGACGCAAAGTGCGGCAAGTTGCCGGGTTGCGGTTCGGCGATGCTGAAGGTTCAGCGCCAGTGCTAGCGATGCTCGGGCGTGGGCACGGACTTCCTTGAAGCTTTCGCCGGGGAATGCATGTGCGATGTAGGCTTCAAGCATCCGATTGGCATCGGTCGCGCTCGGCTTCACGCCATCAAGCGATTCGTGAATGCGGGGATCATAGACGGCCTGCGCCAGCGATATGATGACTTCGCGGCATAGCAGCCCGATCGCTTGGCAGTCTTCTTCGGCTGATGCGGTTTGGAGTTGGGTTCGCGCCTTCGACAAAGTGCGGTCAACGCGCTCCCATCCCGTTGCCTCGCGCGGCTCGGATGGCAGCGACGATCGTTTCGCTATGGCGTCGATCGCCGGGCCGAATAGCTGGCGAACGTAGAAGCGCCGATCCTTGTATTGCGGGAGTTCTGCGCTCCAATGGCGATACAATGCCCACAGATCGGGGTGCGGGTTTTCATAGGTGACGTCTTCGGGCAGGCTGCGGCGAATGCGTGCCTCGCGCGCCCGATAATAGTCGTCAACGTCCTGAATTCGCGGCCCGCCCGTCGCGACGGCAACCATCATCGCGCGGTGAATGATGAGTTCGGATAACAACGCGACTGCGCCCGCCACTTCAGGCGCATCTAGCGTTTCGACGCGAATATCTTCGTGTTGTTTGCTGACTTGCTGATTGCTCGCGACCGCTTCAGCGATCCTCTTACGATCCTGCGGCGGAAGCGACGTTAGCGCTTCGGCGATTGGCACGGGGGCGCGGACAATGATCGCTTCGTCTTCAAGATCGGTGAACCAGTCGAGCGCGGTTTCCAGTTGTTCGACCGATGCTTGGCAATGCCGTAACAGCATCGAGAGGTCGCGCCGTTCAAGGCTATCGAGGAAGGCACAGGCATTGTCCGTCGTGTTCGCCATTTGATCCTTATGCCGGGTGCGGCGATTGCGATCAATCGCGAGCGTTGGAAATCCGGCGAACCGATCCCATCTTGCCCAAATCCAACAGGGAGGATTTGATGAAGTTGACCGATGGCGAACGGCTGATCGTTGTGATGCTTGCCGAAGTGATGGAGGAAATGGGGCTCAACCGGGAGATTGATCCGGCATTGGTAAAAGCGCCTGGTGTTCAATCGCGACGAATGGGCGCTTACGTGGCAGTATCCGGGTATCTTCGAGGGTGAGGAACCGCCCGAGGACGTTATCAAGGAAACTTGCGATATTCTCGATATGTGGTCCTTCATCGAATACTCGATCAGGGAACTCGAAGGCGAGGAAGCCGAGGAAGCCGCGAAATTCCATCATACGAAGTTCAGCGGCTTCGATGGCAACAACGATCGGCATTACGGGGTTGCCCACACGCTCATCAACGATCTTGGCCGTTGGACCGAGTTTAAGGATCATCCGATGAACAGCCATAGCCGTGCGACGCTTTCGCGATATCGGACGATGCTTCCGAAGTATAAGGCTGCGATGGAAGGTTGGATCGATGGTCCGCTTCCGCTCGAAAAGCTTCGTGATCTTCTAAATTGAATTGAACTAACCCCCGGTTCGGGGTGAAGCGTTTGTGGACACTCTTGTACTTGCCATGGCGCTCGGGCAGGTCCGACCAGCGCGCACCTGAGCGCAGCACCCACAGAACACCGTTTATAAACAGCCGGTTATCGGCCGCTGTTCGTCCCGGATCGGTCGCCTTGCCCGGCAGCATCGGCGCGATCCGGCTCCACTGCGCCTCGCTCATAGGTCCTGAGCCTAGCGTCGGCGCGCGCTGTCCGATCCGGCTGGGCGTCAACCCGCTGTTTACCCGGCGGGGCTAAATGGCTGGCAAAAGGCAGGGATTGTGTGGATCGTGGACGACGCCCCGCTCATCGACTGGACCATATTCGCGCAGATCCGCGCCGAGCTTGGCGCCAACCTGGTGCGCATCCTCGGCTATTTTCGCGAGGATGGCGAGAAATCGGTCGCGAAGATCGAGGCGGCGATGCACCGCGAGGACACCGCGGCGCTCGTCATCCCGGCGCACACGATCAAGTCCGAGGCGCGCCAGTTCGGCGCCGAGTTGCTCGCCCGGCTCGCCGAGGAGATCGAGTTCGCGGCGCGCAGCGCGCTCGAATCGCAGCTCTTCCCGAGCCACATCCTGCCGCAGGTCGCGCGGCTGCGCCCGACCTACGCCGAGACGGTCGCCAGGCTCGAGAAGGAGACCAATCCGCTGGCGACGCGGCGACGCACCTTCGGCCGGGCGACGAGCAACCAGGAATTCGGCCGACTGTGAACCTTCAGGCCGGCGCGGGGCGCCGGCGCATCGGCTGGGGCGACCAGCGCGCGAGGCTGCGCCACAGCCACTCGAACGGGCCGTAGCGGAAGCGATCGAGCCAGGGCCGGGACCAGAGCAGCATCAGCGCCCAGGCGCCGATCACGAACAGCCACAATTCGACCCGACGGACATGCCCGAACAGGCCCAGGCCCCAGCCGTCGAAAATGGCGGTCATCACCAGGCTGGCGCCGAGATAATTGGTGAAGGCGGCGCGGCCGGCGGCGGCGATCCGTCCGGTCAGCCAGCCGCCCCGCCGGGTCGCGAGGATGGCGAGCGCGGCGGCGGCGGCGATCATCGGCGGGCGGAGCGGAACGGTGGCCGGCAGGTAGGCGGCGACCAGGACCGGCACCGCGAAGCCCGCATCGAGGCACCACCAGGCGAGCGCGCCATAGGCGGGCAGCCCGATCGCGAGGCCGCCGATGACCACGCGCGCATAGGCGCGCCCGCTCCAGCCGCCGGTCAGGAAGCCGCTGCGCAGCGCGGCCATGCCGAGCAGCATGTAGGCGAGCGTCTCCGCCCCCAGGAAGAACAGCATGTTGAGCGGCAGGAAGGCGTTGGTCGCGAAATTGGCGGCGACGATGCCCCACCAGGAGCCGCGATGGAGGGCGAGCGCGGCGGAAAGCTCGTCGGGCGTGTAGCGCCCGAAGCCCTGGCGCAGGTCGTCCCACAGCGCCAGCGTGTCGGCATCGGCGCGATCCGCGGCGACGGCGGCGCCGGCCTGCGCCGCGCTCGCGGCGATGCCGATGAACAGCATCAGCTGGAGCGACAGCAGGGTGGCGGCGGCGAGCAGCAGCAGCCGCGTCGGCGCCCGCCGAAACAGGAAGGCGAGCATCCCGATCGGCGCGTAGAGCGAGAGGATATCGCCGTACCAGACCAGGTAGAGGTGGAGCAGGCCGAACAGCAGCAGCCAGCCCATCCGCCGGAAGTGGACGCTCGCCGCCGGCTCCCCGGACGCTTCGGCGCGATCGATGACGAGCAGCATCGAGGCGCCGAACAGGACGGAAAAGAGCCCCCGCATCTTGCCGTCCACCAGGATGAAGGAAACCAGCCAGGAAAGGGTGTCGGCCGGCCCTTCATGGCCCGCGGCGAGCGGATTGACATAGGCCGCGTCGGGCAGCGCGAAGCCGACGATGTTCATCGCCAATATGCCCATCACCGCGACGCCGCGGACGATGTCCAGCGCCACGATCCGCGCGCCCGGCGGAGCGGCGGCCGCCCCCTCGCTCATCGGCTGGTGCTAGCGCAAGCCGCGCCGCGCCCGTTCCAGCCGGAACAGGCGATCTGCGGTCCTGAGCTGGCGGCGGGTGCAGGCGCGCGGGCCGGCGAGCTGGCGGCCGTCGGCGGCGTAGCGCACGGTGCAGCGGCTGCGCGGATAGACGACCTGGCCGGCGCCGTTGCGGGCGAGGAAGACGCGCGGCGCGTCGCCGACCGCGCCGCCCGGGCCGGGCCGATAGTTCGGCCGCACCCGCTGCGCGACGGCGGCGTTGGCGCGCCGGATATGGGCGGAGCCGCAGCCCGGCCGCGCGCCGCGAAAGCGCCCGTCGCGATCATAATAGACCGAGCAATCGGCGCCCGGAAAGCCGACCTGGATGCCGTCCGGGCGGATATCGACATTCTGCGCGGCGGCCGGCGCGCCGAGCGCGAGCAGAAGCGCGCCGGCGGCGATGGCGGCGGCGCGCGGCGGCGGAAAGGACAGGTTCATTCGAGCCTCCTTCGATCGTTCGGCGCCGGCCCGCAAGCGTCACGCCGACGGCGGGATGAACAAGCGGGCACCGGCCCGCATGGTTCCCCTCCCGCGCCGGCCTCAGTCCTGCGCCGGCTTCGACTGGAGCTGGATATAGTTTGCCAGGCCCATCCGCTCGATCATCTCGAACTGGGTTTCGAGGAAGTCGATATGCGCCTCCTCGCTTTCGAGGATGCGCTCGAAGAGCTCGCGGCTCACATAGTCGCGTGCTTCCTCGCAATGGGCGATCGCGCCGCGCAGCTGCTCGCGCGCCTCGCGCTCGAGCTCGAGATCGGCGTTGAGAATCTCCTCCACCGTCTCGCCGACGCGCAGCCGCCCGAGCATCTGGAAATTGGGCAGGCCGTCGAGGAAGAGGATGCGCTCGGCGAGTGCATCGGCATGCTTCATCTCGTCGATCGATTCGTGGCGCTCATATTCGGCGAGGCGCGTTACGCCCCAATTGTCGAGCATCCGGTAGTGCAGCCAATATTGATTGATCGCCGTGAGCTCGTTCCTGAGCGTTTCGTTCAGGAGCTCGATGACGCGCGCGTCGCCCTTCATGGCCGCCTCCGGGATACTGATGGAACCAGGCGCCATGATAACGAACGGATGCCGAAATGGGCACCGGAAAAATGGCGGAAATCAGCGAAAAATCGAGAGAGACTGCTAATCAGTCTCATGTTCGCGCGGCGCCGCCGGCACGCGATTGACTCGCATGTGCCCGGCGCGGATCAGCCGGCCCGCTCCGTCTCGATGACCTGGCGCGCGAAGGGGAAGCACTGGCCGCAGCGGGGCTTGCAGCCGCAGGAGCGATAGGCGCTGGTCGGGCAGGTGGCGCCGGCGCGCGCCGCCGCGCGAACCTCGCTCTCCCGAATCGCATTGCAGACGCACACGATCATGGCGATCGGCTTTAGCGATAATGCGAACTACTCGCAATAGTTCTCTCGTCGGTCATGGCGGCGCGTGGCGCGCTTCGCGCAGCTCCTTGCGGATGACGAGCTTGAGGCCCGACCATGTCGTGGCGACGGCGCAGGCCCTGGTATCGACCAGCCCGAGCGGCAGCGCGACCTCGCGGATCACGTCCTCGCTGAGGTCGGTCTCGACGCCCGGGGCGCCCCTTGGCCAGCTCACCCAGATGAAGCCCTCCGGCGCGAGCGCCGCGCGCAGCTTGCGGACCAGCGGCTCGAGCTCGGCGCGCGAGGTGACGAAGACATGGGCGGCGTCGACCGGCGGCTCGGGCCAGATCAGGTGCTGCAGGCGATAGCCGCTTCGCTCGATCTCCGCGCGCACCGGCGAGGGCATTTCGTCCCACCAGACGCGCAGGCCGTTCTTCAACGACAGCTTGCGGGCGAGCGGAGTCGCGCTGTGGCTGGCTCTCGGCAGCATAGGCCTGTCCTTCGCTCTCCTCGCGCGCGAGCGAGGGGCGCAGCTTAACCATGTTTCCGGCCGGCGAGAAGGGCGCGATTCGGCCCTGGCCAGGACCCTGCGCGACGCGCGGCGCACGTGCTCGCGATGCCCCGGCGGAACCCAAGCGGCGGCGGCAGGCCAGCGCGGCAGGCCCACGGCCCGGTGGGAAGAGTGACTTCCCGCCGGATGCCGATCCGGCCTAGCCTGCCCCGTCCTTCTCGAAGCGGCGCATTGCCGCTTCCCAGCTCCCGATTTGCGCGCGCGCGTCCTGCACGAAGTGGGAATGGCGCACGCCGAACAGGAAGGCCTCGCCGGCGAGCTTCCCCATCAGGCCGACCGGCCGGCGGAACTGGATCAGCAGCACGGCGCGCAGCCCGTTGGTGTCGTTCCACACCTCGTGATGGAAGGTGTCGTCGAAGACGAGCGTCCGGCCTTCCTCCCACAGCAGCGTTTCCTGCTCCACCGCCATCCGGCATTGCTCGCGCGGCTCGGGCACGATCAGGCCGAGATGGGCGGTGAGGATCGCCTTGGTGACGCCGCGGTGGCGCGGGATATGCGCGCCGGGCTCGAGGATCGAGAAGAAGGCGCTGTTGAGGCCGGGAATGCGTTCCACCGCGGCGCTCGTGACCGGGCAGCGGGCGCAATTCTCCTCAACCTTGTAGCCGTAGCCGTGGAGAAAGAAGGACTTCCACGTGCCCGGGGGCGCGATCCGGCGATGGTCCGGGGAGATCGAGGCGAGCGGCGGGATCGCCTCGCGATAGGCGAGCACCGCCTCGAGCTCGCGCCGGATCGCCGGCGCGCGCGCCTCGAGCTCGGCGATCCAGCCGAACCGGGTCGGGTCGAACACCGGCCGGTCGCCCACCCGCGACGAGCGGGCGACGATCGCGCTGACACGATGGCGCATCTTCTTGCCGATCCGGTAGATCGGCTCGGGAACGGCAAGCAAGGGCTTCGTCGCCACGCCTGGACCTCCGCAACCAAAGGCCCCCTTGGCGGCTATTTCGTGCGCGACTTGGCGGATTCAAGGCCGATTCAGCGCACTTTCCCGCCCTTCCAGACGACCCGGCCGACAATGTCGATGCTGGCCAGATCGACTTCGCCCCAGGCCGGCCAGGCGGGATTGTCGCTGCGGATCGCGACCGCGCCGGTCGCCGGATTGACCGCGCAGCGCTTCACGACCAGCGCGCCGTCCGCGCGCAGCACGTAGATGCCGTCGCGCAGCCGATCGGCGCCGTCGCCGCGATCGACGAGGATGTCGTCGCCGTCGGCAAGCGTCGGCGCCATCGAATCGCCGGCGACGCGGATGATCGAGAGCTGGTCGACCGCGCCACGCGCGAGCCGGCGCAGCCAGGCGCCCTCGAAGGCGATATGCGCCTCGGCCCGCTCGCTGGCGTCGAAGGCGCCGGCGCCCGCCGCCGCGGCGGCATCGAGGCGCGGCACCGGGACGAGGCTCGCGGCCGGCGGCGCGGGCGCAGGCCCGCCGAGCGCCGCCTCGTCGACGCCGAAATAGCGGGCGAGCAGCCGCCGCTCGCGCTCGCCGAGGCGGCGCGGGGAGCCACGCTTGATATATTGCTGCACATAGGCGGGGTTGCGGCCGATCAGCCGCGAGAGGCCGGCATAATCCTCCCCGCGCTCCTCGATCAGCCGCTGCAACGCGGCCCTGGCCTCGGCCTCGTCCATCTTTCCTCCATAGCGATAGGAATTATCCTAGACAAGTAGGATTTTTCCTTGGATCACTTGAACGTTAAGTGAACACTGATTCGGGAGAGACGCCGATGACCCTGCTCCGGCAGATCGAAGCCTATCTGCGCGCCACCGGAATCGCGCCCGCGAGATTCGGCCGCGAGGCGATGGGCGACCCGCGTTTCGTCTTCGATCTGCGCAAGGGGCGCACGCCGCGCCCGGAAACCGAGGCGCGGATCGGCGCGTGGATCGCCCGCCGTCCGGCCGGCCGGGAGGCCGCGCGATGAGCCGCCCGGTCGGCGACCGGCTGGTCCGCGCCGTCCGCGCCGCGCTCGCCGGCTTCGACGGACCGATCGAGGCGACCAGCCGGCCCTGGGCCAGCATCACCTTCACCGGCGCGCGCCACCGGCTGATCCTCGCCGGCGGGCCGATCGACGACGCCGCGCTCGGCGCGCTGCCCGAACACGAATTCACCCTTGCGGGACATATCGTCGCCGACGTCGCGATCATCGACGAGCGGGCCAGGGGCGGCGCGCTCGAGCTCGAAATCCTGACGATCGAGGGCGACTAGGCCGGATCGACATTCAAGTCGCGGCTTTCCTCGGGAGAGGAATGGCGGGCCGGGTGAGGCGCCGCCGCGCCGGGCGCCGGATGGTCCGCCCCTTTCCCTCTCCCTCGGGGGGAGCTGTTCCTCTCCCTCCGTGGAGAAGGCGATTTTGCTGCGGCGGGCCGTTACCCCCGCCGGGCGGCGGCGAGGCGCTGGAGGCTCTCGATCGCGCTGGCGAGGCGGTCGTCGGAACGATCGGGGAAGACTTGCGGCGCGGCCCTGGGCGCGGCCGGGCGACGCGCGGCGGCGCGGCGAACGAGGCCCCGTTCGAGGCGGGCCATGAGGTCGGCGAGCGAGTCCGCGCGCGACGGGCTGGCGGCGGGCGCCGGCTCGGACGCCTGTTCCGCGGCGGGCGCGGACGCGGGCTGCGGTGCCGGCATCGCCTCCTCCCCGACGATGGTCGCGATCGGCCGGTCGCCGGACGCGGCGCGCGGGGCGCGGGGCGGAGCCGGTTCGCCGAACTCGCGGATCGCCGAAACGGGTGGCCGCGGCGGCGCGTCGGGATGGAAGTCGCGGCGGCGCACGCGCGGCGCGGGCTCCTCCACCAGCACCGGCACGGCGCGCGGCGGCCGGGCGGTGAGCCGGTCGATCAGGCGCAGCAGCGCGAAGGCGAGCGCGAACACCGCCGCGCCGCCGCCGAGGCCGAGCAGGATGCGGGCCTTGCCCCCCAGCGGCGGCGCCGCGCCGGCAATCAGGCTCGGCAGGCCGCTCGCCGCGACCGCTCCTTCGAGCAGGTCGACCGGCGCCGCGAAGGCGGTGAAGACGACGGCGAAGCCGGCGAGCGCGGGCACGGCGAAATCGATCAGCCCGTAGGGAGCGGAGGATGCGAAGGGCCGCGACGCCATCATCAAGCCTTGCCGGTAAGTCTTTGGTAGACAGGACGATAACGCGAAATGTTTGACGACCAGTTACGTTCGCGCATGACGAATTCCCGGGCCCGCGCCCGCCGCGCCTCCCACCTCGGCCGATCGTCGAACAGGCCGGCGAGGGCGCTCGCGATCGCCTCCGGGTCGCTCGGCGCGAACAGGGTGCCGGTCACGCCGTCCTCGATCAGCTCGCGATGCCCACCGACATCGGAGGCGGCGACCAGCTTCATCTGCGCCATCGCCTCGAGCGGCTTCAGCGGCGTCACCAGCTCGGTGAGCCGCATCGCCTTGCGCGGATAGGCGAGCACGTCGACCAGCGCATAATAGCGCTCGACCTGCCGGTGCGGCACCCGGCCGACGAAATGGATGCGCGCCGCCGCTGGCGAGCTCGCCGCGCGCGCCTTCAGCGCCGCTTCCATCGGCCCGCCGCCGACGAGCAGCAGGCACGCCCTCGGCCGCCGCTCGATCAGGCGCGGCATCGCCGCGATGAGATCGTCCAGCCCCTCGTAATCGTAGAAGGAGCCGATGAAGCCGACCACGTCGGCGTCCTCCAGCCCGAGCGAGCGCGCGAGTGCGGCGTCGGGCGCGGCGGGCGCGCCGAACAGGCCCATGTCCACGCCATTGGGCGAGACGAACAGCTTTTCCGCGTCGATCCCGCGCGCGACCAGATCGCCGCGCAGACCTTCGCAGATCACCGCCACCGCATCCGCCCGGCGCACCGCGCGCGTCTCCAGCCAGCGCGTCGCCCGGTAGCGCGGCGAGCCCTCCCGATCCTCGCCATTGCCGACCGCCGCGTCCTCCCAGAAGGCGCGGATCTCATAGACCAGCGGCAGCCGATGCCGCCGCGCGACCGGCCCGGCCGCAAGCGCGGTGAGCACCGGCGAATGGGCGTGGAGCAGATCCGGCCGCCACGCCCGGACCAGCGTTTCGAGCCGGCGGCGCAGCGCGCCGATCTCGCGCCACTCGCCAAATGGCGAGGGCAGGCGCGGCGGCGATGGCGTGCGGTGAAAGGCGATGCCGTCTATCTCCTCCACGTCCGGCCCGGGCGCGGTGTGGCGCGCGCTGGTGAGGCACAGCGCCTCCCAGCCGATCGCCTGTTGCGCCTTCACGATCGCGCGGGTGCGGAAGCTGTAGCCGCTGTGCATCGGCAGGCTGTGGTCAAGGATATGAAGGACTCGCATGGCGTGCCGCTTTGGCACGCCAAGCTTAAGGCGAGGTCAACCGGGCTGCGGCGCCGCGCGCGATCGGCTATCGCGATGCGCGATGAAGCGACTTGGCGTCCTCCTCGCCCTCTTCCTCGCTGCGCCGCTCGGCGCGCGGGGCGGGGGCGCCTTCACCGTGGTCGAGACGGGGCGCGGCTACGCGCACTTGCAGGACGCCGTCGCCGCGATCGGCGATGGCGCCGGGACGATCCGCATCGCGCCCGGCCGCTATGCCGAGTGCGCAGTGCAGGAGGCGGGACGGATCGCCTTCGTCGCCGCCGAGCCGGGCCGCGCGATCTTCGACGGCGTTGCCTGCGAGGGCAAGGCGGCGCTGGTGCTGCGCGGGCGCAGCGCGCGAGTGGAAGGGCTCGTCTTCCAGAATATCCGCGTCCCCGACGGCAACGGCGCCGGCATCCGCATCGAGCGGGGCGACCTCGACGTGGCCGAGACGATGTTCCGCGACGGCCAGTGCGGCATCCTTTCCGCCGCCGATCCCCGGGGGACGATCCGCATCGACCATTCGACCTTCTCCGGCCTCGGCCGCCATCCCGACGGCAATGGCGCGCATGCGCTCTACGTCGGCGATTACGGCGCGCTGATCGTCACCGCCTCGCGGTTCGAGCGCGGCACCGGCGGCCATTATGTCAAGAGCCGCGCGGCGCGGATCGAGCTGCGCGATTCCAGCTTCGACGACAGCCAGGGCCGCGACACCAACTATATGATCGACCTGCCCAACGGCGCGACCGGGCGGATCGCCGGCAACATGTTCGTCCAAGGCACGGGCAAGGAGAATTACGGCACGCTGATCGCGGTCGCGGCCGAAGGCGCCGAACGCTCCTCGGCCGGGCTCGCGATCGAGGACAACAGCGCCGCGCTCGCGCCGGGCTTTCGCTGGCGCACCAGCTTCGTCGGCACGTGGACCGACGATCCGCTCGTGATCCGCGGCAACGATCTCGCGCCGGGCATCGCGCAACTGGCGCGGCACTGATTCAATCCGCCAGCTTCCCGCCCAGCCTCGCCGCCAGATATTCGAGGTTGGCGATGCGGCGCAGGAGCGAGCTGTCGTTGATCCGCTCGGGCCGGAAGAAGCGGCGCATCGCGGGAAAGGCCGGATCGACCACCCGTGACATGTAATCGGGCGAAAGCAGCCCGCCATGTTCGTCGGCGACCGGTCCGAGCCGGCGGCGCAACGCATAGCTGCGCTGGCGCAGCGCGATCGGGCGAATGCGCGTGAGCAGCTCGGCGCGGCGGTGCGCGGCGCCGGGCGGCCCGGTGAAATCGTGGCCATAAGCGGACGGATAGGCCGCGAGCCGGGGGTCGAGCGCGGCGAGCAGCGCCGCCTCGAAGCGCCCCGCATTCTTGAGCGCGAGCGGCAGCGTCATCGCCTCGGCGGCGACATGGTGATCGAGGAAGGGCATGAGGTACGGCCCGACCCGCGCCTCCAGGCTGATCTCGCGGCCGAACAGGGCGCGGCAGCGCAGGCGCGGATAGATCTGCTCGATCAGCCCGCGCGGCAACCGCCCGCGAAAGCCCGGCCGGCCGAGCGCGGCGAGGATCTTGTCCTCGATCGCGCGCAGGAAGGCGCGCTCGTCGAACGCCGCCGTCACGTCGCCCCTGGCATAGCGGGCGAAGAAGGCGCGCGCGACCGCGGCGGCGGAGAGGCGCCGGTCCGGCAGGAAGAAGAAGTTTCGATAGACTTCGCCGCAGCCGCCCGAGATCGAGGCGGCGCCGCCCTCGTGGCGCTTCAGCCGCGCATGGGCGTTGGCGCCATTTTCGAACAGCTCGCCATAATTGGGCAGGCCATCGTAGGCATGGAAATTGGCCTCGACCTGCTCGGGGAAGGCATCGGGCGGCAGCACACGCCAGGCCTCCTTGTCGAGCCAGTCGATCGGCGCCCCCTCGCCGGCCGCGATCGCGCGCCCGATCCGCACGTCGGCGCTGCTGGCGTCGCCATAGACGTAGAGGCGCGGCATCACGCCGCATGCCCTGAGCGCGGCCAGCGCCAGCCGCGAATCGAGCCCGCCCGAGAGCGGGCAGAAGATGCGCGCGCCGAACGCCTGGGCGGCGGGGCGCACCGCGGCGAGCAGCCGCTCGCGATGCGCGGCGATCCGCGCCGTCGCGGCAAGCGGTCGCGGCCCGTCCGGGAGCGGCTTGGCGATCGCGTCGAAGCGCGCGCCCTCCGGACCGAGCGTCGCGATCCGGTCCGGTCCCAGCGTCTTCAGCTCGGCGAAGACGGTGTCGTCGCCGATCGGCACGACGTTGAACGCGAATTCGTAGACGCCCTGCGGATCGAAGGACACGCGCGGCAGCGCCTCGACGGCGGCGAGCAGGGACGTGGAGAAGACGCGCGGCGCGGCATCGTGGAAGAGCTGGAAGGCGCCGAAATAGTCGGTGAAGAGACGCAGCTTCCCGCCGCGCCGCACCAGCGCGACGAACTGGCCGGCGATCCGGCTCCAGTCCGGCGCCTCCATCTCGAGCAGCGCCTCCAGCGCCGGCCGCCCGAACCTGCCGTCGCAGCTCAGCGTGCCGGCGAGCGCGACGAGATCGTCGCCGCGCGCGAGCAGCGTCTCGGGCCCGCCCAGCATGTAGGGCGCGTGGAGCAGCCGCCAGCCGGGCAGGTCGTGCTCGCTCGTCCGCGCAAAGCCGTGCCGCGCAAACTGCCGCCGCGCGCGCGCCATGGCGGACGCCGCGAATTCGCCATCGCGCGTGGAGACGAGAAACAGCCCGGCCATGGCGCCGCCCTAGCCCGCCAGGCTTAACGCCGCGTCAACCGCGCGCGCCTATCAGCCGGGGGAACGGCGCGGCGAGGACGGAGGGCGAGCATGATCGACAATTTCGCACTCCTGCTGAGCCACGGGCTGCTGCTGCTCGCGGCCTGGCGGCTGATCGCGCGGCCCGACCTCGACGAGGATGACGCCGACGCGACGCCGCGCGGCGGCTGGCTGAAGCGCGATGCGTGACCTCGCCCTGCTCGGCTTCCTGTTCGCGCTGCTGGCGCTCGCCTGCCGGCGGCCGTTCCTGTTCACGCTCGCCTATATCTACGCCGACACGGTCTCGCCGCAGCGCCTGTCCTGGTTCCTGCTGAACCGGGTGCCGCTGTCGCTGATCCTCGCCGCCCTCGCGATGGGCGGCTGGCTGCTGCTCGACCGCAAGGAGGGCCTGCGCGTCACCGCGCGGCAATGGCTGATGGCGCTGATGCTCGCTTATGCCTGGTTCACCACGCAGCACGCGGATTTCCCGCTCGATGCGGCGATCAAGTGGGATTGGGCCTGGAAGGCGGTGGCGTTCGCGATCTTCCTTCCGTTCACGCTGCGCACGCGCCTCAGGATCGAGGCGACCCTGCTGTTCCTCACCCTGTCCGCGGCCTCGATCATCATCACCGGCGGGATCAAGACGGTGCTCTCGGGCGGCGGCTATGGCGTGCTGAACCTGCTGGTGGACAATAATAGCGGGCTCTACGAAAGCTCGATCATCTCGACCGTCGCGATCGCGCTGATCCCGATCATCCTCTGGCTGATGCGCCACGGCACGATCTTCCCGCGCGACTGGCGGGTGAAGATGTTCGGCGCGGCGCTGATCTTCGCCTGCCTGCTGATCCCGGTCGGCACCGAGGCGCGCACGGGCCTGGTGTGCATCGCGCTGCTCGGCCTGCTCATGCTGCGCGACGTGAAGCGGCGCTTCCTCTATGTCGCCGCGGCCGGCACGCTCGGCCTTGCCGCCATCCCCTTCCTGCCGAGCAGCTTCGCCGAGCGGATGCAGACGATCGAGAGCTACCGGGCCGACCAGTCGGCGAGCACGCGCCTCGCGGTCTGGGGCTGGACGCTCGATTATGTGAAGGATCATCCGTTCGGCGGCGGCTTCGGCGCCTATCGCCAGAACCGCGTCGCGGTGAACCTCACCGATGCCCGCGCGGTGGGCGCCGTCGAACAGATCGATTCGCGCACCGTCGAGGATGCCGGCCGCGCCTGGCACAGCTCCTATTTCGAGATGCTCGGCGAGCAGGGCTGGCCCGGCCTTGCCATCTTCCTCGTCATCCACCTGATCGGGCTCGCGCGGATGGAGGTGCTGCGCCGCCGCTACGCCCGGCGCGAGGACCTGCCCTGGGCCTCGCCGCTGGCGACCGCGCTCCAGCATTTCCACCTGATCTACCTGCTCGGCGGCGTGTTCGTGCAGACCGCCTTCCAGCCGTTCGGCTGGCTGGTCATCGGCGTCCAGATGGGCTTCGACAACTGGCTGCGGAGCCGCGAGCGGGCGGCGCGGCGGCGGCCATTCGCGGCATCGGCGCCGGCCGCGCCCTGAGTCCCCCGATCCTCGCCCCCCCCCGGCACAGGCCCACGCCGCGCCTCGCGCGCCCGATGCGGCGGGCGCGCGCGAAGGCGCCGCCGCCCGATCCCGGAACGAAGCGGGCGGGCCGGGCATTGTCCCGCCGTGCCGAAACGCAAGACGCCGCCAGCGACGATCCGCCGTTCCGACGACGCCAGGCCCGGCATCACGCGCCGCCGCTGCGGCCGCGGCTGGCAGTATTTCGGCACCGACGGCGCGCGCATCACCGACCGCGACGAGATCGACCGGCTCAACGCCATCGGGCTGCCGCCCGCCTATCGCGACTGCTGGTTCTGCCCCGATCCCGAGGGGCACATCCAGGCGATCGGCCATGACGAGCGGGGCCGCAAGCAATATCGCTACCACCCCCGCTTCACCGAGCGGCGCGAGCGGCGGAAATATCGCCGGCTCGTCGCCTTCGGCCGCGCGCTGGCCCGGCTGCGCCGGCGGGTCGCCGCCGATCTCGACGGCAAGCCGACCTCGCCGGAGACGGTGACCGCCGCGGTCGTGCGGCTGATCGACGAGACCTGCATGCGCATCGGCAACGAGGGCTATGCGCGCGAGAACCGGAGCTTCGGCGCGACCACCCTGCTTCGCCGGCACGTGCGGATCGATCGGGGCACGGCCACCATCCGCTTCGCCGGGAAGCACGGCATCACCCACGTCGTTGCGGTGAGCGACCGCCGGCTGGCACGCGTGCTGGCGAAGACGCGGGCGCTGCCGGGCGCGCGCCTGTTCGAATATGTCGATGCGGCGGGCGACGCCCGCCCGGTCGGCTCGGCCGAGGTCAACGCCTATATCCGCGCGGCCTCCGGCGGCGATTTCACCGCGAAGGACTTTCGCACCTGGGGCGCGAGCGCGATCGCCTATGCGGCGCTGGCGACGCGGGCGAAGGGGCTGAAGGCGATGCTCGCCCCGGTCGCCGAGGCGCTCGGCAACACGCCGGCGATCGCGCGCAAGTCCTATGTTCATCCGGCGCTGATCGAGCTGGCCAGGGCGAAGGCTGGCGACACGCTGCCGCCGCTGCCGCGCGCGACGCGCCACCTGAGCCGCGCCGAACGGGGGCTGCTCGCCTTTCTCGAGGGCGCGGCTTGAACTGGCGGCCCGGCCCGGCCGCCGCTAAGGAGGGCGGATGAGCGTCGGCGCGCGCACGCAAGCGGGGCTGCCCCACGATCTCGACGTCCAGGTGACGTCGCTGGCGCGCGACACCTGGAGCTGGATCACCGGCAACAGCGTCGGCATCTCCCTTTCGGTCACGATCGCCGTCGCGATCGCGCTGTTGCTGTTCGGGCTGCGCACCCTCGGCTGCCACCTGATCGCGCGCGGCAGGGCGGGCGACCATGTCTGGCGGCGGACCTTCGCCCGCGTGCTCGCGCGCACCCGCACCTTCTTCATCGTCATGGTCTCGGCGATCCTCGTCGCCGAATATGCCCGCACCCCGCCGACCCTGCTCGGCGTCATCCAGACCCTGTTCGTCATCGCCGCGGCGCTGCAGGCGGCGCTGTGGACGCGCGAGCTGGTGCTCGGTTATGTCGAGCACCGCGTCGGCGAGGACCAGCGCAGCCTCGGCTCGGCGATCGGGATCATCCGGCTGCTGGTCACGGTGGCGCTGTTCGCGATCGCGCTCGTCGTCATCCTCGACAATCTCGGCGTCAACGTCACCGGCCTGATCGCCGGCCTGGGCATCGGCGGCATCGCCATCGGCCTCGCCGCGCAGAGCATCTTCGCCGATCTCTTCGCCGCGCTCGCCATCCTGTTCGACAAGCCCTTCCGCCGCGGCGAGACGATCACCTTCGGCGCCACGACCGGGACGGTCAGCGCGATCGGGCTGAAGACGACCCGGCTCGTCTCGGTCGGCGGCGAGGAGATCGTGATCGCCAATGCCAGGCTGCTCGACCAGCAGATCCAGAACTGGGCGCGGCTCGAGCGGCGGCGCGTCCTGATGAATTTCGGGATCGTCTACCAGACCCCGCCCGAGCTGCTCGCGCGGATCGGGCTGGAGGCGAAGGAGATCATCGAGGCGCAGCCGCTGGCGACGTTCGACCATTGCCAGCCCTATCAGTTCTCGCCCTCGTCGATCGACTACGAGCTGATCTTCCACATCGAGAGCGCGAGCGGCGAGGACTTCATCAACACCCGCGCCGCGATCATGCTGGCGATGCTGCGCAAGTTCGCCGAGCTGGGCATCCGCTTCGCCTATCCGGCGCAGACCACCTTCACCGCCGCCCCCGACGGCACCTTGGTGATGCCCTATCCGTGAACGCGGCCTCGGCGGGGGCTAGGTTCTGTACCCATAATTCTTGAGTTGGGGAAGGAAGGTTGATTCAAGGCTGCCGAAAGGGGTCTTGGGGTGGCGAGGTACGATCTGTCTGAGGCGGAGTGGCGGGTGATTGAGCCGCTGTTGCCGAACAAGCCGCGCGGCTATGACGCCCGGGCCATCATCGATCTGGTCCGCAGCAGGGGCGGTGAGGCGCACATCCCCACCCAGTCAGGCCGCAAGGTCCAGCGTTCGGTCGATCGCCACCTCTACCGCCAACGCAACCTCGTCGAACGCTTCTTCTCAAAGCTCAAACACTTCCGCGCAATCGCCACCCGCTTCGCCAAACTCGCAAGAAACTTCCTCGCCTCCGTCCTACTCGCCTGTACCCGCCTATGGACACGTGCTTATGAGTCCACGACCTAGGCTGACGAAAGCCGTTTGAAACGTCTCCTGCTATTGGGAAAGGGTGTTAACGGCCGTTGCGGACCTTCTCATAGAGCGTAGAACTACATCACGAATGCGCAATCTATCACTCAAACGCAGGCAATGCCTCAATATAGGGTGTTCTCGAGCTCTCGCGCGGATGACAGGGCACGATTTCGTCCGATGCAATTTTCGGGAAAATGGGTATACCCGCGCCCCGCGCGCAACTCGGTCATCCGCCTTCTGCGGCGCCCGTTTAGAGAACTCCAGGGGGGACATAGGTGACTGTACATTGTCGGCGCTCGTTGTAGAGCGCCTCAATTCCGCGACCGATCGTAAGCTCGTGCCGTTTGGTGGCTCCCGCTGCATGCCGCACGTCGATCTCTACGAACCTGTCATGGAAATCGTCGTCGCGTGACCGCTTGCTGCGGCGTGCGAGGATCAGCTTGGGAGCCGCTCCGGGGAACGCGCTCGCGAAGCTTGAACCGAAATCCCTCCTGCACGTCATCTCGTCCTGATCGCCGTCGGCCTCTGGTGCATATTCGATCATGACGCTTTCAAGCGCGTTCGCCCGATCCTTCAACTCACGAAGAAATCGGATCTGGGACCGACGCGCTGCATTCGTGGCAATTGCGTAAGGGTCCCGGATCGTGACTTGCACGATGTGTCTGTGGTCGAACAGCGCGAGGATCTCGTTCGTAGGACGCGCCTCTCCGGGGGCTGTTCGCCAAATCTTTACGCGAGCTTCCGCGACGGGCCGCGGAAGCCTCAACGTGGGGCGTTGTGTTTGTCCGCCAGTTCCCGGGGTTGCAACAGCGTTAGCGGGTTCGCTTCCGCTCGTCCGGCCAAGCCCTGTGTCAGGTATAACCGGCGAGCGATCCGCTGTCCGAGTGATTGCTTCGTCATTAGCGTGGCTTTGGGCCGCCGAGGGTTCGGAATGGGCGTCGCTTTCGAGAGATACTTCCCGGAACAGCTCACCCAGTTCGCTCTCACTCGCGTCGGGCGGGAAAAACAGGTCGCGCGTCAGCTTCCGCTTCCGTTCGATTAGCGCGTTAAGCCTTAGATCGAAGCTCGACGACCTTATGGCAGGATCCGGGTGGACTGCCATCGGCAGATAGACGTGCACATCTCTGGTCTGGCCGATGCGGAAGACGCGATCGGTCGCCTGATCCTCGACGGCAGGGTTCCACCAGCGAGAAAGATGGATCACGTGGTTTGCCGCTGTGAGGGTGAGGCCAACACCACCTGCCCGCGGTGACAGGATCATCACATCAAAGCATCCCGGGCGGGACTGGAACGCCTCAACAAGTGCCTGTCGTTTCAGGCCCGGCACTGCGCCGTTTATCCGCGAGGGCCGCACCGGCAGCGCGAATTTCTGTTGTATCAGCCCTGCGAGCCGCTCCTGCATCGCAAGATCTTCAACGAAGACCAATGCCTTCTCTCTCGCCTGCGCAACTCGCTCCAATATCGCCAGCGTTTGCGACAGGCGCGCCGAGTCCTTCGCATACGTGTCCAGGTCTTCGCCGGCTTCGCGCGGATCTGTGGGATGGAGCGAGACGCCTCGCATGTTGGCAAGGATGCTGAGCATGCCGCCCTTGCCGAGGGTTCCGGCAGTGCTCGCTGCCGCTGCGCGCACGACGAGATCATGATAAGCTGCCGCTTGGACCGGCGGCATCTCCGCTTCGAGCGCATGCACATGTTTCGCGGGCATCCCTTCAAGCGCATCTGACTTGAGGCGCCGGAGCACGTAGGATGGCCGTCCGGCGCTAGGATCCATCAATTGCGACTTGAGGCGTGCTAGCGCCTCGCGGTCATCGGCAGGATGCTTCTTCTCAAAGTCCCTGCTCGCGCCGAGGAGGCCGGGAGCGATGATATCCATAATCGACCACAGGTCCTGCAGCCGGTTCTCGACGGGAGTGCCCGTCATACCGAGCGTGAACTCGGCGTTGAGCGCCTTGGCGGCGCGCGTCATCTGGCTGGCCGGATTCTTCAGCTTTTGGATTTCATCATAGATGATCAATCCAAAGCGGGTTCGAGCGAAGCTGAAGTGATAATCCCGTAGAGTTTCGTAGGTGGTGAGCACCACCCCGGCATCGCGCCAATTTGCGGCATCGAGCGAAGCCTTCCCCGTTTCGATGTCCCGAGCGCGAAGAGTGTCTTCCTCCCTCAGTAACTTCAGATTTCCACCGAACGCAGGCACAAGCGGGCCAAGCCGGGGATCTTGAAGGTGCTTCTCTATCTCGGCCTGCCACGTGCCGAGCAGGCCGGTTGGTGCTACGATCAGGAACGGAGCACGAGACCTCCTGAGGTGGTCCCGCCTTCTTGGACAGGTTGGCGGCGAAGTTAAGCTAATCCCG